>NZ_JABXKH010000062.1 GCF_017115105.1 Nostoc sp. NMS2
GGCAAATCCTTATTCATTAGAGTTGAACTACAGGTTTCAAGATAGACGTGGTTTATGTATTTTTCTTTTTTCGTATGAAACCACCCTGCTCTCCTACTTCTTTTTGAACTTTGGTTCAAGACAGGGAGAGATTCATCGAATCCATCATTGCTTGATAGCGACCTAACGCCATTAAAGGAAAGTATTGTTGATACAGATGATATTTAAGATAGAAATGACAAGGGAATCCAGTGCCTGTAAAGTCCGCCTCAAACCAAGTACCATCGGGTTGTTGAGTTGCAACTAGATAGCCAATTCCTTGCTCAATAGCCTCAAGCGCTAATTTACCAGTTGCTTCACCTGCTGCCAAGAGGCCAATTAAAGCCCAAGCGGTTTGAGATGCAGTACTATTTCCTTTTCCTTTAAGACTGGGGTCATTATAGCTGCGGCAAGTCTCACCCCAACCACCATCTGAGTTTTGACACCCTACTAACCAAGCTGCTCCCCATTCTATACTGAGTTTATGCTTTTGAGGATCAATCAATGCTAAGGCTGACAAAACGCCACTGGTGCCGTAGATATAATTTACACCCCAACGACCAAACCAACAGCCTTCGGTTTCTTGTTCGTGCAGAAGATAAGTAAGCGATCGCTCTAAATTATCACTATCAATTGCCAAATTACAAGCACCAAGCATTTCTACGACTCTAGCCGTAACATCTGCGGTATTTGGATCAATCATCGCTTTCAAGTCGCCATAGGGGATGGAGTTAAGCCAATCTTGATCGTTATCCAAATCAAAAGCAGCCCAACCGCCTGGTTTACATTGCATAGATGCAATCCAGTTTAACGCCCGTGCGATCGCAGCCTGCTTAATTTTTTCATTGGGGAGTTTCACCAAATGTAAAGCCATCACCACCACCGCCGAGTCGTCTACATCGGGATAAAAGCGATTGTCAAACTCAAAAGCCCAAGCCCCTGGTTTTCCCTGACGATTTTTTACAGCCCAATCTCCGTAATCTAAAATTTGTTTTTGTAATAACCATTCTCCAGCCTTCACCACAGCCGGATGATCTGGGGCAAAGCCAGATTCTACTAAGGCACGTATTGCCCAAGCTGTATCCCACACGGGTGAAATACAGGGCTGTACCCGATAACTATTTTCTGTTTCAATGACAAAGTTATCAATTGCTTGCAAACCCCGCTCCACAATCGGATCGCTTCGGTCATAATCTAGACACCGCAAAGCTAGCATTGAATTCAACATCGCCGGAATAATGCCGCCCCAATCGCCTGTCGCTTCTTGCCGTTCTAAAATCCATTTTTCGGCGGCTTTGATGCCTTCTTCACGAAAGGGGACTAAATTCAAGCTTTCTGCCCACTTGAATCCTTGATCGAGGGTGAGGAATAAATCTGTCCAATCCCCACTTTGGGGTAATTCCCACCGGACTCGATCCACACCTTCAGCGTATAGCTCATCTAGATTGATAGTTGGGTTGGTGATAAAAACAGGTTTGCGATCGCATACAATCAGTAATGGTACTGTACTGGAACGTGCCCAGCTAGACATCTCGTAGATATTAACTGGGAAAGTTTTGGGCAACAACATTATCCAAGGTGGTAGTGAGGGAATACCGCGCCAGTTGTAGCAGCCAATTAAGGCTAGGTGCAACTTAGTAAAAATTCGAGTTTTGCTGATCCCACCCCATTGGAGAATAAAAGCTTTCGCCCGAATCATCGCCGGATCGCTTGCTGGTACACCTAGCAGTCTTAGCGCCATGTAGGCTTCAACTGAAGTGCTAAGTTCTCCGCCATCACCGTAGTAAAGCTCCCAGCCACCATGCTGTCGTTGCTCTTGACGCAGATATGCTTCAACTTTGTGTAAAGGTCTGGTTTGGTCTGTTCCCCAAATCTTATGCAAAAGAACGGCTTCAGCAGTGATGGTGACATTAGATTCTAACTCTGCCCACCAATAACCTGCGGGATTTTGAATCGAAAGCAAATATTGTTGACTAGCTGCGATCGCCGTTGCGACTTGATTGACTTTTACCCTGTCTTGTGTTTGCATCAAATACTATTTAACCTCAACACCCAACACTATTGAATACGGCAATCCGATGAAAAATTTTTTTCCTTTATTGGTAGACATAGTATTGTGTCTGAGTCACTGAGAATTTGCAATAGGTCATGGGTGTAATTGTATTAGGATTGATGCTGTTATCCTTGACAATTTGGTTGGGATTACTATGTTTTTGGGGACAATTTTGGCGGACAGACCAGCAATTAGAGGTAGAGACGTTGTATACAACGTCTCTACAATCGTTACCTGTGGTTTGTGTGGTGGTTCCGGCGCGTAACGAAGCTGAATTAATATCAACTAGTTTGCGATCGCTCCTACTTCAAGATTATCCTGGTTCTTTCAACGTATTTTTAGTAGACGATCGCAGTACAGACGGTACAGCAAATTTTGCCGAAGGAGTTGCACACGCTGTCGGTAAACCCCAGCAAATGCATATTATCTCTGGCGTTTCACTACCTGCTGGTTGGTCGGGCAAACTTTGGGCAGTTGAGCAAGGTATAAAGAGTGCTAGTAAATTCGCACCTGATTATTTTTTTCTGACCGACGCAGATATCGAACATGATCCTAGTAATCTCCGGCGACTCGTTACGAAAGCTGTCCAAGAAGATTTAGACCTGGTTTCGGTAATGGTGCGACTCAGGTGTGAGAGCTTTTGGGAAAAACTTTTAATTCCGGCTTTCGTGTTTTTCTTCCAAAAACTCTATCCTTTTCGCTGGGTCAATGATCCAAACAATCCCACAGCCGCCGCAGCTGGGGGATCTATTCTAATCACCCGTGAAGCTTTAGAGCGAATCGGAGGCATTCAAGTGATTCGCCAAGCTTTAATCGACGATTGCGCCCTAGCTGGGGCTGTTAAGAAGAGTGGGGGACAAAGGGAAAAGGGGATAAACAATGTTTCCAGTCAAGGGCGTATCTGGCTAGGATTGAGTAGCTTGACTCGGAGTTTGCGTCCTTATGACTCGCTAGCGACAATTTGGGATATGGTTGCTCGTACTGCCTATACTCAACTCAATTATTCTCCATTACTCCTCTTAGGCACTTTAATAGGAATGCCTCTGATTTATCTAGTTCCGCCTGTGTGTGTAATTCTAGGAGCAGTTTGGGGCAATTGGGCGATCGCACTTACAGGTTTATTAGGATGGCTATTGATGACTTTTGCTTACTACCCGACGATCCGCTTTTATAAATGTTCTCCGTGGTTAGCTTTTAGCTTACCTGCGATTGCTTTTCTCTATACACTGATGACTTTAGACTCAGCACTCCGTCACTGGCAAGGGCGCGGCGGCGCTTGGAAAGGAAGAGTTTATCCCAACCCTTAACATTTCTGAAGTTTACTAAATTCCCTATTGCTCTGGGAGCAAAATTCGACTTGATCTTAATATCTACGGGTATTGTCCTTGACTGATCAACACTTGTCGAGAAAGCACCCGATTGGGAACATTAAATTGAAGTAACCTTGCAGTCCCTTGACCAATCTGAGTTTTTCCTTCTATCCTGGCATTTTCAAGATAAAAATGTTCATCCCAAACCAGACGGCGGGGATTAAACAATGGAACAATTTCTTAAGTAAGCTGGTCTATAGTAGCGAAATCAGAGCCTTTGTGACGGTTACAGGATAAACATGAAAGTGCCAAATTCTCAACAGTAGTTTCACCCCCATGTTTAACGGCAATAATATGGTCTACTTCATGGGTATAAATAGAAAAGTTTTGATGGATTTGGCAATATTCACAGCGTGCTGAAGCTCTCTGGATAACTAACCTACGAAGTTCCACAGAAATCAAATTAGAAGTCATGTTAGCTGATTGCAGAATAAGCTCGTGCTTTTAATAAAATCATCATCTGCTCTAGCTGCTCGTAAACATCTAATTCTGCTAATTCCATTTGATTGAGTGTTGCAGAGCGATTTTTTTCTAGTAATTCTTGTAGGCGGGTTTGAGATTGAAATGAAACTTTAAAATTAATAATTTCTTCTGGTTTTGGCCCCTTAATTAAAAAATCAATAACTTCTTGATAAACTGCTGGAATATTTGTACTCTCAGGGTTAACTGTTGGCTGAATAGTTATTGGTAGATTAACAACGTCTAGTAATCGCCAAAGCAATTCGGGTAAGCGATTTTGCAGAGGTTCTAAACGTTGAGCCAGTTCATCGGGAATTTGAATGGTGAATTCTGCCATTGGTGCTTTTGTTGCGATTTTGCACTCTTAAGAATATATATTGTATCCTAATTATAGCTTTCAAACCTACCTCTGCATCAGATGCCATTGCTTTGATACGGGCATCACACCCCAAGACTTAGCAGCACGTAGATTTTTTTGGGTCGCCCGCTTTATATTTCATCAGTGATTTGTCCTTCTCAAAAGTGGTCAAGTTATAAGGTAATAAAGCTAAAATTAAAGTAAGCCAAAAGTGGTTGATTTAAAAAAGTCATGACAACCGCAACATCAACAAATAATCCTGTTATTGTCCCCAAAAAGCTGCCTTTTCTGGAATCAATTTGTTGGCAGACAGCCAATGTCTATCGGTTTACTCCAGAAGAAATGCTGAGTCGCTACGAGCGTGGTTGGCAATATCGCAACCTATTTAATAATCTTGAAGGTGAAGAACTCAATTTTCTTCAGGAACTCGCCGGACGCTATAGATCCTGGTTGCAAGTTTATTTATGACCTCCAGATTTGAACACCATAATAAAATTCTCACAGTTCTTGAATGCTTAGATTCTGACATACTTAGGAAGGGTTCTGCTTACTTCGGCTTACCTCGACTTCGCTCGGCACAAGTCGCTCAGTACAAGTACTTCGGTGGCGGAACCCTTCTTGCATTTGAGTTTGAAGAATATCGCTGGAGTAAAGATGTTGACTTTATCGCATCTGTCGGTACAGAAGGCTACAAATACCTGCGGACAGTGGTATTTGATGGTGGGCATGAAGCATTATTTCATGATTTAAGTAAAATCCAAGTTGGACGTAGCACAACTGACCAATATGGAATTCGGATGATCGTTTTTGTAGATAATGTGCCGATTAAAACGGAAATTATTGCTGAAACTCGTTTTCAATTAGACCCACCAAGATATCCAAAGTGGTCACTTGTTCCCTGCTTAAGCTTCAATGACTGTTTTACCTCCAAGCTGCTGTCAAATTCTGACCGTTATGCAGATGACAGCGTTGAGGCAAGAGATTTAATTGATTTAGCAATTCTTAGGCTGCGATCGCCAATCCCTCAAGCATCAATTGAGAAGGCTGAAAAAGCATATCAGGTTATGCGCCCTTTGAAAAGAGCGATCACACTATTTCAGGGAAGACCAGATTACAGAGAGAAATGCTTTCTCAGTCTACAAGTCGATCAAGCTCAAATACCCAAAATTATCGATGGTATTGATTTACTCTCTACAGATTTAGGATTATCTCACACTCCAAGGGCTTTTCGAGAACAACATGATATCTTTGCTGATTTAGAAACACAAATTAAAAAACAAGAAGATTCTTAAAGAGGTCATGCCGACCCATGCCCTAAATCCTTGAAGCTGTTTGTTTAGTACTGGCGGGAACAACAGGCAATGGTTGAGCGGCTTTCAAGACTGCATCCAGCAACCCTGGAAACAGCATCTCTAAATCTTCACGCCGCAGTATGTTGATGTGATGTGTCCCTTCTTTCCGTGTAAAGACTATCCCAGACTCCCGCAAAATCTTAAAATGATTGGACATTGTAGACTTAGCGATCGCAAAATCAAACTTGGCACAGCATTGTTCCCCCTCAGTCGCCAGCAGCCGCACAATCTCTAGCCGCACTGGATCGCCCAATGCATACAACACTCCCGGCAAAGAAATATTTTTTCTATCTGGATGATAAAGAAATCTCATAGTTGCATTATCTCATCAAGTGGCATATATTTTTATTATTCGATATTATCGAATTATAGAATTAACTAGGAAGGCAATTTATGTCATCCATTACAAATGTCACAGAAGCCACATTCAAGCAAGAAGTCTTGGAAAGTGAAATTCCGGTCTTAGTAGACTTTTGGGCCCCGTGGTGCGGCCCTTGCCGGATGGTGGGCCCAGTAGTCGATGAAGTTGCTGCGGAATACGAAGGACAGGTGAAATTTGTGAAGCTGAACACAGATCAGAATCCGACTGTCGCCAGCCATTATGGAATTCGCAGCATTCCGACGCTGATGGTTTTTAAAGGAGGTCGGCAGGTTGATACTGTCGTAGGGGCAGTTCCAAAAACCACATTGAATAAGACCTTAGCACAGCATCTTTAATTTAAGTAAACGGGAGTGGGGAGTGGGGAGTGGGAGGCAGGGGGCAGGGGGCAGGGAGCAAGCGAGATGAGGGAGATGAGGAAGATGGGGAGCAGGGAGCAAGCGAGATGAGTTTTCCCCCTGCCCCCCGCCCCTCTGCCTCTTTTCCATGCCCCATTCCCAATTCCTGAATTCTGTTTCAACTAACGGGGAAAGAGCTAAATGGACTTGAAATTGTATGGTAAATCCGCGCTGGTGAGTGGCTCAACCGCAGGTATTGGTTTAGCGATCGCTCAAGGATTAGCTCAAGAGGGTGCATCAGTGATTGTTAACGGTCGATCTGAGGAAAGAGTAGCCCAAGCGATCGCTAAAATTCAACAAAGTATACCCGAAGCAAAAGTTTCTGGTGTTGTTGCTGACACAGGTACTGCATCAGGGGTAGAGCAACTTTTGCAAAAAGTTCCTCACGTTGATATCCTCATAAACAATGTCGGTATTTATGAGCCAAAAACCTTTTTTGATATTACAGATGAAGACTGGTTAAATATATTTAATGTTAACGTTCTCAGTGGAGTTCGTTTGAGTCGGCAATATCTGCAAAAGCAGCTAGAGCAAAACTGGGGACGGATAATTTTTATCTCTAGTGAATCTGCCATTCAAATCCCAGTGGAAATGATTCACTATGGCACAACTAAGACAGCGCAGCTTGCTGTTGCAAGAGGTCTAGCAGAAATGACAGTTGGGACTGGAGTTACAGTAAACTCCGTCCTACCAGGGCCAACCCGTTCAGAAGGAGTTGAAGACTTTATCACAAATCTGGCCAAGGAACGGGGTATTAGTCCCGATCGAGTTGAGGCGGAGTTTTTTCAAAATGTGCGTCCAAGTTCCTTGATTAAACGCTTTGCAACTAATGAAGAAGTAGCAGCGATCGTAGTTTATCTTTCTAGTCCCGTAGCATCAGCAACTAATGGTGCAGCTTTGCGGGTAGATGGTGGTGTTATTCGGTCGATTGTTTAGGTGTGGGACTGGGGAATAAGGGACAAATGACTAATGACTAAAATAATTTGGAGATATAACCAATGACTACTGATATCAACTTATTTTCTTCCTATCAATTAGGAAATTTGGAACTCCCGAACCGGATTGTGATGGCACCCTTAACCCGAAACCGGGCAAGTGAGGGAAATGTACCATACGAACTGAATGCTACCTACTACGCTCAACGTGCTTCCGCCGGACTGATTATTGCGGAAGCAACACAGGTAACTCCTGAAGGACAGGGCTATCCTGCTACGCCAGGAATTCATTCGTCAGAACAGGTGGAAGGATGGAAATTAGTAACTGATGCCGTACATCAGGAGGGAGGTAGAATTTTTCTGCAACTATGGCATGTAGGCAGGATTTCCCATCCTGACTTACAACCGAATGGAGTTTTACCTGTAGCACCTTCTGCCATTGCTCCTAAAGGTGAAGCATCAACTTATGAGGGGCCAAAACCATTTGTTACTCCCCGTGCTTTAGAAACTTCAGAAATACCGCAGATAGTAGAACAGTACCGTCAGGGAGCGGCAAATGCTCTAGCGGCTGGGTTTGATGGAGTAGAAATTCACTCAGCTAATGGTTATTTAATAGATCAATTTCTCCGCGATCGCACCAATCAACGTACAGATAAATATGGGGGTTCTATTGAGAATCGCGCTCGACTACTATTAGAAGTGACAGAGGCGGTAACTAGTGTGTGGGATTCTAACCGAGTCGGGGTACGTTTCTCTCCCAGTGGGACTTTTAACGATATAGGTGATTCCAATCCCTTGGAGACATTCGGTTATGCGGCTCAAGCGTTGAACCAGTTTAATTTGGCATATCTGCACATTTATGAGGCAACAGAGGCAGACATTAGACATGGTGGGATAATTGTACCCACCAGTCATATACGCGATCGCTTTACAGGTACACTCATCGTCAATGGTGGTTATACCCGTGAAAAAGGCGATGCTGTCCTGGCAAACAAAGCAGCAGATTTAGTTGCCTTTGGCACATTATTTATATCAAATCCCGATTTACCCCGCCGCTTGGCTTTGAATGCACCCCTAAATCAACCAAATCAAGCAACCTTTTATGGTGGCAGTGAAAAAGGATATACAGACTATCCATTTTGGTCAGCTGCTAATGAGGCGGTAGCTCAGGCATAATTCGTAATTCGTAATTCGTAATTCGTAATTATGACTCTTGCTGATGCGTGTCTGATGAAACTCGTTTGTTCTGAAATTAGGAATAATTTTTATTTTTGTTTCATGAATAAATAGAATCATTTGTATCCTAATTAGGAATTACGAATTATTTGGTCATAACTCAACTATCAGGAGAATCTCATGAGTTCCATCACCCAAACTCAACCTTTAGATGTACCAAGTGCGATCGCTAAACGTCGTTCAATCAAAACTTTTAAAGCAGACCCCATCACCCCAGAACTACTAAAGCAACTGGTAGAATTGACCGTGGCAGCGCCCAGCAGCTATAATATCCAGTCTTGGCAAATTATTCTTGTGCAAGATGAGGCGCAAAAGGCGGCATTATCAGCAGCTTCGTGGAATCAACAGCAAATTATCCAAGCACCTGTAACCTTTGTGTTTGCAGCCGATCCTAACGCAGGTGAACACAACTTAACCCCAATTATGGAGCAGGGACTCGAAACTGGAGCATGGAATGAAGGCACAGTAAATTACTTTAAAACCGCCGTCCCACAATTTCAAGCTGGACTAGGCGAAAAGCGACGCGAATATGCGATCAAAGATGCCATCATCGCCGCTACTCATTTGGTGTTAGCAGCAGAAAGTCTGGGATTATCCACTTGTTTTATGAACGGTTGGATTGAGGATAAAGTAAAACAAGTGATTGGTGCTGGGGATAATTCAGATTTAGCGATCGCTGTTGTTGTTCCTGTTGGCTATGCAGCCGAACCACGCTTAAATCCAGGTCGTTTGCCATTCTCTTATAACGTCTCTGTGGATAGAATCGGCAATCCTTATGCAGGGTAGCTTTTCTTAAATGGGGCATAAAGCAAGAGGTAAAAGAGTCGAGTTCTGAGCCTCATTAATGGAGTTCAAAAACTCATCGACGAAGCTCGGAGGTTCATCGACAAAGTTCAAAGACTCGTGAATGAGTCTTTAATATTCATTCACGAGTTCCATTTATACCTACTCGATAAATTATAGATATTGATCTCTGCTCCACCACTCCTAATACTATTCGGTTAAGACAAGAGACGCGATGAATCGCCGTCTCTACAATAATCAGTCTTTTGTAGAGACGGTGATTTATCGCGTCTTTGTGATAATTTATCGCTTAACCTGAACCTATTGCCACCACTCCCTACTCATCATGTCCCTAGCCTCCTTCCTAGCACGTCGTTCGTTTCACTATGGCTGGCTCGTTGCTGGTTTAACATTCCTAGCTTTGCTCGTTGCAGCCGGAATTCGCTCTGCTCCGGGAGTTTTTATAGTGCCTCTCGAACAGGAGTTTGGCTGGAGTAGAGCAACTATATCTTTGGCAATCTCCATTAATTTAGTACTTTACGGACTGATTGGCCCTTTTGCCGCCACGCTTATGGAGCGAATCGGCATTCGCCGGATGATGGTATTTTCACTTGCTATCATTGCTCTCGGTGTGGGTTTAACCACTTTGATGTCAGCATCTTGGCAGCTAGTTTTGCTGTGGGGTGTAGTTGTCGGTTCTGGTAGCGGAGTTATCGCCCTGGTTTTGGGGGCGATTGTTGTCAATCGCTGGTTTTCTGAAAAGCGGGGTTTAGTTCTCGGCATCTTAACCGCTAGTACAGCCACAGGACAACTGGTGTTTTTGCCCATGTTGGCCTCAATAGCCGATCGCTTTGGGTGGCGAACTGCGGCTTTAGCTCTTACTGGTGCAGCACTTCTAATTATTCCAGCGATCGCAGCCTTTATGCGCGATCGTCCGGCAGATGTCGGTTTGCGACCCTTTGGCGACAATACCGAAACTGTAGAAATATCACAGCCGAGAGCAAATTCCATCGCCTCTACCCTCAACGCTCTCTGGTTGGGAATGCATAAGCGCGATTTCTGGCTGTTATTTGGTAGCTTTTTTATCTGTGGCGCTAGCACAAATGGGTTAATTGGAACTCATCTGATTCCTGCTTGTATTGACCACGGTATCCCGGAAGTTAAGGCTGCGGGGCTTTTGGCAATCATGGGACTATTCGATTTTTTTGGTACTACTATGTCCGGTTGGTTATCTGACCGATGGAATAATCGCTACTTATTGTGCTGGTACTACGGACTGCGGGGTTTGTCTTTGATTTTCTTGCCCTTCAGTTTCAATTTTTCCTTCTATGGACTTTCCATTTTCGCCGTCTTTTATGGACTTGATTGGATTGCTACCGTACCACCGACAGTCCGTCTTGTTGCCAATGCCTTTGGTAAAGAAAATGTCGGCGTGATGTTCGGTTGGATTGTCGCAGGACACCAGCTTGGTGCAGCCACAGCAGCATTCGGAGCCGGAGTGTTGAGAACTTGGACGGGTAGCTATTTACAAGCGTTTATTTTATCAGGTATTCTCTGTTTGATTGCCGCAGTTGGTGTACTGCAAATTGGTCAAACTCCCACTAAGGGCAATTCACAGCTATCTTCAGTCACGCTCAATTCTTAATCTATAAATGAAATGTCTTAATCAGAATGGCACTAAGAAAAGCTCTAAGCTAGACAGAATAAGCACTACAGGTTTAAAATATGGCAACAACAGCTTTAATTGTCGGCGCAGGTAGTGGACTGAGTGCTTCTTTAGCCCGCCTATTTGCCAAAGAAGGATTCACGATAGCTTTAGCGGCTCGTCAAATTGAAAAACTCACTCAATTGACTAGTGAAGTTGGCGCAGTTAGTTTCGCTGCTGATGTTTCAAAGCCAGATGAAGTAGAACAATTATTTATTGATATTGATCATAAAATTGGTTCCCCGAATGTTGTCGTTTACAATCCCAGTTTTCGGGTGCGGGGGCCTCTTATTGATCTAGACCCTGCTGAGGTAGCAAAAACCCTAGATGTAACTGCTTATGGTGGCTTTCTCGTCGCTCAAGCTGCTACCAAAAGGTTTTTGAAACTTGGCGGTGGTGCTATATTTTTTACTGGAGCCTCGGCGAGTATTAAGGGTTATGCTAATTCTGCTCCCTTTGCGATGGGTAAATTTGCACTGCGCGGTTTGGCTCAGAGTATTGCTAGAGAATTAGCACCAAAGAATATCCATGTAGCACATTTCGTGATTGATGGGGCAATCCGTTCAGCAGTTCGCCCAGATCCAGTAGATAATCCTGATAGTACTCTTGACCCAGATGCTATCGCTCAAACTTATCTCAGCATTTTACGCCAACCCCGCAGTGCTTGGACTTATGAAGTAGAACTACGTCCTTGGGTAGAGAACTTCTAGCCTAGACTATTGTTACAACATTGGTTTTGCAGGTATGAAAATTGATTTTGGTGCAACTGCTGTTGATTACGCAAAACACCGCGCTGGCTTTCCCAGTTCATTATTTAACAAACTGTCTGAATATGGTATAGGTTTACCAGGGCAAAATATTGTTGACCTTGGTACAGGTACAGGAACACTAGCGCGGGGCTTTGCTGATAGGGGTGCTTATGTAATTGGCATAGATCCATCAGCATCACTTTTAGAACAAGCCAGACAGTTAAGCGAATCAGCCCAAATCAAAGTCGATTATCGAGTCGCAACTGCCGAGAATACCGAGTTACCAGATGCAAGTGCCGATGTAATCACTGCTGGACAATGTTGGCATTGGTTTGAGCGTCCCCGTGCTGTCCAAGAAATTACTCGGATATTGAGAAAAAATGGCTCAATTGCGATCGCACATTTTGATTGGATACCCTTAAAAGGTAATGTCGTTGAAGCCACAGAACAACTGATCAAGGCTCATAATCCCGCGTGGAATCTGGCCGGCGGTAATGGCTTGCATCCCTTGTGGTTACAGGATATTGGCGAAGTTGGATTCCGAGAAATCCGCACATTTTCTTACGATGTATTTGTATCTTATACACACGAAGATTGGCGGGGACGAATTCGGGCTAGTGCTGGCGTGGGAGCCAGCCTGACACCAGAAAAAGTAGAAGTATTTGACCAAGAATTGGCAACATTACTCGAAGCAAAATATCCCACACCAATCCTTCAGGTTCACCATAGAGTTTGGGCAGCGATCGCCAAATCACCGCTATAAACCTAGTCGCCCTTGATAGGTTTGATTCTAGCGATCGCTTGTAGTAACATTTTTGGCAGCCAAAAAAGATAACAATATACTTGTTTTGCCTGACTATAAAGCGAGAATAACTTTCCTTCACTCAATAAAGTATATGGCCGAACTGCTCTGAGAATTTCTGCAAATTTATCTTCAGTCGCAGTTTCAACTGAACCACTTACAGAATAACCTTGTAAATGCGGAGGTAAGCGCCAGTTAATTTTAGGATCTGGCTGATGTATTACAGGCTCAACATTTCCCCGCCATGCAACTCCCATAATTTGCATAGTTTGATACACCATTGTGTTCCATCCTTTCTCTTTGAAGTAGTCCAAGCCTTGTCCTACGTCAGGAGAAGCCAAATCATGAAATAAAATTAAAGCATCTGCTTCTGCAAATTGTTCGCAAATAATTGCATCATTGAGCGGAGCCGGTGCTTCGTGATTACCATCTATAAATATCAATGACCATTTATGTTGAAATTTATTTGCTATCTCTTCTACTTTTTCAGGGCTATATCCTGGTATTAGATTCACAGATTCCTTAACGCCTGCCGACTTTAGTGACTCTGTGACGCTTTCATGAAATAATTGTTCAGATAGCATCGGATCAATTACATCTAGCTCTACTCCTCCTAAAGCCAGATGACAAGCTGACCAACCCATCCAGCAACCTATTTCTAAAGCTTTTTTCCCCTGAAATTTCAAGGCTGTATTGTATAGAATATGAGCTTCATCTCTGCTCACAAATCCTACCTTCTGCCGTCGCTTATCCACGTACCAGTTATGAGTAATATCCCGCCGCAAATAAAGCCAAAAAGATTCATATTTATTGCCTAAAATTATATTAGGAAAATATGAATCTGGCTGGATAGTGGAAAATCCTGATGAAACATAATCTCCTTTTGGCAATAAGTTTCCTTCAATCACTTTTACTGTTTGTTCACTCATAAGTTACTCTCTAAGTATTTGAAATTCTAGGTTGTGGGGTTACAATTCAACTGGTCACGGCAAGAAGTCCGCCACCAACTTTCGGTTTGGTGGCAGGAGAAACGCCGCTCCTACACTAGGAACTAGGGACTAGGGACTAGGGACTGGGGACTGGGAATACATTCCAAAATTGGGGAGGGGTTAAAGACACGAACATAATTTTTCACTTCTTACTCAATCCCCAATCTCTTTTACTTTTCACAGTTTTTGCCCTCTTTTTTCAGATTTTGGGATAAATCCGAAAAAAAGAGATGTCTGCACCATTCACTTAAAAAGAATCGCACAATTTTAGGACAAATAACCATGATTGATCTTTATTATTGGACAACCCCAAACGGTCATAAAATTACGATTTTCCTGGAAGAAGTCGGCTTGCAATATACCATAATTCCTGTGAATATTGCGGCAGGAGATCAATTTAAACCCGAATTTTTGAAGATTTCTCCCAATAATCGCATGCCTGCGATCGTTGATCGTGAACCAGCAGATGGAGGTGCGCCGATTTCGGTATTTGAGTCTGGGGCAATTTTGCTATATTTGGCAGAAAAAACCGGGAAATTAATCCCGCAAGATTTACGCCAACGCACTCAAGTTTTAGAATGGTTGTTCTGGCAAATGGGCGGGCTGGGGCCAATGGCGGGACAAAATCATCACTTTAGCAGCTATGCTCCCGAAAAGATTGAATATGCCATTAAGCGCTACGTAAATGAGACGGGACGCTTATATGCAGTGCTGAATAAGCAACTAGCAGACAGAGAATTTGTGGCTGGCGATTATTCCATCGCTGATATTGCTGCTTATCCTTGGATTGTGCCCCATGAGATCCAAAGTCAAAATCTAGAGGATTTTGCTCATCTCAAGCGCTGGTTTGAGACAATTAAAGCTCGTCCGGCAACAATTCGCGCCTACGAGAAAGCAGAAGCATTTAAAACTCCAGCACTCGATCCAGATAAGTTACGAGATATGTTATTTAATCAGTCGGCGAAGACTATTCAACCTTGAGCGTTCTGGGCTTGAAGAAGAATCCAGAATTTAGAATGGGTGTAAGTAGGTTGGCGCAATTAAAGCTAACTGGCTAAGGCTGTCCTTTGTCACTTGTACTGAGCGACTTGTGCCGAGCGAAGTCGAGGTAAGCCGAAGTATTGGTCATTAGTAAGGGTTTTAAGCCTATTTATGTTTCGTAACTACTTGGGTTTTTCCGCACCAACTTACTTAGCTCATTCTAAATTCTGTTTGATAAAACAATAGGAGGATTGCGTGGGCTGGTTAGCACCGGAAGCAGGAGGTACAGCCGTTTCGCTGTTTATCTTTAGCTTTTTTGTTAGACAGGGAATCGGCGCAGCAGTATTTGGTAGGATTGTGGATAACTTCGGCTACATCTATTGTTTTATTCTGGTTGGTATAGCGATCGCTTTGCTCTCTGTTTGGCTAGTCAAGCAAAAGCAATACAGCGCTTGAAAGTCCGGTTAATCTTAGTTTTAATTCAAGACTTCCCGCATCCCCCGAAGTTCCGATCTTGTTAAAATGTATCGATGTCAAAAAAGCAACATCTCTTAAAGAAAAAACCCGGTTGGTCTTTGGATGAGCGAGATCCAAAGTTCATAGAATCTCTGATGCCTTTGTTGGGCTTTTTGTATAAGTACTATTTTCAAGTTCAAACTAGTGGCTGGGACAATATTCCATCCCAAGAAAAAGTCTTATTTGTCGGTTCGCATAATGGGGGACTCGCAGCTCCCGATATGGGAATGGTGATGTACGACTGGTTCAAACGATTTGGTGCAAAGCAACCCGTTTATGGTTTGATGCATCCCAAGGCTTGGCAGGTTAGCGAACCACTAGCGCAACTAGCTGCCAAGGCTGGAGCAATCATAGCTCATCCAAAAATGGCTTACACTGCTTTGCACTCTGGAGCTAGTGTGCTAGTTTATCCAGGTGGAGCCGAAGATGTGTTTCGACCGCATTATTTACGTAACAAAATCTACTTTGCAGGGCGACAAGGATTTATCAAGTTAGCGTTGCGGGAAAATGTGCCGATTGTACCTGTGATTTCCTGGGGCGCTCACGATACGCTGATTGTACTAGCTGACGGTTACAAAATTGTGCAGCAACTCCACGAATGGGGAATGCCTTGGCTGCTTGGGATTGATCCAGAAGTTTTTCCGATCTATCTCGGATTGCCTTGGGGATTAGCAATTGGCCCATTGCCCAATATTCCATTACCTGTGCCGATGTACACGCGGATTTGTCCGCCGATTGTATTTCAACGTTATGGCCCTGAAGCAGCTAGCGATCGCCACTATGTCAATGAATGTTATGAATTAGTTGTTAGTCAGATGCAACAAGAGTTAGATAACTTAGTTAAGGTAACTGCTGAGTCGAATAGTAGGTGAGGGGAAAGGGGCAGGGGGAAAGGGAGCAGGAGGTAGAAACTCTTTATATCTGATGGCGTGAGTCCTGCATTTTTGACCTCACTTACTTGCAATCTGCTGTAACTCCTAACTTTTGTAGAGACGCGATTAATCACGTCTCTACTCCTAATTATTTTCCTAGCCGCCGCTAACTGGTGGAATCAATACGACTTCATCCCCATCTTGTAATAGGGTATCTGGTTCAACAAATATTAAATTAATCCCGAAGCGGGTGATGTCTCGCCATTGAGAAAGTTCAGGGTGTTCGGTTATGAGGCGATCGCATACTGCTTTGACTGGCATACTATCGGGAAATTCCAGTACCAGTTCCGAAACCTTAAAGGCTTCTTGATAAGCAGCGAACAATTTGACGGTAACGGTGATTGCAGATGTAGACATACAATATACTTTGGCAGTACCAGCAAGTAGTTTAATACTTGACAAGCACCGTGAACTGTTGGGGTTAATTATACATTACTAAGTACATTATTTCATCAGTTCATAACGAAAATTGTCTGTATAAGAAGAATTCAGAAGTCTTGAACCAGAATTCAGCTTGATTTAAGTTATTTCATTCATTACAATAATTCTGTAAATATTTTTATTTAAAAGGGCGGGCAAGATGCCCACCCCACAATAATTACAAATTTTATACCTGTTAACAAACAACCAGATTCCTTAGCGACTGCTGCATAAAACTCGATCGCATTTTTAGTACAGCGTCCTTAAAGCTAATCTTCAACAAGTGTTTTTACCTTTTATCCACTGAATAATCTGATTTTCATGAAACACTAGGATCGTCAGCAGTTTTGATCTCTTTCAATATTCGTTCGACTTGGTTAACTTTTTCACTTCTATTCTGTGCTTTGAAAATATTTAAGGCTTTTTCTAGAGAAGATAGCGCCTCGTCTTTTTTATTTGTCTGCCACAATGCCAGTGCAAAATTAGTCAGGGCCTCGCCATAATTAGGATTGATTTCTAGAGCTTTTTTATATTCAGTCATGGCTTCTTCCCAGCGACTTTGGCTAGCATAAATCATACCGATCGCATTATAAGCTAGAGCGTATTTTGGTCTCAAACGAATGGCTTCTCGGTAGACGCTAATTGCTTCTTCTGATTTCTTTTGTTGAAAAAGCACGTTTCCTAATTGAAAGTGCCCAAAAGCATCTTCTGGGAATTTTTTAACGAATTTACGTAAATTTTCTTCTGCACCTTTAAAGTCTCCTTGATTATACAGAGCATTAGCTTGTTGGATTAGCTGCGATCGCTCTGGTGTATCTGTATCTGAAAATTGTGCTATTTTTTGCGGTTGTCTCTGTGCATCCTGTTCTGGCCTATGCAAAGAAACTTTTGCAGGAACCGCTAACACTAATGGTGATATACCCATTACAGCGATCATACTCAGCATCATGCAGCTAACAGGTTTAACAAATGTTGATTTGTGTTTGCGCTTCACCTTCATTGCCCTGAGTGCCTCAATAATGTCCTATTCTTATAATAATCTGAGGATGCATTAGTAAGTCTGCAATGCGCTAAGAAGTGTGTCAATATACTGACTGCACGGTGTCCTTAAAATTTTAGGGACGGGCGATTGCACCTCTTTCTTTTATAAGAATAAATTTGTATATTCATCCTTATGGATTATTTCTCTGGTCATACCAACTATTTACTCTGGAAATCATATTAGCTATTTCTTCGTCATCAAGTTTTTTTAGTTCCTTATTTTCATTAAATATTAAGCAAACATTATTTGACTCATTAATATTAGGCTCTAAGATCCATTTGTAATAAGCTTTATCATTATCTAATGTAAAGAAAAATAAGCAAACCGGAAATGGAAAATCTCTGAAAAAGTATGTATTTATATTGGTTTTTAATTTAATAATATCGTTATGCTGTATTAACCCAGATGTAGAAACTGTTGCTTTTACTTCTACACCAAAAAGTCTACCACTGGAAACACCATCTTTAGTAATTGTGATTAAAAAATCTAATCCTTTATCTAGTGTTGGCTGAGAAATAATCAAGTCATCCCGACGAGTTAAGTAAACAATGGCAAGAGATTCTGCCCGTTTTTCAATATACCAAGGTGCTGTGGTTTCCATAGTTTTATCTCCAATCTTGGTCAGCAAATTTTGAAACTAAATAACTAGTGTGGTATCTATTCCAAAAATCGTTAACTTCATGCCATAGAAGTTGTCGATTCTGTTTAATAATTTTAAATAGTGTAGAGACGCTCGACAGAGAATTAAGGCTTTCACCATTGGCAGAAACTATGTAACCTGTCTCTTGGATTTCATCAATACCAACTATATAAGTTGGTGCTGGATAAGATGCTAAACCAACTAAACTCTCTTGTCGTACTTTTACCTTAAGACGATTGAGTTTTTTAGTATAACCTTCTCTTGTTGTTTTGACTTGTACAAAAAAGTAAGGAACAGATTTTTCAGATCCTACTAACTCCACTATAAAATCAACGTGCTGCCATTTATCTCCTAAAAATTGCGGTTTGAAAATAGGGCCAGCATTAGAGTGAAATTCCGTCATTAATACTGTAAAAATTGCTTCGCCTCTTTGCCCTAGTGCATCCCTCATTTATATACCTATTTTAGTTTATTTAGCATAGGGTAGACTGTTTTGCCCACCCTAGATTATTAACGCTCTTTTATGACTCTGATGAAAGAAAAAATGTAGGTTGGGTTGAACTTTAGTGAAACCCAACAAAACCAAGGGTTTTTCGTGTTGGGTTTCGTCCCTCAACCCAACCTACTCGTAAATTTATCAAAGCCTTAAAAATCAAGGGTTCTGAATTTTTATTTAACGAGAGTAATAGAAGAGCCTTAAGAGTTGCTGTGTGTTAATTTGTTGTTAACATACTAGGCATGTGAGAAATTTTGAATTGTTTACGTGCCTTCTCGCAATTTATCTAACACGCTTCTATCTTCTAATGTTGAAGTATCACCAGATACCTCTTCCCCAGCAGCTAGATTCCGCAATAAGCGTCGCATAATTTTACCCGATCGCGTTTTAGGCAAAGCGTCGGTAAAGCGAATTTCTCCGGGACGGGCGATCGCACCAATTTCTTTGACGACGTGCAGTTTGAGTTCTTTACTCAGTTCTTCACTTCCCTGATAAGTGCCTTCTAAAGTCACAAAAGCCACTACTTCTTCACCTTTGAGTTCATCCGGTTTACCCACTACCGCCGCTTCTGCAACGGCTGGATGCGAAACTAAGGCTGATTCTACTTCCATAGTACCAAGGCGATGTCCTGATACATTCAGTACGTCATCCACACGACCCATTACCCAGAAGTAGCCGTCTTCATCGCGTCTAGCGCCATCACCAGCAAAGTAAGTGTAGTTACCATCTTGAGGCGGAATGTGTTCCCAATAGGTGCGGCGGAAGCGTTCTGGATCGCCGTAGACTGTCCGCATCATTCCTGGCCACGGATGACGCACCGCCAGATAACCGCCTTCGTTATTGGGTACGGTATTTCCTGACAAATCCACGACATCTGCAATAATTCCTGGGAAAGGAAGAGTTGCCGAACCTGGTTTAGTAGGGATTGCTCCTGGTAATGGTGTAATCATGATACCGCCTGTTTCGGTTTGCCACCAGGTGTCAACAATTGGACAGCGATCGCCACCAATTATTTTCTGATACCACATCCAAGCTTCGGGGTTAATGGGTTCGCCGACGGTTCCTAGCAAACGCAACGAAGACAGGTTTCGCGCATTGGGATGGTGTTCGCCCATTTTAATAAATGCCCGAATTGCCGTAGGTGCTGTATAAAAAATATTAACGCCGTATTTTTCAATGACATCCCAGAAACAGCCAGGATTAGAAGCACGAGGCGCACCTTCATACATCACCGTGGTTGCACCGTTGGAAAGGGGGCCGTAGACAATGTAACTATGCCCCGTAATCCAACCTACATCGGCGGTACACCAGTATACATCTGTATCTTGGAGGTCGAATATCCACTTGGTGGTAATATGGGTATATAAGTTATAACCCGCAGTTGTATGCACTACACCCTTCGGTTTACCTGTACTACCAGAAGTGTAGAGGACAAATAGCATATCTTCACTGTCCATCGGTTCGGCGGGACAATCTGCTGATACTCCTTTTTGTAAATCATGCCACCAATGATCGCGTCCACCCAACTGCATATAAGTTTCTTGTGCGGTGCGCTTGACAACGAGGACATTTTCGACGCTGGGAACAGCACCATCAGCTAAGGCTTTGTCTACCTGTTCTTTGAGAGGAACGATCGCATCTTTGCGCCAACCACCATCAGCCGTGATTACCAGTTTAGCTTGAGCATCAATTAAGCGATCGCGCAAAGCTTCGGCACTAAAACCACCAAATACCACACTATGGGGTGCGCCAATTCTCGCACAAGCTAACATGGCGATCGCAGCTTCGGGAATCATTGGCATATAGATTCCCACGCGATCGCCTTTTTGTACACCCAGTTGCTTCAATACATTGGCGAACTGGCAAACTTCTCGGTGCAGTTGGGCATAAGTGAGGGTACGCGAATCACCTGGTTCTCCTTCCCAAATCAAAGCTGCTTTATTTTTGCGCCAAGTCGTGAGATGTCTGTCAAGGCAGTTGTAAGAAATATTCATCTTACCGCCAACAAACCACTTCGCAAAAGGCGGTTGCCAATCTAGCACCGTGTCCCATTTTTGGAACCATTCTAATTCTGTTCCAGCCAAATCTGCCCAAAATTGTTGCGGATCGGCTTTAGCTTGATCATAGAGACGCTGATAGTCGCCTAAGCTTTTGATATGGGCATTCTGCGAGAATTCACTAGGAGGATGGAAGAGGCGGTTCTCTTGGAGTATAGATTCGATATTTGGTTCAGACATGGTTAGTTATGAGTGCGATCGCTATTATTACTAAAAACTATTCTTAGCTCAGTTGTGCTATAAGGTGTTTAGATTTTCGTTAAGCTAGGTAGAAATTGCCGAGTTATTTAGTTTACATTGCTTTTTATCTACCAAAAACAAGCAATCGAGAAATGTAAAGACGTTACGAGTCGTGAAGCGTAAAGCCCCCGTGTTTTTAACAAGTTCCTCGGGTTTAAGTCCCCCGGTTCTGTAACCAGTAAGTTTTGTGTTGGGGTTAAATCCCCATTACAAAACTTAATTACGAATTACGAATTACGAATTACGAATTATTTTAACCGAGGGATATAAGCGAACAGGATAAATTTATTTATCCATATCTTACCTAATACTGTAAGATAGGTTTATGGCAAAACTAGCACTAACAGTAAAACTTTCTTTTTACCGACTAAACCAAATAAAAGCACTTGAGTTTGAACATATGACAATGGTTAACACTCAAGTTGCTAACGATTTGCTATTAGTCGATAAAAAAGAACGTAAAAAGTTAACTAGTTCTGCTTTTCGTCATATAGAAATTGGTTCAGCCTGGATTAATCAAACAATCCGCAACACTAATGCTAAAACGAAAGTAAAGCATTTTAAGCGGATGTGGCTAGAAGTCAATAACCAAAACTTTGAAATATCCAAGCAAGGCAAATTCTACACCGTTGCTTTTAACTTGTTAAGAGGGCGGAAAGGGCGAATACCTCTTGATATTCATTCAGCTTCGCATACGGATACATTAGATAAGATTATTTCTGGAGCCGCTAAACTTGGTTCGCTGAAATTATGTAAATCTAAAAAGGGTATCTGGTATGTACTGATATCTGTATCGATGGACGTTCCCGATGCAGGTCAAGTCAAAGGTTGGATTGGAGTAGATAGAGGTCAAAATAATATTGCTGTTGCTGCATTACCCAAAGGGTTTGGTAGGTTTTGGAAGGGTGGTCGAGTTAAGGAATTGAGATGTCAGTTTCAACGCACTCGGTGCAAACTACAAAATGCTAAACAACTTAAGGAAGTAAAGCGACTAGAGCAACGTGAAAGCCGTATCATGACCCATATTAACCATGTCATTTCAAAGCAATTGGTACAGTTTGCCCAAGACTTTGGAATGGGATTACGGTTTGAAGATTTGTCTGGTTGCCGTCAAACAATGAAGCAAAAGAAAAAAACAAAATCTGATGCTGCCAATAACCGTGATAGTTGGGCATTCTATCAGCTTGAATTATTTACCAGATACAAAGCGATTCGTGCAGGTATACCAGTTGAGTCTGTACCAGCCCCATATACCAGTAAATCTGATCACCGCAATGGTGTATTAGGAGTACGGAATAGAGATTGGTTTCGGGGTTTTGATGGGTATAGGTGCAATGCTGATTGGAATGCTAGTCAAAATATTGGTCAATGGTTAGGTTTTTCATGCCCTCTGAGTCTTCAGAAACCTGTATTTGCAATGGCTACAGTTGATGCAGAGGGTGCGGTCAATGACAGTCCGTTAACTGGCGAAGCGTCTTAGCGGGTGGATTTATCCCCCGCTAAGACAACCGCTAGAATCGCAGTCAATAAATTGGCTGCGAGTGTCAAATTGCAGCCTATCTACCGCGAATGTTGCAAAATATAAGTAGTCTTGACAAATAACGCCTGAAACTATGACGCTCACCGTCGAAGCTAGTAGCCTATCTCTCAACGATGTTCATCGCTTCCTAAAACTGGAAGAACTTTCCAATGCCTCCTTCACTGATTTCTTAAATTTAGAATCGTTAACAGAGTTTGAACAAGAGGATTTATTGCGAATTAGAAACGATTTTCGTCGTTATCTATCAGCAGGTAAAATTTCTGAGGGGCTAGTTAAATTCTTAACGCTCGCACCCTTAATGCGGTTAGCTGGATTTTACGATGTGCCGATTCGGTTAACAATGGAAGATAGTATTGCGATCGCTGTCGAAG
The DNA here is from genome assembly GCF_017115105.1 of Nostoc sp. NMS2. GTDB lineage: Bacteria > Cyanobacteriota > Cyanobacteriia > Cyanobacteriales > Nostocaceae > Nostoc. The sequence goes on from NZ_JABXKH010000062.1 coordinate 22,822, forward strand.
ATGAAGACAGAAGAATTACCGGACGGATGGATATTTTAGCAATCAATAGTTTTCAAAGTAATATTGCACCGCCTTTTTGGGTTGTAGTAATTGAAACGAAAAATAGTGCGATTGAAGTTGGTGAGGGTTTACCTCAATTACTCACTTATGCTTTTAAGAGTTTAGAGCAACAACCATCTGTTTGGGGACTGGTAACTAACGGACTGCGTTATCAATTTGTTAATCTAAGACGTGACGAGCAGCCAAATTATCAGTTAATGCCATTATTAAGTTTAAACGAATCTCCAGATGCAATTGAGTTATTGCAAGTTTTCAAAGCCATCTGCAAGTTACCAAATTTTCAGTAAATAAATTGCGGAGCGATCGCTGATGTCTGAACCTGCTACTTTAGAATTAATCTCTGATAAGATTTCAGAGGAGGAAGTGATTTTTCCTCCTGGTGATATACTGAGTGACGAACCACCCTTGGAAAGTGACCTACATCGTGACCAAATCGATTTGCTGATTCGCCTACTTAAATTATGGTGGCGAGAAAGACAAGATTTCTATGCGTCTGGCAATTTGACGGTTTATTACAGTCCTAACCAGAAAAAATCAGAATATTTTCGTGGCCCAGACTTTTTTGTAGTTTTGGGAACCGAGAAAAAAGACCGTAAGAGTTGGGTAGTTTGGCAAGAAGACGGCAAATATCCAAACGTGATTGTGGAAATTTTGTCAAGTTCAACGACAGCAGTTGATAAAGGTTTAAAAAAACAAGTTTATCAAGATACCTTCCGTACACCAGATTATTTCTGGTTTCACCCTGTAACAATGGAACTTCAGGGATTTCATTTAGTTGATGGGAAGTATCAAGAGATTCAAGTAACTACTGATGGACGTTTGTGGAGCCAGCAGTTAGAACTTTATTTGGGGGTTTATGAAGGTAAATTAAGATTCTTCACTACTGAAAATCAATTGATATTATCATCAGAAGAGTTAGCTGAACAAGAACGTTTACGTGCTGAACTTGCAGAAGAACGCGCCCAACAAGCAGAGCAAGAACTTGCTCGATTGCAGGATTTATTACGCACACAGGGCATCGACTTAGAGAATATTTAATTACATCAGAAAATTAATTAAGTACACTTTCAAGTTAAAATCTAGTTATAGATGTGTAAAAAAGCGTTATCTTCTGAAAGTAGGGCATCGTTTGCAAGCAACAGAGATTAAGGATAAGCTAAAGTCACTTACCCTGCAAGCTTCCTCGGTAGATTATAATTTGGCGAGAAGATTAGATGAAATCAATCGTTGGGTAAAGAATATCAAGCCAGGTTCCCTGACTGCAAAACCATTTGTTATTGCATTTCTCTTAGAGGTAATTACGGATTCTACTATTTGGCTGATAATCAAATCCTTACCTTCGGAAGAAGAACAGAAAGCAAAGTTTGAGTTGATGACACCGATTGAGAGATATTGGTACGGTTATTTATTTCCTAGATGGATTAATGCAAGTGACTCCAAGTTTTATATTTGGAAACAAAAATTGATGGCAGGCGAATTTAATCAGGTTGATGATGATATCATTAAGTCAATAGCTCAAGATGTTGTTAGTCGAGAAGGTAGTTTTTGGCAGCGTTATATCGCCGACCTATCAATGGCAACAGACCTAATTGTTAGTAATCGTAACAATCAACCGCTTTGCATTCAAGTTACTAGTGTCTCTGAAGAACTTAATTACCAAAAGTACCAAGCTTGGCAAAATACACTGCGATCGTGGGAAATAGAGAGAGGATTGTTCTTAAGTTATAATCCCAAGGATGCTAATTTTGTCAACCAGTTAGTCAACGTGGCCCTGTATAACAGTGATTACCTTTCTGGTGGCAAATATTTAAAATTTTCATGAACTTTAAGGAATTTGATATTTCCGGTTTGTGTTCAGCCTACATACTTACTTGCTAATTACGGCTTTTATGGCTAACAAAAGAGAAACTCACTGCAACAATCAAGTGGATACATTTGCTGAAGCTTTAGCAACAGCGCGACAAATGCAGCAGAACTGGCTAACTTATGGAGTTAATTTTGTAAATTTTTACGTTGAAGATGTAGATGGAGACTGGCTAGAAACGTGGGGACATGACGAAATTTTAGGTAATTCTCAATTAGATACTATCAAAGAATTTTTGGTAAGTAATGATACTGTAGCTGTTAAAGTAAGACAGCATTTAGGAGAGCGATCGCTATTTGATTTTGCAGTAAACTTAGAAGAATCTTGGAGAATTTCTGAATCTAATGACAGGTTATCTGCTGTAAGACACCTCTTAGCTGGTGAAGAAAATAGTATTGATACAGATGACATCAGGTTCTTGAATTTAGTAAACAGTCTGCTGGTAAAGTTGGCAGAGATTTTGTGAGATTTTGAGTTGCGTAATGGTAGAGTAAACTTTGAACTTAAGGGTTTTCATGTTGCGATTGAGTGGCATATAGGCGATCGCTTTTTCAGACAATCTTTAATAATCTTTTAGATGTGCGATCTTTATGACTATTAGTAGTAAGGGTTGATCTTGAATCTGGTAAATAATGCGGTATTCACCCAAACGAACCTTATACAGCCGTTCGGTGTCCTTCAATGGATAAGCGTCTTCTGGACGTGGATTTAATGCTAGTTCTTCTAACTTTTGTGCTAGTTGTTGCTGCACCACTGAGTTTAATTCTGTAATTTTTTGCACAGACGAAGGTGCTAATGCTACTTGATAGCTCATATCCCTAGCTCCTTTTTAATGTCTTCAAAGGGTGTTGTCCCCACCCCTGCAATTTCCTCTAGTGTTTTATAAGCATCTCTGACATCAGCCTCATCTAACCTTGCTTCAATTAGCTCATGCATCTGCTCTGTTGAGGTAATTTCGATACCTGGTTCTTCTCTAAGTTTGTCCGTTAATGCATGAAAAGCTTCTTGATCGTCTCGATGTTCTAACACATAAGCTCTTAACTCTTGTTTGGTCATCGCTTGAAAATTTTTCCTAGTCATAAATATCTTACCCTCCCATTTGGCAATATTTCTACTTCAAAGCTTTGTCCAGCCAGAATGTAAATGCGTGTTGTCCGTTCATCTAATCTCACCAAGTGAATTGGTAGGTACATCTGAGTTAAATCCTGACACACCTTAAATAATTCAATTGCTTGTTCATTAGTTGGTTTCATTCAGCATTATTAACAAATTAAATTGTAGTAAATTGCTTGCAGACGCTATTTACTTTGTTTTATTTAGGTTGTATACGTATATTTTGGATAAAAATCTTACACAGTTTAAGCAATTATGACTAACGTTTAAGCGTTTGTTGCAAACGTTCAAATGTTTCTTATCAATGTTGCAACAATAGTTACTCAGCTTGAAGTAATAATAAGAAATACTTAAGCAGTTATTACAACTGTTCAATTTTTTCTTATCAATGTTGAAGCAATTGTTACTTACGTTGAAGTATATATAAGAAACGTTTAAGCAATTGTTACAAAAGTTAACTATTTTCTTATCAATGTTGAAGCAGTTGTGACTCCCGTTAAAACTTTGGTTTATAACGTTGAAAGTTTTCCCTTAGCTCGACTTTCACCAGAGAAACTGCATTAGCTTTTAACTCTCTGGAATCTAAACATTTGTTATTGTATCCATCAGTGAAGATGTCGCTGGATAAGGTAGGATACTTTGGAACCAATCACAGCTAGTGCGATCGCAACTCTCGCTTTTACTAAAGCATTTGAGACAACCATCGAGAAATTTACTGAAGCAGCCCTTGGTAAAATGGATGAGCTGCGAAAAAAGATTTGGGGTAAGTTACGGGGAAATCTGAAAGCTGAAACAGCCCTCGTTGCTGCTGAAAAAGGCTCGAAACCAGATTTAGATAAGGTTGCTGCTTACTTACAGATAATTTTACACGAAGAACCGGAGTTTGCTAAAGAAGTAGAAACACTGGCTCGTGAAATTGAGGCTGGTAAGATAGTTGACAAAAGCAATATGACTCAAATCAATCAAGACAATGCCAAGGGATGGCAAACTAAAGTTGAGGGTGGAACAGTTTATCAAGGCGATATTAACATTCATCATGCACCCCCTAATTCTTGAATTGAGCCATCATGAACCAAAGCAACCAGGATAATGCCAAGGGCTGGCAAACTCAGGTTGAGGGTGGAACAGTTTATCAAGGCGATATTAGTATCTACAATTCCCCTACTGGGCAGTTACACTCATCTCCTCCAAATAATATTCCTTATCGGGGTGTCGCCCACTTTGTCGGGCGGGATGAGAAACTTGTAGAACTACATAAAAAGTTGCAGCAAAATGACAACGCGGCAATTTTGGCTGTGGCTGCTATGGGAGGAATCGGTAAAACTGAACTGGCGACACAATACGCACAGCGCTATAAAAACAATTATCCCGGTGGGCTTTGCTGGTTAGATGCCAGAAAACCAAATTTAGCAGCAAAGATTGTGCAGTTTGCTCAGTTTTACATGAAACTGGAAGTACCGCAAACCTTATTGACTTCCCAGGAACAAGCAAAATGGTGCTGGCATAACTGGCAACCACAAACAGGGTTAGTCTTGGTAGTATTGGACAATGTTGACGATGAGACTAACTGGGAAAATTCTCGCCAAGTCCTGCCAACAGATAACCGCTTCTGTATATTGATGACAACTCGGTTGCGAAATCTCGGTTCAACAGTTCAACAAATAACTTTGGATGAACTCTCACCAAACGATGCTTTGAAATTGTTGACAGTTTTGTTGGGCGAAAACGATAGGCGAGTGCAACGGGAACCACAAACGGCAACAAATTTATGTCAATGGCTGGGATATCTGCCTTTAGGTTTGCAATTAGTCGGCGCGTATTTAGCAGAAGATCCAAACTTGTCTTTAGCAGAGATTTTACAGCGATTGCCAGCCCGACAAAAGTCTCAATTGGAAGCCGTATTTGAATTAAGCTGGCAACAACTCGATTATATGACAAAGTATGTCGGCGAGTTGTTGAGTTTATTTGCCCCAGATATCATTCCTTGGCAAATAGTTGAATCTGTCAGTCAGCAGCTAAATTGGGCAAAGGTAGATGTTGACGAGGCGAGAAAGCAACTTTATAAGCGCCATTTAATTCAAAGCGTCGCAGAAGGAGAAAGTTGCTATAAAATTCATCCTTTAATTAGGGAGTTTTTGCAGGGTAAATTGGTAGGGTTAAGCACAGCCGATGACCTCAAAAAAGCCTTTGCCGCAGCATTAGTAGAAATTGCTGAGAAAATACCTGAATCTCTCACCCTTGAGGATATCAAGTCAGTGCAACTGGCAATTCCCCATTTAACTGAAGTGGCACAAAATCTGATTGATGCTGTGCAGGATGAAAATTTATTTTGGGTTTTCACTAGCTTGGGCAAATTTTATGAAGGACAAGGTTTGTATACCCTAGCAGCACCTTGGTATGAGCAAGGATTCTCAACGGTGCAAACCCGTTTGGGAGAAGCACATCCCTCTGTTGCTGCCACCCTAAACAACCTGGCAAATCTCTACAAATCTCAAGGACACTACGACCAAGCCGAACCCCTGTATCTACAAGCTTTAGAACTTTTTAAACTCCTGCTGGGAGAAGCACATCCCCTTGTTGCCACCAGTCTGAACAACCTGGCATTACTCTACAAAAATCAAGGACGCTACGACCAAGCCGAACCCCTGTATCTCCAAGCTTTAGAATTGAGAAAACGCCTGCTGGGAGATGCACATCCCTCTGTTGCCACCAGCCTGAACAACCTGGCAGGACTCTACTATTCTCAAGGACACTACGACCAAGCCGAACCCCTGTATCTCCAAGCTTTAGAGTTGAGAAAACGCCTGCTGCAAAAAGCACATCCTGATGTTGCCGCCAGCCTGAACAATCTGGCATATCTCTACTATTCTCAAGGACACTACGACCAAGCCGAACCCCTGTATCTGCAAGCTTTAGAACTTTATAAACGCCTGCTGGGAGAAGCACATCCCCTTGTTGCCAGCAGCCTGAACAACCTGGCAAATCTCTACTATTCTCAAGGACGCTACGACCAAGCTGAACCCCTGTATCTCCAAGCTTTAGAAATTCGTCAGCAGGTGTTTGGGGTAAATCATCCCAATACGGTTACTGTTCGGCAAAATCTAGAAAATATTCAGGCTAAAAAGAGTGCTAACCGGAAAGTTAAGAACAATACTAACAATTCTTGGTGGCAGAAACTTTTAGGGTTATTTGAGTGAAGCAAAAGTTGTAATCGCCAAAATATCTTCAGATTCTAAATCGTCATAATCTGCCAATATTTCTTCAGCACTCATACCAGAACTGAGCAGTTCCAAAATAAACTCAACTGGATAACGAAGTCCTCGAATACAGGATTTATATTAATTCGTAATTCGTAGTTCGTAATTCGTAATTAATAAAGTTTTACTTAGTCTGGGTTTCAGGGGTTATATCTGTTTCATTATTTTCGTGAAATGGTATTACCGTGGCAGATATTTGGATTATGAGTAATGCGTTGTAGAAGTGCGTCCTTCATAAAAGAAATATTTATAAATTATGATGATATTTTTGTTCTCATATTTTAACCTAGTTTGGGCGTTTAGAGGATGTTTGAAAAGTTTTCTTATCGGTAACAAAACGTTGTAGATCCCCCTAAATCCCCCTTCAAAAGGGGGACTTTGATTCCGGTTCCCCTTTTTTAAGGGGGGCTAGGGGGGATCAGTTAGTGCCTAAAATCACAGCCAACCACTTTTCAAACAACCTCTTAAATCCCCTGCTTCTATCAAGCAGCGCGTTTTGTGTGGGGTCTAAATCCCGGCAACAAAACGTAATTGCGAATTGCGAATTGTTCTAATTCTAGATGCCAAATAACGACGACAAAAAAATAATTGTAGCTACAAATAAATACTTTTAACTTTTAATTTATTTTTTATTTAGGGGTTTACAAGTATAAAATTATACTTTAATATAAATAAGAAAGGCGATCGCCCTCTGCCAAGAATCTGCGATCGCCTTTCTGTAAACCCCCATTCTGGGAGACAATTACAATGATGGCACAAGTACAAAAGTTTGTAAAAAATCAGAAGTTCGCCCAATCAGAATTACAACAGTACTTAGATGGCGAAAACTTAAATACACCCATCCTTAATCAATCTTCTGAAAATCAATTACCGAAAAGAGAACCGATTAAACATCTATTAATAGGTTCTCCAAAAGCAGTTACTAGCACAATTCACTATCTGCAAGTGATTGGCTACGCCAGCACCGGCGATTGGAGTCCGCTATTACCAACCGCCAACCCAGGCGAGGTAATGAGTATTTTAATCCGTCAGATTTTAATGCAATAGGACATATCAAGATGGTGCGTTGCACTGCGCGACAACGCACCCTACTTGAACTTCACCTATCGTAGGGGTTTAGCATATTGCTAAACCCAAAAAGCAGTGATTTTAATCCAATGCGGTTCAGTTAAGGGTTATTGGTATAGATAATTGGTCTTTCAGGACGCGATAAATCGCTTCTCTACATCAGGTTTTTGGGCTTATCTGAACTGTATTGGATTTTAATCAGAATTCTAGATGCGAACTGACAGCAGTCCATTGCGATCGCATTGAGCAAGATGTTAAAACTTTGGGTGTATTGACTTATACGCAAATTACCCCACTGGCACTGCGATCGCATCCATTCAACCCCCTTCAAAATGCACCACAAGCACGTTAAGCTGAATTAGAGTAGCAATTTATTGCGCTTTTTAATATGCAAATCTCTGTTCTTGTCAAATTTTAATTTTTTCTGCTTGAGAAACCCGGAATGCTAGACCGAATTTTTGATTACCTCGACTTTCATTTCAGCCTTGAAGCCCTTATAGTTTTGCTGATCCTGGTGCTTTTAGAGGCGCTGTTATCTGCCGACAATGCGATCGCCCTCGCTGCGATCGCAAAAGGGTTGGAAGACAAGGAACTTGAGCGTAAAGCCCTCAACTTTGGTTTAGTCGTTGCTTATGTGCTACGAATCAGCCTGATTCTCACTGCCACTTGGGTGCAAAAATTCTGGCAATTTGAATTATTAGGCGCTGCTTATCTGCTGTGGTTGGTATTTCAACACTTTACCTCAGAAGAAACAAAAGACGATCACCATCACGGGCCGCGTTTTAATTCATTGTTGCAAGCGATACCTGTGATTGCATTTACAGATTTGGCATTTTCTTTGGATAGCGTGACAACTGCGATCGCAGTTTCTCAAGAAAAATGGCTAGTGCTGACGGGTGCAACAATTGGGATTATTACGCTGCGATTCATGGCGGGATTGTTTATCCGTTGGCTAGACGAATATGAAAACCTAGAAGACGCAGGCTATGTAACTGTAGCGTTCGTAGGCTTGCGCCTGTTGTTGAAAGTGGTGAACGATAATTTAGTTCCACCAGAATGGATCATGATTACTGCCATCTTCCTGATTTTAGGTTGGGGATTTTCTAAGCGTGTTAGCACTGAAGTGCCCGAATTAGAACCAGAGAAGAGCGAAGTCTCGAAGTGAGGGAGATGGGGAGCAGGGAGCAGGGAGCAGGGAGCAAGGGAGCAGGGGGAGATGAGGGAGACAAGGGGGACAAGGGGGAATTATTGAATAGTCTCTTCCTTGTCTCCCCCCTCTTCCTTGTCTCCCTTGTCTCTTTTCCATGCCCAATGCCCAATTCCCAATACTTCGACTTCGCTCAGTACAAGTGCCCCATGCCCAATCCCCACTCCCCTAATCCCTTACTCGTGCAACCAAGGGGTTATGTGTGGTTGCCAATTGACTAATTCTTCATCTTTAAACCATAGGGCTATTTCCTGTTGTGCGGTTTCTGGAGCATCAGAACCGTGAATCAAGTTGCGACCTATATTTATGCCAAAATCACCGCGAATCGTTCCCGGCTCGGATGTTAAGGGGTTCGTGGCACCAATAATCTTTCTGGCAGATGCAACGACACCATCACCTTCCCATACCATCGCTACTACTGGGCTAGAAGTGATAAATTCTACTAGACTACCAAAAAAGGGACGTTCCCGGTGAACACCATAGTGTTGTTCCGCCAGTTCTTTACTGACTTTCAGGAACTTTAAACCAACTAGGGTAAAACCTTTAGTTTCAAAGCGACGGATAATTTCCCCCACTAATCCCCGTTGTACTCCGTCAGGCTTAATTGCTAAGAATGTACGTTCCATTGCCATCTCCCAAAGCTTAATAAAGTTTTTATCTTGTCATTAGTCATTTGTCCTTTGTCATCTGTCATTTGTCCAAGGGTTTTGCACTCTTGACTAATACTTCGACAACGCTCAGTACAAGTGACCAATGACCAATGACCAATCAGAGTTTATCTCAGAAATTATCCTTGGGTACATATACGTTCCCAAATGAATGCGTTAAATTGTTAAGTCGTGGGCGAAAAACAGAGGTTAGGAAGAAATGGGTGTTGAGTCAACTGCTACATCTGACGAGGTGGTACAAGTACCGTCCAATGGACAAAAATCTGAAGTGAAAAATCATAAGCAAAAGAAACTTTTACCACCTAGTACTACCACAGGAAGTTTACCTCGCTCCTGGAAAATTGAGGATAGCGAAGCGTTATACCGTATTGAAGGTTGGGGACAACCCTATTTTTCCATTAGCGCTGCTGGTCACGTCACCGTGTCACCAAAGGGCGATCGCGGTGGTTCCCTAGACTTGTTTGAATTGGTTAACTCCATGAAACAGCGCAACTTGGGACTTCCGATGTTGATTCGCTTTTCTGATATTTTGGAAGACCGAATTGAACGGTTGAATGCTTGTTTTGCTAAAGCGATCGCCCGCTACAACTACCCTGGCGTATACCGGGGTGTGTTTCCTGTCAAATGCAACCAAGAGCGGCATTTGATTGAAGATTTAGTCAAGTTTGGCAAACCTCATCAATTTGGTTTAGAAGCTGGCTCCAAACCAGAATTAATGATTGCCCTGGCTGTCTTAGATACTCCAGGAGCATTGTTAGTTTGCAACGGCTACAAAGACCGAGAATACATCGAAACAGCAATGTTAGCCCAGAGACTAGGGCAAACACCAATCATCGTCTTAGAACAGATTGAAGAGGTTGATTTGGTAATTGATGCCAATCGCCAGTTAGGTATTAAGCCGATATTAGGAGTCCGTGCTAAACTCAGTACCCAAGGCATGGGACGTTGGGGAGCCTCTAGTGGCGATCGCGCTAAATTTGGTTTGACGATGCCTGAAGTCATTGAGGCTGTTGATAAGTTACGGGAAGCTAACCTGCTCGATTCTTTGCAGTTGATGCACTTCCACATTGGCTCACAAATCTCTGCCATTAATGTGATTAAAGATGCCATCCAAGAAGCCAGCCGCATTTATGTGGAATTGGCCATGCTGGGGGCGGATATGAAATACCTTGATGTTGGTGGCGGCTTAGGCGTAGATTATGATGGCTCCCAAACCAACTTCTATGCGTCGAAAAATTACAACATGCAGAACTATGCTAACGACATCGTAGCAGAGTTAAAAGATACCTGTGCAGAGCGCCAAATTACCGTACCAACACTGATTAGTGAAAGTGGACGAGCGATCGCTTCCCATCAGTCAGTGCTGATTTTCGACGTTCTGAGTACCAGCGATGTCCCCCTCGACGCACCAGAACCCCCACAAGAGGGAGAATCCCCAATCATTAATTATCTTTGGGAAAGCTACCAATCAATCAACCAAGAGAATTACCAAGAGTTGTATCACGACGCGGCCCAATTCAAAGAAGAAGCCATCAGCCGCTTCAACTTAGGAATTTTACGCCTCAGAGAACGAGCCAAAGCCGAACGGCTCTACTGGGCTTGTTGTCAGAAAATTCTTAACATCACTAGACAGCAAGAATACGTACCCGATGAACTAGAAGACCTTGAGAAAATCATGGCTTCCATCTACTACGTTAATATGTCAGTGTTTCAATCAGCACCAGATTGCTGGGCGATCGACCAGCTATTCCCCATCATGCCAATCCACCGCTTGGATGAAGAACCAATCCGGCGAGGAATTTTAGCAGACCTCACCTGCGATAGTGATGGTAAAATCGATCGCTTTATTGACCTGCGCGATGTCAAATCAGTTTTAGAACTACACACCCACAAGCCCGGAGAACCCTATTATTTAGGGATGTTCTTGAATGGAGCTTACCAAGAAATCATGGGCAATTTGCACAACCTATTTGGCGATACTAACGCCGTTCACATCCAATTAACGCCCAAAGGCTACCAGATTGAACACATCGTCAAAGGTGACACCATGAGCGAAGTAGTAAGCTACGTTCAGTACGACTCCGAAGATATGGTAGAAAACATTCGCCAGCGTTGTGAGAAAGCATTAGAAGAAAAGCGGATCACCCTAGCAGAATCTCAGCGATTACTGCAAACCTACGAGCAGAGTCTTAGAAGGTATACGTATCTAAATAGTTAAATTGGGAATTGGGAATTGGGCATTGGGCACTTGTACTGAGCGACTTGTGCCGAGCGAAGCCGAGGTAAGTCGAAGTATTGGGCATTGGAAAGAGACAAGATGAGGCGGGAGACAAGGAAGAGATTTATTCAATAATTCCCCCTTATCTTCCTTGTCCCCCTCATCTCCCTTGTCCATCTATCCCCCATGCCCCATGCCCCATTCCCCATTCCCTAATTCGCGTTTGTCCCCAGCAATTCCTCTATCGCTTGTCGCTCAACAGGGGTGTGAGATGGTGGTATCTGACGAGCATCGGTAATTAGCCAGTCTAAAGCAGCCGCTTGGACATCTATAGCGGCCCCAGTTTTATCTACGCAATAACGCCCAAACACTAGCTTATCGACTAACCTGACTCCTGGCCCTAAGCGCGACCATTCAAAAATCACGCTATTTTCTACTGTTGCGCCACTACATATCCAACAATTGGGGCCAATCATCGCTGGTCCGACAATTTTCGCTCCGTCTTCTATTCTTGTCATCCCACCAATGTAAACCGGGCCTGTGATATCCACTTTGTCCCAATTTACGGCGACATTTAAGCCAGTATAAATACCAGGGGCGACTTCATGACCAGGAATTTGTACATTTTTGATTTCACCCAGCAGTACACCACGAATCGCCCGCCAATAGTCTGGGACTTTACCAATATCTACCCATTCAAAGTCCATAGGAATGGCGTAGAAAGGGGCTTTGATTTCTACCAATTTAGGAAATAATTGGCTACCAATGTCATATTCAACACCAGAGGGGATGTAATTAAACACCTCTGGTTCAAAGATGTAAATACCTGTGTTGATGTTGGTGCTGAGGGCTTCTTCAGTTGAAGGTTTTTCTTGGAAAGCTTTGACACGACCATCTTCGTCAGTCACAACCACACCATAGCTAGAAACTTCTTCCTTGGGGACAGATTTTGTAATAATAGTAGCGATCGCCCCTTTAGCTTTATGCCATTTAACCGCCGCAGTTAAATCTAGGTCGATCAACGCATCACCGCACAATACCACAAAGGTATCATCAAAAAACGGTGAGAAGTCTTGGATGCGGCGCATCCCTCCAGCAGAACCGATTGCTTCCCCTACCAGTTTACCGTCATCATCAATTTTGCCTTCAAAGGAATAGGCAATCTGCACCCCAAACCGTTGACCATCACGGAAATAATTTTCTATTTCCTCAGCCAAATGACTGACGTTGACCATAATCTGGTCAAATCCATGTTGGCGTAACAGTTCTAGCAAGAACTCCATCACTGGCTTTTGCAGGATGGGAATCATTGGCTTGGGAATTGTATAGGTAATCGGACGCACACGAGTACCTTTGCCAGCCGCGAGAATCATGGCTTTCATAAAAATTTATTCCTCAACCACAAGCCAGTTTACTTTCATCGAGTGATACTTAATCATCAGTTTTTATTTCTGCTCTAAGTCATCCCCAAAACAGGGATAACAGGAATTTAGCGGTTATTACAACCATCTATATACTTAGATGACAAGCGATCGCTTATCTTTTCAATTTACTCGGATTTTGAGACTGAATCAAAAATCTGTAAATTATCTGTAGGGCTACTTTTCGCTTTTTTAGTTCATCGACTGCTCAAAAGGTTTACTGGTCTTAGCTGAATCTGTAAGTAGCCGAACTTTAATCTCATGGTAAAACTCCTCTTGAAATAGCTCTACTTTCGATTGAGCCGAAAGTAGTAGTAGCGCCCAGAAAACGCTAACTAAATGACTGTGTTTAGACTCATGTCCAGACCCATTTTGGTTGAGAATCTTTGTCTGAGTCCACAATTCTACAAGTTGTTCTAAATTCAACCAATTTTGTTCTGAATTTAGCTCTCTGGACGATAAATTCAACACTTGTTCGAGTTCTCCAGCTACTTCTGTCAGATTTTCTTGGTGAGCTAACTCCAGCGCCTCCCGCATACTTTGAACACTAGGCAAACGTCTCGGACGGATAGGTTTGCTAACTTTTTCTACTAGTTTTAGCTGGTTTGCCATAATCTGCAATTGCTTAATTAACTCTTGCAGAGTCACCCGGCGCTTTGGTGGCGGCATTGCCGATGCACGACGACGCAATTGCCGTTCTAATGGTAAACGAGGGCCATGATGTGATATTCCGTCTTCATCTTCCAGCATGGCATCAGCTAATACACCATCTTGAATATTTCCTACTGTTGACAATTGCATCAATGTATTAGCTTTGAATAATACCAGCATTGATGCTGATAAAAATGCCTGTCCAGATTGAGACAAATCCGCTTCATAGCCTCTTCCTATTGACTCCGGTGCCATCAGTTCTAAGTAACGGTCAATCACCTCAATTACTTGGACATCCCAAGGGTCAATTTCTCCTTGTTCAGCTTGGTAAATCAGGAGTGTGATTGTTTCTAATAGCTCGGAAGCTTCCATCAACGGGTTCTAAGTTAATTAATGAGAATCGAAAGACTATAAATTCAACAGTAAACTCATTGACTCTTGGCAAAGCGTGTACTTTAGACATTCGCTTGTGCTTCTTTTAATTAGGAATTGCCTGCTGGCAGTATCCTCTGAAATTTGTAATCAATCACCATTGTGAATTGTGAGATCAGAATGTGCAACTTTTGATATTGGGGATTGGGGATTGGGCACTTGTACTGAGCGACTTGTGCCGAGCCTGTCCTGAGCGTAGCCGAAGGGCGGAGCCGAGGTAAGCCGAAGTATTGGGCATGGAAAAGAGACAAGGGAGACAAGGAAGAGGGGGGAGACAAGGAAGAGACTATTCAATAATTCCCCCTTGTCCCCCTTGTCTCCCTCATCTCCCCCTGCTCCCCCCAGCTAAGAGCTCCCCTGCCGTCCTAATCAGGGGGCGGGTCATGAGCAATGGTGACAGTTGATACAAAATCACTCGGTTTGCCGCTCTTAATCGCATCAAAAGTGCCTTTAATAGTACCAGCAATGGGAACAGCAACCAGCGTTCCTAACAGCCCAGCAATCTCAAATCCCATCAAAATAGCTACAAAAATCCAAATGGGATTCAGTCCGATAAAGTTGCCGAGTAACCTGGGAGCTAACAGGTTATCTTTAAGCTGTTGCATAAGAATTGCCGCGATCGCAACTTGAACTGCTAACCACCAATTTTGCAGTAGTACTAAAATCGTCACTAGACCAATGCCAAGAGATGCCCCGATAAAGGGAATAAGTTCTGAAATCCCAATTAATATGGCAAACAACAGCGCAAAGGGTACTTTCATGATTAAGAAAATTGGTGTCAGGGTTAGCATCATGAATAGTCCTAGCAACAACTGACTAAGGAAGAAGTTCTGGAAATTTAGGCTTAAGGATGCGGTAAGAGGCTCTCCAATATTAGAGGGCAAAACATTGACCAGACCATACCAGACGCGATCGCCATATAAAAGCATATAAAATGCAAGCACAATGACTAACACTACGTCAAGTAATCCTGATAACAGTGTCCCAGCAAATCCCACTGCCCCAGTAGCTAGCTGTTGCACCAGATTCTGAATGTTGGCATTGATTTGACTGCTTACAACCCTGAGATCAATCGGCAAACGCCGTTGTTTTGCCAGCATCTCAAACTGCTCTAAGTTTGCTTGACTAGCGCCTAACCAATCAGGGATCTTATTTAACAGTTGGATTGTTTGGTCAATGATCAACGGCACTAGGGTGACACCCAGAATCCCAAACAGGGTTAATGTTGCTAGTAAAACTATGATTACCGCCTGAGTGCGCGTGATTTGGGCCCGTTCAAAGAATTTAACTGGATAATTTAGTAGAAAAGCTAAAATCGCCGCAATGCTCAAGACGGTAATGGGATGCTGGAAGTATCGAAAAAGCACGGACAGTAGCCAGACATTAAGAGCGATAATTGGACCGCTCAGACCATAAATTAACAGGCGTTGAAGGGATGCCGAACGGCGCATTTTATGCAACCTATTTTAGATATTTCTGAGAGAATTTGTAAAATTCTGGATGGTACTGATTATCATCATAGATATTTTTACCAAGTATATGTATAAGTGTATCTGATAGCAAGGAAGTAAATCAAAATGGACAAAATCGTAGCTGACCTCCGCAAAGACTACACCTTGGAAGGTTTGAGCGAACTCGAAGTAGACCTCAATCCTTTTATCCAATTTAAAAAATGGTTCGATCAGGCTCTAGCAGGTCAACTCCCCGAACCCAATGCCATGACCCTTGCTACCGTCACACCAGATGGTAAGCCCTCAGCCAGAATGGTGCTACTGAAAGATTTTGATGAACGGGGCTTTGCTTTCTTCACCAACTACAACAGCCGCAAAGGACAAGAACTAGCAGAAAATCCTCTGGCGGCTTTAGTCTTTTGGTGGGCAGAACTGGAACGTCAAGTTCGGATTTGTGGGTATGTAGAGAAAGTTTCCGAAACTGAATCCGACCAGTATTTTGATACTCGCCCTCCTAACAGTCGCCTGGGTGCGTGGGTATCTAATCAAAGTGAGGTGATAGAAAGTCGAGAAGTTCTAGAGCGACGGTTACAGGAGTTTTACAGCAAATATGAAAATCAAGAGATCCCCCGACCGCCTCATTGGGGAGGTTTACGAGTGATCCCTACAGAAATTGAGTTTTGGCAAGGACGCTCTAGCCGCTTACACGATCGCTTGCTCTATAGCCGTTTAGATAATGGCACTTGGAAAATTGAGCGGTTGTCACCTTAAACAATTCGTAGTTCGTAATACTTCGGCTACGCTCAGTACAAGTTCGTAATTCGTAATGACGCTTTCTACGAAACGCTCCCTGTAGCTTGCTTGTCTAGTAGGGGTACGCGGACTCGCTAATGTCTGTCACAAAACATAATTACGTTCGCGGAGCGTGCCGGAGGCTCTATTACGAATTACGAATTAGTAATTATGATAAATGCATTACCACTGAGCGATCGCATCTTGAATTGCTGCCCTTGCTTCTGATAGAGATTGGGTACGGGCATCATCACCTTCGTTCAGGCTATTAGCGTTAATAAATTGAATGTCTGTAAGCCCAATCAAGCCGAAAACCGCACGCAGGTATGGTTCTTGGAAGTCGTAAGCAGCGTAAGGAGATGTGGCGCTAAAGTCAGCGCCGCGAGCTGTAATAATCACCGCCTTTTTACCTTCGACTAACCCTCTTAAACCGCCTTGAGCATCTATAGCAAAAGTCCGGTTAATGCGAAAGATTTGGTCGATATAAGCCTTAAAAGTGGAAGGGATATTGAAGTTATACATTGGCACTCCGAAGATGTAGCGATCAGCAGCCAAAAACTCATCAATCAGTTCGTCAGAAATCCTAATTGCCTCAGTTAATTCTGGAGTATGGGTTTCTAGTGGTGAAAATGCCGCTGCAATCCAAGCTTCATCAACGTGAGGAATTGGGTGACGCCCTATATCTCGATAGGCGATCGCATCTTCAGGATGCGTTGCTTTCCAACTACTGACGAATTCTTTAGATAGTTCTCGTGAGTGCGATCGTTCAGCACGGGGGCTGGAATCAATATGTAGAATGTTTACCACCAAATATCTCCTGATTAGTTAAGATTTACTCTTTGACTTTTTTTGAGTCTAAATTCAAAGCATTACATCAGATACTAAAAGTAACTAGTTACTAAAGTAAAGTAGTTACTTTATAGTAACTATTGGAAAACTTTGGCGAACTTATCGATGTCTGTCTCTAAAAATTCTGATGCTTGCCCAATCAGCATTCTGATGTCTTTACTATCAGGCCCTTGGACAATGTATATACTGTGGGTGTTGTGTAATAGTGGGCCTACTCGCTTTGGTGCATTGAAGCGGCAAGTAGATGGTATCTCTACCAAAGTTTTAACAGAAAGACTGAGGATGCTTGAGGCAGCAGAGATTATTTATCGCCAATATGAGCCGACTGTTCTACCCCAAGTAACTTACGGTTTGACAAAACGGGGTCAGGAACTTATTGAAATCCTTCATCAACTCAATGTACTTGCTGAACGCTGGTATGGCAGCGAACAACGGGAATAGGGAATGGGGGATGAGGGGGATGAGGAAGATCAGGGGGAATTATTGAATAAATCTCTCCCTTGTCTCTTTCCAATGCACAATACTTCGACTTACCTCGGCTTCGCTCGGCACAAGTCGCTCAGTACAAGTGCCCAATGCCCAATACTTCGACTTACCTCGGCTTCGCTCGGCACAAGTCGCTCA
>NZ_JABXKH010000126.1 GCF_017115105.1 Nostoc sp. NMS2
GCTTAGTTATGTACGGACTGATTACCGTGATTCACTAAGCAACGAATCGCACCCTGCATAGAAATGTCCTCCTCTGTGGAACCTTGTGCAAAACAAGTAGCACACATCGAGGAAACATCAATGAATTTGGATTATTTAGGCTGGAGTGACTTTTTTGCTCACAGCTTTGAACCCTATCGCTTACAAGGATTTAGCGTTGGTAGGGTTGCCATTGAATACAGAAATACTTACACCCTTTATAGTGAAGAGGGAGAACTTTCAGCAGAAGTTGCAGGCAAATTGCGGCATCGGGCTTCCCAACCACAAGACTTTCCAGCAGTGGGAGATTGGGTTGTCATTAGTGTAAGAAAATCTGAAAGACAAGCCACCATTAACGAAATTTTACCCAGGAAAAGCAAATTTTCCCGAAAGACGGTGGGTAGTAAAACAGAAGAACAAATTGTTGCAGCTAATATTGATACAGTTTTCTTAGTCTCAGGGCTGGATAGCGATTTTAACCCTAGAAGAGTTGAACGTTATCTAATTCTGGCTTGGGAAAGTGGTGCAAATCCAGTAGTGGTATTAAACAAAGCAGATTTGTGCAACTCTCTAGAAAATTACTTAGCACAAGTAGAAGCAGTTGCTTTGGGTGTACCAATTGTAGTTTTAAGTGCCACCAATCATCAAGGATTAGATGCCTTAAAACCTTACCTGCAACCAGGACAAACAGTTGCTTTGTTGGGGTCTTCTGGTGTTGGTAAATCCACAATCACTAACCAACTACAAGGCACATCTGTGCAAGTGGTACAACCAGTACGGCGAGGTGATGACCGAGGTAGACACACAACAACTCATCGTGAATTAATTTTGCTTTCTACTGGCGGATTAATTATTGATACGCCAGGAATGCGGGAAATCCAAATTTGGGCAGGTGACGAAGGTTTGCAAGAAACTTTTACAGATATAGAAACCTTGGCGCAAAAATGCCATTTTCGCAATTGTCAGCATAATAACGAACCCGGTTGTGTAGTGCAGCAGGCTTTGGTTGAAGGAGAACTTGATTATTCCAGGTTTCTCAGCTACCAAAAGTTGCAAAAAGAACTCGATTACCTTACCCGCAAACAAGACCAGAGAATGCAACTAGCCGAGAAAGAACGCTGGAAAAAGATTCATAAAGCCATGCGAAATCATCACAAGCGCTAATTGCACAGGTATTAACTTCAGCTAAAACTCCTTTAAAACCTCGTTTCCAGCCTCTAGCTGGAAACGAGACGCAAGAGACAATCTTTAAAAACTTTTTCGCTTATTAGCTTTTACCTTATTGAATCTACTTTCCTGACAAAATGTTTAAGTGAAAAATAACAAATTATGTTTTTGTTGTAAAACATTAGCTTTAAATACTTTTATCAAATACCCAAAAGTATCTAACTGTACATATTGACTATGAACAATAATTTCAATAATTTGCAACCTTTGAGCGTGTAACTTATGACTATTAAAGATTCTAAGGATAATCTTATATCCAGTAAATAAATAATTTGAGATTAGGCAAATAAATTGGTGAGATGTATGTTATGGTTTTTATAGGAATCAAAACGAGTGAAAGCACAAAAAGACTTCAAGATAATTTTGAGGCAAGCTCAAGAAAGTTTTTTTGCTCTGGTAAGTCCACTTCAATTCGCTACATACTTTTGTAACAAAAATCTAAAACTAGATTGAGTTTGGATAGTAGCCTCTGTAACAACTTGAAGTCAATCAAAATTTATCTGGGTATGAACTAATAAGAGTTGGTTAGCCTAGCTAGAGCATTAACCGCCAAAGGCAATTACTCTTGGAGTCTGGGAAGAAAGACTCTTAGTACAGCCTGACAAATCCATAGAAATACAGAATATTTACAAACTTAGTTTTGTGGGAGCAAACATTTTCAACCGCTAACTAAGTTGAAGCAGTTGATGACTTTTGGAACAAAAACTCTAAGCAGAATAGTGCCATTAACCATACTGTCCAAAGTCAATTAGATATTGTCTAAGCTAAAGTGTTAGTGATTGGCTATGCAGGCATTATAGTACTGCACCTATAGTTATCACTTTTAGACTAGAATTTATCCTGCTGCATCAATCACGAAATGATCAGCACTATTGAAGTTTTTGGCGACTTGAAATCAGCAAAATCAAAGAAGTTGCAGTGACCATTTAGAGTGGATTGCAATTTGGTTGGTTGTGTGGTTCAGGGAACAAATCTGCGTTCGTTTGAATTCCTGCTGCAACCACTCTTGAGGCTTGAGCAACCATTTGGGATGCTGTTACAACAACTGACAATGCTGAAGTCAAAGTTTGAAAGGCTTCGTTATTAGGAGATAGAGATTTTTCTATCACTTGAGCTATCGCTTTGTGGGTAAATATGTTCTGATTTTGACTGTTTTTGTTGGGGTGCGATGTCTAGCGACAAGTTGCTACACATTAACGCCAACAGGCTCTACTTCCCTACATTCCAGGGGTGAATATCTCATATCAAGCTTCCGACCCATCAATTAAATCATTGTAGGAAAACACAACCATGGCTGACGAAAAGATTAGACAAATAGCTTTCTATGGTAAAGGCGGTATTGGTAAATCTACCACCTCTCAAAACACCCTTGCAGCAATGGCTGAAATGGGTCAACGCATTCTAATTGTCGGTTGCGATCCTAAAGCTGACTCTACCCGTTTGATGCTACACAGTAAAGCTCAAACAAGCGTTCTTCAATTAGCTGCTGAAAGAGGCGCTGTAGAAGATATTGAACTCGAAGAAGTAATGCTGACTGGTTACCGTGATGTACGTTGTGTGGAGTCTGGCGGCCCTGAACCTGGTGTAGGTTGCGCTGGTCGTGGTATCATCACCGCTATCAACTTCTTAGAAGAAAACGGTGCTTACAAAGACGTTGATTTTGTAAGTTACGACGTTTTGGGTGACGTTGTGTGCGGTGGTTTTGCTATGCCTATCCGTGAAGGCAAGGCACAAGAAATCTACATCGTTACCTCTGGTGAAATGATGGCGATGTATGCAGCTAACAACATCGCTCGTGGTGTTCTCAAATATGCTCACACTGGCGGCGTGCGCTTGGGTGGTTTGATTTGTAACAGCCGTAACGTTGACCGAGAAATCGACTTAATCGAAACCTTGGCAAAACGTTTGAACACCCAAATGATTCACTACGTACCTCGTGACAACATTGTACAACACGCGGAATTACGCCGGATGACTGTTAACGAGTACGCACCTGATAGCAATCAAAGTAACGAATATCGGATACTGGCTAAAAAGATCATCGACAACGACAAGCTAGCCGTCCCAACCCCCATTGAGATGGAAGAGTTAGAAGATTTGTTGATTGAATTCGGTATTCTCGAAAGCGATGAAAATACTGCAATGCTTGTTGGTAAGACTGCTACTGAAGCACCTGTTAAGTAGTACTGATTAAATAATGGTTTAGGGTGGGCAAGTAGCCCACCCTTTTCTCATTTCACACTCTATTTCAATCCCCAATACCTAGTGGTCTATCGCATTAATTTTGCGGGGCTGTAAGAACCCCGACTTCTTTAAGAAGTCGGGGTTCTGCTCACCCTCACCTATCAAAATTAATGATATGAACCACTAGTTGTTCATTTATCACTCAAAATTGTGTAAGCATCATTAACTAAATGCATTTTCTCTTGAGCTTGTTTTAGCAGTTGCGGTTGATTCACAAATAAATCTGGATGCCATTTTTTTACTAAAGTTCGATAAGCCTGCTTTACCTCAGCCAAAGAAGCATTTGCTTGCAATCCTAAAATACCGTAGGCGCGAGTAATCTTATCTTTTTCCGTCTGGCTTTTGGGTTGAGTGGGTGCTTTGTTGCTTTGAGTTGAATTTTGCTGTTTGCCAGTTTGAGAACCAGGCGATGTCTGACGACAAGCCTTAGGGCTACGCATCTCTGCTTTCATTCGCGCTATTTCCTCATTGAGTTCCCAATCACGAAATTTCGCCTCCACCTCTTCTTTGCGTGGAGAGGGAGAAGCTTTTGGCGGTGGTGGAGAAACAGATTCTACTCTTGTCCCAGTATTCTTATTAGTATTTTCCTGTTTTTGCTTAATGACAGGATCTTTTTCAGGAGAAATTTTAACTCTCTCTGGCTGTGGCGAATATTTTCTATTAGTATTTGTGTATTTTGGTATTTCTTTATAAGGTTGATAATTTGAAAGTATTTTGACTTTTTCTAACTCTTGTAACAAATCATTAAAACCATTTTGTAACTGTTCCAATTTCTCACGCTTAGTAGTAAATTCTACCGACTCTTGACTGAATTCAAAGCAAATTACTTTTTCAGCTTTCCGTTCATATTCAGTCAAAATGGATAACCCTTGCCTGCTGAAACTAGAAAAATAATCTTCAATTGCAGTTATACAAAGTTTAGCAACTTCCTGATGATAAGATTCCTTTGCTAATTGTTCGTCTTGCTTTTGGATATTCTTGTTTAACAAATAAGAAATACTCCCGACGACAGCAGCACCCACTGGGCCGCCTAACAACCAACCAATACCACCACCAACAGCGATAGAACCTGTTTCACTCAAATCATCAGTATTGCTTGGCTTTGAGGGTAATATTACTTGTGGTTCGCTAGGAAAGGGAATTATTAAATCCTGTGGTCGTTCTTCTTGGAAAAACTCGTAAGCTTGATAAAGCCATTTCACCACAGCAAATTGCAACTGAGTCAGGTCTTTTTTAAGAATATTTGTTTGCCAATCTTTAAATTTACTCTCTGCCAATGCAACAGCCGCATCAGCTTGATATTTTGTAAGTAGCTTGGGTAATTCTAGCCAATCGCGTAATTCTCCGATGCTGGTAGTGAAACCTTTATAAATTAAGTTGGCTGCTTTTTGTTTAATTTCTATTTTACTATTTTGTTTATCGTCAAAGGATTTTATTTCAAGAGCGATCGGGTCAATTTTAGCTTTTAATGAAAGTTGGATTTGAGTAGCGATCGCTTGCACTCTTGGCAAACGCACACTACCACGATTTGGTTGCAAAATCCCCACAATATTTTGCAAAGCTGTTTCAAAAGCCGCTAACCCGCTACTATTGGCAGCAGCAACATCACCTTTTAATCTGGCTCTTAAAGCAGGTAAAGCATCGACACGATATAAATTACTAAAACCTGGAGGTAATTCGGCTCTAAAGCTTTCTGCAACAAACAGCAAGCGATTTTGAACTTGTTTTTGTTCGTCGGGTTCGAGTAAGTTAAGAAAATTGGCAACAAATATAACTGTTTTAATACCGCGATCTAATAACCAATCTCGCAAATTTTCTCGTTCACCTAAAGTCATTAACTTCCGTGCATCTAATAATTGGATAACTAAATCTGCACTTAAAAGTTGTTCTCGGACTAAATTATCTTGTTCATCTCTATCATTAGTTCCCGGCAAATCGAGGAATTCTACACCTGTTTCCAAAAAGGGGTGCGGACAAAAAACTTCTACAGATGCTACATCTTTTCGCATCTGCCTATTGCCATCAAGAATTGCAAATTGCTGTAAAATTTCTGTGCCACTGCGATAGATTTCTGTCCCATCTACTAACATGATACGACTTCGCACATCAGAGCCATACTTGACAGTAATCGATGCGCCTGTGGTAGGGATTAAATCAATTGGTAAGGTGCGATTCCCTAGCATGGCATTTAGTAAGGTAGATTTACCATGATTAAAAGGGCCAAATACCGCAATGCGAAAGCTAGGATTAACGAGATGATTGCAAATGGTAATTATCTCTTGATGTAGTTGCGATTTGCGTTCTAAATTCAGTAACGCAGATGCAGATTTGAGAGAATCTGCTAAATCCTTATAACCTTCATAATGTTGTTGCATATTTTCTTGTTCCCCGGCTCCGCCTCATATTATTATGTTTATACTAGGCATAATTAAACATACAATAAAATCCTAGTTCGTAGTCAATACTGTTGGTTAAGGAAAGAGACGCGATGAATCGCCGTCTCTACAATTTGACAGCGATTTATCGCATCTTTGTGATCTAGAATTTTCATCAAAAAACCTTAACCGAACCGTATTGAGTTCGTAGTGAGCGATGAATCGCTCATAGCAAAGTTTATTAGGACTAAAGTCCTTACTACAAACTTTAGTTTATTTACGTCTAGCTACTTCTGGTTATGGAAGGCGGCAGCCCTCCAAGTAGGCATTCCCAACTAGAAGCTGGGAATGAAAGCAATAAGCTATATTAGCTATAGTAAGCTAACAAATTGCTATACGCAGCCTCGATTTTTTGCAACTGAGCTATTACATCTTCCTGTAATTTTTTTAAACGGTTGAACTCACTCTCACGATTTATTTCGCGGGTTTGTTTCTGTTTGACTAAATTATCTAATTCAGATTTGCGAGAGACAATATCATCGTTAATCCGCTTACTTACTTCTCTTTCGTAAGAGTCAAAACACTCTTTTACGGCATTGTATACAACCTGAGATTGCTCGTGTGCTACTTGAGGTAGATGTTTAACTAACTCTTTCTTCGCCGTTTTAACTAACTCTCTACGCGCTTGATCTGCTTGCAAAAATCCTACTCCTAAACCTAGCAGCGCAAACCCGATAGGGCCAAGCAAAACCCCTGTCACTGCTGTAATTATCCCGCCAATACCAATTACAGTGAAGTAGTTTAACAAGATATTTTTCCAATCAAATCCGGCTCCGGCTAGTGCGAAACCAGCAAGATTTCCTTTAGATAGTGATAACAATCCCATTGCCCATTTTGCCCAACCGGGAGAATTATCTTCTTCAGCAGCAGTAGTGGTATGTACCTTTACGTCTTGTCCGGTGAGCTTTTCTGTAATTTGGTCTGTGATTTGATTGTAAGATGCGCCATATTGTGCGGCACTGCGAGAAAGTTCTTTAAAAGCTGCATTAATATCTTTTTCAGCAGTTAATGTCCAAGCAGCAGATTTATCAGTGATATATTGCTCAAAGGCTTTTTGTAGGGCGGTGTTAAATGCTTCTCGTTTACCACTACTGAGAAAATCAAACAAATTTAATTCCGGCTGATAACGTAAGAAATCGGTTTCAAAGGTATTACCTAAATTTAAAACGTAGCTGCGAAAAGATTCGGAAATTGTTCTTGCTTGAGTGTCTCTTTTATTGAGAATTTCTTTTTGGAATTCATCTCGAATACCTGTGAGTTTGTTAAACTCAGGTTCCACTGAATCAATCCGTTTTTTTAATTCATTTACATCTTGGTCAAGTAATGGTATACGTCTTGCAACTGCTTCGCGGGTATGATTACAGGCAAGTCTTGCTAAAGTTCTGACTTGACGGAGTTCTGCGATCGCACGTTCTCTGGTAAGAAATGTATTAAGCGCTTCCATAAACTTCGGAAAACCAGTCCCCTCTAAATCAGCTTGAGGGTTCTTCAAGCGTCGTCTGAGTGCTTGAATTGACGAAAGCTCAAATACCCGTTCGTCATAAATATTCTGACCCTCTACGGTACAATATTCTGCTAAATTCGCGTTAAATACTTGCCGTAATCTATCCTCAGATCCTTTTAACTCCTCTACATCATCAGGATCAATCAATGATTCTCGCACCTGATCCCAAGCATTAACTAAGAAGAAAACTGTCAATCCTCGACCTTTGATATAATTTTCTAGGTAGCGACGCTCACCCAAAGTACAAGGTTGAGAAGCTCTCATCACAAACAAAATTGCATGGCAGTTATTTACATAACCCAAAGATAATTCGTTTCGCGCTTCTGTATCATTCAATCCTGGGCTATCGACAATTTCAATTCCCTTTTGTAGTAGCGTTAAGGGATACTCAACTACTGCATAATCAACATCAGGAAAGGCTTGTTTTTTCTCCTGCTCTAGTTTTTTAGCTTCAGCCGGATCAATGGTATATTTATATTTAAAGTTCTGAAAATCTAGCTGTTGGGGAATTTTACCATCATTAAAATAAATGGTAACTTTCTTTTCTGGCCCATAGCGTAAAACTGTTAACACTGCGGTACAAGGGTTAACATCGCTCGGCAATAAGTTTTCCCCAATTAAGGCATTAAGAAACGTACTTTTTCCCCGTTTCATATCGCCCAATACCAAAAGGCGAAATACACCTTGCTGGAGGTTTTTACTAGCTACTGTAATATCTTCAATATCTCGCTCTAAACTGAGTTTTCCTGATGAAGAATCTCCAGCCAACTCTGCTTGACTAATTGTTTCAGCCAGCTTATTCAAACATACAGACATCTGCGATCGCACTTGAGCAACCCGCTCTAAATCTTGGATGAATTTGTCAGTTGATACTTGATCGCTCATAATATTTACACCTTAATTAAAGATTGGTTTTTTTAGATTCCAAAAATAGTTTGTAAGACATCCATCCTATAGCACCAACAATAATAAACCCAGCCAGCACTGAGGCTATTCTCACTGCAACTAGCGCTACCACACCAAGAGCAAACAGCTTTCCACCCAAAATCGCTTTTTTCACCCAAGGTTTCTGGGAATTTTCTGGCTGATGCTTCACAGTTTTATGAAAAGCCGCATCGGTAGCATGGATGTTAGTTTCCATTTCCCGGAGTCGCAATTCAACTTCTTGTTCTCGTAGTAAACGTTCCCGGAGTTCAAGTTCTTTTTCAGATGTCATCAGTATCAACCCCGTCTAAGACAAAGAAAAGATGTCAGTATTCACTCATGAATCATGCTGTATCCTAACTTACGTAAATATTTTTAAACCCCAGTAAAATTACTATTTTAATTTTCATTGGCTGCTAAACTTAAGCTGGAGTTGAGTACCACACAATGCATCAGCTTTCCAGAAAATTGTCTCACCAAAAGAATTACTTGCGTGAGAATAAGAAATACAAGCCAGTCGGGTAGCTGACTTTTCACGTTATGTGGAAAAGTCCACCGAAAACCTAACCCCCTAACCCCCTTCCCGACGCGGGAAGGGGGGAAAATTCAAAGTCTCTCTCCTAAAAGGAGAGAGAAATAGAAGTGAGGTTTTCCAGATGCCGTGAAAAGCCAGTCGGGTAGACAGCAAAACCTAGAGGAAATCATCATGTTTTCATCCCCTTTAGTTGTGCAAATTCCTTCCTCAATGCAAATGACAGACGAGCAGTTTTTTGACTTTTGTCAGGTTAATCGTGACTTACGCATTGAGCGGAATCAATTTGGAGAAATATCAATTATGTCCCCCACAGGTTCAGAGACAGGTAATCGTAACTTCAATGTTGCCTTACAGCTAGGAATTTGGGCAGAAAAAGACGGGACAGGTGTTTGTTTTGACTCCAGCACAGGATTTAAGCTATCAACGGGTGCAGAGCGTTCTCCAGATGCTTCCTGGATTAAACTGTCACGGTGGAATGCTCTCTCTTCAGAACAAAAGCAAAGATTTGCCCCCATCTGTCCAGATTTTATACTTGAACTGCGATCGCCTTCTGATAACCTCAAACCGTTGAAGGAGAAAATGGAGGAATATATGAGAGAACCAGAAGTACAGCTAGGCTTGTTAATTGACCGCAAGCATCGCCGAGTCTATATTTATCGTCCTGGTGTACCAGAAGAATGTCTGGAAAATCCCGCGACTGTTAGCTGTGAATCGGTATTACCTGGGTTTGTTTTGAATATGAGTAAAATTTGGTAGTGTACGCATCATAGAATTTTAGGTAAATCAGATGTAAATCATGCCACCGCTATAAGCCAAAATTTTTATAGATACTCACACAGGTATAGTCAAAATGGATATTAAAAATGGCTTTGTCGGCACTGTTGGCAACACACCCTTGATTCGCTTAAACAGCTTCAGTGAAGAAACAGGGTGTGAAATCCTTGCTAAAGCAGAATTTCTCAATCCCGGCGGTTCCGTTAAAGACCGCGCCGCACTTTACATCATTGAAGATGCCCAAAAGAAAGGTTTACTCAAACCCGGTGGTACCGTTGTAGAAGGAACTGCTGGTAATACTGGCATTGGACTGGCGCATATTTGCAACGCCAAAGGCTACAAATGCCTAATTATTATTCCCGATACTCAATCACAAGAAAAAATAGACGCACTGATAGCACTAGGCGCAGAAGTCCGTCGTGTTCCTGCCGTACCCTACAAAGACCCAAATAACTACGTCAAGCTATCTGGTAGAGTCGCTGCTGAATTAGAAAATGCTATTTGGGCGAATCAGTTTGATAACCTAGCCAACCGCCACGCCCACTACGAAACCACAGGGCCGGAAATTTGGACTCAGACAGATGGTAAAATAGATGCATGGACAGCTTCAACTGGTACTGGTGGTACTTATGCTGGTGTGGCGTTGTACTTGAAAGAACAAAATCCAGCAATTAAATGCGTTGTAGCCGATCCATTGGGTAGCGCACTTTATAGTTATGTCAAAACTGGCGAAATCAATATAGAAGGAAATTCCATCACCGAAGGCATCGGTAACGGTCGTGTCACAGCCAATATGGAAGGCGCACCTGCTGATGATGCCATCCAAATCGATGACCAAGAAGCTTTGCGGGTAGTTTACCAACTGTTGAGGAAAGATGGGCTGTTAATGGGCGGCTCAACGGGTATTAATGTTGGCGCAGCTGTTGCCCTAGCGAAGCAATTGGGCCCAGGACATACCATTGTCACCATCTTGTGTGATAGTGGTTCTCGCTATCAGTCGCGGATATTCAACCCGGAATGGCTAGCGTCAAAAGGACTTTCAATAGATTAGTCATTAGTCATTGGTCATTGGTCATTGGTCATTGGTCACTTGTACTGAGCGACTCGTGCAGAGCAAAGCCGAGGTAAGTCGAAGTATTGGTCATTAGCAAAGGACAAAGGACAACTGACAAATGACAAATGACAAAGGACAAATGACCAACATAACTCAACCATCAAACTTCCCGACAATAGACCAACCCTCCTCTCCCAGATGTGTACAGGTTTGTCAAAATCGCACCTGCAAAAAGCAAGGTGCAGCCAAGGTTTTAGCAGCTTTTGCAACTTTGCCAATCCCTGATGTAACGGTAACAGCTAGCAGTTGTTTGGGACAATGTGGCAATGGGCCGATGGTGCTGATATTACCCGATATGGTCTGGTATAGCGGCGTTCAACCCGATGAAGTATCTCTACTGATAGAAAATCATTTGCTAGGTGGCCAAAGAGTCGAACAGATGCTTTATTATCGGTTTCATCCCCAGAAATTAAACTAACTAACAATATCAGGGTCTGTAATCTTGTTGACTGAAGCGAGGCATCCAATGAATATCCAACAGCTGCGTCAATCCTTAAAACAAAAGTGGCTTATTTACTACGAGCAAAATATTTCCTGGCTGGTCAAAATGCGAATTTGGGGGACTTACGATGGTCTGCGCCGTCCTTTGTCTGGTTTTATTTTGGCAACACTGTCTGTTTTAGAACCCCAATTTGATGAAATACTTGCTTTTATGCTGGATTTGAATAACGATCCAGATAAAATAGTTGCCGCTTTAGGTCTTAACTTCAATCCTGATGAAGAGTTACGTTTAATAAAATCAGAGCATTCTATGGCTACAAGCCAAGCTGAAAGTAAGCCGCCAGATGAGAAATATTCTGAAGATAAACATCTGTCATCAGCTGTAACTGCCAGTAAGATTGCGCTTCATTCTCTTGCCAAGACTCTAGACTCCAACTTGTCACGCACCGATCAACTTGTACCATCAATTACAGCTACCACTGAAGTAGTTCGCACATGCGAACCTGAGTTGGTAGTTGCATTTGCTACTAAAATTGCTCCAGATACTCCGGTTAAAACGCCATCCTCCGGTTTTATCAGCGAATATCAATCAGTACGTAACGGCTTTGCAAATTCTCGTCAGACATCTCCCCTTGAACGCCTCCCTTCAGGAACCTCGCTGACAATGACTGCGGAGGTTAACAGCAAAGCTAAAACTATGCCATCTATGGCGTTAGCTACCGAGGTTAAAAGAATCCCTGTAGGCGCATTGCTGGCAATTACTACTGAAATTAACAGTAATGGTAAACCAGTGCGATCGCTAGCAATTACTACCGAGGTTAAAAGTAACGACAAGCATCCGAATATTCAACTACAAGATGTTAAAAGCAAAGTGAATTTACCAACCACTAATGCCCGTAGTTTAGCTTCTTGGGTAGATGAATTTTGTCAAGGTACTAGATGGGACGGTAAAGATGATAACAACAAATGAAGCGCCAAAAAGCGATCGCTACTAGATACGCGAAAGCATTGCAGCACCTTAACGTAGCGTGGCCAAGCCCAGTTAAATTTCGCGTCTCTACTCTTTCTTAAATTACGAATTACGAATTACGAATTACAAATTACAAATTACGGATACTCGTGAGAAACAAAGGGGATTTCTATGACTTCACCTTCAGTTTCTCCCACTTTAACTTTTAAGCCTACGCCACCAGCTTTGGTGCGAATGTAACCTAGTCCAAAATAACCATCAGCCGTTTCTGTGTAGCTGGTAAGTTTGCCGACCTTTTCATCTCCAACTGCGATCGCACTTCCAACTGACGCAGGGGCACTGAGGTGGATACCCAAAAGGTGTTGTTTTACACCTTTATATGTATTTAACCGAGCAATGGTTTCTTGCCCAATATAGCAACCTTTAGTAAAAGAAATTGTCTGCCACAAACCAACTTCTAGAGGATTGTAATCATCTGTGAGTTCGGCATCTGGGGCGGGGCGGCCTTGTAAGATTCGCAAAGCATCCCAGGCGCGATCGCTCATTTCTACCGCCCCAGCTTCTAACAATTTGTTCCACACCGTGGCTTTGTCAGTATAGGGGAAAGTTAAGGTGTATCCGGGAGCCGCTAACCCACTACCCACAGCAATCCGTACTCCTTCAGCCGGAGCGATGGTGTATACTTTGTGACTACCATAAGGTTGGCCGATGAGTTCGCCAACACCCAACTTTTCTAAAACAGCGTCGCTTCCTGGGCCAATCAGGCTGAAGGTGTTGGTGTATTGGGTGATATCAGATAATTCCACCTTATCGGCAAAGAAAATATATTTATCCAGCCATTCCATGAGAATCTGGCGGCGATTGGGTGAAACCAGCAGGATTACCGCATCTTCTCTAACGTAGGCGGTTGCTAAATCAATTGTTCTGGCTGTAGAAGTAACGAAAACCGTATCACAACCTTGTCCTGGCTTGAGTATTTGAAAATTGTTGGTACTTTGGTTGTGTAAAAAATTGAGGCGATCGTCGCCAGCTACTTTGATACGTCCCCAGGCGGTGCGATCGCATATTGCAACCCCAACTTTGGCAGCTTGGATTGCTGCTGCATCTTTATCGTCAATTGTAGATGTTGACATGGTGATGAGAAGTTGCCCTGTTTTAATGTTGTTGCACTGGAAATCTTAGCAAATAAGGGTTTGCGGCTTCAATACACCTCCGATTTTCTTCTAGCGTATATTGAACTTCGCATGACTAGAAGTCACGAGATTCCTACTTCAACGAGTCCTGCCTGGATGACTCCAGGACTTACAGATTCTCCATAGGCGTTTAGAGCATCCGGCGCACCGACGGCTGCTGTTAAAAGTTTTAATCCCTTACCCAATATGTTCAAAGCCGCATTATTGTCTCTCAAATTGTAATTACTGCAAGTAGGACAAGTCCATTCACGCAGTTTTAAATCTTTGACTAACGGGTTAATGAAACCACAATGATTACAAGTTTGAGATGAGGGGTAAAATGTACCAACTTTCTGCACAATTCTGTCATGCCACAAAGCTTTATATTCCAGCATGGCAATGAACTTAGACCAGCTAGCATCAGAAATACTCATTGCCAACTTGTGATTTTTAACCATATTGGCAACTCGCAAATCTTCGATACAGATAATACTGTTTTCTTTGATTAAGCGAGTTGATAGCTTGTGCAGAAAATCGTCTCTAAGATTAGTAATTCTTTCGTAAGTACGAGCCAGCTTGATTTTCGCTTTGACTCGATTACTACTACCCTTGACACTACGACATAGCTTTTTATGTGCTTTACGTAACTTCCTTTTTTGAGTTCTGTAATATTTCGGATTATCTACAACTTCTCCATTGCTGGTAACAAGATAGGACTTAATTCCCAAATCTAAGCCAACATTTTGTGTGACTTGAGAGTATTTTTCTATCTCTGTTTTACATAAAATACTAGCAAGATATTTACCTGATGAAGTGCGAGTTACCGTAACATTTACAAGCTTTCCGGTAATGTCTTGAGACTTGTGAAACTTTACCCAACCTAGTTTCGGAAGCTTTAAACGATTCTCTATTACCTGAATGTTGCCGTTGGTCAGGTTAGTTTTGTAAGACTGCTTGGAGATATGTTTGGTTTTGAATTTAGGAAAGCCTACGCCCTTCTTGCATTGAGCTTTTTGGCAATCATAAAAGAAGTTTTTATACGCTGTTTCTAGATTCTTGAGCGAGTTTTGTAGAGCAAATTTATCTACCTCTTTGAGCCATGCAATCTCTTTTTTAAGTAAAGTTAACTGCTGACTACAAGCATTATAGTTTAACGTTTTTTTCTCAGTGTTATATAACTCTTTTCTCAGTGCTAAAAAGTGGTTGTACACAAACCTTGCACAGCCAATAGTCTTGTTAATTAAGACTTGTTGGTTGTGTGTGGGAGTTAGTGTAATCTTGAATGCTTTCTGCACGTAGGAAAACTTCTTAAACGTGTTAAATACACTGGTATTGTAACACAAAGTCATGCTCAATATGGAGCGCCTAACTCATGACTATAAGTCACGAGTGTGCGGCTTGTAGAAATCAAATCAAAAGAAAGTGCCGAACAATAAAAACAGCTGGGATAAGTTTAGAAGAGTTCGAGGGTTTATAAGGGCGGCGTAGGGGTGAAAGCGATCGCTTAAATTACGGAAAGTACCTCTTCAGACATTTATTTATCCTCTTAGCGCGAAGTACATTAGGATATCTTGTGCTAACCTATGAACTGTAAACAAGAGGTTGATAATTAGATATGCGATGTTTGACAACAAGCCGCTCTGTATCTACGCATCCTCTGGAAATATACTTTTTCAGCAACTTACCCACAATCGAAATACCTTGCTCAATCTCCTCTGGCGAGAGACAAAAAGTTAGACGCATCGCCGGATAACCCTGTTTATCGGGGAAAAATGCCGACCCGCACGCCAGGTAGACATTTTCCGCAAAAGATTCGTTACGAATTCTCTCAATCGGAATATCATCTGGTAGCTGTACCCAGAGAAATAATCCTCCCGTGGGAACTGTCCACCGGATCTCTTCAGGAAAATAACGCTCCAAAGCTTGTAGCATAGTATTACGACTTTGCAGATTATCTGTGCGAAGTCGGCTGAGGTGACGGCGGTAATGTCCTGAAGCGAGATATTCGCTAACTATTGTTTGCGAAATACTGGATGTGTGCAAGTCATGGAGCAACTTCCGCTCAATAATTGCTTGATAATGCTTACCTGTAACTACCATATAGCCCACTCGTAAACCAGGCATTAAAGTTTTAGAAAAGGTGCTTAAATAAGTCACCAAATTATTTTTATCTAAAGCTTTAATGGGTGCTGGCACAGCATCAAAATTTATTCCTTCATAAGCATTATCTTCCAAAATGGGACACGCATATTTTTCAGCTAATGCTAGTAATTGTTGACGATGATTTTGTGTTGTCGTCAATCCTGTTGGATTGTGAAAAGTACTAATCGTATTTTTAACGAACCGCAGAGGCAAAGAATTGCCAGTGCGTTGCCGTGAGTCCAGCGCTGTAGGCGGGTTTCGCGCCGTAGGCGACTGGCGTTCGCCCTTGGCGTGCCGGAGGCATCACCCGGAGGGGGGTTCCCACGGCAGTCACTCATGGGGGAAACCCCCAAGATCGCGCTGCCTCACCGTTGTAGCAACTGGCGCGACACAGAGAAAAGAAAGAGAAGGAAAAAATTGCTGAACTGTATTGTGATGGAAATTACTTAATCTGACGCAAACTAAGAAAAATTCAACGGTTTGTTTTGCTGTAGGTACTTGTGGGTACATAACCGCCTATTAAGCTGTTCGGGTTCAATATTAAACACTTGTGGCAATATTACTCAGGGTGGTTTTCTGGGCATCTTATATATTACAAGTTATGTTAACCAATAAATCAGATGGCGCAGCCGCAAAAACCTATAGCCGCCGAACAGCAGATCCTCTCTTTGGGGCGCGTCCTTCAGAGTCTCAGAGAAGAAGATGATGTTGACGTTCTGATTGAAACTACTATTTCTTATCTTAAGGAACAGTTTGACTACAAACTGATTTGGATTGCTCTTTACGATCGCCTGAATCACATATTATTCGGCAAAGGCGGCATTACACCGGATCGTGACACGAGCTTTTTATACCAAAAGGTTGTTCTCAGTTCTGGGGATTTATTAGAGCAAGTGGTGATTGAACAACATCCCTTGGGCATAGCTGATTTGCAAACTGAAATCCGCGCCGCCGAATGGCGCAAAATTGCTGAAAAATTGCAGATTCAAGGAACGATTATTTTACCAATTCGCTATAAAGACCGTTGCTTGGGTTTGCTGTTACTGGGTTCAGAACGGTGGGGCTACCTACTGACGGGGGAAGCAAAAGCACGTTTGATGATGGTTTTAGGTGAATTGGGGGCAGTGCTTTATCAACAGGAGATCCATAAGCAGCAAAAGCAAACCAAGCGAATCGATGAGCCATTATTAGAATTACTCGAAAATTTACGCACCCTCAGTAACCTAAATCAAAGACTGGAAGCAGGGGTGCAAGCAACTCATAAATTTGTCTCCCCTAGTCGGACAAATGTTTACTGGTTTGAGCGAGAAGCACGCTACTTTTGGTGTCGGATGAGCAATCAGCTTGTCAAAAGCGATCGCAATTCTAGCACTGAGCAAGCGGCGGGAATGACTGTACAAGACTTGAGCGACTTTTATTATGCTTTGGCAGTGAACCAAATTGTTTCAATTGGTGATGCCCGCAGTTCTTTGAAAAGCCATTTTACAGCGAAATTGCTGCAACGGTTGAAAGTGCGATCGCTCCTGGCCGCTCCGATAATCTGGCAAAAGAACTTGCTCGGTTTTCTGGCGGTGGAAAGCAATGAACCTCGTATCTGGACGGAGGCAGACAAAAATTTTGTTCAGGGTGTAGCTGGTTTAATCTCCCTGATTGCACCTAACGAAAGTATGGAAAGCACTATTAAACAGATTCAAGAAGATGCCCAACTGACTGGTCAAGTTGCCCAAGGTATCTATAGCGAACATGACCTTCAGGAAACTTTACACAGCTGTGCTAAAAAAGTTTTAACTCGACTAACAGCCACCCGTTTTTTGCTGTTGCAGTATGATTCTGAACAGAATAATTATCAATTTATTTACCAAAGTCAGCCCCATAATCGCCGACCATTGACATTTACCCTGAATACTCTCAAAGAATTAGATGGACAGCTTTTGCAACGTTCAACTGAGGCGGTGGAGATTGAGAATTTAGATGAAGATTTACGCTTTTTTAACTGGCGGCCCTCTTTACTAGAAAGTGGAGTGCGATCGCTACTTGTTTGTAAATGCACTCACGGTCAACTCCCAGCAGCACTTTTGGTCATCACTCACGAAACCCATCGTTCTTGGACAACTCTCGAAAAAGAGTTGCTGTGGGCTGTTAGTCAACAGATTGGTGTGATTGTTCGTCAGTGGCAATTACACAACCGGACTACCCAGCAGCAAAAAACTTCCCAAGCGTTTGAGCAATGCTTAAATATCCTGACACAAACCCAGAACAGCAAAGTCGAGGTCGATAAAAAGAATTTAGAACATATAGCACTCGAACAAATAGCATCAATTCTGGGTTGTCCTCTGGCGTTACTGCTATCTTGGTCGCCTGGTGAAAATTTGGCAGAAATTATCCCTGGAGTGATTGACAATAGTCAATTTGGGATTTTTTCGGATGCATCTATTCCTATCCAGTCTGAAGCCTTAATTCAGTGGGCACTGGTTACGAAGAATTACCTGACTTTGAAGGTGGATAATTTACCCCCGGAAACTCGAAAATGGTTGAATACTCCAGATAAAGGTCAAATTTTAGTAATGGCATTACGTACTAATGCTGATTATGAAATCACAGGTGTAGTGTTATTAGCAGACTATCAAGAGCGTCGCTGGTCACAACAAAACCTGAATGCGATCGCAATTCTGATTTCTCAATTAGCTTGGTGGCGTCGTCAAAAGCAAATTAACCGACTTCTAGAGTCCACAACAGAGGAATTACGACAACTCAACTGGTACAAACATCGTCGTCTAGAAGAAATCCAAAGAATAACGGCGCTATCGCTGAAACAAATACATGATTTGGGCATTCCTGCTAATGAATTGACTCAGATGCGCTACCAGCTATTGCTAAGACAATTAGACCACACAGCCACCTCTATGAGTGGAATGCTAAAACTTGAGAACTGGCAGCTACATATCAGTTGGGAAACTATGCCCATAGCCAGTTTACTAAAGCGATCGCTCGAACGCATCGACAATTTACTCAAACAACAAAAGCTGTGGATTGGTGTACACGGCTTGGGACAACCAATTGATGAGCAAGAATCGCCAAAGAATTCTTCCCTTGCTAGAGGCGTTCCTACCTCTAGCGCTCAATCTGCAATGGCGATCGCAGGTGATATTGTCAAAATTGAATTAGTTATCCATGAATTATTGGTCACTGCCTGTAACCGTTCTCCAATTGGCGGCAGAATTGATATTTGGTGTCGCCGTCTTGATGCCTCAAAACCCTCAGAGGCAAAGTATTCTTCTACAACTGGAGGGGGTGAACATCAGACATCGCTGGAACTGTCGATTACATACAACGGTGCGATCGAACCACAGCTACTAACAGAACTACATGATAATACACTCAAAGATGTGCTTGCTCCCTCCAACCTCGACCAAGCACCAGGCTTACATCTGCTGATTTGCCAAAACCTCATGCAGGAGTTGGGAGGAGAGTTGAATTTTTATCAATTACCAGATAATCGGGTAGTTAGTCGCTTACTGTTGCCCTTAGTTGGTCATGATTCTTAGTATCATTTTTCAAAAAAAGTGGCTGGAAATAAGCTTGAGTTAAGAAAATTAATTTTTTCTTAGATTTAATAAAAGTAGCGATCGCAACACCAAAGGCTTTGACCCTTTTCTGACTGTCTAAAGTTCCATCTTTTCAGGCAACCATCCAAAAATATATCCAAAGATAGATTGACATCATATTTTTTCGTCGAAAGTATCCTCCCTTCTTAGCAAACTGGTTATAATTATCTTCCATCTCTCTCAGAAATCAAATTCTCATATACACAGTATTGATATGGGACGTGTTCGTTCTAAATCTGACCTACCTACAAAAATCTGTCCGGTATGTCAACGTCCTTTTACATGGCGTAAAAAGTGGCAAGATTGCTGGGACGATGTGAAATACTGCTCAGAACGTTGTCGTCGTCGCCGTTCTGAAGCTCAAAATGAAACTAACCGCAGCACAGACGCAAATAGCGCAGGGGATTAATGGAGTTACAGGTGCAACCTAAATTAATTATTCATGGGGGAGCTGGTAGTTCTCTCCACGGTAAAGGCGGATTAGAGGCGGTGCGCCGATCGCTCCATACGGTAATAGAAGAAGTCTATTCTCTGCTATTGTCAGGAGCAACTGCTTCTGAGGCGGTGGTGCAGGGTTGCCAAATGCTCGAAGATAACCCCCGCTTTAATGCTGGTACTGGTTCAGTACTGCAATCTGATGGTCAAATTCGTATGAGTGCTTCCCTGATGGATGGGGCATTAGGACGGTTTAGTGGTGTAATTAATATTTCGCGGGTGAAAAATCCCATTGAATTGGCACAATTTTTACAAAACTCGCCAGACCGAGTGCTATCAGATTTCGGATCGGCTGAGTTGGCGCGGGAAATGCAACTTCCCAGCTATAACGCTTTAACTGATTTGCGGTTACAAGAATGGATGCAAGAGCGCCAAGACAATTTTAAAAGCGCAATGGCTAATGTGGTAGCGGAACCCGAACTGCTAGAAACCAGCAATGCTGGCCGCGGCACCATCGGCGTAGTAGCTTTAGATGTATCTGGTAGGCTAGCTGCTGGCACTTCCACTGGTGGTAAGGGATTTGAGCGGATTGGAAGAGTAAGTGATTCTGCGATGCCAGCAGGTAATTATGCTACTAGTAATGCTGGTGTGAGTTGTACTGGCATTGGCGAAGATATCATTGATGAGTGTTTAGCTCCCCGAATTGTAGTCCGTGTCACTGATGGGATGTCCTTGAAGGATGCTATGCAGCGTTCCTTTGGGGAAGCGCACCAGAACAAACGGGATTTAGGAGCGATCGCTTTAGATGTCAGTGGAGCGATCGCTTGGGGGAAAACCTGCGAAATCTTACTCGCCGCCTACCATGACGGCGAAAAAATTGGTGACACTTTGGAATGGACTGATAGTGAATTGATTGGCTATTCTTGAATCAGTTTCAGCGCTTCGGCTAAAGTTTCTTGCTGCTCAACCATCGCAGCTAATTCTTGAGCTTCATAACGCCCCTCAAAAGCTTCTAGCGCCGCTCTTTTCAGTGCCACTTGATATCCTTGTTGCAGAATATCCATTAATTCTGCTTGATTCAAGTAAAAACCACCGGATTTGCGGCGCTTGTTTATTTTGTTGATTTCCCGCACCGTATTTTCTATAGAAACATCCCAAGAGCGAGTAGAACGTTTTTCAGCCTTTTGTTTAATTAAATGGATGAGCAGAATTACACCATAACTATCAATTTTATTGATTTTGTCACTGAGGCTCATTTCTTCTAACTCATCCACCAACAGCAGCGCTTCATAGATTTTGCCTTGTTCTAGAAGTTGCCTAAGTTCTAGCAGTTCTTCCATCTTCTGTAATTAGCCGATCTTGGACTTCAGAGGGTTCAGCTGTCTCAAAAAATAATTCCAATGCTTCAACCAAATTACTACGTGCTTCTTCGATGGTGTCACCTTGGCTAGCAATATCTAATTCTGGACAAAGCGATACATAGCCCTTTTCTTCACGCTCAATAATCGCGGTAAGTTGTTTTGTTTTCCTCATCTTTTACCTCTAGTTGAATCAGCTAACCTGATGATTTAATTATCGCTTTATTGGCTTTTCCTTTGCCAAGCAGGTTTCACCACCTGACGACTACGAGCAATCACCAGAGAATTATCAGGCACATCTTCTGTAACAGTGGAACCAGCTGCAATGTAAACATCATCTCCCAAGGTGAGCGGAGCCACTAAAACGCTATTAGCACCAGTTTTTGTGCGATCGCCTATTTTGGTACGATGCTTTTTCACGCCGTCATAATTGGCAGTAATTGTACCGGCACCAATATTCACCTGATTGCCGACAACGCTATCACCTATATATGACAAATGTGCCGCATTCGTGCGATCGCCTAATTGGGTATTTTTCAATTCCACAAAATTCCCCACACGGCAACCAGCACCCACTTCTACCTGACCGCGCAAATGAGCATAAGGGCCAATTCGGCTTCCTGCCTGCACGGTGCTATTTATTACTACTGAATACTGCACGGTGACATTTTCACTCAACTGGCTATTTTCAACTAAACTTCCCGGACCAATATGACTTCCTGTTTTAATCACCGTATTTCCCCGCAGGTGAGTTTGGGGTTCAATAATTACATCTGGGTGTAATTCCACAGTTTCATCAATGGTAATGCTTGTGGGATCAATGAGGGTGACACCTGCTAGCATCCATTTTTCCTTGACTCGTTTTTGCAAAATCTCGTAGGCTGTTGCCAGTTGCAGGCGATCGTTAATACCGAGAATTTCTTGGTTATCTTCAACATCCACCGCCATCACTTGTCCCACCTGAGTGACGGCATCAGTGAGATAGTATTCCTTTTGGGCATTGTTTGCCTGAAGGTGGGGAAGCACCTTTGCCAAATCTGGCCAACGGAAGCAGTAAACTCCAGCATTAATGCGCTGATTTTGTCTTTGAGCAGCAGTACAATCTTTGTGTTCAACCATTTGCTGCACAATATTTTCATCGTTACAAAAAACTCGCCCGTAGCCTGTGGGATCTGGCAGATGCGAGGTAAGAATGGTGGCAGCATTCTGATTTTGGGCGTGAGTTTGTAACATCTGCTTGAGAGTTTCGCTACGTATCAACGGTAAATCGCCGTTAAGTATCAGCAAATCTCCTGTGTAATCTTCCAAGTGTGGAAGTAATTGCTGGATGGCATGACCTGTTCCCAGTTGTACAGTCTGTTCGACAAACTCCAAGTTAGGAATTGAATGCATGGCGGTTTGCACTTCTTCGGACTGATACCCGACAATTACGATTCGTCGTGAGGGCAAAAGTGGTTCTACACTTTCGATAACTCTCTCGACTAGCGATCGCCCACCCAAAGAATGTAAAACTTTAGGTAAGCGTGATTTCATCCGTGTGCCGCGTCCCGCCGCTAGAATTGCTACAACTACCATAATTAGCTATCAGCTATCAGTGAAATTATGATTAATGCTGTTGGTACTTTAAGATTTAGGCTCAAATCATACCAAGCTAATCATAGAAGACTGAATATACAATGAGTCAGGATTATACCAATTTTTGCTCATTACGGCAGCGACAAAATACCCTTATTGCTGACAGCATCGAATAAACTGTGCAAATTGCTGCATTAATTGGGGATTACGCCAACCGGCATTAGCTTCTTCTAGCATCACTGAAAGTGCTTCTTCTGTGGTGAAAGCTATTTTGTAAGGTCGTTCACTGCTTAAA
Organism: Nostoc sp. NMS2; assembly: GCF_017115105.1. Taxonomy (GTDB): domain Bacteria; phylum Cyanobacteriota; class Cyanobacteriia; order Cyanobacteriales; family Nostocaceae; genus Nostoc. The sequence goes on from NZ_JABXKH010000126.1 coordinate 22,769, forward strand.
GCATCGTAAATATCAATTAATTGAAATACTTGTGCTAGATACGGAATATCATCCCCCTTGAGTCCATCAGGGTAGCCTGAGCCATCCCAGCGTTCATGGTGATGGCGAATAATGGGAATTACACCCCGCATACTGCGTAGTGGCTGGCAAATTTTTTCTCCAATTAAAACGTGCTGCCGCATAATCTCCCAATCTTTGGGGGTGAGTTGGTCTTTTTTCAGCAGCACGGCATCAGGAATACCCACCTTACCAATATCGTGGAGATAACCACCCCACATCAAATCTCGAATTTGGTGGCGTGAGAGGTTGAGGTATTCACCAAAAAGTTGTCCTAGTTTTACCAGGCGTTCACAATGGTTGCCTGTATTAGGATCGCGGCTTTCAATCGACATGGCAATGGAAAATAGTACTTGTTCGGCATGGTCTAAATCTTCGTTCAGACGCTTCTGCCGTACCAAGGACTTCACACGGGCCGCCAGTTCCACACGATCAAAAGGTTTGGTGAGAAAATCATCTCCCCCAACTTCGATTCCCCGAATGCGCGATCGCCTGTCATTTAATGCTGTAATAAAAATCACTGGGATTAGCCTAGTCTGCTCATCCTGTTTCAGCAATTGGCAAACTTCAAATCCATCCATTCCTGGCATCATTACATCCAGCAAAATCAAATCTGGTTGTTTTTGAGTTACCAATCCTACAACAGTAGAACCTCTGTCTGCCTCAATCACTTCGTATCCTTCCATCCCCAAGAGGGCAACAGCAGTCATCCGACTGGCGGCATGATCGTCAACTACTAAAACCTTCGGCGGATCTAAATAAAACCCATTCACTTTAGAACCTTTGGCTTGTAGTGTTTTAGAGACTAATGAATCATCACCACAAGTAATATCAGATTTTATCCAAGAAGACACTGCTTGGTTATCTTCAAGCATAAGGTCTTTTTGAGATAAGCCTAAAGAATAAGCCTCTACATTATTCTGCGATCCCATAACATGATTTGAACCAATACTCTTTACTGTGCTAATGGGGTTTGCTCCACTAACAATTTGTTCTATAAAGCCTGTATGGTTGGATTTCCATTGAATCACAAAGGCACTCCAAGTTTTTGCACAAGTTAACAGTGTCAGATTTGAAAAAGAAATTTAATATTTGAATGTATCTGAGCTAGAGTTTTCGTAAGGATTATGCATTATTTCAAGCTGCTTATCTGAGTTTTTCGCAGCATATATATTTTATCTTACGAACAAGGGATGTCTTGTTGTCAAAATTTTTGCTTATAATTTCAGTATGATAAATTTGCACAAATGTTAAATCAGGTTTTTCACGGATATTCTTTAAAATAGCGCCAGAAAGCACTGTATTTGGTTAATTTATATCAAAATATAGGGTTTTTAGTTAAAAGTATTTATAGTAATGATTAGGTATACATATTTTTACTTACTTAATTATCTCAATACTCAAACAATACTGAAAAATTGTAAAATTACATATTATCATGAATTTAATTTATTTGGCTCTAAGCTCGACTCGATCAATTTTTTTCGCAAGTACGATACTTCTGCGGAGTCGTTGCACGAATGCTATTGCTGAAACCTCTGTAGGACTGTCGTTTTACTTTTTGAAGCTAATCGATAATCTGTGATGCAGAAAAAATATTTGCCAAAAAGCCAGGGTTTTTGCCGGATAAAGAAAACCGAGTTCTTAATTTTGGATAAAGTCGAGCTTAGAAGATGTTTTAAAAATTAAAGGCTGAGGAAATAGTTTGTAATTGCGTAGGCGTAACCGTCGTAAATATCGCAACTAGAAATTACTTCCCATAAAATCTCTGCCTTGTGTTCCCAATAGCCACCTTTTTTGCCAACGGGAGGTAGGTTCGAGTGAAGAGGCTTGTTGCTCTTGTTGTCGCCGCATCACTATCACTGCGGTTGAATCGCTCAAGTCAGGATCGCGATAGGGAATAGCAGCACGGGTTAGTAAGTGTTCTTTTTCAACTTGCGAGAGGGAAGTAAGTATTGAGTGGTTTTGAGACTCACTACTTGCAGAATGTGCCACAGTACCAGGCGATCGCCTGCCTACTGGTGGGGTAGAAGCGATCGCCAAACCAGCAGACAAAAGTGCTGTGCGTACAGCAGCAGAACAAGAATAGGTGGCTAATAAACCATCTTGATGTAGACACAATGACAGTTGTTTAATAAATTCAACAGTCCATAATTGGGGACACTGTGTTGGTGAAAAGGGATCGAGGAAAATTGCGTCTGCCCAAAAACCCGACTGATGGACTAACGCGATCGTAGTTCTAGCATCGCCAATTAGTAGCTTTGCTTTCAGGCGATCTGTTTGCACTTGATGCTCAAAAGCTAGCTGGGACAAGATTTCAGTATAGTTACAGTTCCAATTGTCGAACAAGTGATGAGCGATCGCAGCTTGTGGCACTGCCGGATTCAGTTCTAAACCGATTACTTCAATATAACAACTGGGATTCACTGCCCAAATTGTCTGCAAAGCAGCAGCTGTGTTGTATCCTAGACCATAACAAATATCCAATAGTCGCAAAACTGGTTTTTGAGCAACTGTAGCCAGTTGAGTAGGTTCCACAAACTTGAAAAAACTCTCCTGCTTCGCTCCATAATGGCTGTGAAAGGATTCACCAAACTCTTGAGAGACAAAGGTGAAAGAACCATCTGCTGTGAGCTTAGGTGTAAAATTCTCTAAGTCTGACATTTTATAAATAAAACGCGAATTATTTGTGAAGGCACAGAATTTATAATTGAACTTCCCGGATAAAAATTTGAAGTTATTTGTAAATAAATAACTACACATATCTGGTACTACTAAATTCCGAAGTTTTAAGGATTTATAAATTGACAACTTTGCACAAATAGTATCCAAATTTTTTTACACAATTAATTAGTCTATCTTTGACTTGATAAGTCTTTATTAAGTCAAAGATAGACTAATTCATGTTTTCTGAGAAAAAATGAAAAGCAACTTGTAGCTAGAGATCACTCTGTGTTAGAATCCAAAATTCTAAAGCTTTAAAGCGAAGTTTGACAGCGTGTCGTTTGACTATAAGAGCGGCTCAACTGACAATTATGGAGGATATTGCACCGAATAAGCCGTTATTGTAAAGGGAACACGAAATGAGAAAAATGATTACAGTCATGCTGTTAGGCATAGCAATCTTCACATTTGCCTTCAGTAGTCCAGCTTTGGCAGGAGATGCTGTTAGTGGAGCTAAAGTATTTAGTGCTAATTGTGCCTCTTGTCACGCTGGAGGTAAGAATCTAGTTCAAGCTAACAAAAACCTGAAGAAGGAAGCTTTGCAAAAGTATGATATGTACTCAGCAGAAGCGATTATTGCCCAGGTTACAAAAGGTAAAAATGCTATGCCTGCCTTCGGCAAACGTTTGAAAGCTGACCAGATTGAAGATGTAACTGCTTATGTGCTTTCTCAAGCAGATAAGGACTGGAAGTAGAGTAATCTCTAATACCATTTCTGTATGAAGATGCGCTTAGAAGACTAGACTTTAGGAGCAATTCATAAATTGCTCCTACATGAATAAAGTGTGGCCTCGCGCAGAATTGGTATAACTTCAAAAATTAACAATTAGCGGGGCTTTTGTCCCGCTAATTTTAGGTTTGCCAAAATTGTCAAATAGGATGCTTATACCAATTTTGGATTTTGGATTTTCGATTAATAGTCTTGATAAAAAGACTGTTCTAAGAACATCAAACAATACTACCTATCCTAATTTGGTACTATGAGTGATTTCTGGCGATTATTTATCAGTACAATTATTGCTTTTCCTCTCACTTTCTTGACTTTATCTGCACATTCAGCACCCGTTTCTATTATCCAAATTACAGCGAGTAATTTCTTGGAATTGGGTGTAGATAAGATGCAGCGCGGTAATTATCAGGAAGCAATAGAGAATTTCAATCAGGCGATTGAACTTGAGAAAGATTTTGCTGTTGCTTATAGCGATCGCTGTCTTGCTTATCTCCAATTACAAGATTACCATCAAGCTGCTACAGATTGTACTCAAGCCATAAATTTTGCACCGGATAACTTTGAGGCTTATCTGAACCGGGGAGTAGCACACTACAGACAAGGGGATTATCTCACTGCTATTGTCGATCATAATCGAGCGATCGCACTTAAACCCTACGATTTTCGAGCTTACTACAACCGAGGGCTAGCCTTTGCTGGGGATGGGAAAGACTCGCAGGCAATTCTTGACTTTAATTTAGCTTTAACTCAAATTCCCCGAATTACTAGCTTACTGCTTGCAGATATCTACAATGACCGAGGTTTGGCGCATTTTGTCTTGCAAGATATCCAAGCAGCTATGCTCGACTTTAATCTAGCAATTCGTCTCAATGCTAACGATTATAGAGCGTATTTTAACCGGGGTTGTGCTTGCGGCCGAAACGGAGATGACTTTGGTGCAGTGCATGATTTTTCCCAAGTCATCAGACTTAACCCCAGTAATGCCCAGGCTTACGTTAATCGGGGAGTAGCTCAGTATCACTTAGGATATCATTTAGATGCGATCGCTGATTTACAAAAAGCATCTAAGTACTTTGAAAACCAAGGAAAGAGAGTTGCCTACGAAAAAACTCTAGATTTACTGAAGAATTTGCGACAAAAAATTTCGTCTGCAACAGAAATCGCTCTTTTGTAAGACTGTAAAGACTATACAGGGTATCCACCAGCTTGAAAAATTTGTTCGGCGGTTAAATTTAATTCGGGGAACAGAGGTGAGATAATGCGATCGCTATCTTGAAACTGGCTGACTTGGTATTCTCCCTCAATTAAGGTGTAAAGCGAAACAGTTGGTTGCTTGGGGTTGCCAATAAATCGCCTACCGCCTAAAGCAGCATAGTCTACAATCCAGTATTCTGGGATGCCTACAGCTTCATAGTCAGCAGCTTTTTTTAAATAATCATCACGCCAATTGCTACTCACTACCTCAACTACTAAGGGCATTGATTCCGCTTTGCTTACAGTAGATTCTTTTTTCCACAGAGTTTCGTTTACTAAATTGGGGCGATTTAATATCAGTACATCTGGTGAGTAAGCAGATTCATTTTCAGGCGGTTTGACTAATGCTGTTTTAGGTATGAAGTAGGGGAGATTTAAACGAATACATTCTCTAGTAATTTCAAAGGCTAAAAATCCAACTACCTCTTCATGATCGCCTGTTGGTTGGGACATTTCGACTATTACTCCATCATGCAACTCATAACGTTTTCCTGTGTTGTCTGGATATTTAGCAACGAATTCATCGAATGTAACTAGTTTGCGTAAGGCTTGAATCATAAATTATTGTCTTCTATTGTGTTTGCGAAACGTCCATTTTTCTCAATCCTAACTTAATTCATAATTGTTACAAGGGAAAGGTATTTGAGGCTTATTTTTTTCGCCTTTTGGAGGCTAGCTTGCTTATTAAGCGCAATGTCTCTAGCCCTTCGAGATCGCACGTCTGAGAATTTGAGTGGTTGAGACAGAATAAAACATATCTCAACCCAGATTGAGATCATATTACCAATAGAACTGAGATCACACTTCAATGAGTTCATCTCGGCTAAACTGAATACTTATACTTAAATATAACAAATCCTCACATAGGAACTTAAATTATTGCAATGAAAGGACTAAATCGCAAAGGTTCTGATCATGAAAACGCTGTTAATCATCCTCGCTCACCGCAGAAAGAACCAACTTCTTCTCATGAGCTTAAACAGTTATTGATGACTGTTCGTATCCAACGCGATGAATGGCAACAACGTGCGAAAGAAAATGAGGAAGCTGCATCTCAACGCGATGAAGCAGAACAACGTGCAAACGAAGCTGCATCACAACTGGTTCATGTTCAGCAAGAAATTCAAACTTATCAAATCGAGGCTAATGAGCTAAAACTCGAAGCTAATGAGCTAAAAGAGCGATTTACTCAAAATTATCTTTTCTATATTGATGAGCAAGAAAATCATCAAAAGACGCTCTATCTTTACAACGAAGAAAAAGCGAAAATATCCCAGCTAGTTCATGTTCATCAGCGAGAAATCCAAACTTGCCAACTTGAAGCTAATGAACTAAAAGAGAAAGTCACTCAGAATTATCGCTTCTATATTGATGAACAACAAAGTCATCAACAAACGCTTTGCCTCTACAACGAAGAAAAAACGAAAGCGACTGAATTGCTTACCAAATATGATGCAGCCAACTCTGAACGAGAAATGTATTTGACTTTATACAATGAGGCTAAAGCAGAACTCAAGCATGAGCGACGTTCCAAAGCTAGTATTAAGGGATGGGAAACTCGCCGTAAAGCCGAGAATGAAAGACTAAAACGGGAAATTGCTCAGATGGTTGTGCTATTGCGTGAATCTTTAGAAAGTAAAGATGAAGCAGTAAATAGTCTTTACGTTGTTGCAGAGCGTATGGATAGAATTCAATCTCTAGTTGATTCGGTGGAAGAAGAAACAACTAATAGTCCTATGGGTTTGGTACAAAAGTTTAAACGCATTTGGCTGGCAATTAAAGACATACTTTCTGAATAAATAAGCATACTCATGAACAATAAACCACTCCCAACCACGCAAAAACAAGGTAAAGTGAGGCTGGGAGATCAAATTCGCAGTATTGCCGATCGCCTTAAACAAGAAACTGATGTACAGATAAAAGCAACTTCTCGGATTTTAGGGGCTGCTGCTCAGATTGCCGAAAATCATGACCGACTTATTAGTGAAGTAGTTGATATGGTTGAGTCAGACCTGAATCTAGAAAACCAGATATCTCAAAAGCATATTTATACTATTGATATTCTAAAGCAACAGTTTAAAACATTTCGGGATGCAAAAGCTCACTTTAAGCTGAAAGTTAGTAGTTGGGAATCATTAGTTAACCAATTAAATACTGCATCTTACCAAAGAACCATAATACAGAATAAAACTCAATCAAATCATAGTTTGATGGACAATAATGTGATAAATGGTGAAGATAATTACAATAATCTTGAAAAATTTACAGTTTTTTTAGAACCTGATGTTGCAGAAATGTTTCCCAATTCGGAAGCAGTAAATGAAGCTCTGCGTTTTCTAATTAGAGTTACGAGTAAAAATAGTGTTTGAAATTGTGATGTTGTACCCATAAAAATTGTACATACTTCAAGCAATTAAAAACTGCTATTGCCCTACTTAATTATTTGTGAACAGCAAGATTCCTTATTTTTCATAGAAATCGGGAATCTTTGTTGTGGAAATATGACAGCGTGTCTTTTGACACAATTTTACTCTTACAGCAAGAATACTACGTGGTAACTGTTTTTACTTGGTGTGTAAGAGAACGTGAAAAAAGATTTTTTGTTGCTAACAGTTGCTTTACCGAGTTTACTGATAGCGTTTCCTGGCTTTGCTGCTGAGAGTGAAATTAAGCAGAGAAATACTGATAAATCAACCGAAGTCATTTCCGATATTCCGAGTTTGAATGAAGTTGAGCTACCCGCTACTAATGCCGAATTATTAACTCAACAATCTGCACCGAGTGAAGTTAATTCAGAAACTCAGCCAGATTATACAGATACAGATGATGCAGACATTTCTATAGAAGCGATCGCAGAACCAGACAACCTACCTCAATCTACACCAACTTACGTCATTGATAAAGAAGAAATTCAAAAACAGGGCGCTACAAGTTTAGCCGATATTTTGAAAAGAATGCCCGGTTTTGCAATCAATGATGTAGGTCATGGCGCAGATATCCACACAGGTACATACTACCGAGGAGCCTCAATTAATCAGTCTGTATTTTTAATTAATGGCAGACCAATTAACAATAATGTCAACACTTATCATGGTGGAACTGATTTAAATAGTATTCCTGTAGAGGCTATTGAACGAGTGGAATTATATAGCGGAACAGCCTCTGCTTTGTATGGTTCCTCAGCCTTCGGAGGAGTTGTGAATATCATCACCAAGGAAGGTTATGGCAAACCTCAATTGAGCGCTAGTGCAGAATTTGGCTCATTGAGTTTAAATAATCAACAAGTGACTTATGGTGGTTCATCCAATAATGTCAAATATAACTTTAGCTTTGAAAGATTCTTTACAGATAACCGTTACCGCGTTCCTGTAGGTGCAGCAAATCGTGATGAGCAGGGATTTTTATCAAATGCAGATACAGCTACAAGTACCTATTTTGGTAGCATTGGACTAGATTTAGATAAAAAGAATTCATTGAATTTAGATGTTACTGCACTCAGCAGTCGTCGCGGCTTAATTTATTTCGGGTTCCCTCTCCAAAGAGATAGATTAGACCACGATGGTTTAAACGTTGGCTTATCCTGGAAAACTCGACTAGGTAATGGAGAAAGTTCTAATCTGACAACCTCAATTGGTTATAACCAAGATTATTTCAGCACTTATGGCCCTACAGGAGCATTTTACCGCACAGGAGCTTTAGATACACAACAACTGACAGCCAGAGTAGACCATGAGTGGAAAGTTACTTCCAATAATAAATTGCGCTGGGGATTAGATTTAAAAAACACCGATTTAATCGGTGATGTTTTGAGTACAAATCCTAGTAGGATTGCCACTAATGAAACTGAAGATAGGAGTTTGTTTAATACTGCTTTATTTGCTGTCAATACTTGGAATATTAGCGATAATTTTCTGATAGATTTAGGATTAAGGCAAAGTTTCGACAGCCAGTTTGGAAATTATCTCAATCCTAGTTTTGGGTTACGTTATGCCGTTACACCATTAGTAGCAGTGCGTGGAAGTTGGGCAGGGGCACAACGCAATCCTGGGTTAGATCAGTTGTATGTTTATGATACAGTTCATGGTTGGGAACCTAACCCTGATTTAAGACCAGAAACTGGCTCGACTTGGAGTGCGGGAGTAGATGTCAATTTTTCTCAAAATCTGATTGGACAGTTTACTTACTTTGGTAGTAGTATAGGCGATCGCTTGGGAGTCATCGCCGGAAGATGGGAAAACATTGGATTAGTAGATACCAACGGTTTAGAGGCAGCTTTGCAATTCAAAATTGCGGCTAGCTGGTCAACTTTCCTCAACTACACTTATACAGATGCTCAAATAAAAACAGGCTCCGAGAGAGGTTTACAGTTAGGCTTGATTCCCTACTCTGTAATTCAAACTGGCTTAGGTTATCAAAATGCAGGATGGCAGGCTAACTTGTATGTTACCTACAATAGTGGCGCTCGTAGAGCCTTCTTTACTAACCCTGGTGACAGGGCTACAGATTTTGCACCATCTTTTGTAAATTTAGATTTGAGCGGACGTGTACCTTTAACTAGCAATTTAGGATTGACAGTTTACTTAGAAAATCTACTTGGTGAGCAATACGAGCGAGTTAATCGCATTTATAGCCCTGGATTTACTTTTCGTTTGGGTTTAAGCGCCAATTTTTAAGTGTCTCCTTTCCTCTCTGCGTTCTCTGTGACTCTGCGGTTTAAAAGTTATTTATTGAACCACAGAGACGCAGAGAACACAGAGAAAAGAGGAATTTTTTGGTAAGGATGAGTACTACTATACAATATCGTTTACGGCTAAAGCCGTAACACACCCTACTGGCGTGACAAGCCTAAAATGTTGCAAAAAAATTGTAGGTTGGGGAGCCACTGCGTTGCGCGGGTTTCCCGCGTTGTAGCAAGTGGCGTTGGAGGCTTTGCCAAAGCCAACATTCTGATATATGTTGGGTTGCGCTTCGCTCCACCCAACCTACGTCTAATCCAACATTTTAGCTACGTTTAATCCTAAGGCCTAACGCACCCTACTTAAGATTTACTTTTAATCCAAAATCTAAAATCTAAAATCCAAAATTGTTATGAGAGCTAAAATTGACAATCAAATACTTTTTATCCACCACGAAGATTTACCAGAGTTTAAGAAAGGTGGTTCGGTGGTGCGGAACTCTTATTTCTGGGCGTTACGTTCAATTGCTGCTCATGCTTCACGTTATCGTGATTGGGAATATGAACCGGAGGTTTGGCTAGCACTTTCACGAATGCTTTTGTCTTTTGCTGAATCTGGGTATTTGGGTCTTAGAGAAACTTTGCTGGAGTTTCCTTTCTCTCAAGGAGAAATTCCTAGTTTGCTGCGAGATGTGTCTACTTTTGAGTAAGTCAAATGAGCTTTTGCTTACGGAAAACACCAAAATGAGTAAGTCAAATCAACTTTTGCTTACGGAAAACACCAAAATGAGTAAGTCAAATCAACTTTTGTGAAAGCATTTAAGTATTTTGAGAAAGTAATTAAGTATTTTAAGAAAGCAATTAGGTGTTTTTGATAAAGTAATCAGCAAATATAGCGGTTCTCAGTTGAGTGCAATACAGACCTAACCCCCAGCCCCTTCCCTACAAGGGAAGGGGAGTAAGATTCAAAGCCTCTCTCCTTTTTGGAGAGAGGTCAAACTGTATTGCATTCAAGCGAGAACCGCTATATACCTGATGATTAAAAATTACGGCTGCAAACGACTGTAATTAATATTACATCAACAAAATAATCCTTGAACTCATCGGGCACTCATAAGAGGTTCAATCCGTCACGATTAGTCATCATAGACAAACCCTAGTTAACAGTAGGGGTAGTTTTGACAAAACAATTAAGATACTAGGAAAACAACGTGAAAATAGCGATTATTGCTAAAACATTAATTACATCTATCGCTTTTTTAGCTTTATTTGCCCCAAGTAAAGCATCAGCTCAACTCATACCGCAACCTTGGGTTTCAGTCGGTGGAAAAGATGGTGATATAACTTATGCTGTAGGCGCTAGAGCTTTAAATTTTGGGGTTGAGCTAGGAACTGGCCCTGATGGTGCTACGGGAGTAGATGTTTTGAAATTTATCAGTTTACCTGTCATCTCACCCTATGTAGGAGTTGGACTTTATTCTGAGGATAAAGGTGTTGCGGTTTCAGGTGGCGTTCAGGTAGGTGCTACTGATAACGTTTTTGTTGGTGCTGGCTACAATTCTATTCGTGGTTTTAACGGCCAACTGGGAATCAGATTTTAAGAGTGCTGAGAAAACAAATTGATGGTTTTCTTGTTGACGCATAAGAATAAAGAAAATGGTATCGAATCAGGTACTTTATTAGGTGCAGGCATTCAAATTATGCCTGTCCTGCATGGGGCGCGGGATATCGAGAAGATATTTGCTCAGGACACTGAATTTACGCAGAGGGAATAACTGAAGTTGAAATTAGTTCTCTGACATGAACTGCGGAATCTTGTTGTAATGCTAATTCCACGATCGCTTCACTCTCAACTATACAAAACCTAGCGATCGCCTGTTTGACTCCAGGTATACTTTGAGGATTCACGCTCAACTCATCCAGCCCTAAACCTAATAAAATTGGTGTTGCTAAAGTGTCTGCTGCCAATTCTCCACATAATCCTACCGAAATCCCCGCCGCATGAGCAGCTTGGATAGTTTGCTGCACCATTCGCAACACGGCTGGATGTAGCGCATCAACTAAATTTGCCACTCGTGGATTAGTGCGATCGCTAGCCATGACGTATTGACTCAGGTCGTTAGTACCTATACTAAAGAAGTCTACTTCAGATGCTAACTGATCTGCGATCGCAACTGCTGAGGGCACCTCAATCATAATTCCTACTTTCATCGCGGCATCAAAGGATATACCAGCTTGATTTAATTCAGCCTGCACTTCACCCAAAATTACTTTAGCTGCACGTACCTCTGTCACAGTAGCAATCATCGGCAACATGATCTTAATTTGGTGTCCTACACTGGCTCTCAAAATTGCCCGTAATTGAGTTTTGAAGAGTTCGGGATGATCCAAACAGAAACGAATTCCCCGCCAGCCTAAGAAAGGGTTAGCTTCTCTTAACCCTACTCTCAGATAAGGGAGTGGCTTATCACCACCGACATCTAAGGTACGAATAATTAGCGGACGATTATCTAAAACTTGGGCGATCGCCTGATAAACTTCAAGTTGTTCTTCTTCTGTGGGGGCGCTTGTCCTATCGAGATAAAGAAACTCTGTGCGGAGTAATCCCACCCCTTCTGCACCGCTAGCCACCGCAACTTGGACATCATTTATACTACCAATATTGGCAAAAACGCTAATTTGCCGACCATCACGAGTAATTGCTGGCTGGTGTGCTGTAGCTCGTGCTTGCTGTTGGGCAGTTTGCCAAGCCTCTCGCTTTGCCTCCAGTAAATCCAGGATATGTGATTCTGGTTCTACCCAAGCTTTGCCACTTTCACCATCAAGCGCCATCAGTGTACCATCTGCCAAGTGCAACACCTGGGAATCTACTCCCAAAACTGCGGGAATACCCAATGTCCGGGCGATGATGGCGCTATGGGAGGTGGCGCTACCAGAAGTTGTACAAATACCCAACACCATTGTCGGATCTAGTCTAGCGGTATCTGAGGGGGTTAAATCAGTTGCCACTAAAATTGCCGGTTCCGAAAGATGCAGGTTCGCAGGGGCATTCCCAGCTAGTAATCGTAGTACTCTTTGCCCTACGTCTACAACATCCTCAACTCGCTCTTGGAGATAAGCATCCTCAAGTGTTCGGTAGGAAGTCGCCACTTCATCTACTACAACTTGCCAAGCTGATTCAGCATTTATATGGTGGTCTAAAATGCGCTGATGAGCCGTTTCTAACAAGACTGGATCTTCTAAAAATAGTAATTGGGCATCAAAGATGGCGGCTTCAGCATCACCAATTTGCAGAGATGCCTGTGAAAAAACGGCTTGAATTTCTTGTCGAGCAGTTTGAATTGCTGCCTGTACTCGTTGCCACTCTGATTCAGGATCGTCTACATGATATTCCGTAATCGTAATGTGAGTGGGTTGATAATTAACCACAGGTGCGATCGCTACTCCCACAGAAGCGGCAATTCCCGAAAGTTCGCCGCGAGTTGCTGGGCTAACTTCATGGTGAAATGCTGGTGGAGAATTTAAGGCAACATTATCTTCACCAAAATTATTTGCGAATAACGCCTGTAATGCCGCCAGTGCTTCATCTGCATCAGAACCAGTGGCAGTAATTACTAGTTCGTGTCCTTGACGCACCCCTAAAGTGGTGACTTGGTTAATACTGTCACCCCGAACTAACTGAGTATTCCTAGTTAAATTCTGCACCAGAATTTGGGATTGAAACCGGGCGGCGGTTCCCACAAATTGGGCTGCGGGACGGGCGTGTAATCCTAAGCGATTACTGACAATTAGCCGGATTTCTTTGATGGGAAATTCTGGATTTCTGGCTTCGATGTTGTCACTGACAACTGGCAACGGACTTACACCCAATTGAGTTGCTTTTGCTAAGAGTGCGCCGCGTGCTTCCGCCATGACTTGGTGAATGTTTCTACCAGCCGCCGCAGCTACCACAGCAGCTACTGCACCTTCTACTAGAGGTGCTTCACACAAATACACTTTTTGTTGCTGTGCTTCTGGCAAAAACTCGATGGCCATTTCTGCACTCAGCAAAGCACTACCCAAATCCATTAATACCAAAACACCATCATCAGAGAAAACAGAAGCGATCGCTTCATAAACCTGAATCGGATCTGTACCCAATGGATTTTCAGGATCTTCAATACCTGCTGCAACAGCGATGGAAACTTGGCCCTGAACCATTTGCGCGGCGAGTTCCCGCACACCTAGAGCTAGTTGTTTACTGTGAGAAACGATGACAATTCCAATCACTGCCACACCGCCAAACTTGTTAAGAGGTTTGCGTTTAGCTAGTTATCCATTCCAATTTCTCATTCCGCACCGCTAAAAACAGCGTTTATCTTGATTACAATTGCAACTCCCCGAAAATATTCCGGTCTTTCCAGCTAGAAATACGAATAAAATAGCCTTTTTTTACAGAAATACGTGGTATCCATTCATAAACACCATCGCTAGCGGTACGGGAAGAAATGTTTTGGATAAGTTTGTTTCCATCGTACAGCTTAATCGAGACATCGCCATCAAAATTATCTCGCCACAATATTAAATAGGGCTGATCCTGCTTGGGAAGTACTTTAGCAGTTAACTGACCGATCAAGATTTTTGGTGCAACCTGATTTTTAGTTATCTTACGGAATCCCAAATAATGAGGAAGGTTTCGGAAGGCAGGATTTTCTTGTGGATTAGACAGTTGGGGAACAATAATATTTCCATTCTGGGAATTGAACAAATAAGTTGATCTGCCGCCATCAACAGTAATGATGTCGCCTTTAACTCCTAATTTACGTAATAAATTGGCTGCCTCATCTAGAGTTGCTTTCTTCACCGTCATAATCAACAATAACTCGTCACCTTTAACACCATCTTTGTCTAGAGTACCGATGACTTGATATTTATTTGCTTGGTTTTGAGCTAATACTTTTGCTGGATGATCGCTGTATTGGTAAGTGACAATCGCATTCTTAACTGCTTTTTGGTTGAGAGGTGCGCCGCTAACCTGGTTGTAGTCGGTAATGTATGCCTGCTTATTATTCCAGACTAGAGCTTTGAGGCGAATATTACTATAGTATTTATCTTTTGGTTGCTTGATTGGCCCATAAGGGCTATTGCCACCACTGATGACCACGCCATTTAGTTTAATTGGAAAGGATAATTGAGTACTAGATTGATATTGCTCAAAAAAAGAACAATTAATTATCGAAAAAACGTTATTTGCATAAAGTTTGTTATATTCATCTGCAACTTCAGAAAACAACTCTCTTTTGAAAAAAGGACTGTAATATTTTCCTTCTCCCTGATAATATTTACCCTCATTTATACCCATATTATCTACTTCTTTGATAATTTGGTCTATGTGCATTTTGCGGAGATCGATAACTTGTAAATAGGCTTCATTCCCATTGGTTAATTCTTTTTTATATAAAGCCGCACCGTCTATAGCCTGGAGAGGCTGATAAGAAGATAAAGGGTTGAAAGTTTGGGTAATCCAAAAGCTACTCAGAATTGGCAGCAAAAAAAGCAATAAATTGATTACAACATTCATAAGTATTTGGTTGAGTTATAGCAATCCTAAATCATTTGTTAAAAATTAAAATTAGATCCCCTACTTCTTCGATAAGTCGGGGATCTGGACATCATTTAGGATTGCGATGGGACTTATGCATTGACAGGAAAAACCAAGTATAGATGATTTGAAAAATCAGATCCATCAGGGATCTTAACCGAACTGTATTTTAAATGCTTTTGCGATCGCTCTCAAAATTCCAATTTTTAACCTTTGAACTCGGAAGTTCGACCTTTTTGCTCGAACGTTGAGCCTCTGAACTCGGAAGTTCGACCTTTTTGCTCGAACGTTGAGCCTCTGAACTCGGAAGTTCGACCTTTTTGCTCGAACGTTGAGCCTCTGAACTCGGAAGTTCGACCTTTTTGCTCGAACGTTGAGCATCTGAACTCGGAAGTTCGACCTTTTTGCTCGAACGCTCAAGCTTTGAGCTTTAAACTTGTACTTCAACAGTGCAATTGATGAATTATTTTCTCCGGCGATACCTGTTGAGACTTGACTTTCCGATTTTTACGGGCAAACCGTTGCCCCATTTTTTCAACCATCGGATCTAAATCTGTCCCCTGACCACTCAATACGGTTCGGTTAAGAGAAGAGACGCGATAAATCGCCGTCAAGACAAAGGACTGATTATTCGCGTCTTTGTGATCTATAACTTTCATCAAAAAACTTTATCCGAACCGTATTGCCTGACCACTGACTTTAGCGTAGTTATACACTTGCAACACGGCTGCATAAGCTTCACTGCCCACGCACAAGGAGGTATCATCTAGCAAATCTTGCAATTGTGTGATTCTGTTTTTGTAATAAACTAAAAGACATCTAATTTACATATTAAATTTTCTCAATATCTTGTAGGGTGGGCAACATGAGCGCCCTGATTATGCAACTTGAATACTGATTCGCTTACTAATGGTATAAAAAATGACGGTTCAATTTGACTACAGCACTCTCGCCCATCCACAGGATATCCAGCAGCTGGAACATATCTTTGAACAGTGTTTCATCAGCGCCCTTGGTGGCGAGGAAGCTTACATCAACATGATTGGCGTAAAAAATTTCCGCATTATTCGGAGATTAGAGCAAATAGTTGGTGGATTAGCAACTCTCGACATGGGTCAGTGGTGGGGTGGTCAACGTGTGCCAATGACAGGAATTGCCGTAGTAGGCATTGCTCCAGAATATCGTGGTTCGGGGGCTGCGATCGCTCTTATGCAGCACACCCTCAAAGAACTTTACGATAGAGGTATAGCAATCTCCGCTCTTTATCCAGCCGTTCAAAGCTTGTACCGAAAAGTAGGTTATGAGCAGGGGGGTAGCTGGTGTATTTGGGAGATTGCTACCCAGAATATCCAAGTGCGGGAGCAACCCCTACCTTTGGAATTAGTAGCAAGCATCAATCATGAAGTCTTTCATAAGCTATATCAGCAGCAGGCGAGACAAACGCATGGATATTTAGACCGACATCCAGCAATTTGGGAACGAATAATTCAACCAAATGAGAAGGAAATAGTCTATACCTATTTGATTGGTACTAAAGACCAACCCCAAGGCTACATCATCTTTACTCAAGAGCGAACAGAGAATGGTGAAATCCTCTTCGTGAAAGATTGGGTACTGAGTACAGTTGCTGCTGCACAAACTTTCTGGTCTTTTCTAGCAAGTCATCGTTCCCAAATTCAGCAGGTGCGATGGAAGAGTTCTGCAATTGATTCATTGACATTGCTGCTACCAGAGCAAACTGCCAAGATTAAGACTACGAGTCGTTGGTTGCTGCGGATAATAGATGTAGTCAAGGCGCTGGAATTGCGTGGTTATCCACCGACAATCCAAACCGAATTGCACTTAGAAATTCAAGATAATTTGCTAACTGGAAATAATGATAAATTTATTCTTTCTGTCGCCAACGGACGTGGAGAAGTCACAAGAGGTGGAAAGGGTGAATTGCAGCTAGACATCCGGGAATTAGCACCATTATATACAAGCTTGTTTACCCCCTACCATTTGCAAATAGCGGGAAAACTGAATGGTACAGAAACGGCTATTTTAGCAGCTACGCAAATATTTGCAGGTGCTTCGCCTTGGATGGCTGATTTTTTTTAAAGAATTGGGAATTGGGAATTGGGAATTGGGAATTGGGCATGGAAAAGAGGCAGAGGGGCGGGGGGCGGGGGGCGGGGGGCAGGGGGAAAACTCTTCTCCCTTGCTCCCTGCTCCCT
>NZ_JABXKH010000142.1 GCF_017115105.1 Nostoc sp. NMS2
CTTCATCCTCAAGGTAGACTGTACCTGTTGTCAAAATTTGAATTTGGAATTGCTGACCCCCAGCCCCTCTCCCAAACATGGGAGAGGGGAGACATAACTCTAGTTCCCCTTCTCCCAAAGATGGGAGAAGGGGTTAGGGGATGAGGGCTATCAAGGTTTTTGCACATTTGGGATGCTCCCCTTAAATGGGTGAGATTCATACGTAGAAATGCATAGGTTCCGTCAAGCAACCCATGCCATTTTTTACAGTAAATTCAATTTAAATTCCCTTCTTCCCCATTCCCTGTTCCCTATTCCCCATTCCCCATTCCCGAATTCCTATATATTATCGGGTAATTCTTTTTCAACACACATTAAACGCGGACATTGCCAAGCGTAAATACTCATAAACACTGTCAAGCAGCCTACAATCATCAACAAGAGGCGCATTCCCTGTCCATGTCCAACACCGATGACTTTTCCGACAGTTGAGGCTAGTAAACCATTGTCTGCCATCAATGGTTCAAAAATCTGATCGGCTAAAAAACCTGCAACCCCAAAGGCTAGAGGGATAGTGATATCCGAAAGTGTGCGACTAAAGGCAAACACTCTGCCTTGAACCTCGACCGCCACCTTTTTTCTGAGAATCAGTTGACTACAGCCATTAGTCATCGCCAAACCGCAAAACGACACAAATACAGCAATAGTCAAAGTTACAACACCAGGATGGAACCCTACAATCAAAACTGATAGCCCACTGATCAGTTGAGAACCCAAAACACCATAAACCAGCCTGATCCGAATACTCCAATGACTAACCAACAAACTGCCAGCTAATACTCCCATGCTGCCAATGGAAAAAATCGTGCCCAAAGTTGCTGGAGAAGTAAATGACAGGGCCACGGGAGTAGCCAGAATTTCCACCATCCCTAGTAAAAAGTTAGCACCGGCCATAAAAAACACTAGTGCTAATAACCCCACACGCTCCCGAATATAAATCCAGCCATAAATTGCTTCTTGGAACACCGCCCCTTTGGTCGATGGGCGTACTGCTTTAAACTGTGGGAATCGCACTAACACCAAAGTCACAAAAGCGATCGCAAAAGTGATGCAGTCAACTAAAATCACACCCCGCAACTGGATAGTATCTAGTAATACTCCTCCCAGCAGAGGAGCAACTAAACGGCTAGCATCCCCAAGTTGCATCATCCCAGTACCCAAATTCAAGTATTTTTTTGGTATCAGTAAAGTAACTGCTGCTGTATATGCTGGCCAGTGACAGGAGCTAAAAATAGAGTTGATAGTAACCGCTACGTAAATATGCCAAACTGCCAGATGTTCGTTAACAACAAGATAGGCAATCACCAACATGGTTAAACCCGATCCTGTATCACAAACAAGCATCACCCATCGTCGATTCCAACGATCCACAAGGACACCAGCCAGGGGGAAAAGTAGAACACTCGGCAGCAGGGCAAACATAGAGATCAGCGCAAATTGAGTAATGGAGCCAGTCTGTTGATAAACCCAAATACCGAGAACAAAGCTGGTTAGGCCAGAGCCGAGCAATGAGAGTAGTTGGCCCAACCAGACGAGAATAAAAACACCCATACCTTGGGCAGTGCGCTGCTCCATGTTTGATACTT
Source organism: Nostoc sp. NMS2 (assembly GCF_017115105.1). Taxonomy (GTDB): domain Bacteria; phylum Cyanobacteriota; class Cyanobacteriia; order Cyanobacteriales; family Nostocaceae; genus Nostoc. Next base: position 1,626 of record NZ_JABXKH010000142.1, read on the forward strand.
TTTTCGTGAATTTAAAATTAATGAAACACAGAAATTGCCAAGCGATCAAACAGCCAATCGGGGAGAAGCCAACGAGCCGCAGCGATTAATTTGGCATTCCAGCCAAGTAAATAGCGAATTTTCGGTCTTTTGCTAAACAAGGCGTGGGCAACCACATTGACAGCCTGTTCAACGGGTGTTCCCGTCGCATAATATCGTTGAGTGTCTACAGCTGTTTTCTGTACTGCTTCTGTCCAAGAGGGGTAGTAAAGATTTAGCTGTTCTTTTGCGACTACATTAGACAACTTCTCAAAGGTTGCTTGAGACTTCTCCCATAGAGGAGTTACTACAACGGCAGGTTCAATTAGTGCTACTTTAATATTCCAAGGAGCCAACTCTAGCCGTAGGGCATCAGACAATGCTTCGATCGCATATTTAGTTGCACAGCCACTGCCCACTATTGGAAATACACAACGACCATTGATCGAACTAATATTCACAATTCGGCCCTGCGATCGCCTTAACAGAGGCAAGCAAGCCTTAATCACGGATAGATAACCAAAATAACCAACCTCCATTTCTTGACGCACCCACTCCAATGGCAAAAGCTCAAAAGGCCCCATGTATTCCTGAGCGGCATTATTTAATAAACCGCTCAGAAATACATCTCGTTCACATAGCGCCGCACCGATCTGATCTACTGCTGCTGCGATCGTAGCTAAATCGGTAACATCGAGCAGCACCGGAGTAATATTGTCTCCGGCTTCCTGTTGTAATGCTGTTCCTTTGTCAAGATCCCTGACTCCTGCAAATACCCAAAACCCTTGCTTTGCAAATGTTTTAGCACAGGCGGCTCCGATACCACTAGAGGCAGCAGTAATAAAAATGGCAGACTTAACTGGGGATATTGGAAAGTGCATAAATCTATATCGTGAAGGGGGCAGAGAGCAGGGCAATACGGTTCGGTTAAGGTTTTTTGATGAAAATTTTAGATCGCAAAGATGCGATAAATCGCCGTCTCTACAATAATCGTCTTTCGTCTTGACGGCGATTCATCGCGTCTCTTGCCTTAACCAAACAGTATTGGGAGGCGCAAATTTAATGGGACAGACCACTACACTGATTGCAGGACACAAATCAGAGATTGGGAGTGGGGCTTAAACCCTTGCTCCCTTTGCCTCCTGCCTCTCTTACTAAAAGTAGGATTGCAAACCGCCACTGCGACGAATATCTAAAGTGGCACAGTGAAACGACCCCGCAAAGGGATAATAGTTCTCAAAGGAGCAGGGAATTGGAGCAAAGCCCCAATCTTTGAGTGCTTGAATCATCGGCTCCTGAGATTTTTCCACAATCACCCGTTCGTGATCTAGCATCAACATATTCATATTTGCCCAGCCGCTAATCACACCTAATTTATTGGTGGACGTAAATAGTGGGTAGGGAGCCACTAATATGTCCCAACTATCGAGAATCTTAGGCAGGGCTGAGATGTCCAAAAATTCGGGATTCACCAGAACTTTCCCTGGAGCGAGGGGCATAAAGGTCGTGTCAATATGCATAGCTTGGGGACAGCGAGACTCCAGCAAATGAATGCGGTATTCTTCTCCCAGATGACGTTGTAACCATTCAATCCCCAAGCTATTTGTGACATGACTCTTTTGAGCAAACAAATCCCGACCACACCGCACAAAGTCTGCGGCATCAAAGGTTGGCTCAAATTCGGTGGTTACAAACCGCATGGGTTGCTCATCTTCAGCCACTTCATAATTTGGGTCAAACTGCTCGTCCAGTAGCTGGGGCTTAGGAGCCGCCACCCATCGCGCTCCCTGCTTAAAGTAATCTTTGAGTAGCGATCTATAAGACCAGCTTTCAAAGTAACGTCCTCGATCAGCCATTGGTGCTTCAATAATTTGATTGCCAACAACTATAAAAACATCGCGGGGGTTTGCCGCACAAAACCCATTATCAATCTGCCAAGCCGGGGTGGAATAGGGAGCCGCAAAGTCCATACGATCGGGTCTTCGGACAATCACACCCTCTGCCTCCAGGATATGTACGAATTCCTCCAGGCATTTTTTTGCAGCAGTCACAAACTCTGCTGGATAAGCGACACCTCCTTCCCCAACAATCTCTTCCACCGTGTCCCACGCACCCGGAGGAACAGTCCATTGATTAATAGTGTTCCAAGATGGAAACATGGCATCGTCAACAATGCCAACAATCACCTCTTCCAATGGATCCCATTCGTTGTAAGAATTAACGACGCATCTAGTAGAAGTTGGCGTGGTTTTATCGATTGATTGTGTCATGATGAAATATCCTATTAAGTTAGCTAGTTTTTTGTGGTGATTAATTCATTTGACAGCTGAGTGTGAATATCTTTGAGAGCAGCCAGTACTTGATCTATTTCAATCTCGGTATTGGCCGCAGTGATCGAAAACCGCAAGATGCTGCGATTGTAGGGAACAGCCGGGAAAATACCCGGAGTGATGAGTATTCCATGCTTCCATAGTGTTTTACAGGCAGCGATCGCCGATTCAACTGACCCCACCACGACACTAACGATTGGGAAGGAGCCTTGGTTATCGACTTCAAACCCAATTTCTCTCGCTGAGTTCACTAGCTTTTGCGTCAGGCGATAAATATGTTGTCGTAACATTTCTCCTTCTTGTAGATTGACCTCCAGTCCCGCGATCGCACTGGCCAAGCTGGCCACTGGCGAAGGCCCCGAAAATATCGCTGTCCAGGCAGTTGACAGCGTTCTCTTCATTTGGGCATCAGTACAGGTGACAAAAGCGCCAAAGGAAGAAAATGCTTTCGAGAGTCCTGCACAGTAGACTATGCGATCCTCGGCATATCGCAATCCAAAATGATTGACAATACCGTTGCCAAAATGACCGAATGGCATTTCTGGGGTGGGATTTTCACCTACCAGGCCAAAGCCATGAGCATCATCGACATAAATTGTGGCATCGTATTGCTTGGCTAACCTTACGTAGGATGGCAAGTCGGCATAATTAGCCGACATTGAATAAACGCCGTCGATCGCAATTAGCTTTACCGGTGCATCGGCATAACGCTTTAGCTTGTCAGCCAAATTATCTAAATCATTGTGCTTGTAATTTATGACCTTTGCACCATCTTGTTGAGCCAGACGACAGGCTTCAGAAACAGAGCGGTGGGCTGCATTGTCAATGAAAATTACACCCTCTTTTCCTGCCAACATCGGAATCACTCCCATGTGGAGTAGTGTCAAGGCCGGAAATACCAGAACATCGGGTGCTTTCACCAAATTGGACAGTGCCTTCTCCAATATGCGATAGAGGTCGGGAGAAGCCACGGCTCGTGACCAACTCGGATGAGTCCCCCATTTACTAACGGCCGGAGCAATAGCTTCTTGTACTTGCGGATGCAAATCTAATCCCAAATAGTTGCAAGAAGCAAAGTCGCAAATCCAGCGTCCATCGATGAAAACCTGACGGTTTTGTTGTTTTGTAACTTGTTTAAGAATCTGGGGAATTTCCTCAAAGGCTTGAGAAGGCAGAGGACAGGAGGGATAAAGAATGCAGAAGGGATAGTTTTGTTCAGAAGGGGATTCAGACCCTTCCTGAATGGGAGCTACTGAACTTCCTTTAGTAGGAGCTTGAACATTATTTAAAACCGAATCGGATGAGGCCAGATCGGCTGACTCTTGGCTAATCAATTGACTCACATACTGGCTGAAAACATTAACCTCTGGATATTCCCAAAATAGATGGGGTTCTAGCTTGAGAGGATGATTCAACTCAGCTTCCAAAGCTACCACTAACTCTGCTGCGGAAACTGAATCCAAGCCATATTCTGCAAATGTTTTATTTGGAGCAATCATACTAGAAGGCAGCTTTAGCTCGGCGATTAACCAGCGCTCAATCCACTGCTGAATTGAATCGGCATCATCCACAGCAATGGGAGTAACCGGAGATTCTGACGTTTCTTGAGATGCTGCTGGTATCTTGAGGTAAGAGTCAGCAACGACCAACAATTTTTTCTCTAAAAACTGCTGGCGACAAGCATGACGCTGAATCTTGCCGCTAGAAGTTTTGGGAATTGTAGCAGTTTTCAGCAAAATCACCGCATATACAGACACCTCATGTTGATTAGCCACCTCAGTCCGAATGGTTGCAATAACTTCTGGATGATTGTCATTATGGCGATCCACTTCTGCCACAACCACCAATTGCTCTGTTTCATCCATTTCAATTGAAAATGCTGCACTACAATTAGGGCGAACCGCACGATGACTATTTTCTACCGTGAACTCAATATCCTGAGGATAGTAGTTACGTCCCCGAATGATGATTAAGTCTTTAAATCTTCCGGTAAAGAACAACTCGCCGTCATGCAAGAAACCCAAATCGCCAGTGCGGAGAAACGGCCCTACATCTCGATCTTGCAAATAAGCATGAAAAGTCTGTTCTGTCTCTATAGGTCGCTGCCAATAGCCTTGGGCAACACTTGAACCAGATATCCAAATCTCACCCACTTGATTGGGTTCGCAAGGCGTGAGGTTCTCTGGATGAACGATTACTACCTCTAAGTCGGGAACTGGTTGACCGTTGCTGACAAATACTTGCGCTGCGGAGCTTTCCTCTAGTTTGATCTGACCCACAGTCAGGGCAGATTTATTCACAGAGCGCACCACAGGAGCGGCAGATTTATTAGTGCCAGACACAATAAGCGTGCTTTCAGCCATGCCATAGCAAGGATTAAAAGACTCCGGTCGAAAACCACATTGAGCAAAGGCAGTGGCAAATTTTGTCAATGTATGAAGGCGGACTGGTTCTGCACCATTGAAAGCGATCGACCAACTGCTGAGATCCAACTCTGATTTTTGAGCCTCACTCACTTTCTGAACACAGAGATCGTAGGCGAAGTTAGGCCCCCCACTTGTGGTTGCCCCATATTTGGAAATAGCCTTTAACCAGCGTATTGGACTCTGTAAAAAAGCTACTGGCGGCATCAAAATACAGGGAATACCCAAGTAAATGGGTTGTAGAACATTGCTGATCAGTCCCATATCATGAAACAGTGGTAGCCAGCCTGCATAAACTGTCTGAGAGTTATGTTCAAAAGCTTTCTCAATCAATTTTTCGTTGTGCAAAATGTTACCATGACTGACCATCACACCTTTCGGACGACTAGTCGAACCTGAGGTGTACTGCAAAAGGGCTAAAGTTTCACTGGTAACTTCTGTAATGAGAGAACTTTCTGTCCATTGCTCAGTATCGGTGGCTGCCCAAGGCACTGCCTCAATCTCTGGTGGATAAGCAAATTTCCGGTTACGTTCCGCCAAAATTTGGCTATCGGTGAGGACAATGCTGGCCTGAGCATCCATGCAAATGGCTTGGAGTCTGGGCAAGTGGCGTTTAGATTGGGGAGTATAGGTGGGTACCGCAATCACGCCAGCATACAAGCACCCTAAAAAGGCCGCGATGAATTCCAAGCCGGACGGGTAGAGCAGCAAAGCCCTATCTCCAGGTTGTATCCCATGTACTTGCAAGCAGCCAGCAATGCATCGAGCGCGGCTAGCCAATTCTGCATAGGTTATTTGTGCCGACTCGGTTTCACCATCTTCGAGAAAGGTGAAAGCTACTTGCCGAGGTTGACACAGTGCCCGGTATTGCAATACATCTAAGAAAGTATTAGTCCGACTTTTGTAATCTACTAACAGATTTGTATTCATAACTTTAGTTTTTCCAAAAAACGCAAAAACATACAGAATTTTGGGGTAATAATATAAAGCTACAAATGCACAAAAGTGGATTCCATAAAATCTGACCAATTCAGCTAAATATTTGATAGCTTCTTTATTCTTTGTGAAAATAAAAAAACTGTGCTAATTTACGAACGAATTATGCGAACTTACAATTTTGTTCAAAGTCTAATAAATAATGTCGATATTTAATATATAGGACTCCTATTTGATTTTTGAAAAAACTCAGTACACATCTATATATATTCCCTATTTCCCTGTTCCCAGTTAAGAGTTCCCTGCCCACGCAAGCAAATTCAGGAATCAAATCGGATTGCTATAGTTGCTTATGCTACTTTATCTACTGAAGTTTCTGACTAGCGCTATTTTATTTATCTGGTGAGATAAAAATAAGATGCTCACTTGGAATTTTATTCAAGACCTGGGCTTGAACATTTATTTAAAAATGGGAACCAAAAAATGCTTATTTGCAACTAAGTACGAAAAAACCGGGGGTTTAAATTTTCTCTGGTGAGAGTAATAAAATAGCGTTAGTATGGTCAGCATATTTGATAGATAAAGCAGAAAATTATAAGCAAGATTAATCGTTCACTTTGTTGCAGATGATTTATGCGAACAACCCTTTTTTGTCCAAAGTCCAATAGTTCAACAGCTTAATTTACTACATTCTCGAAGAGAGTTTCTTTATTCAAACTTTTTGCAAAAGAGTCTACTTGATTTTTTATAGAGTAGGAAGTACTATTCGTGTGTAATAGTATGTATTATGCTACAAATAGCTCTATTCAACAGAGTTTTTGGGTTAGCGATGCCTAAGTCTGGCTACGCCTATGCGTCAAACTTAAAAGCATCATTCATTTTTGCCTCAAAATCTAACACAAGCTAGCACAAATATTAATTTAATACTTACTATTTCAGAAAATTTTCAGCATAGTTATTAATTGAAAAAAATGATTTTGTCTTAAGCCCTTACGAATGAATGGGTATTGACAATCGATGTATTGGTCTATGGGCCTCACTTCATCTTGACCTCTACGCCTGAAGCTAAAACCTAATGAGTCTAGAACCCACCACTCAAGGAAAGCCCACTCTAGAAATTAATGCTTCGTGTCAGTTCGCTTCTTGGTTGTATGAGCAAAATATTAGTTTGGCTTTTACGACTTATCAAGCAGGGAAATTATTATTCATCGGTTTACAGACAGATGGCAAATTGTCCGTATCGAACGTACTTTCAATCGGTGCATGGGGCTATATTTTCCCAGCTTATGCATTGATGAAATCCGGCAAGTGGTGACGGTGGAATAAATATAACCCCCTTACCTGGCTAAATACAAACAAAACAACAATGAAGGTTAACAAAAATGGCTAATTCATCTTTAGAAGGTTTTATCATTAATGGCATTGCGGCGGGTGATATATCCGGCTATTCCGTCAGCAATGCTGGAGATGTTAATGGTGATGGTTTAGACGATCTGATTATTAGCGGAAGCGGTTCTGACGTTAACGGTAGCGCTTCGGGGCAAAGCTATGTGGTGTTCGGTAGCAGGAGTGGTTTTAGTGCTAGTCTCAACCTCTCCACTCTCAATGGCAGCAATGGCTTTAAAATCAATGGCATTGCCGCAGGCGATCAGTTAGGTTACTCTGTGAGCGGTGCTGGAGATATTAACGGTGATGGTATTGACGATTTGATTATTGGGGCAAACCTTGCCGACCCCAACGGTAGCTCTTCGGGTCAGAGTTACGTAGTATTTGGTAAGAGGAGTGGCTTTGAAGCTAATTTCAATATATCAACTCTCAACGGCAGTAATGGCTTTAAAATCAATGGTATTGCAGCAGGCGATCGCTCAGGTACTTCTGTCAGCCGTGCTGGAGATATCAATCACGACGGCATTGATGACGTGATTATTGGAGCACGCAGTGCCAGTCCCAACGGTAAAAATTCGGGACAGAGTTATGTGGTGTTTGGCAAGCGCAGTGGCTTTAGTACTGACCTTGACCTAGCTACCCTTAATGGTACTAACGGTTTTATTCTGAACGGTGTGAGAGCGGGTGATAACTCAGGAGTCTCTGTCAGCGAAGCTGGAGATATCAACGGTGATGGAATCGATGATCTAATTATTGGAGCCTCGGCAGACCCCCTTGGAGCCACACCTGCCAACCCCAATAATACCTCGCCAGGACAAAGTTATGTGGTATTTGGCAAGCGTAGTGGCTTTAGTGCCAGTCTCAATCTATCGACTCTCAACGGCAGTAACGGCTTTAAGATCAGTGGTATTACTCCTGATGATCGGTCGGGTTATGCGGTCAGTACTGCTGGGGACATCAATGGTGATGGGATAGATGACCTGCTTATTGGGTCCTATTTTGCCTCTCCTAACGGCATCAGTAATGCAGGGCAGAGTTATGTAGTGTTTGGCAGCACCAAGGGATTTAATGCCAACCTTAACCTCTCGACTCTCGACGGCACTAACGGCTTTAAGATCAATGGTATTGCACCGGGAGATGTCTCAGGGGCTGCGCTCAGTAGTGCTGGGGATGTCAACGGCGATGGCATTGATGATTTGCTGATTGGGGCACCCTATGCTTCTCCTAACGGCAATAAGTCAGGGCAGAGTTATGTGGTGTTTGGCAGCACCAAGGGATTTAGTGCCAACCTTAACCTCTCGACTCTCGACGGCACTAACGGCTTTAAGATCAATGGCATTACAGCAGTTGATATAGCGGGTGTGGCAGTCAGTGCTGCGGGGGATATCAACGGTGATGGCATTGACGATCTGCTGATTGGTGCGGCCTATGCCTCCCCCAACGGCAACATTCAGTCAGGACAGAGTTATGTGATATTTGGTCGGGTTGGGATCGGCTCTAGCGGCACTTTTGAATTATCACAACTAGTCAGTAGTTCAAATGGCGGCGGAACCCCAGGTAACGATATTCTCGTTGGAACTCTAGGCCCCGATTTAATCAAAGGATTGGACGGTAATGACAGCATATTTAGTCTCGATGGCGACGACCACATTTTTGGTGGCACTGGGGCTGACGTTATAATCGGGGGTGGTGGAAACGATCAACTCTTTGGTCAAGAGGGTGCTGACCTCATCTCTGGTGATTCCCAAATCCCTGGTGTCGGGGGAAATGACACTATCGACGGTGGTGATGGTGCTGACCAAATTAATGGTGAGGCAGGAAACGATATTATCTTCGGCGGTAAAGGGGCTGACCAACTCAATGGTGATGCTGGATACGACACTATCGATGGCGGCAATGGAGCTGATATCGTGTCTGGAGGCACCGGCAATGACAGTATCAACGGTGGAGATGGAGATGACCAAATCAATGGTCAGGCTGGCAATGACAATATCAAGGGTGGAGCGGGAAATGACATAATCATTGGTGAGCTTAACGGTGATGTTGGCAATGACACTCTCGATGGTGGAGTGGGAGACGATCGCTTTTTTGCCGGAAGTGGCAATGACCGAGTTTTTGGTCAGAGCGGTAACGATTATATTGAAGGGGAAGCAGGAAACGACCGACTCGATGGCGGCACAGGCAAAGATGTCGTATTTGGAGGACGGGGGAATGATATTCTCATCGGTGGAGACGAAACAGACCTTCTCATTGGTGAAGTCGGTAGTGACTCTTTGACAGGTGGAAATGGCAATGATGTGCTGATTGGAGTCGATGCCTTTGTACCAACCAACGGATTTGGTGGGACTTCAAACAATCCCCTTGCTCCTTTTGAAATTGATACTTTAACGGGAGGTAGTGGCAGTGATACATTCTTCCTTGGTGGGGATGGCACCTTACCCAATGTCGCCGGCAACGTAATCGGTGCTCCGAAGGGAAATCCTGAACTTTACTATTTTGGTGGTGGTAATGCTGACTACGCCTTGATTACTGACTTCAACCTCAGCCGGGATAAGATACAGCTATCTTCAAATATCAGTTTTAGCGATCTCGTGTTGGGGGTATCTAGCGGGGAAAGTCTTCCAGGGGGAATAACGCTATCTTTCCAAGGCGACTTAATTGCCATTCTTCAAGGAAATTTCGTCGCAGGTGCGTTCAACCAATTATAACTGTTCAGGATTACTGAAAATCCAAAGGCTCAGATTCCCGACTTTTTAAGAAGTCGGGAATTTTGTTGGAAAAAAGTCAGAATGCTACCTCAGCCTTCCCGTAAAGTAGCACACACAAAGTCTTTCCACTGTAAAGCTTAGGCTATTGTATTATATATATCCAAGCAATATACTACAAATGAAACATAGATTTTGGGCGAGCTATCTGCTTGCGGCTTTAGCATTTCTCCCCTTAGAACCTGTTGTTACTACTCAAGTTGTGGCAACAGAGTCGGTTTATCAACTGGCACAGTCGAAATCTGCTTACACGCAATTTATGCAACTTGGCTATAACGAAACTAGACGCAGAAACTATCGAAAAGCTTTATTGAATTTTCAGCAAGCAGAACGGCTACGTCCTGGAGATAGGTATGCTACTGCTGCAATTAGAAATGTTACAGGTTACATTCAGCGTGGTAGAAATCGTATTGCCTTTGTTCCAGGTAGACCTGGTAGGGTAAGGTCAGCAGGAACACGAGGAAGTTGCTTTCAAACTGGACAAAATATCATTCCCCTGACACCAACAGATAAGGAAGCACAACGAACCACAGCAGAGCGTCCCACATTATTTTTCTATGTTCCTCAAACCTCTACAACAGTGCAGGCACTAGAATTTGTTTTGCGGGATAATGATAGCAACGACCCATTGTATAAGGGAACTTTCAAACCTGTTGGACAGAATGGTATTGTTAGTGTAAACGTACCTGCTAATCAGCCATCTCTACAAATCGGTAAAGAGTATAGTTGGACTTTTTCAATGATTTGTGATACCAACAACCGCGATAAAGACTCTTATGTAGAAGGTACAATAGTGCGATCGCAAGATGAAAACCTCTCTCTTCAGCTAAAACAACCAAGCACAGACTTGGATCGTGCAGTTCTATTTGCCACAGCTGGATTTTGGGAAGATTCTCTCAGAACTTTAGCTAATTTACGCCGCCAGCGTCCTAACGATTCCGAAGTTCAGAAATATTGGGAAGATTTATTGAATTCAGTAGAGATTAAAGAAGTTGTAAATAAGCCTTTATTGCCCTGTTGTACTGTTCAAAAATAAATTAAAAATTACTTAAAAACCCGGTTTTGATAGAGAAGCCGGGTTTTTTGTCCTTCATAGGACAATACGCTTGGGTTAAGGCTAAAACTCTGCTATCGAAGTCAATTTTTAACGAACCGCCAAGGCGCAGAGTCCGCAGAGAGAAAAAAGAAATGCTTAACCCAAGCGTATTGCTTCAGAGGAATTACGCAACTTTATGTTAGATCCGCGACGCTCATTTTTAAGTGTGGTGTGATGGCGTATCGCAAACGAGACAGTTAATCTGAGATAGTGAGCAATCAGTTTGCAAAACTTAATATTAGATTATCTAATAATTAGTTTTTCATGATATTGTGTTTATCAGTACATATTTTTTTGTATGCATCGTGTAGACTCTATTTGCGGAGTAAGATTGCTACATAAATTTATGGTAATTCGAGCGCCAAGCAGCAGCAACCCTAATTTTGCTGTGGTATTAACCTGACTTACAGTTTGGTTATTTCATTCCATGTAGAGCAACTGAAGCGTACATTTTAGTTGCTTTGAAAGCATTCCATTATTACATTCATTGTGGAGTTAGCAGTAAATGCTAGCCCAAAGCTTTGTATGGAAAGGATTTTATAGAGGAAGGCAGTTCAAGAGTGAGGAAAACTGCCCGACGCTCGCGGACTCGCTCTCCGTGGCGCTATCTGTCTCAGTAAAGCGACCAAACGGGTCTTGGGTTTAAGACAAGAACACTGAATTCTTATTCTGTGGCTTCAATTCAGCAGAGGTCGAATCCAATAAGTGAATTACTCCTTCTGCCTCCTGCCTCCTTCAACAATCTGCCATCTGAGTATTTTTTGGGTGGATGTCAGCAGTTGGAAGCAAACATGCCGTTGTCTACTCATCAGACACTTACCACGTAGTCATAAGGATTTTACAAACAGTTAGGAATTAGTCAAGCGATCGCACGCTGACAAGCCTTTAGCTATACGCAAATCAGCAATCACACTATAGATAAGAAAAAAGCTTATGAATACAACACGCAAGTTTCGTTTAGGTGCATTCATTCAAGCCACCGGTCATCATATATCCTCTTGGCGACACCCCGATGCACAAGCAGATGCTGGATTGAATTTCGAGCATTACAAGGAAATTACCCAGACTGCCGAACGCGGCTTGTTTGATGCAGTTTTTTTAGCAGATAGTCCAGGAGTGTGGGGTGGCGCTCCAGAAACTCAGTATCGCAACGGCAAAATCGCCCATTTCGAGCCAGTCACTCTTTTCTCTGCCTTGTCCTCCGTTACCCAAAATATCGGCTTCATTTCCACCGCCTCGACTACTTATGAAGAACCCTACACCCTGGCCCGGAAGTTTGCTTCCCTGGACTACTTGAGTAACGGCCGCGCAGGGTGGAATGTAGTTACCACAGGCAATGAAAACGCTGCACATAATTTCGGACTTGAGCATCACCCGGAACATAGCCAGCGTTATGAACGCGCCGAAGAGTTTGTGGAAGTGGTGAAAGGACTGTGGGATAGCTGGGAAGATGATGCTTTCATCCGTGACAAAGAATCTGGTGTCTATTTCGACCAAGATAAACTACATACACTCAACCATAAGGGCAAATATTTTTCTGTAAAAGGCCCTTTGAACGTCGGTCGTCCGCCTCAAGGCTACCCTGTGATCGTTCAGGCTGGAGCCTCCGAATCTGGACGGGACTTAGCTGCACGCACTGCCGAAGTGATTTTCACCGCCAATCAAACCCTAGCTGATGCCCAGGAATTTTATGCTGATGTCAAAGGTAGGCTAGCACAATATGGGCGATCGCCAGACGATCTAAAAATTATGCCTGGTGCTTTCCCAATCATTGGCCGTACCGAAGCCGAAGCTCAAGAGAAGTACGAATTCCTGCAATCTTTAATTCATCCCGATGTCGCCTGGGGGATTTTAAAGAACTATTACAAAGGTGTGGATCTGTCGAAATATTCTCTAGATGATGTGGCTCCCGAACTGCCCAGCGACACCAATACTAACAAGAGTCGTCTCAAACTAGTCAGAGATTTGGCGACTCGTAACACTCTTACACTGCGCCAGTTGTATCTCTCTCTTGCCACCGCACGAGGACATCGCACCATACTTGGTACACCCGAAACCATTGCCGACCAGTTAGAAGAATGGTTCAACAACGGTGCAGCAGACGGCTTTAATATCATGCCGCCAATCCTCCCCACAGGATTAGATGAATTCGTTAACCAAGTCGTTCCTGTCTTGCAAAAACGCGGACTGTTCCGTACCGAATACGAGGGCAGTACCTTGCGTGAAAACCTGGGATTGCGTCGTCCGGTCAATCGTTTTGCTGCAAAACAAGTGGACAAGAGCCTGGTAGTAGCGTAAATAAATTTTTCACAGATGCTTAATAAATACTTTTTAAACTGCACCTTCTGTAGATCGCCGCCTACAGAAAGAGAGACGCGATAAATCGCCGTCTCTACAGAAAATGTATTCGTCAATAGCAGCATTGGATGCTAAAAAAAACCTGTAATTTTTGTGCCGTAGGCAAGGAAAAAAACATGACTGAATATAGCCGATTAAAGACCTCACGCTCCGCCGCAATCAGAGCAACCCTTGATTATCCGGTAATCGATACCGACGTTCATACCAATGATTTCACCCCAGCTTTTGAGGATTACCTTGCTAAGTACGGCGGCGTGAAACTCGTAGACGAGTTACGTAAAACTGAAGCCTCCCGTCTTAACTCCAAAAGCAACGGTAAAGATTGGTATCAACAAACCCCTGAAGAACGTCAATACAACCGCACAATTCGCTCCCCTTGGTGGGCGAGAGTTACCAAAAATACCCTGGATCTCGCTACTTACACCCTTCCCAAACTCCTCTATGAGCGTCAGGCAGAGCAAGGATCAGACTATTCAGTGCTGTTTCCCAACAATGTCCTAGCACCTGCTGGAGCCAGTGCAGAGAATCGGCAGGCACTGCAACGCGCAGTGAATCACTATCATGCTGATATCTACCGGAAATATAGCGATCGCCTGACACCGGTAGCTGGTATTCCCTTGACCAATCCTCAAGAAGGCATTGAGGAGCTAGAGTTTGCAGTAAAAACACTTGGCTTAAAAGTGATTAATATCACTGGCGGGGTGAAACGGCCGATTAAAGCGATCGCTGATAAATATCCAGCCGATAAATTCCCCGAAATCGCCAAGTATGCGTCTTATATCGACTTTTACGGACTGGATAGTGAATATGACTACGATCCTTTCTGGGCGAAAGTCGTGGAACTGGGCGTACCCGTCACCACCCATTACGGTAGCCAAGGCTGGACTGGACGCTCCTCCATTAGTAACTACATGAATAACCATATCGGTCACTTCGCCGATGGTTCGGAAGCATTTGCTAAAGCGTTGTTCTTCGGTGGTGTTACCAAGCGTTTTCCGCAGTTGCGAGTAGCTATGCTCGAAGGTGGTGCAGATTGGGGTGCCCACGTCTATATTCATTTGGTAGATCGGTTCTCCAAGCGCAATGTTAAGGCACTGGAAAATTACAATCCAGCATTGACAAATGCTGATGAGCTATTTGAAATATTTGAGCGCTACGGTGCAGAAATTGCTCAAGGGTATTCCCTCGATAAAGACGAATTGACCAAAACTGTACTGGGAGCTTCATTTAGCCGTCATAGCCGTGCGCCAATTGGTAGCGAATTGGATGATTTTGCAGCAGCAGGTATTGAAACAATTGAGGACATCCGCGATCGCTGGGTGAACAGTTTCTTCTTTGGTTCCGAGTCAGACGATCGCACCATCGCTGCGGCATTCAACGACAAAGCCAATCCCTTGGGAGTCAAAATCAACGCCATCTATTCCTCCGATGTTGGTCACTGGGATGTACCAGACCTGACTTCCCCCTTGGCTGAAAGCTGGGATTTAGTTCAAGAAGGCGTTATTTCCGAAGCCGACTTTAAATCCTATGTATTCGCTAATCCCTACAAGTTTTACACCCAAGCTAACCCCGAATTTTTCAAGGGTACTGCGATCGAATCCAAGGTAAGTAACACCGAATTTAAACAAGTGGATAAAAACCTAGTGGTGGCGTAAAAAGCGAGATGAGGGAGATGTGGTTCGACTTCGCTCACCAACCGGGAGATGAGGGAGAAGAGTTTTCCCCCTGCCCTGACAATTCAGGTCATGTGGAAAATACTACGAAAAACCTAACCCCCTAACCCCCAACCCGACGCGGGAAGGGGGAAAATTCAAAGTCTCTCTCCTTTTAGGAGAGAGGTTTTCCAGATACCGTGAAAAGTCAGGCGGATCTTGCCGGATTGTCCCTTACCACCCTAGCAGTAGCTTGGGTTTTATCTAATCCCATTATCCTGCCCCGATCATTGGCGCTAGCCGCCCGCAACAACTTGCTGACAACCTTAAAGCAGTGCAAGTAAAACTCGACGACAGTTTGAAACAAAAGTTAGATGACTTAACCGCCGAATACCGAAGAGGAGATTCTCTTCGTTAGGGATTAGGAGAGTGGCAAATAACAAATGACAAATACCATCGGACGGCTTATATAGTCGTCCATTTTTATCTTGCAGAAAAGCCAAAATGATGCTATGGGATCGACTTTCATGACGAAAAAGGCCAGACAATTCAAATCCTTTCAACGTGCAGCTAATGCACCAAACCTACCATCAACTCCATTTAGGTTCATTTTGTATTTTGTTAACCAGTTTCGTTGGTGGTATGTGTTAATGGTGATCCTGGAGATGGTACACGCAACCTGTGGCATTATGTTGCCTTATGCTATTGGTGAGATTATTCGGGGCGTGACGAAATCAACGGGCGACAGCAAGCCCATTTTTGATGCCATGAGGCAACCCCTGATGCTGTTCACCGCTTTGAGTGTGGGTGAAGTAGTATTCGGGCGATCGGCTGGACTTTTGCAAACCATCCTTCATCCGATTCACCGACAACATATTGTGCGATCGCTATATGCCTACTTGCAACACCATTCGCATCGCTACATGAGCAGCAGTTTTTCTGGGGCATTGGCACATCGAATTAGCGAAACTTCTCTGGGTGTTACTCAGACTATGCAAATGCTGATTACTGAATTTATGCCAGTAATTGTTGTGTATACCGTCGCCACGACGATACTGTATCGCGCTTATCCTCCCCTAGCTGCACTCGTGGGGATATGGGCAGTTCTCTTCATCAGTATTTCGTTCTGGCTGGCAACTCGCTGCCGAATTTACTCCCGGAAAGCCGCAGCCGCTAGAAGTGAGACAACTGGTATCATCGTAGATTCGGTAACAAATCTCACCAGTAGTAGATTGTTTGCTCGTTTGGGTTTTGAACGACGCTATTTGAATGAGCAATTAAGGCGTGAAATCAAAGAGGTAAGAAAGTCCAATTGGTACTCAGAGCGAATTCGCTGGTTTCAGTACATCTCGGCAGCCATTCTGAAAATCAGTACTTTGTATTACTCGCTCTCCCTCTGGAGTCAAGGGAAGATCGCTACTGCTGATTTCGTCGTCGCAACCAGTCTATCGCTATTGATTATCAGTGAAGCCAGAAATTTGAGCCGCCGCTTTCTCGAATTTTTTGAACATATTGGTAATGTCGCCAATGGTGTTTTTACTATCGTTCAACCCCACGAGTTGGTAGATCGCGATCGCGCGATCGCACACCCAATTACCCAAGGTAAAATTGAGTTTCGGCGGGTGAATTTCAACTACTCGGATGAAAAGAAAGTTTTTAACAACCTTTCTGTTACCATCCAAGCGGGACAGCGTGTTGGACTGGTGGGCTTCTCTGGTTCTGGAAAATCCAGCTTTGTCAATCTGATTCTGCGTTTGTTCGACCCCCAATCTGGACAGATTATTATTGATGGGGTCGATATTCGAGACATGACTCAGGATGCCCTACACGCACAAATCAGCTTGATTCCCCAAGATCCGTCTCTATTCCATCGGACTTTGCTAGAAAATATTCGTTACGGACGCTTAGATGCAACCGATGAGGAAGTGTTTGAGGCGGCGCGAAAGGCTAACGCTCACGATTTCATCACCCAAAGTCAGGATGGTTACAATTCTCTGGTGGGCGAACGTGGTGTCAAGTTATCTGGGGGGCAGAGGCAACGCATTGCGATCGCTCGCGTAATCCTCAAAGACGCACCGATCCTGATTTTGGATGAAGCCACCTCTAGCCTCGATTCAATCACCGAAAAAGCGATCCAAGATACCCTCGACTTAGCAATGAATGGGAAAACGGTAATCGTGGTAGCTCATCGACTATCTACCATCGTCCATCTAGACCGGATTTTGGTGTTTGACAAAGGTCGCATTATCGAAGATGGTTCCCACGCTAAACTGCTGGCACTCGGTGGCGCTTATCACAGGTTATGGAAAATGCAAGCAGGTGGATTTCTCCCGGAAAATCTCGGCGAAGAACGCATACATGAGGTTCGCACTGGCACAGATAGCCTTCAAAATGGAATGATCGCTTGACATTTGCCGCTACTTGAGGTTTGATTACAGATTTTAATTCAGGAATTGTGCGGGAAAGAGTCTATAAAACTTATGACTTCAGATATCAAACCCATTTTTGATTTCTTCAGCCGCACACTCGTGACTGGAAGTCATGAGTTAGTTTCATTAACCCGTTGGTCAAAGATTTAAAGTTGCGTGAATGGTCTTGTCCTAGTTGCAGTAACTACAACAAAAGAGACGTGAATTGAAAATGCTAAAATATAAGATTGTTTCTACCATGTACAAATAATGTACTGTTATCAAGGTATGCAGCATAATAAAAGCCTGCACCGGACGATTGGCAGTTTTGTTACAAAAACAGTAAAGCAAAAGTTTAGGTACAAAAAATTACTTCAGGGTTAAGCAATTGTTAAAGCTTTTTGGTACAGTATTCTAGAAAATCCAGATCGCGAGAATAGGCGTTCGCCTTTGGCGTTGGCTGCGCCAACGCTAATTGCAATTGCCAGTTTATTGCTCAGAATCAAGAATGCAGTTGCTATGATCAAACGCCTGCTTGTGGTAGAGTCTCCCGGAAAAGTCAAAAAACTCAGTCAAATTCTGGGTTCAGATTGGAAAGTTCTCGCTAGTTGTGGTCATATCCGAGAACTCAGCAATGAAGGGGACGATTCTTTGGGCTTCGTCATGGACGGTAGTAATGTCCGATGCAATTACGTTCCGCGTGACCAACGAGCGAAGGAAACCATTCAGAAACTCAAGTCTGCGGTGAGGCAGGTTGATGAAGTTGTCTTAGCAACTGACCCAGACAGGGAAGGCGAAACAATCGCTTGGCATCTCAAAGAAACGCTGGGTTTAAGGGAACCGAAACGAGTAATTTATACTGAGATTACAGCATCGGCGGTGCAGAGTGCGATCGCTAATCCCAGAAAACTAGACCAAAATTTAATCGGTGCTGGGCTGTGCCGAGATTGCCTAGATAAGCTGGTAGGTTACAAAGGTAGCCCTTTAGTTTGGGCATTGAATAACGGCGCTAAAAGTGTTGGCAGAGTCCAAAGCGCCACGTTGCACCTAATTTGTCAGCGAGAAAACGAAATTCTGGCTTTTGTCCCCCAAGATTACTGGAGTGTCTGGGTAGATTATGCGGAAGGATTTCGGGCTTTTTACAAAGGGACGGTCGATTCTGCAAAAGATGCAGCAGAGCAAGAAACTGAAACTCATGATGACGCGAAGGTAGGTAATAGTCCAGAAAAACCTGAGTCTAAGCGCGTTCTTTCCGAAGCAGAGGCAACACGTTTAGTTGAAGAAGCACAGCAACATCCTCATCAGGTGATTCATTTTGAAGGAAAAATTGTTAATCGCCAGCCACCTCCACCATTTACAACTTCCAGCCTTCAGCAAGCAGCTGGTTCAAAGCTGAGGTTTGCTCCTGACAAAACCATGATTGTGGCCCAAAAGCTCTATGAGGCTGGGCTGATTACATATATGCGAACAGATTCAGTAATGCTGAGTCCAGAATTTTGTGCCAGCGCCCGTAAATGGTTGGAGCAAAATGACCCGCAGAATGTACCGTCGCAAGTTGCCAAGCATCGCAGTAGCAAATCTGCTCAAGAAGCACATGAAGCGATTCGTCCAACGGATGTATTTCGTCCCTCGGTTCAGTTGCGTTTAGAACTTCCTGATGATGAGTTTAATTTGTATGTAACGATCTGGAAACGGTCAATTGCTTCTCAGTGTCGTGCTGCCCAATTGCGTAAAACTTTGGTAATTACTCAGTCTGGTTCTCTACTGTGGTCAGCTAGAGGGCAAGTAATTGAATTTTACGGTTATGCCCGCTACTGGAACAATCTCAGCAAGGATAGTATTTTACCTTCATTACAACAGGGACAAGCATTGAAACTGGAGAATGCTGGACATGAAAAGAAGCAGACGCAGCCACCACCGCGTTATAGTGAACCCAAATTAGTGCAACTGATGGAACGGAAAGGAATTGGTCGCCCAAGTACCTATGCTCCCACTGTTACTACTTTAAAAAAACGAAATTATGTCGAGTTGAAAAAAGATCATCTGCAACCAACAGCGTTAGGGTTAGAAGTTGATGCGTTTTTGCTCAAAGCACTGCCGGATTTACTAGAGGCAGAATTCACAGCGAAAATGGAAGATGCCCTTGATGCAATTTCCGAGGGAAAGAATTCTTGGCAGCATTATTTAACTAGTTGGAATCAGAATTATTTTGTACCAGCACTTTCTAAAGCTAAAACTGTAGTTGCGAGTTCCCCAAAAGGTAAAGCTAATGTGATAACTGAGCGCAAATATGAAACTTCCAAAACGCGATGCCCTGAATGCAAAAATTTTCTCGCCAAAATTCCGAGTACTAAAGTTAAAAAGAAATATTTCCTCAAATGCACAAAAGGCTGTGAAAATGTCGTGCTATTTTGGAGCGACTTTAACAAAACTTGGCAGCCACCACAAACTAAAGCAGTCCAAGCTGAGAATCAACAAAAGCCTCCAGTCAAGATGACGGCATATCCCTGCCCGGTATGTAAGAAGCCTTTAGAGGAGTACAGTTATATCAAAGAGGGGCAGAGTAAGAAAATGTTGCGATGTTCTGACCCACAATCGCGTAAAGATACGAAACATAAAGATGTAGCTTATTTCAGTACGCAAAAAGGTTGGTGGAGTCCTAAGTTCGGGGAGTTAGAAGTTAAGAGTTAGGAGTAGCCCTGTCATTCTTTCTCTGGTTCCTCTGTGTCTGGAGTGGTTTATAAGTTATTTATTGAACCGCAGAGGCACAGAGAACACAGAGATAAGAAATTAGCAATTTTCCAACTGTAGCGTTCACTCATTTCTACGCTTGGCACTAATTGCGTCTAAGGTAGTAAATCCATCATTTTCCTCAATTGCACGACGAAGTGTTTCTGAATCAATGGCATCTTCAACCTTAGCCGCGAGTTCTGCGGGGTTCAGATTTTCGTAGTGTTCAAAGGGTTGGTGAATCCAGGGGTTGTCAGCTAAGTAATCGACATAATAATCAGGTGCTATAACTGAACAGGCTTTATACCAAAGAACGGCGGTGCGAATTTCCTCAATGGGGAAATCAGTATTTTGCCTGATCCAAGGTATAGTTTGTTTCAGTGTGATCCCAGAGTCTACTAAGTCATCTACTAGGAGAATGCGCGAACCTAACTTTTCGGCAGTCATTGTCAAGTGGCGGGAGAAAATTAAATTACTTCTTTCTTGTTTACCAGCGCCACTGTAAGATGAGGTTGCTAAGATTGCCAGTGGTTGCTGGTATATCCGGGAGAGAATATCTCCAACTCTTAGCCCTCCTCTGGCAAGACAGATAATCTGGTTAAATTCCCAGCCGGATTGATAAATCTGGATAGCCAGTTGTTCAATTTTTTGGTGATAATCTGACCAAGAAACATAAAGGTCTGGCATAAGTCTAACGGGAGTGGTGGATAGCTAGTATTGAAGGCAATCGCAAACAAACTTTTTATTTTAGTATGAGCGCTAGTTATTATGAACGATTCTGCTGCTGATGGCGATGCCCAACGAGATATCCTCAATAAAAAACTCGACTTAAAAACAAAGCTGGCTTACGGTGCAGGAGATTTAGGGCCAGCAATTACTGCAAATATCTCGGTCTTTTATCTGCTGATTTTCTTTACCAGTGTCGCTGGTATCCCTGCGGGTTTAGCTGGCACTATTTTGATGATTGGCAAAATCTGGGATGGCGTAAACGATCCGCTTGTCGGGTTTCTGACTGATAAAACGAAATCTCGGCGTTGGGGTCGTCGTCTTCCCTGGATGTTTTATGGAGCAATTCCCTTTGGAATTTTCTTCTTCTTGCAGTGGATTGTACCGCAATTTAGTGCAAATCAGGGTGAGAATATTTGGCCGCTGTTCTGGTATTACGTAGCAATTGGGATTCTATCTCAGTCCTTTTACACCGTTGTGAATTTGCCTTATACGGCAATGACTCCAGAACTAACTCAGGATTACGACGAACGTACTAGCCTTAATAGCTATCGCTTTACATTTTCTATTGGTGGGAGTATTCTGTCATTAATTTTAATGAAAATTGTTTTTTCGCAGATTTCCGATCTCCAACAAGGATATCTGGTTGTAGCGGCAATTTGTACTGTAATTTCGATTTTAGGATTATATTGGTGCGTTTTTGGAGTCCGCGATCGCATCTTGGCTTTTGAGGCCAAACGCATCCTAGCCGAAGAACCTGCATCTCTCCCCTTTGGCGAACAGCTAAAAATTGTCTTCAGTAACCGACCTTTTTTATTTGTTATTGGTATATATCTTTTTTCTTGGCTAGGTGTGCAGATAACAGCCAGCACTATTCCCTATTTTGTAGTCAATTGTATGGGTCTAAAATTTGCAGACGTACAAACAGTGCTGATTGCAGTCCAAGTAACTGCCCTGCTGATGCTATTTGTCTGGGGGGCGCTAAGTAAAAAAATCGGGAAAAAACTTGTTTATTTTCTAGGAATGAGTTTATGGATAATAGCCGCCGCCGGACTATTTTTTTTACAACCCGGTCAAATAGTTTTGATGTATGTGATGGCTGTTATGGCAGGTGTTGGTGTATCCACAGCTTATCTAATTCCCTGGTCGATGATTCCAGATGTGATTGAATTAGATGAACTCCAAACCGGACAGCGCAGAGAAGGCATTTTTTATGGCTTCATGGTTTTGCTACAAAAATTTGGTTTAGCTTTTGGGCTGTTTTTGGTAGGAAATGCTTTGCAAGTATCGGGTTTCAAAGAATCCGTAGCCGGAAGTCCACTACCTATCCAACCAGAATCGGCACTGTTGGCTATTCGCGTTGCCGTTGGCCCCATACCTACCTTTTGTTTGCTTTGTGGCTTAGTTTTAACGTATTTTTACCCAATTACCCGCGAGATGCACGCAGAAATTATGCTAAAACTCAAAGAACGGCAAGAGAAGAGGGGGAGTTAAAATAATTCGTAATTCGTAATTCGTAATTCGTAATTCGTAATTACGTTTTGTAAGGGGGATTTTAATTAGGCATCAAAATGTACTGTCTGTAAAGGTAGGGGAAGTGAACCCCCAAACTTGGTTAAGGCTGTTTGGAAGAACCAAGAATCTTAGGTCTTTAAACCTGAGAGTGTCAAAGTTTCAAACTCTTAATTGAGTTACTGCAATATTGCCGGAAAAACATACATCCACATCACTACCAGGAGTGCGATCGCGTTTGCCATATTCTCCTACATAATAAAAATCATCGCCTTCAATTCGATAGTTGACAGGCAAAGGTCTGCTACAGGCTTGGCAAAACACCATTTCAGGATGTGGTTCTCCTGGTTGCAGATTCGGCAAGTTCACATTCCAAAAGCTTCCCGGTTCTAGGGGACGCTTGAGTAAGTCCGCTAAAACTTCAACTGTCAATTTGGCGGCCATATCCCAATCAAAATTCTGCTTGGCTTTGCGATAGTGGGAAATAGCAATTCCTGGAATACCGTGCATTGCGGCTTCCCGGACAGCAGCCACTGTGCCAGAAATGTAGACATCGACTCCCAAGTTACCACCAGCGTTGATACCTGAAAGCACAAATTTGACATCTGCGTTAATTTGTGTTATTGCAATTCTCACACAATCGGCGGGAGTGCCTGCGATCGCATATTCAGTATCAGAACGTCGCTGGAGGTTGATGGCACGATTGGTAGTAACTTGATGTCCACAGCCAGACTGATGATCGACAGGAGCAGCGATAATCACATTTTTGCCATTTACAGCTTTGATTAGAGCTTTTATACCGGGGGCATCAATGCCGTCGTCGTTAGTTAAAATTATAGTCATGTATATATTATTCTCGATTTAGCCAAAATATCAGAAAAATTGCAGATATAACCCTTGAAGAAGAATTCAGCAGTCAGAATCAAGATGCTCTCTGCGAGACGCTACGCATAGCAATATCCCCGCAGGGTTCCGATGACTCGCTTTCCGCTTTTTCGTTCAAAATTCATTCTGTTCGCAGGAGCATCCCAATTTTGAAAAAATATACGGAATTGACGCAAAAATCCTTTTAAACCCTCTTACCTTCGCGCTCTTTGCGCCTTTGCGGTTCGTTTTTTTATCTCCTGGGTAAAGCGTCTAGGGGGATATTTGACTATCCCTTTTAAGTATGTATTAAAGAATCTGCCTCTCTTTAGAGGGCAGAGTGTCAAATGTATTCTGTTTTATACAGGGTACAGCAGGAAAAGCAACTTGCATATATGAAAACTTATACTTGTTTATGTCAAAAAAATTAATTATACGATATCATTTCTAGATGGTTTGCAAATTCCGCCCTAACCATTTGGATTAATCCCCAAAATGGGCGGTATTTCTTGTCAGGTTTAGTGCTTGTAATCGCGCTCATCACAAGTTTGTGCAATCAAAAAATCCCGTAAAATATATATCTGCTGGCAGTAGCAAAAACTTGATCCCGGAGAAAACCGCGAACGAGGTGATTTTTGCAGTAGTTCTGTAGTATTTTTGGTGCAAGTCTGTCTTAGGGATCACACGATGAAACAACTCCTCAAACAAGTATTTAGTAGTCAAAAACACCTCATCAGGCTGGTTTTACCATTGGTGACGGTTATTTTAACAGCCTCGCTGTTTGCCGCACCTGCTTTAGCCACAGGTGTGTATCAAATACCCAGCCTCACAGCAGGGAATGACAGCTGGGTTTTGGATCAAGGTGAAGTTATCAGCCGTCTAAATGAAGGTAAGATTAGCAGCGCTTTCGAGGATTTGGCAAAGCAAACAAATAAGGAAGTCAGAATTGTCACTGTTCGCCGCCTTGACTATGGTGAAACACCGGAAAGCTTTAGCAAAGAGTTGTTTGAAAAATGGTTTCCGACAAAAGAAGCCCAAGCTAATCAAACTTTATTGGTTATTGACATAGTTACCAATGGTACTTCCATTATTACTGGGGATGAAGTTAAACCTTTACTCACTGACGCTATTGCCGAGAGTGTCGCTACTGAAACAGTAAGTGTGCCGCTACGCAATGGTAACAAATACAATCAGGCATTTCTAGATGCTAGCGATCGCCTTGTTGCCGTCCTCTCTGGTAAAGCCGATCCAGGCCCACCCCAAATTACTGACAATGTACAGGTAGAAGGCACCTACAAGAAAGCAGAAGAAACCAACCAAGGTAACGCTACTGCTTGGGTAGTAGGATTGTTAATTGCCGCCACCGTCATCCCAATGGCGACTTACTACATTTATCAGATAAATCAGCCGTCATCTGATGGGTAATGACAGAGTTGTTCAATTTTAGATTTTGAATTTTGGATTTTGGTGAAGCAGCACGGTCTTGGGGGTTTCCCCCATGAGTGACTGCTGTTCGCCCTTGGCGTGCCGGAGGCATCACCAGAAGGGATTGAAGAAAAATCTAAAATCTAAAATCTAAAATCTAAAATTGACTTAATCTTGAACATACTCTAGCCCTTTTACTAAAGCCACCTCAGCCCGAACAAATTCTCGACCTAAATAAGCTGCATGATCTAACTGAGTTACCAAAGGGGGCTGAGTTTCTTCAAAAATCTTCACGCAAAGTTCTTTTGCCGTCCTCGCGCTAAAAACTGTTGTATGAGTTCGTTCTACCTTTGCTCGTGCCGGAATTACCTTCCCCGTTTCTGGATCGATAGCTAAACCGCGATCGTCAATTACGTTTGTGAAATGCTTGGCATAAATTAACCCTGCGTCTCGATCCAAGTAAATAATAAAATATCCACCGGGATCGAGAGCGATATGACGCTGGGAAAGTTTATCATCAATTGCGGCTAAATCTTCAAGTATTAAATCCATAAGCATTAGCAAAAGAAATTTTCTTTTTTCAGGGTTTTTACACTATATATTAAGTGTAATTCGTCGTTCACCCTCTGCCTTGGCAAACTTTTAAGAATCTCGGTTACTAAATGGCAACTCTGCATTAATTGCCTCAATCTCTTTCTGTTCGAGTTGATTCACTTCCTTAATATAGGGACGGATAATTTGCCCTAAACGATTGTTGTAAAAGCGGTGCAGACTGTGATTGGGCATAGCAGGGAAACCGCGCCGCTTTTTGTGGCGGCCACCTGCGCCAGGGTCAAAAATTTGGATGCCGTTAGCGATCGCCCACTCAATGGGTGCATAATAGCAAGCATCAAAATGTAAGCAATCTATTTCTTGGAAACTCCCCCAATAGCGTCCATAGAGTTTGTCATCTTTAAACAAACAAAAAGACATTCCTAAAGGATGAGAATTATCTTCTTCGCTATATGCAGCGACAAACAAGACTCGATGGCGATAATCGGTGTATAGCTGCTCAAAAAACCGTTGTGTGAGATACTTGCTACCCCACCAGCCAAACTTATCACAGGTGTCAGCATAAAACTGGTACATCGAAGGAAATAAAGAGTAGGGAATTTGATCGCCACTCAGAGGTTGCAATCGTAAACCTGCTTTCTCTACAGCTTTGCGTTCCCGCTTGATATTGCGGCGCTGATTGGCGTTAAACACTTTCAAGTAGTCATCAAAAGTTTTAAAGCCAGCATTTTCCCAGACGTAGCTGTGGTGCAGCCAAGTTGTAAAGCCATGCCGTTCCAGCATCGGCCGCCATTGGGGATCGACGTAGAGAAAATGACATCCAGAAATCCGATTTTTGGAACAGAAAGTGTCAATTTCATGCACCATCATCGCGGTGATTTCATCCTCATCTTCTCCTGGGGCGATTAAAAAGCGATAACCTTCAGCTGGGGTAAATGGTGTCATACCCAGCAATTTTGGGTAATATTGAACTCCGATGCGATCGGCTAACTCTGCCCATTGGTGATCGAAAACAAATTCACCTGAACTATGTCCTTTGAGATAAAGTGGCGCAGCCGCAATCAGCGTTCTATCCCGCCACAATGTTAAGTGATTTGGCAACCAACCAGTTTTAGCCGTAGCACTCTGGGAGGTTTCGAGATTATTTAGCCACTCCCATTCTAAAAATGGCGTTTTAAGTGGCATTGCTAAAGCATTCCAGGCATTTTGTGGTACTTCAGCGATTTTGTTCGTCCAAACGACAGAATAGCGAGGCTTGAGTTGTTCCACCATATTAGGGGAGTAGGGAGTAGGGGAGGCAAGGGGGCAGGGGGGCAGGGGGCAGGGGGCAGGGGGCAAGGGGGCAGGGGGCAGGGGGCAGGGGGCAGGGGGCAAGGGGGACAAGGAGAATAAGGAGGACAAGGAGGACAAGGGGGAATTATTAAAATTAAGTCTCTCCCTTGTCTCCCCCCTCTTCCTTGTCTCCCTTGTCTCTTTTTCATGCCCAATACTTCGACTTCGCTCAGTACAAGTGCCCAATTCCCAATTCCCAATTCCCAATTCCCAATATTCAATAACTTAACTTAGCGTAATCTAATCTGCTGGTCGTTGCAGGCGATAGTGCAAAAACACTTCTTGCTCAACTGTATGAACTTCTAAAAGTTGCAACTTGGGAGCTAAATCGGGTAAAAAACCTTTCCCTTCTACAGGTGTGGGGGCAGTACTACCACCTAAAATCAGGGGACAGACAGTTAGCCATAATTCATCGATTAAATCTAAGCTCAGCAGGGAAGCGACTAATTCACCTCCACCCAAGACCACCAACCGTGTTATATCTATATTGGCTAGATGCTTCAAAGCTGCGGAAATGTCAATTTCTCGCGTTGGTGTTTCAAAAACCAGAATCTGCTCAAATTCTGGAGGACACTCTTGTGTTCCGGTTCCAAAAGTTGAAGGAAGCGTCTGTAAACAACGTCCTTTCCATGAAAGTGTTCCCAGTGTTGTCGTGAGTAGCCAGCGTCTAACTGGTTGCTTAAAAAAGTTAATTTCCGGATTGAGGTTTCCAGAGTGTGTAGTCACTATATGAACTGGCTGCGGAGGCTTCCCTTCTTGTGCCCGAAGTCGCATTAGAGTTGGATCTGATACAGTAAGTGTCGTGCCGTATGCCCGGAGAGTACCAGCACCGAATAAAACCGCATCAGAGGCAGCGATTTGTTTTTCTAGATGTGCTTTATCAACCCTTGAGCCAAACCGAGCAGGCGATCGCCTAAAATCTGCTATCTTGCCATCTGCACTCATTGCTAAAACAACTGTAGTATGAGGACGATGTTGCAACATTAAATTGATTTGATAGTTGGAATATTTTCTTTGTTCGTATGTAGATTCTCAAAAAAAATCCATGCCGTGCAAGTTATTTATTTACAATTTTACCACTGTATTTATATGCAACACAAACCGCTTTTGCATCTAGCATATATGAGTTTTGGTATACCACGTTTCTTTTTGAATGATAGCAATTTGTTATTTTTAAACATTGAAAATAAAATTCTGATAATTTAATAAAATGTCTCATCTAGCCAGTCTAATTACATATCTTTGCTGTTGTGGTTTGCCGATGCAAAGTGAGACACTCGATGACTAATTCCCGCCAATCTTCCTTTCGTCGAATTTTAGTAACGAGAATATTGCTGCTGTTCGTTCCAGTTTTACTTATAGGCGAAATTGTGGCCTTGAATAAGGCACGTTCTAGCATATTGGGAACTGCGCGTCAAAATTTAACAGAAAGCGCCATGAGTAAAGGGGAGAGAATTGGCGATGCGATCGCAATCTTAAAAGCTAGTTTACTGAGTGTAAGTAAAACAACGGTGATTCCGTCGGGTTCGCCTATACAAGAGCAAGAAATTCTCACACAGCTAAAGCAACAACTTCCAGCCAATATTGAGTGCATCCAATTAACTGATCTTCTAAACCAGAAAATAATTGCCAGTAGCTGTGGAGATCAAGCAATTGGGGAAATGACATTCCCTTTGCCTAGTGATGGAATTGATGTCAAAACAATCTTCCCGCCCAAGGCAGGAATGACTGGAAAAAGAAACGCACAAAATCAATTACAATTAGTGTTATCTGCACCAGTCTCCGATAGCCGAAAAAATTTAGTTTACAGCTTAAGTATTCAGTCTGCATTGTACCAACAAACCAGAAATCCGCCGGGATCGCTTACAGGCGCTATGGTAGTGATTGCTGAAGATGGCACAATTGTGGCACATCCATTTACAGACTGGGTGGGAAGTAATATTAATCAACATCCAAATTCTTCCCAACTCAAGAGCATAATTAAAAATGCCCTTGCAGGACGAAACGATTCGATAAATTTGTCTTTTAAAGAGGGAAACGAATTAGTAGCTGGCTATACAGCTATTGCAAATCCACTCACTCAACAGCAGCAGCAAAAATGGATAGTCTTAGCTGTTACTAGTGTCGAAAATGCGCTTTTTGGTTTAGAAGAAATCAAGCTAATTCTCATCGTCTTGACAGTTGGTTTGATTGGTGCAAGTTTGTTAGCGTCCCTATATTTAGCTCCTTACTTGGCACGTCCTGTAGAAGAATTGCGAGACTACGCTCTCAATATTCACTCTCACCACGCCGCACAACCAGTTCCGCACAATTTCCAAATTCGGGAATTCAATCAACTAGCCCAAGCATTAGACCAAATGGTAGAACGGCTGAAAGCTGGGGCAGAAGAACTAGAAATAGCTTGGAAAGAAGCAAAAAACGCTAACCAGATTAAG
Organism: Nostoc sp. NMS2; assembly: GCF_017115105.1. Classification (GTDB taxonomy): domain Bacteria; phylum Cyanobacteriota; class Cyanobacteriia; order Cyanobacteriales; family Nostocaceae; genus Nostoc. Next base: position 30,574 of record NZ_JABXKH010000142.1, read on the forward strand.
AGCCAGTTTTTGGCTACAACTTCCCATGAATTGAGAAACCCATTACATACTATTATTAACTGCATTCGCGTAGTTGAAGATGGCTTATGTGATAGCCGGGAAGAAGAAATGGAATTTCTAAAACGTGCCAATGAAACAACGATTCATTTGCTAAATATTATTAATGATTTACTCGACATTTCTAAAATCGAGGCGGGTAAGCTTTCTGTAGTTACTACACCTCTCGATCTCCGACAAATATTGCTAGAGGTGATTAATTTACAATCAGTTAATGTTCAACAGAAGGGCTTGCAATTGAAATGCGAGTTAGATCCCCAAGCGATACCAATTAAAGCAGACGCGGCAAAACTGAAGCAAGTGCTGATTAATGTTATCGGCAACGCTACTAAATTCACCGACACAGGAAGCATCACCATTGCTACAGAAATTCAATCTAGTAATGGTAAATCTCAAGTAGTGGTAATAGTTAAAGATACAGGTATAGGCATTGATCCCAATCAACAGCACAAACTATTTCGCCCCTTTGTGATGGTGAATGGCACAACCACGCGCCAGTTTGAAGGGACTGGACTCGGACTAGCAATTTCACGAAACTTAATCGAACTTATGGGAGGTAGCATTACTCTTGAGAGTACGGGACTTCATCAAGGTACGACACTGAAGATTACCTTACCCTTGATTGATATCTCGCTGTTACCTGTTGACAACAAAGAAGAAAATGTAGAGAATCTGGGATTTTCCTCTGGGAATAAGGTGGCAAAAGCAAGCCAATACTCTAGCCTACAAAAGTCTGGGGGAAGCCCTTCTTTGGGTAGCAACAAATCTGTAAAAGCAGTTGTAGACAAAGAGAAGTCAATGAAGTTCCAGGTGTTACTTGGGAACGAGACTTACGAGATTAGTTTTTCGCCGCAGCAAACTATCTTGGTAAGTCTTCCAAAAACAGAAGTTTATGCAAATAGGACTTCTGAAAGGTAATTTATAATTCGTAATTCGTAATACTTCGGCTACGCTCAGTACAAGTTCGTAATTCGTAATTCGTAATGACGCTGGCGGACTCGCTACCGCTGCGCTCTAAGCGTTCGCGTAGCGTCTCGTTCGCGCAGCGTCTCCGATAGGAGAAGAGAAGCCATGCCGCAGGCTTTACGTAATTCGTAATTTCAATTTGAAAAATAATTGTGGCAGATGAATTGCTAAAAAGCTGATTCATTAACTCTTTCACAATCAAAAATCTCAAATGCTATAACTCTTAAGTTCTAATGGCTATGGTTTTGACGCAGATTTAGAAGCGTTACTAAATAACCAAGATAGAAGATTAGCAACTGTAGCAGCGCCAAAAGAGAATAGCGCAATAATCGCATCACGAGGTAAAACGCCATCTAACCAGCTACCCTGTATTTGAAAAACTGGAAAATTCTGATCTAGACCAATTTGAATCTCTTTAGTTTTCCCAGAAAACCGGGCTTCTATCCCTTTTTTAGGAACAATTTGCAGATGGCGTATCAGTTCAATATTTAGAGGAATATCAGGATTTTCCCCCATGAGAAACTGATTTTTATAAATATCCTTTTCCTGTCCTACCATGCGGATTTTACCTTCCACAATAGTAGAAATTTTTAAATCGTCTCTGGCATCTTTACCATTTCTGTCTAAATCTAGAAATTTCACATCTTCGGTTTCTATCTTTTCTCTAAACCATTGTTCTGATTCATATTTGGGAGCTTTGGCTAGGGTAATATAAAGATTGGTATTTGGCGCGATTTCTAAATTAAGTTTTTTATTATCTGGATTGACAATGAATTCTAATTGTGTTGTTTTATCTGGTTGATTTGGTAATTTTGAATCTATTAATTCATAACCTTCTACTATAACTTTGATTGGTTGTTGACCTAAATATAGTTCTAATGCATTTTGGTTGCTTTTTAAGTCTAATTTAGAGTTGGATTGCAGAGAAAAAGCAAGCTGATTGCGATAAAAGTCATAACTTAATCCAGCTACTTTTGTATTTGGTTGCAGCCGGAGTTCATCTAAGTTTATTTCACTTGTTGCTTGAAGATTAGTCGGGGCAATAATCCATCTACTATTGCTATCTTTAAGCTGGATTGTTAAAGAGTTGGACTGATTAAGTTCTGGCCAAGTTTCGCTTTGAAAATTGCCTGTGAAAGTTAGGGTTTGTTTGCCTTCATTTTCTAGTTCTTTAATGCCGCGAATATCTTGAAGAAAAAGTTTTGATTGTTCTCCGTTATAAATAAAACTCATTTCTTGAGCAATGATATTACCTTCAAAAGTATGAGTGCCTGGTAATATAGCGGCAAAGGTGACAATAGTCAAGAATAAAAGTAACAGCAACACCAACAATGAATTTCGATGATTTGAAATAGTTCGTAGTAAGCGTTTTAGCACTGAAGTGCTTACTACAAACAAAGCAACTAGATATGTTTTCAGAAAATTCAACCCTTGGCGAATTTTGATGAAGTTGGGAAACTTTTGTTTGGCTTTTTGCCGAGATGCCATGATTTATTTCAACCAATTTGGGTTATGTTCAAATACAATTGTCCTTTCGATGCGATCGCTAGGTTCATTTCTTCGGTCAATATTAGCAACATAGTGCAGTTCATAGCGCCCAGATGGGGCATTGCGACCATCCCAGGTAAAAATAGTTTCACCCTTTTTCGGGTTAGGGCGAGAAGCGCTATAGATTGCTGGTTGACCTTTGGAGAGGATTTCAAAGGTAGTAAATCTCACTCGGTCTTGGGAATAAAAGACAAATTCATACTTACCCGAAGTTTGCCCCAGGATGACTGGAACATACACAGGCTGGGAACCAAGATTATAGTATGCCGTAGCGCGAAGGCTATTAGCTGGTATTTTTGCTTGCCTGAGAACGTAAGTATCCCAGCTAAAGCTGAAACGCGAACCATTATTAGACAATAACAAGTCATCCATTTGATAGTGATAATTATCACCCAAGGATTTCACTATTATTTGAGGATTTTTACCACCACTGATGCGGGGAATTTGCACCGTGAGGGTTTTCCCAAAACTGGTTAGGTTTCGGGTAGCAATGGAAATCAGGTTCAAGCTATTGCCGCTTAATTGTTCTTCTTTGATGCCTTCACAGCGATTGGGTGGTTTGCGCTGGATATAATCGGTAGATTTGGGGTTTCCTTGTGGGCAAGAAGCAGCAGCAGGAAGATGGCTGACGCTGAAGATTAATAGGCTGGCAAGAATAATTTTATAATTCATAGTTTGTTGTAGAGACGCGATTCATCGCGTCTATTTAATGTTCCAAATGGACAGTTGTTTTTGAATCTCAGACATCGGATAAGCCAAATCTCGGTCTTCACCTTTTGTTGCAAAGACGATGCCTAAAAGCCGATTTTGCGAATCAATCACAGGACTGCCAGAATAACCATGTTTGAGTGCAGTTTGAGATATTTCTAATCGCTGGTTGTTATGCTTACTAATCTGTCCTGATTGCATAGACCAAGATTTATCTTCACCTCTTTGGGCAGAATGACCGATAATCCGAATGGGCATTTTCGGGGCGATCGCAGTTGAGGAGATAGATAATGGTTGGATATCTTCTGGCAGTTTACCAATAACTTCCAAAACGGCTAAATCGAGTTGTTCCTCAGAGGTCATTTTGAACAGCTTGGCATCTCGCCGCATTCGCACTCGGTTGGATGGCGGTGTACTGAAAAATTCCACTTGGATATTTTTACCTTGTTCATTGCCATCAAAAATGACATGACGATTAGTGAGGATTAATGTCCGGTTGTCTTCTCGCTGAATGATTATACCAGTGCCGATCTCTGTTCCCTGGCGATCGCTGTTAAAAAACTCGGTAGTGATGCGTACCACAGAACGCTTAACGGGTACGGTTGGGTCATTCTTAAGCAACCATTGGCGATCGTCTTCTACGCTCTTAGCTTGGGTATCATCTTTCGTTTTCCATAACCGCCTTGCTTCTATATTGTTGTTACTGGCATAGACATAATTTGGGTCAATTTGTTCTGCTTTGTCAAAGTGTTCAATGGCTTCTTTAAACTTATTTTGTTTTTGGAATACTAAACCCAAATTATTATTAGCGAGAGTATGAGCGCTGGTTGGATCTATAGAAGTATCTTCTGGTAATGTTAAGGCTTTTTCGTAGGCGATGATTGCTTGTTTTAATTGCTTCTGTTCTTGGAAGGCATTGCCGAGATTGCTGTAAGCAGTAGCATAATTAGGGTCGAGTTGTATGGCTTTTTTGTAGGCGATGATTGCTTGTTCTAATTGCTTCTGGTCTTGGAGGGTATTGCCGAGATTGTTGTAAGCAAGAGCAAAGTTAGGTTTGAGTTGTATGGCTTTTTGTAAAGCGATGACTGAAGCTTCTAATTGCTCCTGGTATCTCAGGACATTGCCAAGATCGTTGTAAGCTTCAGCATTGTTAGGTTCGATCTGTATGGTTTTTTTGAACGCGGCGACAGCATCATCTAATTTCTTCTGGTCTTTGAGGGCTAAACCGAGATTGTGGTGAACTGTAGCAAAGTTAGGGTTGAGTTTAATTGCTTTTTTGTAGGCATCAACTGCGTCAGCTAATTTCTTCTGCTTATACAGGACAACACCGAGATTATTGTAAGCATTGTAAGCAATATCAAAGTTAGGTTTAAGTTGTATGGCTTTTTGGAAGGCCGTAACTGCGGCATCTAATTTCTTCTGTTCATATCGGACAAGACCGAGATTGTAGTGAGCAGCAGCATCTTTAGGGTCAAGTTGTATGGCTTTTTGGAAGGCCGTAACTGCGGCATCTAATTTCTTCTGGTTACTGAGGGCATTGCCGAGATTAATGTAAGCAGCAGCATCTTTAGGGTCAAGTTGAATTGCTTTTTGAAAGGCGGCAACTGCTTCATCTAATTTATTCTGTTCATATAGGGCAATGCCGAGTTTGTTGTAAATATCAGCAATGTTGGGGTTGAGTTGAATTACTTTTTGAAAGGCGGCAACTGCTGCATCTAATTTATTCTGTCTTTTAAAAACGTCGGCAAGAAGATAGTGAGTTTTTGCATCTTCTGAATTAAGTTGAACAGATTTTTTACAAGCTGTTATTGCTTCATCAAGTTTGTTCTGGTCATCCAACACATTACACAACTCGAAGTAAGCAGTAGCAAAGTTAGGGTTGAGTTGAATTGCTTTTTGGTAGGCGGCAACTGCTGCATCTAATTTCTTCTGGTTACTCAGCACATTGCCCAGACCGTTGTAAGCAGTAGCTAAGTTAGGGTTGAGTTGCAAAGCTTTATTGTGAGATGCGATCGCCTCCTCTAATTTACCTTGAGCATTTAGCACGTTCCCTATACCAACGTAAGCTTCGGCATCATTAGGATTGAGTTGTAATGCTTTCTGGTGCGCCGCTAATGCTTCCTCTAGTTTTCCCTGTCGCCGCAAAGCATTACCCAAATTGTTATAAGCTTTGCCATTATTGGGTTCAACTTGTAAAACTTTCCGCCAAATTGTCTCTGCTTGGGAGTTATTACCCACCGTTTCGGCAGCGTCGCCTTGTTTAAATAGCTGTTCAATATTGTTTTGAGCAACTACAAACTGGGGTGTGGTAGCCAGAGATAGAGTTAAAAATAAAGTAGTAAATATACGGTTGTGCATAATCATGCTCATACGTTAGCTGATTTTATCAGGACTTACCCGAAAATCGCTAAAAACCGGATTAATTTTTGATAAATACTTGTTAATGAGCCTTTGAACTCCGTTGATGAACCTCAGAGCTTCGTGAATGAGTCTTTGAACTCCATTAATGAAGTAAAATGGGCGGTTTTCAATACGATCCCAAAGACGCGATAAATCGCCGTCTCTACAAGAATCAGTCCTTTGTAGAGACGGCGATTTATCGCGTCTCTTTTATCGCGTCTCTTGCCTTAACCGAACAGTATTAGGCGGTTATTCTCAGGGGAAAATTACACTTGAGAGCAGTTGTTAAGAAAAACAGGTTGGCCGCCTTGCTCAAGAGATACAGTCAGTGCAGCCAGAATTTCTACTAACTGTGTGCCTACCCAGCCAGACGAAACCTCTGAGGGAGTATTGTTTATAACAGAGACAACAAAGCCGGAGCAAACCCGTTGCAATGGTTCACCTGGCTCTAATTCCAGCACCACCTGGCTTTGATTTACGGGAATAAAATGATTGCCCTGCTGTTCAAATTCTCCATGTAGCAGCGTTAGAGGTGACGATCGCAACATTTCATCAAAAATCAAACTACCAAGGCTACCTACAATCCCCAGCCGTCGCTGCTTATCAGAATTCAGCCAGCACAAGTGGATGTAAGCTTGAAAGCCATCTGGGTATGTCAGTGTTAGCCATACTAAATCGGCTAAACCTTGGGATGGAGAGTGGGTTATTTCCCTATTGGCTTGCCCCTGTAGCCACACCGTACCCGTTGCTTGTACTTTCACAGGAATCTGACCCAGCCAAGCGTTAAAGATAGCAATATCGTGAATAGCTAAATCCCACAGTGCATCAACATCTTGGCGGACAGGCCCTAAATGGGTGCGTGTCGCGTAGCCATAACGTAAATCACCTAATTTACCCGCTTGTACTACAGTTTGCCCTTGCTCAACTGCTGGGTGAAATAAATAAGTGTGATCTACCATGAGTGTTAAATGATGCTTCTCTGCTAACTGGCAAAGTTCTCGACATTCTGCGGGGTCGAGAGTTAGCGGTTTTTCAGCTAAAACATGGTATCCGTTCTGAAGAGCATCTTTAATTAAAGCATAGTGGGTGGTAGCTGGAGTTGCGATCGCTACCCCTGTCAACCCTGGCACATTCTTCAAATCTTCCCAATGGGTTGTCAATACTACATTTTCATCTAAATTAAACTGCTGCTTTACCGCCGCTAACCTTTCTGGATGGGGATCTACCACAGCAACTACATCTACTTGGGGATGTGCTAAGAAATTCCGCAGCAGATGCACTCCCCAACGCCCAACTCCGATAACAGCAATTTTAATTTGGTTTGTCATTTGTCATTTGTTATTTGTCATTTGTCATTCAATACGGATTGGATAAGGTTTTTTGATGACACGCCGCTAATCGCAAAGATGCGATAAATCGCCGTCTTTACAATAATCAGTCCTTTGTCTTGACGGCGATTTATCGCGTCTCTTGCCTTAACCGAACCGTATTGATTTGTCATTAGTTATTTGTCATTTGTATACAAATGACAACCAAATGATTATCGGCTAATTGTCAGTCTTTTAAGCTCAGGGTGTTTGCGGATTAGGGATTGCTAAAAAAGCTACCTTAGCGGCTGCTTGTTCAGCAGTTTTGATAGATCGCCCTTTACCAACTCCTAGTTTGTTTCCGTGCAGCCACACTTCAGCCATGAAACGTTCTTGATTGTGGTGTGGTTGAGTGACTTCCACAACTCGATATTCTGGTAAAACTTTAAATTGCGCCTGAGTCCATTCTTGGAGAGCAGCTTTGTAATTAAGTCTGGCAGGATCGAGGCGAATTTCTGTTGTTAGTTCTTGGAAGTGGGGATCTAGCCAAGAACGGATTAGTTCCAGATTTTGAGTACTTAAGTAAAGCGCACCCAGAACTGCTTCAAAAGCATCTGCCAGTCGTGACTCTTGACCAACTTTATCAGCCGTAGCACTACCAGCGACCAGTAAGTATAACTCTAAACCATAAACTCTGGCCAATTGGGCGAGAATGCGATCGCTCACCAACACCGAACGAATTGCCGCAAAATCCCCTACTGGACAATCGGGATAATTTTCCCATAACACAACAGCCGACACCAGCCGCACCACTGCATCGCCAACAAACTCCAGTTGTTCATAATTCGCCGAATCAGAGACAGTGGGATGAGTTAGCGCTAAATCTAGCAGTTCCCACTTGATAGGTGCTTCTAGCGACAAACCTAATTTTTGGACTAAACTTTCGAGTTGCCGTTGACGGCGTGGGTAGGCAAGGGGCATTAGGGGCAGGGGGCAGGGGGAAGGGGGAAGGGGGCAAGGGGCAGGTGGAGCAGGGGAAAAATACTAACTTCTGACTCATAACTTATAACTCTGCCAATTTTAGATTTGGAATTTTGAATTGAAGGAAAAATCTAAAATCTAAAATCTAAAATTTAATGACTTCTAACTCAGCACTAAAAAAGGGGGGAGAGAGCAGGACATAAGCCGGGTTCTGTTCTCTTGCGAGGGCAGTTATCTATCTGGGACGCTTGTTACCAAACGCCTCTAGCGGCTCTCGTTGAGCGGAACTGGTAAAAGACCAACCGTAGTTCCTATCGCCTTGCTCCCAACCGGGGTTTACCGAGCCAGCACCTCTCGATACTGCTGGTGCGCTCTTACCGCACCTTTGCACCCTTACCAAGTTTGTCCTTTGTCATCTGTCCTTTGTCCTTTGTTCTTTTACAAATGACTAATGACTAATGACTAATTGGCGGTATCTTTCTGTGGCACTATCCTCACGATCGCTCGCACTGGACGTTATCCAGCAAGTTTGGTCTTTCGGGAGCCCGGACTTTCCTCAAACCAGTGACTATGACTGATCTGCAACCGCCTGCGTCTACTCTCTCCTTAGATCCAGTGTAATCTTGGATGGCATAGTCTGTCTGGTTGCTATTGCTTTTTTTTATTCCAAGGTAGAGCGTAAGTCCAAGGTAGTTTCCTGACTGTGAAAGGACAATTGATAATACTAATGGGAGGAAAATCACGGCCTGGGGCTAGACCTAAACGCACTTCAGATACTCTGATTACCAGTTGTAGGGAAAAGTCCAACTCCTTTTTTCTATTAATAAAGTCGTTGTACAATTTTTTTTGCCCTTTTTGCAGCCCGTTGATATCAATTAGTGGTTTTTTCGCTGAATAGGTTCCAGCTACTTGATCGCGCTCGAATACATCTTCTGCTGTCACCGTTTCAGAAAGTGTTTTCTTGGGAGCAATCAGGCTAGGACTTTGGGGTACTGCTAAGTCGCGGGTTAAATCTGGTGATTTCCGAATTACGCGACGCGATTGCTTGCTATGTTCAACTACTAAAGAACTGTTGTCCCAGTCAACGTATAGGGCAACATTATCAGATTTATTTTCAATGCTAATTCCTAAATCTTTCAAATCGTCGATTGGGTATGAGGCTTTGAGTTTAAAGGAAATTCCAATTTTATCATCAAGATTTTGTTCTTTGAGTTGCTCATCAACGATTCCTTTTTTAAACTCGAATTTAACTTGATCGTCGATGGATTCAACCATACGGTTAAAAACGTATGAGACACCGATAATATAAATTGTCAAAACTACTAAATTCTGGTCGCTACTCCTCATAAATTAAAATATTAACTCCTAGTATTAATGAATGTATAAACCTCATCTAAGTTGAGAACCGTAGTTTTCGCCCTCACCCTAAATCCCTCT
>NZ_JABXKH010000099.1 GCF_017115105.1 Nostoc sp. NMS2
CACCCGTCCCATATTCAGGGCGGGCAGGATGCCCACCCCACAAGATGGAATAATTTATTTCTTGTCAGTCCCTTAGTAAAGAATTGTAATCCAAAATCCAAAATCCAAAACCCAAAATTCGTATGAGTCCCTGACTACGGTAGTCTAGATGAGAGTGAATTTATCGCCTGCGGTATTATATTGTTTTATGACATCAGTTGTTTCTAGTCCCCCACGCACTATTCGGATCGGTTCACGCAAAAGCCAACTTGCTCTGGTTCAAACCTATTGGGTACAAGAGCAACTCCAAAAAAGCTTTCCTGATATCACTTTTGAAGTCCATACCATGTCTACCCAAGGCGATAAAATCCTTGATGTAGCATTAGCTAAGATTGGCGATAAAGGACTTTTTACTAAAGAACTTGAAGTTGGAATGCTCAATCAGGAGATTGACTTTGCAGTTCATTCTCTCAAGGATTTGCCGACTAACTTACCAGAAGGATTGACTCTGGCAGCAATTACTGAACGGGAAAATCCAGCCGATGCATTAGTTGTGCATGAAAAGCACAAAGATAAACAAATCGATACTTTACCAGAGGGTGCTGTAATTGGGACATCTTCGCTGCGGCGGTTAGCACAGTTACGCCACCACTTCCCCCACTTTACTTTTAAAGATGTGCGGGGAAATTTGATTACACGATTGGCAAAACTGGATGCAGGCGAATACGATGCCTTAATTTTGGCAGCCGCAGGGTTAGAGAGATTGGGAATGAGCCCTCGCGTTCATCAAATTATCCCCAAAGAAATCTCCCTCCACGCCGTTGGCCAAGGTGCTTTAGGGATAGAATGCCGTGCGGATGATAGTGAATTGCTAACTCTACTCAAAGCAATCGAACATCCCCAAACACGCGATCGCTGTCTCGCCGAACGATCTTTTCTACGCTCATTAGAGGGCGGATGTCAAGTACCTATTGGTGTAAATACAGAAATCTCTGGTGAGAATTTGACCTTAACAGGGATAGTCGCCAGTGTAGATGGTCAAAAGTTCGTAAAAGATACCGTCACAGGGATTGCCAACAATGCCGAAGCACTAGGCATAGAACTAGCAGAATTGCTGCGGCAACAGGGAGCGCAAGAAATTTTATCAGAAATTTTTGCGGTAATTCAACGCGGTTCCTAAGCAATTGGGCAAGCCGATGTGATTAGATAAGAATTGATCGCCGTTTTACCAAAGACGCGACATATCGCGTTGGTCGCGATCGGAAAGTTAATTTGACAATTTATAGACAGAATCGGGGAAGCAAAAATTACCATGCGGATTCTATTTGTTGCAGCAGAAGCAGCACCCATTGCCAAAGTAGGAGGAATGGGTGATGTTGTTGGGGCATTACCCAAATTTCTGAGAGAAATGGGGCATGATGTGCGAATATTCTTGCCTTACTATGGCTTCCTGCCAGACAAAATGGAAATTCCCAAAGAACCCATCTGGCGGGGATCTGCCATGTTCCAGGAATTTGCTGTTTATGAAAGCGTTCTGCCTGGTACTGATGTCCCCTTGTACTTATTCGGACATCCCGTTTTCCTACCTCGCCGCATTTATTCTGGAGATGATGAAGACTGGCGGTTCACCTTCTTCTCCAATGGTGCAGCCGAGTTTGCCTGGAATTACTGGAAACCGGACATTATCCATTGTCATGACTGGCATACGGGAATGATTCCGGTGTGGATGCACCAAGATCCTGATATCACCACAGTGTTTACCATTCATAACCTGGCTTATCAAGGGCCGTGGCGTTGGTATTTAGAAAAAATTACTTGGTGTCCTTGGTATATGCAAGGACACAACACAATGGCAGCAGCAGTGCAATTTGCCAATAAGGTAAATACAGTTTCGCCCACATACGCCGAGCAAATCAAGACACCTGCTTATGGTGAAACCTTAGAAGGTTTGCTGTCCTTTATTAGCGGTAAGTTATCTGGGATTATCAACGGGATTGATACCGAAGTTTATAATCCAGAAAATGATAAATATATTGCTCAAACATTTACTGCTGATACTTTAGATAAACGCAAGGCTAACAAAATTGCTTTGCAACAAGAAGTAGGATTAGAAGTCAACTCCAAAGCCTTTTTAATTGGGATTGTGACCCGATTAGTGGAACAAAAAGGCATTGATTTGATATTGCAAATCCTCGATCGCTTCCTATCTTATACAGATGCACAGTTTGTTTTGTTGGGAACAGGCGATCGCTACTATGAAACTCAGATGTGGCAATTAGCATCCCGCTTTCCCGGACGCATGGCAACTTATTTACTGTATAACGATGCCCTGTCTCGCCGCATCTATGCTGGTACTGATGCCTTCTTGATGCCTAGTCGTTTTGAACCATGCGGTATTAGCCAAATGATGTCTTTGCGCTACGGTTCTGTCCCCATTGTCCGCCGCACAGGTGGATTAGTTGACACTGTAACCCATCACGACCCCGAAAATGCCGCAGGCACCGGTTATTGCTTTGACCGCTATGAACCGCTAGACCTTTTCACTTGTATGATCCGAGCTTGGGAAGGCTTCCGTTTCAAACCGCAATGGCAAGAACTACAAAAACGGGGCATGAGTGAAGATTTTAGTTGGTATCAATCTGCTAAAGAGTATGTGAAGTTGTACAGGTCAATTTACGGTTTGCCAGAAGAAGAGGAGACACCACAACCAGAGTTAGTGTTAAACGAAGCAGTTACCAGTAGCAAATCCTGAATCGTTAGGGGCGGGGCGTGCAGATATTAGTAAAAGGACGGATAAACCGCTTCTACACAGGCAAAACCCTCTTACGAGGTTGTTTTGAATGAAACGTAGCAATCCCCACCCTCAAATCTTAGTAAGGTGGGGGAACAATGCTCTAACAGTGAGATGGGTAAGCAGGCAATACTACGTAGGTTAGGAGTCGATCCCCCCAACTGCCCTTAAAAAGCTACCGTGTATACACAAGTCGCCAGACCTCTCCCCAAACCCCTCTCCGACGCGGAGAGGGGCTTTAAAGATTGGCTCCCCTTCCCTCGTAGGGAAGGGGCTGGGGGTTAGGTCTGAGAGCGCTTTGAGCAAAATAAGTCACTTGTGTATATGTACACCGTAGCCTTAAAAAGGGGGGCTAAAAATGCCTTATTTTCCCCCAATTTATCGGGGAGCCACTGCGGGAACAGGGGTCTCCCCCGCCGCAGGATGCGCGAAGCGATGTAGTGAAGCAAGTGGCGAGGACTAAGGGGGATCTCGAATGACTATGCACAAAAACCTACGCAGTATTGGATAAGCAGGGAAGGCAGGGGAAGAGAAAGAAATAAGTGTATTCATAGCTATTTAGGTAGAAAAAATTACTAAAATTTTCTCTTTACTTCCCCTACTCATTTCAAAATGATCTAACTTTTTCGCGTTGCTCCCGTAGGGTTGAGACTGCCGCGTTGCGTTCAATAAATATACTCTTTGTTTCTTTCGCCCCACAGGTGCGCCTCCGTGGGAAACTCACGTTAAAAATAGACGAGCTAGAAACAAAATTCATCCAATGAATCAGCAACGCCAATATTCATATTTGTGGATGTCGAAAATCTTTTCCAACGATAAATCTAGTTGTATCTAGAGGATAAGTTTTAACATATACCATACAACCCTTTGCTGACGAGGGACTATAGGAGTAACCCGGTGGATACCGTAGCCAACTGCTAGCAGGATAATTTCCTAACTCATCACTCCAAGTTCCTTCTATGACAAAGATTTCTTTCACCTCAGATTCGACTACATTAAACAATGCTGTGCCAGGTTGCCAGCGTTCAATCCAGACTTTTTCGGGGAAATCAATTTGCTGATAAAGGGGCTTCACCTCAATTTGAGGGATAATACCTGACTGCCAGGGTAACTCGTAAATATTCTTTCGCACTTGCTGGCGATTTTTTCCACCATGTTGCCGTAATTTAACAAAGGTCAGACAGCCCTCATCGCTGTAGGGGTGATGGATAAACCCTTCAGGATTAAGTATGTAAGTTCCTGGTAAATAAATGCCTGTTTCGTCAACAAAGTTTCCTTGGAGTACTAAAATTTCTTCTCCTCCAGGGTGTCCATGTAGCTCAAAAAAGCCACCAGGATCAAATCGACTCAACATTGTTACTGGATGATCTTGAACTTCATTATCGGACTCAAAGCAAATATACCAGATACCGGTAAACTCTGTGTCATACCAAGGCAGTGATGTTGATAATACTGCTACCCGTACTGATAAATTTTCGTTAATTTTTTGAGGTTGCCACTGGAGTTGGGAAGATACCATTGTTAGGTTTCAGGTTAGTACAGTAGTTAATTTTCAGAATTTAGATATTATACATAAAAATCCTATATATACTGTGACTAACCAGGAGTTGGATGAAGGTGATTACAAGTTAATCATTTGTTGATTACTCGTCGCTTTCGCCTTAATTAACCAGTCACGATCGCGATCGCAAATTTCCCGACCAGATGAGTCTCCTAAGCGGTCTAGCGCCAATAAACAAGCGTATTTCAAATCCCAAATTGGCGTATTAAGGCAAATTTTAAGTTCAGGGATTGCTCGTGAATCACCCAATTCACCAAGAGCGATCGCACACGCCGCACGAGATTTCTGAAACTGAGGTTCGCGGTTGTGCAGGTTTTCTATTAACAAATCGTAGGCGGGAGCATATTTCAGCCAGCCGAAAAGTTTCATGACATGATAATGAGCGCCATAATCGTTATATGCTTTGTCTGAATAAGTTGCTAGAAGTGCTTGGGGTGCTTCTTGGGTATAGATATCTAGCAAGGTTTTTGTCGCTAAATAGCAGCGTCCAAAATCGGTTTCGTAAAGTTCGTTAATGACAAAATCTAATCCAGGGGTCGCGTCATACTCATGTACTAAATCAAGGTCGTTGGGATGATCGTAAAGTACTTGTTCTAAATAAGGTTGAATTTCTGTAAAGGTAATTTCACCACTAGAAACGCCTGCATCCAAAAGCATTCGCAATCCTCGCAACCGAAACACCAGAGATACAGGACAACGAGCAATTTCTGGGATGGCTTTGTAGTAGCGTGCATCAATCAGGTCTTGAATGCAACCGCGCCGTGCATTAACGCTGGAACTTTGCAGCAGCGCCATTACCTCAGTGATTTGGGAGTAGTCATCGGTGAAACGACAAACTGTAGCGATCGCCGCACTACGGGTAGGTTCATCTTCAGCTTGAGTAAATTTATTTACACGTTCTAGAGACGATTGATAGTCAGCATTCGCTAAAGTGTGAATAATTACTCGATAAATTTGACCTGGTTTATCCAGTAGTTGCGCCACTTCTTCGAGAATTTCTGGATCTTTAGTCCCGATTTCCCCGATCGCCCACACGGTATTTTCAACAGTATAAATATCATCATCTTTAAGGCACTGCCGAATTACAGGTAAAGCTGATTCAGCCTGCAATCGCCCCAGACTTTCCACAGCCTTGCGTCGGACAATGCGATGGTCTAACTCATCAGGGTTACTAGTTTCAATCGCCCGTACCAAAGCCGCGATCGACTGTTCAGTGGGATAATTAATCAGATGGGAAACAGCAATATACTTATCAGAAGCGTCTTCAAGTTGTTCTAATGGTGTATCGATAATTGCGATCGCTTGATCTTCTGTTAGCCCAAACATTTTAAAAAAACGTTTATCCATTGATCTATAAATGGCTCGTGGATAATTGCTTAGAAATCAGAGAATTTTGGATTTTAGATACTTCGACTTACCTCGACTTCGCCCTTCGGCTACGCTCAGGACGGGCTCGGCACAAGTCGCTCAGTACAAGTTTTGGATTTTAGATTGACCATCAAGGAATCATTGGTCATATTTACTATCGTACTAGGGAGTGGGCATTGGATTACCAAAAATGTAAATTGCTAGTTAAGTAGGAGTTTACGCCAAAATAAAATAAAATCCGCTTACTGACATACTGGGTGAGAGTTGCGATGTCTAACGACAAGCCGATGAAGCGTTTACGCAGCCATTTTAAGATCATAGGAGTCCTATATGAATGATTATTTAGATGACTACGAGTTTAATAACCTCGATTTTTATAGAAAAAATCATGGGTTACAGCTTTATTACAACTGGTCGGGAGAAATTTGGTGGCAAGAAACACCAGACTTGCCCAAAGAAAAATTGTTCTCTATTATTGGGATGAATGCTACCAAAGTATTTCTCAAACCCGATCCTGAACATGGCGAAGTCGGGTATCGCATCAATAGAGAGTTGGGTTTATTTTGCGATCCAGATACTCAAGAAATTCTCCACTTTTGGCAGTCACCAACAGCAAATCAACCAGTACCAGTAGTTCACATTGCTAACCGCATTGTCCAGGGGTCGGTCAAGCCAAAAAAATTTGTCATACCCAAAGGCAAAGGATATATTACTTCGGTTATGGAAATTCCTTTAGAATATCCACATCCTTTAGCAGGAGATAGTAAATATTCAGATTATTGCCCTGGAGAAAAGTTTAAGGGAGTTGAGTACTTTATATCAAATACTTGCCGACCTGATGCAACTGAAGTTCCTCCTGCTAAATGGGCGAGAGACTGTCCTTGGATGCCCTGGATGAAGTTAGGATATGCTCATCCAGCTAAACTAAGATTTGAAACAACAATATTTAGAGTAGATTCTTTTGAACAGCTTCATCCTAGCTTGGTCAAGCTGGTGAGGGAAAAAGTACCAATTTATGAATTCACGCCAACAGAAAGTGATGAACCGAATGTAACGAGTATTCAATACTTTAAGAAAAATTTTGACTCTTACTTGCGACGAGATATTTTCCCACTAGAGGAAACATCTTAAAATAATTCGTAATTCGTAATTCGTAATTCGTAATTTAATTCTTAACTACGAATTATGAATTAGTTAAGCAGTTGGTAACTATTCCTATGTTCATTTACGTGAAATAGCAAAGCATTTATTAAACTTAGTACAGCTAACTCTGAAGTTCGTAGCGAATAGACTCAAAACTTACTTTGCGTTCCTCTGCGCTCCTCTGCGTTTAAATTTCACCCCTCAATTCGCCACGATTTTACGTAAAGCTGTACTTCGATAATATGCTAGGTTCACCACAGAGGCAGAAGGGAAGTGAGCATTCTGGCTCAAAGGCAAAGGCTGTAGTTGGGTGCGACTTTTGAAAATTTCCGTCAAAAAGCTTTTCTACTGGTAACGCGATCTGAGAAGATCAAAATATACGCATCTGTCAGCTATTGGTTAGTTGCCTCTAGTCTGCCTCCTGCCTTCCTCAATAAACACGCATTTAGAAAACAAAAGTTATGGATGAAACCTCAGAACTCACAACAACCGATAACATAACCTCTCAAGATGTCGCCGAAGTGATTGCAGAACTTGAGCTATATCGGGAACGTCTAGTCCAAGAAACTACAGAAACAGCAAAACGGGCTAAGTTGATGAGGGTAAATGTTATGGCACAATTGGAACCTGAGCTTGCCAAGATTGATTCTGCCCTCCAAGAACTACGTAATCAGCAAGCTGCCTTGAGCGTCAACAACTAGTAATCTATTTAGCTATAAGTCATAATGCTCAACTCCAAAACTCAATCAGGGGAGGATTCGTTACATCTTTCCCACTCAGAAACTGATGCTTTACTTGCAGCAGTTAATGAGCAATTAGGCTTAAACTCCTTCAACCCTGATGACCAAGAGCTACTCAAGCAGATGATTGAGAGTATGGGAGACTCACGGGGGATGGTTAGGTTGAGTTTTGCAGAGGCGTTGGGTAAAATCGGTAAACCAGCGACCCCTTTATTAATGGAAGCTGTGGCAAATCACCCTAACCCAGTTGTACGCAGAGCCAGCGCCAAAACCCTGACACTGATTGCCGATCCGATCGCAGTTCCCACCCTGGTTAATGCCCTCCTAAATGATGAAGATACGGTGGTTAAAACCTCGGCGGTGGGAGGGCTTGCCAAAATAGGTGAGGCAGCTGTGCCAGCATTGCTGAAAATCTTAGCGTCAACTGAGTATCCAGAAAGTGCGAAAGGACATGCTGTGTGGGCACTGGGATTTATTGGAGCAGAGGCGAAAGAGTATTTATATCGAGAGATTAACTCAGACTCGGCTGATGTTCGAGCTGCGGTGGTGGGTGCGATCGCTAAAATTGCTGAGGAAGGTACTGAAGAAGGAGCATTTCACATTCTAGTGAACGCTCTCACTGATTCATCCTTAATGGTGCGGTGTGAAGCAGCATCTGCTTTGGGCAGTCTGGCTTATCAACCAGCGATTCCTAATTTAGTTGAGTTACTGCATCATCCCGATTGGGAAACCCGAAAAGCGGCGGCTCTGGCATTGATGAAAATTGGCGATCGCACTGCCTTAGAACCCCTACAAGCAGCATTAACCCAAGAAGAGGAAGCAGGAGTTCAGGCGGTGATCGAGTTGGCGATTTCTCAAATTGAGAGACAGTTAGAAAAAGATGCTTGGTAAATGACTCTTACTTTTGACCAAGCTGCTTATAGCAGCCTGCTAGCTGAAGTTGCACCCAAGGTGATTGAAACGGAAGAGGAATACGATCGCGCCCTAACAGTGGCAGAGCGTCTAACGTTTTGCAAGAACCGGACTCCAGAAGAAAAAGGTCTGCATAAGCTGATAGTAATGCTAATTGAAGCGTATGAGGCAGAGAACTATCCAATGGATGAATCTGCACCACATGAAATACTCCAACACATTATGGAAGTCACTGACACCCGTCAAGCTGATTTGGTGGGTATTATCGGGTCGAGCGGCGTTGTATCTGAGGTTGTGAACGGTAAGCGGTCGATTAGTAAGGCACAAGCTAAGGCACTTGGAGATTACTTCAAGGTGACACCCAGTTTGTTTATCTAAATGTATCCGTTCTATTGGGATAGCGATCGCTAGCCTCTTTTATAATTAATCACCTGATCTAATCGGGGCAAAGCACTCACTGCTGATTCACGAACATACGGATCGGCGGATTCATCATTAGTTAATGCTCTCAGGACTTCCACTCCGCGCATATCACCCATCGAACCCAGTGCATTAACAATCGCCACAGCCAGCGCAACATTATCTATTGTTTTCAGAGCCTCAGCCAAAATTTCAAAGGCAGGAGAACCAATTTCACCCAGCGCCATTACTGATGCAATATAAACAACGGCATTTGGATCGTTGAGCGCTGTTTTCAATCCCTGTAAGCCATCAGCCGGGAAAGGAACATCTGGATGGTTAGCAGCAATCTGTGCCAAAGCCTTAGCACAACTACCCCGAATAGTCGCATTCTCGCTATTTACTAATGAATCTACCAATGATGGGACAGCATCTATACCAATAGCACCCAGTGCCTTAACCGCAGCACGACGGTAAGTCACATCTTCTTCATCCAAAATACCCATCAGACGAGGAATGGTATTTTCATCACGAACTTCAGCCAGTTCCCACATGGCTCGTTCCCGCAGATTGGGATTGGGGTGTTTCAACTGTTCAAATAGAGAATCTATTGTCATAAAAGAAAATTTCCCGATTGAAATCCCCCAAGTTCAATTACGAATTACGAACTTGTACTGAGCGACTTGTGCCGAGCGGAGCCGAGGTAAGTCGAAGTATTACGAATTACGAATTACGAATTACGAATTAGTAACAACTGAGGGACTCTTGGTCAATTACTCAACCAGATACAGGCAAAGCAACAGACTGAGAGTCCCTGAGTTTTAGAGTATAACGATCGCTCGTCTACGTCTAGTCAATCCCTATTACTATGAAAGGGAGTTGATTACATAGTCGAGGAGAGAGCGGAACTCAACCAACGCTTGAGGAGACAAGTCACGAGGAGAGCAAGCGCGATCGCGGGTGTAAGTCATCGCGGTAACGTATGGAGCAGTAGGCAGACCCAAAGAGCGATAAACTTCACGAGCGCCTGCAATACCCCACTCATCCAGAGGGCCAGTACCGCCCACAACTAAGCTGTAGTTGATCAAGCGTAGGTAATGCTTGATATCGCGGAAGCACTTGTCTTTTTTAACTTGAGTGTCGCCAGCTTCACCTTCTTGGCTCAGGTAAGGATATTTCTTAAAAGCAGCATCATAAGCTTCTTTAGCGACTGCATCGATTCCAGCAGCCAACTTTTCAGCAGCTTCTAGACGAGCGCTAGCGCGTTGAATGCTACCTTGAACTGATTCTAGATCAGAGGAGGTTGGAAAACGACCTGCTGCATCAGCAGATCCAATAACCGTAGTGATAACTGATTTCATTGCTTTTTATACTCCAGATTAGATGTGATCGTGCTTTGTATTTCAGTTGGCTTGACTAATAGGCTTTAGACGTTAGCAATTAGCTCAGAGCAGAAATAACGCGATCAAAGTAGCTAGCAGCTTCAGCAGCTAGAGCAGAGCAGTCGCCTTGAACAACTTCCAGTTTACGGAACTTTTTACCAGCGTTAGCTTCGGTGTTGGTGTTGGTGATGTGAGCGACGCTGATAGCCTTCAGGATTTGGAAAGCCCGTACAGAAGAACCAGTAGGTACGCCCAAAGCTGTGTAGGTTTCTTTCAGACCGTTCAAAGCACGATCGTCTAATACGGAAGAATCACCAGCCAACAGCGCATAAGTTACATAGCGCAGAACGATTTCAGCATCGCGCAGGCAAGCAGCCATCCGGCGAGTGGGGTACAAGTTACCACCAGCTTGCAGCAAACCTGTGTTTTCACAAGCAATACCAGCAATGGCATCAGAAACTGCACAGCTAGCGTTGCTGGCGATCGCATTCACAGCATCAAGGCGCTTGTTGCCTTCAGCAATGAAAGACTTCAGGGCTGCTAAGTCAGCACCACCGATAGGAGCGGTTTTGGCATCAGCCGCAATTACAGCTCTGGAAAAAGCATCAAGAACCATGAGTTCTCCTTAATATTCACAAATGGCGGATATTATTTCTGGCCTGTTCTCGATCAGATTAACTGTGAGTAGCCAAACAAAAACATAGGGGATCGATAGTGCCCTAGTCTTTACTATGAGAGACAAAGTAATAATCTGTAATATTTAATTTGGGCATTGGGAATTGGGAATTGGGCATTGGGAATTGGGCATTGGGAATTGGGCATGGGGCATGGGGCATGGGGCAAACAGGGCATTGGGCAAACAGGGCATTGGGCACAAGAGGCAGAGGTGCAAAGGAGCAGAGGGGCAGAGGGGAAAATACTTACTGCAACTTCTCCCCTGCTCCCCTACTCCCCTGCTCCCTCATCTCCCTCATCTCCCTCATCTCCCTCATCCCCCCTGCCTCTTCACCCTTTGCCCAAAAAATTAAGACTTACGCATTTCAACGGAACACTGCCACTGCGTAAGTCTTAAGGAAAGGATATTCTTTTTTTTACTCTATCAAGCTTGTTTTAGCAGGTGTTTGACCAAATTATCTTTTACCATCATCTGCCGTAAAACTTCTAATAGAAACTCTTGAGCTTCTTGTTGACTCAAATTCTTTACCTGGTCTTTCAAGTTTTGTAAGCGAAACTGTTGCTCTAATGTTAATTCGACTGGAAAATCCATCATTCACTCCTCTGATTGACTGAATCGAAGGTATCTGTTGTTACTTGCTAATGTGAAGACGATCGCTTTCTACTATTTTAGCACTCGGATATTAAATTGTCTACATTGTCAAGCTATAAAGAATCACCCTCATAAAAATTTACAATTACATAACAACATTCCTATCTCACCCTTTGCAGGGAGTTTGTTGAAGCCGATCGCTAATCGCTGTAATGTTTAGAATGTTTATATACCAATAACTGTAAAAAGAAAAACCGCGTAAAACATCATCCGCAGGAGTCATAAGTAGGAGTCAGAAGATTGATAGACGCAATGGAATTTTTTCAGCTAAGTGCTGGTAAGTGGCGATCGCAACGGGCAACCCATCATCTGGCGTTCAAGCGCTCAGAGACGGGAGAATCGGATATACAAGTAGAAACTCTGGAAGCCAATCATCCAGAAATCATTGAACTGTGCCAGTATCATGAAATTGATCCCAGCCTTTCAGTAGGAGGGTCACGTGTGCGTTGGCTAGGCACAATGGCTTGGGATAGAGAGGGTGAAGATAACCATCAGGGGAAAACTATATTTGCGATCGTGCCTGATGGCGATAACCCAAGGGCTGGCAAATTACTGCGCGAAAGAGGCTATGCCGAAATCGTGCCTGTAGTCGGTCTTTTCCACATGGATGATGAAGATGGACTAGTGTTGACAACCGAATACGAAACAATGAGTTCCATTGAGAGATTCTGGTTTGCCAGCCCAAATATGCGACTGCGAACCAGTACAGTAAAACGATTTGGTGGCTTCAGCACGGCATCGTTTTGTACTGAAAGCCGCATCGACAGTTCTGTTGAGGTTTCCGACACAGAACAGGTAACAGAAAGACTTGGGCAGGATATTCTAGAAAAAAAACAGTTTTATTCAGTTTTGGGTTGGTGAATTATCTGAAGCAGAGTGATGCTTTTACTCGTGGGCAAGATTATCTGCATCGGGTGCAGGAACTTGCCCTAGAGCCGGGGATGGTGGATGTGTTCGATAACCTGCGCGATCGCATCCCCATTTACACTTGGATTGGCGAAAATATTAACACCGTAAACGCTCAGATCAACGCCTACTTAGAAGTTTGTCATCAGTGCTTTCATCCACAAGAGCGTCGCCATATCCAAATTTTTGCAGTCCCCATAGCTCAATCTTTTGGCATAGACGGGCTGTGCAACATTCTCACAAATCCAATCACTATTTTGGTAGATGTTGGTCGAGTTGCACCTAGAGACTGGTTTGGTGTAGTCGTCCATGAATATGCCCATGCCCATCTAGGAGACTTTGGTCACAATCAGCAGTTTGCTAGCATCCTATCTCATCTCTGTTTAGGACTGGGATTAGAACCACCCTACTGGGAGGAAGGAATGGAAGCAACTTTGCGTAGCTGGCCTTACTGTAAGTCAACCATAGATCCCCTGGAATTTTGGATAGGTCATTGAAGGGGGCAGGGGAGGGGGGAGAAGGGGGCAGGGGAGCAGGGGAGCAGGGGAGCAGGGAGCAGGGAGCAGGGGGAGATGAGGGAGATGAGGGAGATGAGGGGGACAAGGGGGACAAGGGGGAATTATCAAAATTAAGTCTCTACCTTGTCTCTTCTCCATGCCCAATTCCCCAATCCGCAATTAATTTCTTTTGCTAAATGTTAAAATTTATTACTTCAGTTAAAAAAAGTGAAACTCAATCTTCTAATCTGAAATATGTCAAATAAAGTTTTTTAGTCGTTTACAGTAATTATTAAGCTGGAATTTGTACTACTTTTTTATTGATTAGCTATGGGTTAAATCCAGTGCGCTAATCGTTTTTCATAACCAATGCTTAAAATCACCCTTAGTTAAGTTTCGTGAAATTTTATCAGAATCTGAGGTTCTGATACAACTACTCCCTTAATATATGATTTAAAGTTGTTAACTTTGATTAAGAACATGGAGGCTTTAGAATGGCAATTCCTCTGTTAGAATATGAACCTTCAAGTCAAAACCAGCGTGTTGCTGGATATGAAGTACCGGGTGATGAACAGCCCAGGATTTTTAATACAGACAATATCCTGTCTCCATCAGATTTAGGCGATTTGATCGAAGCAGCATATCGTCAACTTTTCTTTTATGCTTTTGCTGCCGATCGCGAAACATATTTAGAGTCTCAACTCCGTAATGGACAAATTACAGTGCGAGACTTTGTTCGTGGGTTGGTGCTTTCCGATACCTTTAAGAAAAGCTTCTACGACCTCAACAATAATTATCGCTTTGTTGAGCAAGTAATTCAGCGCGTTCTAGGACGTGACCCATACAACGAGCGCGAAAAAATCGCTTGGTCAATTGTGGTCGCTACCAAGGGTATTGTAGGCTTTGTTGATGAAGTTCTCAACACTGAAGAGTACCTGAGCAATTTTGGATATTCCACAGTGCCCTATCAGCGCCGTCGGATACTGCCATCTCAATCTGCGGGTGAGTTGCCATTTAACATCAAATCTCCGCGATACGAAGATTACCACCGTGCTAAACTGGGTTTCCCCCAAATCATTTGGCAGGTCGAAGTACGCAGATACACCCCACAAGAGCAAAAGCCAAAAGCTGGCGATCCAGCTCTATTCTTGTCTATGGCACAAAGTGTCAATGCAACTGGCAATACACCACAAAGAATCTCGTCATTCAACATCGATATCGAAAAGTCTGTACCTTATCGCCAGTTAGCTGGAATTAAGTAACAATTTTTGGTCGGCGGCTGGCTAGTACATCGCTTTGATCATCTTATGGCGTGCATAAGTCTTGGGTTATGTAGGAGTTTCATTTAGGTATAACTAGTGGAACAGACTCTATCCCACGTCTAATGCACGCTAGTTGTTAAGGGGAATTGGGAATGGGGCATGGTTTTTTTGTCAATGCCCAATGTGTGTAAAATGGTGTAGCTTTGAGGCGTGGAATAAGCTTAAAGTTAAAGTGTAGTTCGTCTTTTTAGCATCTCCAAAAGTTTTGTAAATTGGGTGGGAGGGGTAGCTGTCACCTCAATCATCTCGCCAGATAGGGGATGCTGTAATCTTAGTCGCCAAGCGTGTAGTGCTTGACCAGACAAATTTACGCCCACTGAATGACCAGAACTATAAACTGGGTCGCCGACAATGGGATGACCCATTTTGGCGCTATGGACGCGAATTTGATGGGTACGTCCAGTTTCTAGCTGAAAGCGGATTAAAGTGAAATTACCGAGGCGTTCTAGTACTTGCCAATGAGTGACGGCAGATCGTCCACCCTGTTCAACAGGCATAATAGCCATTTTCTTGCGGTCTTGGGGATGGCGACCGATGGGTAAGTCAATTGTGCCATTTTCAACTTTTGGCGCACCGTAAACCACGCCTAAGTATTCTCTGCGTGCAGTTTTAGCTTTGAGTTGGGCTTGTAGATGATGATGAGCAACTTCTGTTTTTGCGATCGCGATCGCTCCCGTAGTATCCTTATCCAATCGATGGACGATTCCTGGACGTTGGACTCCGCCAATTCCTGGTAAATTGGGACAGTGAGCCAATAAAGCATTTACTAAAGTGCCATCGGGATGACCGGGTGCGGGATGGACAACTAAACCTGCGGGTTTGTTGAGAATGAGTAATTGGTCGTCTTCGTAGAGAATATCTAAGGGGATATCTTCTGCAAGTAGTTCTAGGGGTTGTGCTTCTGGTATTTCCAGAGTGATGCTATCGCCTAGCTTGATATTGATCTTCTTAGAAGTGCAAACTTGATCGTTAAGTTGGACGTTACCCTGTTCGATTAATTGTTGGATGCGCGAACGGGATAAATCTGGTAATTCTTGAGAAAGGAAACGGTCAATGCGATCGCCTTTAGTGTCGGTGCAGTGTATCGTATTACTGGAGGGAAGTAAGCTAGGTGCTGCATCCTCTGTATGAGAAGAGAAGCGTTCGCCCTTGGCGTTGGCGCAGCCATCGCTATTTTTTTGGATTTGTAAATTAAATTCGGTCACAATTGCTCTTGATTATTAATTCCCCGTTCTTTAAGTAAAGCGCGGAATCTCTTTATTTGGGCAGTTAGAAACCGCATCTACACAGGCAAAACCTTGATTTAACCTTAGACTTTATTTGTATAGCCACATTCGCCTCAGCTTGCCGGAGGCTCTATTCTATTCACCCTAGTACAGAACCGCCTAAATAAGCCACCCACTGGAAATGTCTAAAACCCCTACGCAATGGTAATTACGAATTACGAATTACGAATTACGAATTACGCCTTGCACGTTATCCTAAATTTATAACTTCTTGCGGCAATTCAAATAAACCATCTTCCCCAGCTTCAAAATCAACAACCTGATACACAGCATCAATATTTAATTTCCCATAAATATGAGGAAATAATTCGTCAATTTCCGCCTCTTCATAACGAATTTCAGCTTGGACTTTCTCAGAATCAATAAACAGTAGTACCAATTCTTTTTGATTATCAAAAAATCTCTTTGCTACTTTAAGTATTTGCGTTGATTTTGAACAATGTATAAAACCTTCACTCTCTAGCGAATCAGCGCGATAGCTACCAAGTATTTTCGCGTCTTCCCATTGTTGGCGTTTGGTGATATGGAGAATGGTGTTCATAGATAATCTAGGAATTGCTGCATCTTGTAATATTTTCAGAAAATCTTCTAAATTTGTAAAGTCTTTAATTACTTTTGTAGCGCCTACATTTATTAATTTATTATTACCTATCCCAACAAAAGAAATACTTAACCGATAGGCTGCTTTTACATCCCAAACCCCATCACCTACAAAAACAACCTTCTGAAATTTTTCAACTTGATAAACATTCTCTGCTTTGATAATAGCCGCTTTAATAATATCTTTTCGTGAAAGTGCATCATTAGCTGAAGCTAAGGGGATACCTTCTATTTCTAAGTTAGCTTTTTGAAGTTTTAGTTTAGCAGACTCACGCCAACCGCCAGTTGCGTAGACGCGAAGCGGCTTGTCGTTAGACATCGCAACACACCAATCAGGATCTAACTGTAATTTAGCTAATACATTTGCAGCACCAGGAATTTCGCTAAATAAATCTTGGTTGTTAATAAAAGCCTCCTGGAGCAGACTAACAAAACGTGCTTTTAGTCTGACTAACTCTTCATCTAAAGGAAGACGTTCTAATTTTTCTTTGAAAATTTCCTGGGTAATTCCAGAATCTGTAGTGTATGCGTATTCAGTCCAATTTGGATTTATACCAAAAATTCCAAATTCTAATGCAAAAGCACGTTTAAAACAATCTTCATCAACTTTGTAAGTATTTGTTAGTGTACCATCGATATCAAAAATTACTAATTGCATACAAGCGATCGCTCCATAACATTATTCTTTAAAATCTCACGCCCAGATGCTCCAGACACAGATTTATCAACGCCTTTGCGTGCGGTTATCATCTTATAGATTCGGCAGAATACAAATATCCGGCGCACACAAATTAGTTATGTAGCGGGGCGTGATAGCAAAGCCGTAACCACCCTACTTAATATCTACTTTATAAATGGTCTTTCAGAATCGAGTTAATCAGCGCGATCGCTGCCGAAATTATGGAGAATTTGCCATATATAATATCACTTGGCTAGCTAATTCTTCTAGAGAATAAACAATATTAATATCAGGACGTACCAGAGATGTTTGGATC
Source organism: Nostoc sp. NMS2 (assembly GCF_017115105.1). GTDB lineage: Bacteria > Cyanobacteriota > Cyanobacteriia > Cyanobacteriales > Nostocaceae > Nostoc. The sequence goes on from NZ_JABXKH010000099.1 coordinate 17,209, forward strand.
TCTACGTCTTGTCTTCTAGAGTAATGGGGATGAATGCCGAGAAATAGAGGTTTATTTGTCATCGACCATGCACCCAGTTCATAAAGAACGATAGGGCAGATACTTTCTTGGGGAAACCAGAAGAGAATAGCTTGGGCTAGTCGCAAATGTTTATGTTCCCACTCAATTTGTTTTCTGGATGCACTGGAGTCATTAATTGGAAAATTAGTCCGACGGGGATTTAAAATTGTCCAAGATGAAGGTTTTAATAGCTGCAACATCTCTGCTTGCCAATCAGGGCAATCACTGATACCACCAGCACAAAATATTGCTTGACTTTTGCCGTCAAACTCTCCTGGAGCCTCAATGTATTTATTCATCGAAAATTTGGGTGTGAAACCCCGTCATAAAGGACGGCTTTACATTCACAAGTAATAATCTATGCCAGCAATAACTGCAAGTGCCACAGCATATTGTTCTAAATCTTCTCTGAGCAATTCTAACTCACTTCTAAATTGGGCTTCTTTTTCCCAATCTTGTTCGTGTTTCTTGGGACTGACATCCAAGGAACGTTGTGCTTCCCAGGCTTGTAGTAAAGGATGCCATTTAGATAAAACCGGACGCAATCCTCGGTTGAGAACAGCGATCGCAATTCCTCCCACTGACTCACGAGAGCCACCAATATCAGGCCCCGCATCTTTGAGAATTTGTCGGGTAGTACCAAACAGGCTGTGTAAGGATGAAAGTGCTTCTCGTAACAAGCCTTGGTCTTGTTCGGAATCTAGAGGCTGGATGGCAATACGGGTAACAAGTTCTACATACAGCGACCAAGCCGCCTTACGTTCTGTGGAGTCGGGTTCCCATTCTGTCCCACCAATACCAAAGGGGAGGTTGACAGATACTTTCTTTAATTTTGCTGGATTTGGTTTGGGCATCGATAGATTTCTGGGTTGATTATTCAAAATTGAGCGATTTGATATCTATAATTGCTTTTATTAACCGTTCTAAAGGTTCCTTTTCATCAACATTGTCAACAAAACGTACCCAATTTAATTCTTTGAGAAACAGTAGCTTTGGATCATTTGGCATCTCAGTGACATTTGGTAATAAAACTGGAATCAAAGGCAAATCTTCGTTAACGAATCGACTGTTAAGCGATCGCAATTCTTGTAGTTGCCATTTTCCCAAACCATTAGGACTAATGAAGATGGCAGCTGATTTAACTTGCTGGATTCCTTGTTGTATAGCATCTTGAAAGCTCTTTCCGACAAGAATCTCCTTTTTATCCAGCCAAGGATTCAAACCTCGCTGTCGCAGTTGATTAGCGATCGCTTCTATTAAAGGTTTATCTTTACTATTGTGAGATAAAAAGACATCAAAATCATTGGTGGCAACTTTGCCTTGAATGATTGAAGTAGCGGTGTCAATCTCACGCTGTTTATCAGCAGCTTTATCCATCTGCGGAATAATAGAAGTAACTACTCCAATTTCGCGTTGAGCATCGGTATCTTTATTTGTTAGCGGAATAAGGAAAGTCCGATCTACTGCCTTCAGACGTTCCTCTTTATCTAGCAGGGAAATCTGAGTATCACAAGCATTACAACGAATCCAGTTAAAACCAAACTCTCGCCTGCGTGTCGCCTGTAATTCAGTAATTGGTATTTTGCATTTGAGATTATGACAAACAAAAATGCGGCGACGGCGGATACTTTCTGGTAAAGCCTGCCGCTTCAGGTGGGTATGCACGTACTCTTCAAAATGCAGCCTTGTCTCCTCACTCGCTTCAGGTTTAAAGAACAGAGTTAACTCCGCTTTTCCTTCCTCAATATGGCGTAGCCAGATGCCACACTCACCAACCCTGGCTGTGAACATAGCGGCATTTTTCCACATTTCTTTGCGTTTAAAAATCTCGCTGCGAGATAAACGTACAACCAAGGTAGTGTATACATTTAATACAGCCCCCTCAAACTCAAAAATCACCGCTTTGCCTTCTGGATCAGGAGCTTCTGGCCATTCGCGGGTAAACTGGGAGGGGAAGACTAGCAATGGTGCAGCCTCAGTCTGTACTCGCAAAGCAATTTCACGAGTCAATAATTCTTCTACCGTGTCAATTAAAAGTAATTTCTCCTGTTCTCTATTGGTGATGCGTTCATCTTCTGACATCTGAAACCGCCCCGCGAGTACGTCTTCTTCGACAATACAACCCATACCCTCTGGTTCATCTTTGGCGGCGTTTACAATTGCTGAGGCGTAAGCATCCAATAGTTCTGGTTGCAAAAGAATCAGATTGCCAAAGCTGAGTCTACGGATTAAATCCCGCGACTCCACTAGCCGAATGCAAGTTTCAAACTTGTCTCGCACTTCTTTGGAATCAGCAATAGTATTATTGCTTTGCAAGAAGGCGCGGTAGAGATCATCTACTTGAGATAACAGCCTTCGTAATTTTTTTTCTTGAATTAAGAAAACTTTGATTTTCTGAAATAATTCTGTAGAACTTACCTTTGGCAAATGCTCCCAGTCAATAGCTTGGCGAATGGCTGTAGTTAGTTCCTTGATTCCCAATCCTTCCTTAGCGCTAGTCTCAAAGTAACCATCAAAACCTAGTTCGCTAACTAAAGCATTGATACGTGCTTTTGTCACACCAATGCTACCCCGGTCTACACGGGCGGATACTAAAAATTTTTTCAAAGCGATCGCAGAATTACCTGGTAAGTTTTGTGCTTGTCGTAAAGCCCGGTTCCAATAATATACTCCCGCAAAGGGTTCGGTTTCACTCCGGGCATCAAATACGATCAAGGCTACTGCCAATTCATTTAAATACAACTGGTGAATCAGCCGATAACCTGGCTGTCCTGCTAAGTCCCACAAAAGGATTTCCCGCAATTCTTGGCGATCGTCGCTTAACTTGAACTCCTCTTTGTCAAAAGTCCAAACACGACGACCGTGAGTTGATTCTGTGGGGCGAAACTCTCTATTAGTTAACACCAAACTCAATCCAGATTTGCCTACACCACTTTCACCCACTAGCACCACTTTAGCGTTTCTATATAAGTCAGAGGGATTCACCGGAGGTGCATTCAGCAAAATTTCTGGGTCTATTTGCCAAATGCGAATGGCGATGTCTGCTTCACCCAAAGTTGCCAAAATGGGTTTTGTGGTGTGAAAAGCTAACCCAAAAGGCAACGATTTAAAAGTTGCTTCCTCTAAAACTGTTAAAGTTTCCCAAGTATCGCAGCGCCACAGACGAACAGTACCATCAGAAGATTTAGAAGCTAGCAATTTAGCATCATTAGAAAATTCCAAACAATTTACCGATGCTGTATGTCCTTCTAAAACAAATAATGTTTGCCCCGTTTGAGGATTCCACAAACGGATTGTATTGTCACGAGAAGCTGATGCTACCATCTGCCCATCTGGAGACCATGCGACACTGTAAACATCTGCTGAATGTCCTACCAGAGTTTTTAGCAGTTTAGTTGTTTCTTTATCCCAAACTTTGATTGTGCTGTCGTGAGAAGCAGATGCCAGCATTTTCCCATCTGGCGACCATGCCAAACTATTCACTTGTCCCGAATGTCCTTCGATGGTTTTATATTGTTCTGTGTTGACATACCCCAATATAATCGACCAATCATCGCCCATCCCACCGACAGCAAGTATCTGACTATCTGGAGACCATGCCATGCTCAGACAGACACCAGTATGCATATCAATTGTCTTTTGGAGTTCGCCAGTCTCTGTTTTCCAAAAGCGGATAGTGTTATCAGCAGATCCAGAAGCAATTGATTTGCCATCTGGCGACCAAGCAACTGTCCAAACCCGTCCTTTATGACCCTCAAGGGTGCGTATGCATTCGCCAGTATCTACAGACCAAAGTTTAATTGTGCTATCAAATGATGGCGAGGCCAGCATCGTACCATCTAGAGACCATTCCACTCGACTTATTAACCCATTGTGCCCCCGAAGTGTATGTTTCAGTTGCCAACCAAATGGGATTTCACTGGGATTGACAGGATTTTTCATAGAGCGGTTTTATTTTCAGATAATATATACGTACTCAATTCAAGCATTGGTTGGCTATAAGAATTATTGTTCTCTAACTTGGCAGAATGTCTGAGAAATATTAGATTCTTGCTTATTCCCTTTTTCTGGGTGGAATACTTTAGTTAAAGCCCACTTTTTTACTAGGGATTTAGGAGTATTTCGGATAATTAAGAGTTAGTGGCTTTTTAGACATCTTCCTTAAGACAATATATCAAATTTGTTTGGCATATAATTAGGAAAAATAAGGCATACAACGGCAATTTACGGCAATTTGTAAAAACGTATTTATTTGAGTAGAATGGTAAGTTAGAGAATTTATGGACAAGCTCAAGAAAATCTTGATTAAAACGTTTTTTTATGGAAAAATGGGATACTCAACTGAAGATATTATGTATGAGAATACAGAACCCAATAAAAGTTTCGGATAAAGTTTTGGTACAAAGGCTGGACAATCTAAAATCTCTTGTATCTTAAGGATACATTTTCATATTTATTAATATCAACCAATCACAGAGGACAAAAAAATGGCATCAATTCAAGTCGAATCAAAAGTTTTTCAATCCTTAAAACAAGCCTATTCAGAGAAGTTTGGCGGCTCACCAAGTTCTTTAATTAACAGATTAAATTCTATTTATTATCATTCAGAGGATAAAAACGACAATTTAATAGCTGATAGAACTATCCGGTCTTTTTTTAATGCTGCCACACCACCGAAAATGCAGGAGAAAAATCTCAATTATCTATGTAGAGTACTTCTAGACCAGAACAGCTATCAAGAAGCTTTAAGAAAAATCAGCAACATAGACTCTGATGTTGAAGGAGATTGGCTAGAACCTTATTGGAAGCATCTAGAAAGAAAGTGCAGCACAATGCGAGTCCTAGATATGAATGAGCCAATACCTATAGATAGTATTTATGTAAATACATTTAAAATATTGAAGAATATTCAGGGACGCAGACAGCAAACACTGGAATATTTACTAAATAGTTTAGAAATAGAATCTGCAACCGAGCAAAATTTTAGGCGGTTATTTTTCTCCAGCAATGAAGTTTCAATGCCATCATTAGAAGCTGCCATTCGGTACAAAAAGCTGATGATATTAGGCAAACCAGGAGCAGGTAAGACGACATTTTTAAAGTATCTAGCTCTGCACTTCTCCCTAGAAGAATCGCTAGAAAAAGTTGTACCTGTTTTTATTCGTTTCCGAGATATATCCGAAAATCAATCTAATAAAAGTTTAACGGAAACCGTAATCTATGAATTTACCAAATATATCCCAGATTCCGAGAAAAAAGTGCGTAACTTACTAGAAACTGGACGCGCTTTAATTTTGTTAGATGGATTAGATGAAGTGAAGGTCGAAAATAATAATATTTACCGACAAATTGATGATTTTACCAATTCATTCCCAGATAATCGTTTTATAATTACCTGTCGTAATGCAGCCTGTGATTATGTTTTTGATGATTTTACAGAGGTAGAAATTGCCGATTTTGAAAAGGAAGAAATTAAGATGTTTGTTCACCAGTGGTTTCAAATCCGTGGAGAAGAAGAAATTAGCGATCGCTTTTTAGACAAATTAGAAGAAAATCAAGCAGTCAAAGAATTAGCCACAAGTCCTTTGCTGCTGACAATTTTATGTTTAACATTTGAAGATACCTATGATTTCTCTATAAATCGCTATGCACTATACGCAGATGCAGTAGATTCTCTCTTAAGAAGATGGGATACTAGCCGTCGGATAGAACGTAAACCCGATCTTTATCTGTCACGACAACGGAAAATTAATATGTTCAGTGAAATAGCTTATCATGGCTTCACTGATAACCCTCCTAAATTTCTATGGCATCAGTGGGAATTGGAAAAGCAAATTGTGCAATTTTTGCAGAATATTATTGCTGAAATAGATTCACGAGAAGCGTTAAGAATTATTGAAGCCAACTATGGTTTATTAATTCAACAATCTAAGGGAATATATTCTTTTTCTCATCTGACTTTTCAGGAATTTTTTGCGGCGGAATACATAGTAGAAAATCGTGAACCAGAATTCTTAAAAAAGTTTGTTGAACAAAACTTAATAGTACGTCAATGGCGAGAAGTATTTATTTTAATTACTGAGCGATTGAGTAATGCTGATGAATTTATCAAACTAATGTTTAAGTGTACCCATGACATTGTAAAAGACAGTCAGGGGTTGCAAGATATGCTTAATTGGCTACATAGAATGACAACTAAAGCTCAGATCGACTCTAGCTCTTGGAGAGCTTATTACTTAGCAATTGATTTAGATGTTGACCTTTACATTAGTCGTGACATTGAAATTGACCGGACGACCTTTGCAAAATTTGCAACAGAGATTAGAAAATATAACGACAATCATAGTCAATTACTTGCTTCTAAACCAAGAGCTTTACTAATTTCCCGATTAGCAGCCATTCATGCTTTAGCTGTGGATCGTTCTCATGGAGATATGCCTAATGAAAATCAATATGTAAGCCTGAAGACTTCAAATGAATTTACCATTGAACGGCTGCAAATTGGTAATGATACAGAGGTTGATATTAATCAAAAACTAGATTTTGCAATTCAAAAAGCCCAAGAATCAAATCTAACTGATTTAGCTAGAGAATTGATTGATTTGCAAAATCGTCATCCATTGAGTCATGCTGCTAATCAAGAATGGGAAAAATGGGCAGAAGAATTACGACAACTTATGCTTAAACATCTTGATGCTGGTTATAAAGTCAACCTTGCATCCGCAGATGTCAAAGCTTTGGAACATTATATTTATGCAAATTACCTATTATTTGATTGTGTTTCTAGAGGAATTTATTGTTCTAGAGAACTGCGTGAGGAAATTCTAGATAATTTGCTATTACCTACAGATGAAATACTACCTCATTTACTAAGCGGTTATGATGTCAATAACACTTCTTTAAAAGAATAGAATCTTCACAAATTATCGAAACAAAATATATGCGTCATTCGCCAGAATACAGAAAAGGTATTTTGAACTAAAAAGCGGATGAATTAAGGGGTTTAAGACTCCCGCTAAAGATTTCCTCTTTAGTGGTTTTCTCTACGAGACGCAAGCGCGAACAATCCTGACTTTTCACATTAGACATCTCCGAAAAAGAATGTAGAGACTTAGCAGTGCTACGTCTCTACAAGGGTTTTGGAAATCATATTTAATTTCTGGAGATGTCTAATATGTGGAAAAGTCCACCGAAAACCTAACCCCCTAACCCCCTTCCCGTGTCGGGAAGGGGGAAAATTCAAAGTCTCTCTCTTTTTAGGCTACGGTGTACACACAAGTCTTTGAGAGTTGCCTCACAAGCTTTTGATCCCCCCTAACCCCCCTTAAAAAAGGGGGAACCGGAGTCAAAGTCCCCCTTTTTATCGGGGGATTTAGGGGGATCTTCAACGATTTTGGTTTTCTAGAAAGATGTGTGTACACCTTAGCCTTTTAGGAGAGAGAAATAGAAGTGAGGTTTTCCAGATGACCTGAATTGTCAGGCGAACAATTAGGGACTGACAAGAAATAAATTATCCAATCTTGTGGGGTGGACATCTTGTCCGTCCCCACAAGAAGTAGTTGAGTATTTTTTATTTGGAAGTACCTTAGTGGGGAGCATCCCAATGCAAGCTTAAATCTTTTCCCTCATCCCCAGCCCCTCTCCCATGTTTGGGAGAGGGGAGACATAACTCTAGTTCCCCTTCTCCCAAAGATGGGAGAAGGGGTTAGGGGATGAGGGCTATCAAGGTTTTTGCACATTTGGGATGCTCCCCCTTAGTGGCGGGTTTGAATCCCCGACTGATAGCGAGCAGAAAGCGAGTTTTCTCGCAAAGGGAGATATGCGAACAAGCGTCTTGATTCTGACCGGAGGCGGAGCAATCCAGGTTCCACTTCTGTTAGCGATAGCGGGGCGTTTAGCCCATTATGACTTCTTCTTCAATGAGGATTAGCAGAATGCCAATTCAATAATTTCAGAAACTTAAAAACTTTTTGTCTTCCCAAGTACAAAAACTTGGTTGTAAAAAATCTGGTTTCATACTGAATCGGCATTCTATTAAGATATGTCCAAAAATTCTAATGTTCATATCAAGATTGTTCTAAGAAAATCGTGATATACTTCTCCTTGTTGATACTGGTGTAACGAGAATGCTACTTAAATTAAGCATTCTGTCAGTTGGCTTGGGATTAGCGGCTCATTGGTTAGCCCTTGGATTTGACATCAATGTCAGAACCATTCCCCATCTCGAAGAAATGATGAACACTGCCATTTCGCTGGGCTTGTATATCAATGTTTTAAGTATTGATCCGATATTCTTTAAAAGACATTTGGACTCAATTATTAAGGTAATAGTTGTTGGAGTACCAATAAAGATTATCTTGCCCGGTTTCTTTTTGGCTTACTTTTCACACCGTGTTGCCCCAATTGCCTATTTGTGTGCAACCATAATTGCTCAAATAGATCCAATTGCGGCAGCTAAATCTCTTGACAGCAGCAAGATTAGCAGAAAATCTGAAACTATTTTGAGGGCTTGGTCTAGCTTTGATGACCCAATTACTGTACTATTTGCTTTTTATTTTTTCCTACCACTGTTAGTCTCAAATAATTTCAGTTGGAATCAATATTTAGTGCGGATTGCTGCTGATGTTATTAGCTGTTTTACAGTTTATTACATCTATTATAAAATTAGTAGTTGGTCAAATAGGCTATATGACAAAATTCAAATATCTTTAGAAATAATTTTTTTAGCGATCATTATTTTCTATAGTGTTTTATTTGATTCATTCATCTTACCTGCATTTGTAGGCATATTCTTAAGACCGATCGCACCAGAGCAGTTAGAAAAAATTATCTCTGCAATTTTTTATTTTAGTGTAATTGTTATTGGTTTATTATCTGCTAATCTTCGCCTAGATTGGTTTTCTGGAGGAATTTTAGCATTCTCTACATTTTTCTTAGGACAAGTTATTGTAACTTTTCTCTTTTTAAAAGATTCTTTAGCCAGCAAAGTAAGAGTGATGTTTGGCCATCAAAATGGGATGACGGCAATTCTGCTAACTGTTGGCATTGAAGTATCTGGCTCAGATCAAACAACAGCTTTGTTATCAGTTACATTACCTGCCATTATCCTAATTGCCTTATTTTACTTTGCCACTAATTATCTTTTAGATCGTTTACTACTAAGCTCTCCAATTGACTAAAACTATGGAATTTCTGTAGAGTAGAGCGAAAAACCAAGAAAACATCGGGACTAAATGCCGGTTAATGCCGGTTAATGCCGCTCATTGCCTATTTTTACCATAAGAGTTTATACTTAATGAGGTAGCTTGATGTGGATTTACATTTAGTAGGTATTATTAGCCATGCCTCAAAAACACGATCAAACCCAAGAGTCTGTTAAAGTCTGCAACCACAAACCTGGCGATGTTTGGGACGAGGGTTGTTGCGAGAAGATTGAAGCGATCGCCAAAGCAAATCTGGCGATCGCCAATGATCTCAAAAACAAGCAGATAGCTGATGAGGAGACTAAAGAACTCATTCATCAAACCGAGAATCAAGATAGATTCACTCTAATATCCAGTCATGGATGATACTTCTGCACTTGAACAGAAACTTGAAAAGACTTGATCCTCCGACGAATAAAGATTTATCAGCCTGGGTGCCAACCTAAAACCCAGGCTGAACAAGGACAAGGGTACAAAGTTTTTCTTTGCACTTTTGCATGAGGTTCTCATCCTATAAATTCGGCGGAATACAAACATCTGGCGCACATAAGCCAAAAAACTTTAGCGTCGTCACCTCAAAAGTATTCAAATCTACGTGGCGGATGGCGTGGTTATTTGTATCGGCAATATATAGATATGAATCCATAACACTCAATCCCGAAGGTTCAAAAAATCGGCTATTCTTACCTTGTCCATCCTGTAAACCAGCAGTACCATCTCCCAAAACTGTTTGACAATTGCCACTAGGACTAACTAATCTAATTTTGTGATTGTAGGTATCTGCTACCCACAGAAAATTTTCAGCGAATTCCACTCCTAAACAGTGTTGTAAACGGACATCTTCACCTTGTCCATCAACGTCACCAAAACCAAATAAACCCCCACTACCGCAAACAGTTCGTACTTGATAGGGTTCTACAATTCCAACACCACGAATTGAACTAACTTCACTATCAGCAATATATAATTCTTTTCCATCTGTGCTGATACCGCTAGGTTGAGCAAAGGCAGATTCAGTCAGTGAACCATCAACGCCAGCTTCTGCACCAGTACCAGCATAAGTTTTAATGATGCTAGTTTCTAAATCCATTTCCCAGATTTGATGCGGCCCAGCCATTGCAATAAACAGGGTATTTCCCACTTTGACTAAATCCCAAGGAGAATTCAGCGCGGTTTCTAAACCAATACCGCCATGAGGATGAATATTCCGGCTTTGTTTACCAGTTCCTGCGATCGCTTCTACGACTTGACGCTTCAAATCAACTCGCCGCAGGGTATGATTTTCTGTATCAGCAACATAAAGAATTTGATTTTCTGCATCATAAGCCATTCCCTGTGGTGCAAAAAACTGCGCTTCATGAAAAGCACCATCGGTTAAGCCAGATTTTCCAGTACCAATTAAATGGAGAATTTCTCCGTCAAAGCTACTCATAACCAGACGATGATGTCCAGAGTCAGCAATGAACAAACCCGCTTGGGTAGCTAAAACTTTACCAGGAAAAGCTAGGGGTGTAATTAATGGTTGGCGCTGTTTTTCTAAAGTCAAGCTAAGTTCTTGAAAATTAATCGTGCCTTTATCCTGGTGTTGCTGAATTAGTTTTTGAATTAATTCGTCTAAAGCATCACGATTTCCTTCGCCAGAAATCTGACCAATCACGTAACCTTCTGGATCAATAATTATTAAGGTAGGCCAAGCACGTACAGCATATTCTCCCCAAAGTCGAAAATTGCTGTCAACTATAACCGGGTGTTCAACGTCGTAGCGCAGGATAGCTTGGCGAATGTTTTCTGTTTCTTTTTCGTTGTCAAATTTGGCAGAATGGACACCAATAACGGTAAGGCTATCTTTATATTTCTGTTCTAAATATTTCAGGTTTGGCAGAATATGCAGACAATTTATACAGCAGTATGTCCAAAAGTCTAAAATTACGACTCTACCCTTGAGTTGTTTGAGAGACAAAGGTTTATCGGTATTGAACCAAGAGTAATTTTGCGGTAATTCAGGCGCTCTAACACGGGGAAGCATAATAATTCGTAATTCGTAATTCGTAATTCGTAATTCGTAATTTAACGTGGGTGTATCTGTTGTGAAAGAACTTGAAAAATTAACTACTACAGAGTTATCAGTCTGGGTAGAACAAGCTAAAATTCAGGCTAAAGATGGACGAGTTATTGATCGCATTCCGCAATTAGCTAAAGCTTATCCTGGTTGGTTTGCAGTTCATATCTGCTGTGAATCGGGAAAAAGTATCAGTTTTGGGGATACAGCTTGTATTTTCCCGCTAATGAGCGTGATTAAGACATTTTCTTTACTTTATCTGCTAGAACATTTTGGCGCAGAAACGGTTTTTGGCTGGGTTGGGGTGGAACCATCGGATGCACCCTTCAATTCTTTAGAACAATTAGTTAGCGATCGCGGCTACCCCCGCAACTCTATGATTAATAGTGGGGCAATCACCCTCGCTGATAAGTTACCAGGAAAAGACGCTACCCAACGCACTCTTTTATTTTGTCAATGGCTCAACCAATTAGCCGGTTGCCAACTATGGTTAGATGAAGTAATGCTGGCTTCAGTGCGATTAACCCGCTCAACAGCTAATGAAGCGATCGCAAACTATCTTACCGAAACAGGTTATTTAGAAAATCTTGAAACAGCACTTGACACTTATGAGCAAATATGTTGTATCTCTGGGCGAGTTGAAGATTTAGCCCTGTTAGGAAAACTCCTAGCTTGTGAAAATAGATATTTATCGTCACAGAATCGCCGAATTGTCAACGCGGTGATGTCAATTTGTGGACTTTATGAAGCTTCTGCCGAGTTTGCAATCAGGATTGGTCTACCGATGAAATCAGGGGTTGGTGGTGGACTTATAGCAATAGTACCAAGTGAGGGAGCGATCGCTTGCTACAGTCCTGGGTTGGATAATATAGGAAATCCGTTAGCAGGGCTTGTCTTTGTTGAGGCTTTAGCACAAGAGTTGCAGTTGAGTATCTTTGGCTAAATGCTGCTTTTGGATAGGGAGAGAAATGATAAATTCTGTACCACTACCCACCTCAGATTTACAAGTTAGTCGTCCTCCATGTTTTTCGACAACAATCTGATGACTAATCGAAAGTCCCATACCAGTGCCAACGCCTGTTGGTTTGGTGGTAAAGAACATCTCAAAAATTTTCTCTAGAGTCTCAGGGGCAATACCCGAACCGTTATCAGCAATACGGATAACTACCCAGTTTTTATCTTGAAGTTCAGTAGCGATCGTAATTCGTGGTTTGTCTTGAGTATTGTGCTGTTCCTCCAAAGCATCAAGCGCATTGTTGATAATATTCATGAACACTTGGTAAAGCGAGCTAGAAAAACCTTCAACGGTGGGAATATCACCGTAACAGCGCTCAATCGTAATACCTTTTTTGATCCGGTTATTGAGAATGAGTAACGTACTTTCAATACATTCATGCAAATTGACTCCATGAGCTTCTGCTTCATCTAGACGAGAGAAGTTTTTCAAGCTTAAGACAATTTGGCGCACGCGATCGGCACCGAACTTCATCGACTGCAAAACTTTCGGTAAATCTTCTTCCACAAATTCTGCATCAATTTCGGTGGCGTGGTCTTGTACCGCTAGAGGTGGATTAGGTACTTCTTGGCGATAGGTTTGTAATAATGCTAATAAATCCTCTACATATTGAATAGCAGGATCTAAATTGCCGTAGATAAAATTTACCGGATTATTAATTTCGTGGGCAATGCCAGCTACCATTCGTCCTAAACTGGACATTTTCTCACTTTGCAGCAATTGGGCTTCTTGCATTTGCTGCTGACGAAAAGCGGCTGCTTGCTGTTCTTCCAATAAGCATTTAACCCTGTGCAAAACTTGGTTAAATGCAGTAGCAAGTATGCCAATTTCATCTGTAGTTATTACGGGTGCTTGCAGGTCAAAGTTAGATTCTTTGGTGACTCGCTGCGCCACATTCGTCAGCACTTCTACTGGATGGGTAATGGTTCGACTCGTCAAAAAAGCTAAAAGAGTAGCAATTAATACTGACAACACAATGCTAGCAACAATGATTTGAATCCGTATTTGTGCTGCTGTCTTGAACGTCGTCGTTGCTGCTTGTAATTCCTCATAAGAGGTATTAATGACAGTAACCAGTTCATCGGAGATACCGTCAAACTTAAGTGCTAACTCACTATTGGTAAACTTCAGCAGTCGTCGTTGAGCGATCGCAATTTTATTCTCAGTTAGAGGAGATAAATCAAGTTGCTGAGATAGTTCTTCAAGTTGCTGGATATAAGTTTGTGTTACACCTTCATAAGTTTTCAGAAGCAGGGAAATATTCTCAGTGTGCTTTTGGTTCGTATAATCAGCAGTTTTTATATATGTTTCGAGTTCCAACCAAACTTGCTTAATTTCAGGTGCATGTGTATTAGTAATGTGGGCATATTCCTCTTTGTACAGCTTTGGATTTGCCACTAATGGAATGAGTTGCTGCTGGTGCGTTCGACTTTGCAGGATACCTGTCTGGAGGCGATAGAGCAAATTGAGTTCCTTGAAGGCATTTTGTTGCTGCTGCAACGCCTCTTGCTGATAGCGATCTCCTAAGACTAGCCCAATTGTGGTTCCGACAATTCCCACACCAAGGGCAAGACCATAGCCAAATTTAATTTTGTTGCCAATATTCAGACCATTGGTAATGTTTGAGAACCACCTTTTTCGGCTCGATTGGACGACGGCGATATCACCGGAAACTGATGGAAAATCTGAACCTGGAGTCTGGAAAGCCATATTAATCCTAAGTAAGCAATAAGAGTCAATGCTTACTTAGAATTCCCTTTTTTTATGGCTGTTGCACTTGTTTTTCTGGTAAAGGTGTTGGCGTAATTATTTCTGGTGTTGGAGACTCAATAATCTCTGGTAGTGCAGGTGGCAAACCAGGAGATGGCGCAACTGTTACTTTTGGAGTAGGTGTCTTGCTCGTTCGACGCTTAAAAAATCCGCCAAATCTAGGTTTTGTTGGTTGAGGGACAACTTTTTCAGGTAACGGCGTTGATTCAGAAGTCGGTGTTACCTCTGGCTGTGGTTCTGGTGTTGGCGTAATTATTTCTGGTGTTGGAGACTCAATAATCTCTGGTAGCGTGGGTGGCAAACTCGGAGATGGCTCAACTGTTACTCGTGGAGTAGGTGTCTTACCAGCCCGACGGTTAAAAAATCCGTCAACTTTATGTTTAGTTGGCTGAGGTGCAACTTTTTCAGGTAGCGGCGTTGATTCAGGAGTTGGGGTTACTTCTGGTAGTGTCGGGGATAAGGTAGGAGATGGTACAGCCGTTGGAACTTCCAATTTTGGTTCTTCTGGCTGTGTTTTAGATTCTTTCGGAACTTCAGTTTCAGGAATGGGCTGTTTTTCTAGCTTCGGTTGTATTTGGGGTGTTTTTTCAACAGAAGGCGTAGGTATGAGTTTATAATTCTGGTCTACAATGCCACGTACCTCGTCTGCTGTGAGTTCTCCTCTCACAATTTTCGACAAAGTATCTTTACCCTTTGGCTGGTAGTCGATCAGTCTGACTGTAGTATTAAAGGCATTTTTGAGAGGATTTCCCTGATTATCGAGAAATTCTAGCTTTATCCAGTTTTGACCAGTTTGGAAGCCTTTAAGATAAACTGCTTGCCAGCGATCGAAAATAAAGCTTTCACCATTAATTGTGACGCGGATGCGCCAATCACTAAATCCTTCGTTAGTGTTTTCCTTGTCAACGAGGTGTAGGGGAGCGTTAGTGAGATAAAAGTCTAGTAAGATTGGCTCTGCACCGTAGCTACTTTGAGGACGGCTGTAAGTTAGCAGAGGTAACTTAGGATCTGGATTATTGTCGTCTGTTTTGGTAAAAATGTGAAATGTTGTCTGAACATAAGCGCCTTCATTCTTAAAGCTTTCATGCCAAGGACGAGAGGCAAAGACGCGCAGGGTATGAGTACCTGGAGACAAGTCTGATAAAACCAAGGGTTGATTCAGGTCGTAAACAGGAATATAAGGTTGATTATCCAGAATTACATGGAGATGGGGCCCCAGTTGTAATTGTGGGTCTTTAAATATTGGTAGATCCTTAACCTGAAAACTGGCTGTAACTTTGTTATTTTGGAAAACTTCATCAGGTTTAGGAGTCACAATTGCCACTTGTGGCTGATAAACTTCCAAACTTGGACGCAGTGCTTGGATAACAGATGGTGGGGAAACTTCCGAAAATTGCTTTGAAATTTGAGAAATCTGTGGAGGGTTTTCTCTATAACCAGTCGATACTTCCTGGCTATCGGCTTTCTCGCCGCAACTGGTCAAGCTTAATACCAGCACCAATGTCATTATCCACCTGAGAATCGGGAACCTCTGAGGGAGGAGCTTCTCTAACACCCTTTTCTGCCACGAGTTCATGCGTTGCACCCAGTGATGGTCTTCGACAATTGACAGATTATTTTCGCTCAAACTGTCCATCTGGAACTATAGCCCAAAAGGTGAAATCCGCCTCACATTCCCTAAGTTTTCCTGTGTCTATTTCAGTAGATTTGAAAATAAGTCATACTTTTACTGCTTTTTACTTACAACAAGGGAAACATGACACAAATGTTCATGAGCAATAGTAGTAAAAGCTGGAACGCCGAACACATACAGCAAAACCATAAAACTTACGAATTGTTATTCTTTGTAAATTAAAATGGTTAATCTATTGACTTTTAGACAAATAGTTTGAAGTTAAAAGGCAGATAAGGCGGCAATTTCAGCAATATTTGAGCAAGTTTGAATTATTGTTAAAATATCTCTAACAAAGTGCAGGTGAAGACTCTATAATTCAACGAGAAACAACTCTCCACATAGGGTCTTCATCACGGCTTCAGTAAAATTCTGAGTATGCGGTAATGGTTCACTTTGTGGTATTCATGATTCCTCATTCCTTATCAAGAGAGGAGGTCAAATGACAATAAGTCCTCCGGAGCGAGAGGAAAAGAAGGCAAGAGTAATCGTCGATAATGATCCAGTTCCAACCTCATTTGAGGCATGGGCAAAACCTGGACATTTTGATAGATCCTTAGCCAGAGGTCCCAAAACCACCACATGGATTTGGAACCTGCACGCACTCGCCCATGATTTTGATACACATACAAGCGATTTAGAAGATATCTCCCGCAAGATATTCTCAGCCCACTTCGGCCACCTAGCCGTAGTGATGGTTTGGTTGAGCGGGATGATTTTCCACGGCGCAAAGTTTTCTAATTACGAAGCTTGGTTAAGCGACCCGTTGAACGTTAAGCCTAGCGCTCAAGTCGTTTGGCCCATTGTCGGACAAGACATTTTAAACGGTGATGTTGGCGGTGGTTTCCACGGTATTCAAATCACCTCCGGTTTGTTCCAAGTATGGCGTGGTTGGGGGATTACAAACTCCTTCCAGCTTTATGTAACTGCGATCGGTGGCTTGGTACTAGCAGGCTTATTCTTATTTGCCGGCTGGTTCCACTACCACAAACGCGCTCCCAAACTGGAATGGTTCCAGAATGTGGAGTCGATGCTGAATCACCACTTGCAAGTATTGCTAGGTTGTGGTTCCTTGGGATGGGCAGGTCACTTAATCCACGTGTCCGCACCGACCAACAAGCTTTTGGATGCAGGCGTTGCTCTCAAAGACATCCCCTTGCCCCACGAGTTCATCTTGAACAAAGACTTGTTGACCGAGTTGTATCCCAGCTTTGCTGCTGGTTTAGCACCTTTCTTCACCTTGAACTGGGGTCAGTATGCTGACTTCCTAACCTTCAAGGGCGGTCTGAACCCAGTAACTGGCGGCTTGTGGATGAGTGACATCGCTCATCACCACTTAGCGATCGCAGTTCTCTTTATCGTTGCTGGTCATCAATACCGTACCAACTGGGGTATTGGTCATAGCATTAAAGAGATCCTCGAAAACCACAAAGGTCCTTTCACCGGTGAAGGTCACAAAGGTCTCTACGAAAACCTGACCACATCCTGGCACGCTCAGTTGGCTACTAACCTAGCCTTCTTGGGTTCGCTGACCATCATCATCGCGCATCACATGTACGCGATGCCCCCCTATCCATATTTGGCAACTGATTACGCTACGCAGTTGTGCATATTCACACACCACATGTGGATCGGTGGCTTCTTGATTGTTGGTGGAGCGGCTCACGCTGCTATCTTCATGGTGCGGGATTACGACCCAGTTGTGAACCAAAACAACGTATTGGATCGGGTAATTCGTCACCGCGACGCGATTATTTCTCACCTGAACTGGGTGTCTATTTTCCTCGGCTTCCATAGCTTTGGACTTTACATCCACAACGACACAATGCGTGCATTGGGTCGTCCTCAAGACTTGTTCTCTGATACAGGGATTCAATTGCAGCCAGTATTTGCCCAGTGGATACAAAATATCCACGCCTTGGCTCCTGGTACAACTGCACCTAATGCCCTAGAACCAGTTAGCTATGTCTTTGGCGGCGGTATTTTGGCTGTAGGCGGAAAAGTGGCAGCTGCACCCATTGTTTTGGGCACAGCAGACTTCCTAATTCACCACATTCACGCCTTCACCATTCACGTCACCGTCCTAATTCTGCTCAAAGGTGTACTGTATGCCCGTAGCTCTCGTCTGATTCCAGACAAAGCAAACCTGGGCTTCCGCTTCCCCTGCGACGGTCCTGGTCGTGGCGGTACTTGCCAAGTGTCTGGTTGGGATCACGTATTCCTTGGACTGTTCTGGATGTACAACTCCATATCGATTGTAATTTTCCACTTCAGCTGGAAGATGCAATCAGATGTCTGGGGAACCGTAGATTCAGCCGGGAATGTGACTCACATCACTGGTGGTAACTTTGCCCAAAGCGCCATTACCATCAACGGTTGGTTGCGAGACTTCTTGTGGGCACAAGCTACACAAGTCATCAATTCATACGGCAGCGCGCTATCTGCCTATGGTCTACTCTTCTTAGGCGCTCACTTTGTCTGGGCATTCAGCTTGATGTTCCTGTTCAGTGGTCGCGGCTACTGGCAAGAATTGATTGAGTCCATTGTATGGGCGCATAACAAACTGAAGGTAGCACCAGCAATTCAGCCTCGCGCTCTGAGCATTATTCAGGGTCGGGCTGTAGGGGTAGCTCACTACCTCTTAGGAGGAATTGCCACAACTTGGGCATTCTTCCACGCACACATCCTTTCAGTAGGGTAGTAATCAGTTATTGAGTGCTGAGTGCTGAGTGCTGAGTCAAAACTCAGAACTCAGGACTCAGAACTCAGGACTCTAGACGCTGATATTTGATGGCTAAAGGTCAGAGGATTTATTAAACCTATGGCGACAAAATTTCCGAAATTTAGCCAGGATCTCGCACAGGACCCGACGACTCGTCGGATATGGTATGCGATCGCTACAGGCAACGATTTTGAAACCCATGATGGCATGACGGAAGAAAATCTTTACCAAAAGATTTTCGCAACTCACTTCGGTCACTTGGCAATCATCTTCCTGTGGGCATCCAGCCTCCTGTTCCACGTAGCCTGGCAAGGTAACTTTGAACAGTGGATTAAAGATCCCCTTCACATCCGTCCCATCGCCCATGCGATTTGGGACCCCCACTTTGGGAAACCAGCGATCGAAGCTTTTACCCAAGCGGGCGCTAGTAATCCGGTAAACATTACCTACTCTGGTCTCTACCATTGGTGGTACACCATCGGTATGCGGACGAACGGCGAACTGTACAATGGTTCAGTGTTCTTGCTGTTATTCGCTGCTGTAATGTTGTTCGCTGGCTGGTTGCACTTGCAACCCAAGTACCGTCCTAGCTTGGCATGGTTTAAGAGCGCTGAACATCGCCTAAACCACCACTTAGCAGGTTTGTTTGGTGTTAGTTCATTGGCTTGGGCTGGTCACTTAATTCACGTTGCTGTCCCCGAAGCTCGCGGTCAGCACGTAGGTTGGGATAACTTCTTGAATACCCCACCCCACCCAGCCGGTTTGACACCATTCTTTACAGGCAACTGGGGTGTTTACTCTCAAAACCCTGACACTCCTGGACATATATTCGGGACATCGCAAGGTGCAGGAACTGCGATATTGAGTTTCTTGGGTGGCTTCCATCCTCAGACAGAAGCTTTGTGGCTGACTGACATAGCTCACCACCACTTGGCGATCGCAGTTTTATTCATCGTTGCTGGTCACATGTACCGGACAAACTTTGGGATTGGTCACAGTCTCAAAGAAGCATTGAATGCCAAGAATTTCTTTGGTATTCCTGTTGAAGGGCCATTTAACCTACCTCACCAAGGTATTTACGACACCTACAACAACTCCTTGCACTTCCAATTGGGATGGCACTTAGCAGCGTTAGGTGTTGTTACTTCCCTGGTAGCGCAGCACATGTACTCCATGCCTTCCTACGCATTCATTGCGAAGGACTACACAACCCAGGCAGCGTTGTACACGCATCACCAGTATATTGCTGGATTCCTGATGCTTGGTGCTTTTGCTCACGGTGCGATTTTCTGGGTGCGTGATTACGACCCAGAACAAAACAAAGGCAACGTACTTGACCGCGTGCTGAAGCACAAAGAAGCGATTATTTCCCACCTCAGCTGGGTATCCCTTTTCTTAGGCTTCCACACCCTTGGTCTGTACGTACACAACGACGTAGTAGTTGCTTTTGGTACTCCTGAAAAGCAAATCTTAATTGAGCCAGTATTTGCTCAATTCGTCCAAGCTGCTAACGGTAAGGTACTGTACGGTTTAGATACTTTGCTATCTAACCCAGATAGTATTGCTTACACAGCATGGCCCAACTACGCTAACGTTTGGTTGCCAGGCTGGTTAGATGCCATCAATGCTGGTACTAACTCACTGTTCTTGACAATTGGCCCTGGCGATTTCTTGGTACACCATGCGATCGCTCTAGGTCTGCACACCACCACCTTGATCTTAGTCAAAGGTGCTTTGGATGCCCGTGGTTCTAAGCTGATGCCCGATAAAAAGGACTTCGGCTATGCCTTCCCTTGCGACGGCCCCGGTCGTGGCGGTACTTGCGACATCTCAGCATGGGATTCCTTCTACCTCGCTACATTCTGGATGCTCAACACCATTGGTTGGTTAACCTTCTACTGGCATTGGAAGCATCTAGGTATTTGGCAAGGCAACGTAGCTCAGTTCAATGAGAACTCTACATACCTCATGGGCTGGTTCCGCGATTACCTCTGGGCTAACTCCGCTCAGTTGATTAACGGTTACAACCCTTACGGCGTGAATAACCTGTCTGTCTGGGCTTGGATGTTCTTATTTGGACACCTAGTTTGGGCTACTGGCTTCATGTTCTTAATCTCCTGGAGAGGTTACTGGCAAGAGTTGATTGAAACCCTTGTTTGGGCACACGAGCGCACTCCTCTAGCTAACCTAGTTCGCTGGAAAGACAAGCCCGTGGCTCTGTCCATCGTTCAAGCTCGTGTAGTTGGTCTAGCTCACTTCACTGTTGGCTACATCGTAACCTACGCAGCGTTCTTGATTGCTTCTACTGCTGGTAAGTTCGGTTAATTCGACTGCTAGTTTTGTAGATAAGTAATAGAAATCCCCTGCCGTAAGGTGGGGGATTTTTTAATTTTTGATTACTTTTTCAAATTTTTTGGGAACTCTAGAGCATAAATACTTTATGTACAAGATACCAATAAGATGAGATTAGAAACTCAAGTTAAACAAAATTCAAATTGTGCAATTTTTTCTCGAAATTACTCTGAACATCTTGATGAAGCAGTTAAAATTAGTAATCAGAATCCCAGACAGCCAATTACTTTCCGCTCATCTGTAATTTGGTCATCAGCTAAAAAAGCAATAGAAACTCACGGTCAACGTAAAATTTACTTTGCAACTGTAGGAGATTCTAACTTAGTTAGATACGAAGGAAACTTAGAACAAGTTGAATTGAATCCAGAATTAAATCTTCAAACATCACAAAAGTTACTTCAGTACTGTACAGAGTCAACTAAAGGAGAAGGTTTATGGGAAGAAGTTGGAAAAGTAAAAGTTAAAACACTCTATGTAATTTCAAACTGTCGAAACATTAGCTCTCCTTTTCGTTTTACTCACTTAAGAAAATTACTAGATGGCTCACCAATTAATGATAATTTTAGCTATAGCTATGCTTTAGTCTACGAAATGTAAAAATGTTAATTTATCAATAATGAACATTAAACTCGTAGAATCTCTCATACAAGTTATCCTGTCTCTCTCTGATGAGGAGCGATCGCTTTTGGAAGAAAAACTATTTTTCGATTTATCAGAGCCTTCAACCAGTGACTTAATGCAACTTGCTCAGACTGGTGGAGTCTTTCAATTTCTTAACGATGAACCAGACATATACTCACTAAAAGATGGAGAACCTATCTAAAAAGAAAGCGATATCTACGACGGTCACTGAGCGAAGTCGAAGTGCGGGCTACGCCTACGCCTAAAATTAACTTAGTTATAAGCAGCAATATGGAAGAACTGCAAATCTCAGAAATAGAAGCTACCTTTACAGCGCTTGTTAACCAATGGCGTGAAGAAACTTGTGGGATATCATCTACTAACCAAATGTCGATGCACCCTGCATACCAACAAATTATCGGCATGGGCAAACCTGTAATCCCACTTTTACTTAGGGAACTGGAAAAGAAATCTGGACACTGGTTCTGGGCATTAAAATCCATCAGCAGAGAAGATCCTGTACCTCAAGAATAT
Source organism: Nostoc sp. NMS2 (assembly GCF_017115105.1). Classification (GTDB taxonomy): domain Bacteria; phylum Cyanobacteriota; class Cyanobacteriia; order Cyanobacteriales; family Nostocaceae; genus Nostoc. The sequence continues at coordinate 39,217 of NZ_JABXKH010000099.1, forward strand.
AGGGGAAAAGTAAAGGAAATGACTAAAGCTTGGTTGGAGTGGGGTAAGCAAAGAGGCTACAGGTGGTAGGTAATAACGCTTGGGTTAAGTTTGTCAGAGAAAAAATTGAGCGTGATTATCCTAACCTCATTGTCTATGGATACAAACTTACCAGTCCAGATACAATTGATTACAACTGTGTTGCTTGGGCAGCAGAGGATGATGAAACATGGTGGTGGCAAGATATTCAACATCAATTTTATTGGCCATTGAGTATTCCCAGAGAGGAAACTATAGAGGCTTTTCAACAAGCATTTGAAACACTTGGTTATGAAGTTTGTGAAGGTGATGCTTTAGAAGAGAGATTTCAAAGAATAGCCATATATACTAATTCCAATAAAGTACCAACTCACGTTGCTAGACAATTACCGACTGGTAAATGGACAAGTAAGCTTGGATCGTTAGAAGATATAGAGCATAATAATTTACAAGGGCTAATTGGGAATCCTGGTTATGGTGAGGTTGCCTGTATTATGAAAAAGTCAATTTGAGTCTAGAAAATATTCAGCACTAATCTAATTATCCAGGGTTAGCGCGTCTCAAACCCTATTGACAGAGGGATTATGGCAGAGGGTCTGAGTTTGGGAGAGCCGCAGCCAAAACAGAAAC
>NZ_JABXKH010000150.1 GCF_017115105.1 Nostoc sp. NMS2
GGCAAATCCTTATTCATTAGAGTTGAACTACAGGTTTCAAGATAGACGTGGTTTATATATAAGGCTTAAAAGCGTGGCAACGTCAATAAACTAGGGTTAATATCCTGTAGTTTTGCACAGCCGCTAAGTGCCATTCCCACATTTAGCTCATCTTGTAGCAGTGAGATGACGTGAGATACACCAACTTGTCCTGCGACTGCTAGCCCCCACAAAATAGGTCGTCCGATTAGTACCGCTTTTGCTCCTAATGCCAGAGCTTTGAGAATGTCTGTACCCCTGCGAATGCCTCCATCCAGCAGCAATTCTACTTTACCATCCACTGCTGCTACTATTTCAACTAGGGCTTCTATTGAAGCGATCGCACCATCGAGTTGTCTGCCACCATGATTGGAAACTACAATTGCTTTGGCCCCATATTCCACAGCCCGCACAGCATCATCTCCCCGTAAAACTCCTTTGATGACTAAAGGTAGTGGAGATAAAGATTGCAACCATGCCAAATCGTCCCAAGTTACTGCTGGATTTAGCTGTTGGGCAAAATAGGTAAATAGTCCAGATTCGCCTTTTTCATGGGAAATATCTAGCCCTGAGATGGTGGCGAGATTAGCCAGATGTAAGTCTGTGGGTAAGGCGAACTCGTTACGTTTATCTCTCTCTCTCTGTCCGAGAACAGGTGCATCTACAGTCAGACAAAGTGCTTTGTAGCCTGCTTTATAAGCTTTTTCTACTAAAGCGCGAGTTAATCCCCGGTCTTTATGGATGTAAAGCTGGAACCATCGCAGAGAATCTGGAAATTTATTAGATGCAGTCGCTACTTCTTCAATGCTCTTTGTTGCCATTGTACTTAATACCATGCCCACGCCAGCTGATGCGGCAGCTAGAGCCGTAGCCACTTCTCCATCTGGATGGGCTAGACATTGAAAAGCCATTGGCGCAATTAACAAAGGTAGTTGCAGGGGTTGTCCTAAAATGGAGGTAGTTAAATTGCGATCGCTAACATCGACTAATATCCGAGGTCGTAACTTGACTCGCTCAAAGGCAGCACGATTATCTCGTAATGTGATTTCGTCCCAAGCACCACTGCTATAGTAATCAAGGGTCATTTGAGACAGATGTTCTTTTGCTAGCTTTTCGTATTCAAAGAGATTTATGGGTTGAAAGCGATGGTCGTTGGGTACAACTGTCATGGTAGAGGCTGTGGGTTAAGCAATGGGATGTTTTTTAATCCGATTGTCCGATTGAACAATTTATCAAACAGAATTCAGGAGTCAGGAGTCAGAATAATGCCTCCGGCACGCTCCGCGAAAAGAATGAATTCTGTGCGACTGGCGGATGAATAATCGGAGTTTTTGCACCCCCACCAAATTGAAAATTTGGTGGTCTTCAATCAGTCGCAGGTCTGAATCCCTGACTGATGGTTACTGAGCGTAGCCGAAGTATTGATTCTGACTCCTGAATTCTGTTAGCGATAGCGGGGCGTTTAACCCGTTCTGAATTCTTCTTCAATTAGTAACTGAGTTCTTTTAAAGAAATCTATCTAATAATTCTTCTCTAGATAGTTGCAGTAATAAAGGTGTAAATTCCTCTGGTGATAATGCCAATAAAGCTTCTGTAATTGCTCTTAGTTCTGCATCTAAAGAACCAAAGCGGACTCGTAACAAATTCTCTATAACATTACGACGTTCTGCTTGGATTCCTTCTTGGATTCCTTCTTGGATTCCTTCCTGAATTCCTTCTTGTTTAACTTCTGCTAATTTTTGCTCGTAAATAGGTGATAAACGCATAATTAAATCTCTATCCTCCTCGTCTATATTCTGATTAAATTCTAAGGTAGTCTTTAAATTCAATAATAAATCAATTGCTTTACAACGTAAGGGATTATTTGGAGGAAGTGCTTCTAGTTCATCTATTGCTTGTTGCTGGACTCTTCCCTTACCTAAAATTCTTAACCATAGTGTTTCTTCCGTACATGCTAATTGGTGAATTACGACAATTGCTGTTCTGAAATAATCGCCTAAAAAATGTACTCCTATTCCCCAATTTTCCTCATCTAGGTTAGTTCTAAAACCATCTAGTATAGATTCGGAAGCCGTGGGTGACAAAATCCACAAACGTGGTAATTCTGATTCTGCAAGCCGATTTTTATCACCTTTAGCTTGACGTTTGACCTCAGCAAAAATATCAAATAACTTATTCATGCAACTGCGGATTTCCGCAATTGTAGCCGCATTTCTAAATGGTTCAACCAATGCAGGTTCAGCCGCAAACTTTCCTAATAGCCCTAACTCTATTATATTCTTTGCGGATTGGGGTGGAGGTACGAAATAAACATCAATCTCTCGGATTTGGGCTGGAACTTTCCGACTGGTTTCCACTTCTCCCAATGGCTGTAACAATTCTTTAAGATAGTCTTTGGCGAATTGGTCGTAAGGAAACCTGGTCATTAGCTGATTTTTGGGCTGTACCAGTATTTTACATCACAGTGCGATCGCATGAGTAACTCTACCAGTTTCGCCATCCGCCTTTGGGTGTAACTTCATTACTTGTAGACTTCAGTCCATGACTTTGAATTAAAGATTGATATTCTGTGCTACTTGCCCAACGGTCAATTTCTCGCGCCCGCAACACTGGCACTGGATGGGTTAATTGGGCTGTGCGGGCTGCTTTAACCATTTCGCCTAGTTCGGTCTTGCTAATGTCATCGTAAGCGCGGGCTTGGGCAACAAAGGCATCGAGATTCAGTTGTGGCGCTAAGGTGGGGGAACCACCAGCCAGCTTCATTAACACTGACATGACAACTTTGGGATCTTGGGTTGCTAGTAATGCGGCGCGATCGCAGGTAAACTCAGCACAGCGTACCCATTCTAAAAGCTGTGCCTGTATCGCTTGAGCAACAAAGGTTCCGACATTGGGCACAATTGCCGCAGCTAATATTAGTAAATTTACAGGGGTCAAGTAAACGCTATGGTCACACTTGAGATGCCCCAACTCATGGGCAATTACTGCCTGGATTTCCTCTGGGGTGAGAATATCAATTAGGGATGTGTGTAGCACCACAAAGGGCTGCTTACCCCGCACGGCAAAAGTATAGGCGTTGGGAGCCGGATGTTGCCGGACGTACAACTGAGGAGGCTCTATATCCAGAATTTCACAAGCGTCTAACAACAGCTTGTATAAATCAGGTAGTTGTTTTTCACCCACCAGAATACTGGAAGCAATATTTTCTACATAGAAAACCTGCTCTGCCATTGGCCCAAGCCAATTTCGCACCAACATATCTATGCCTGGTATTTGCTTGAGCGTTTTAGTAGCTTCCAGGTCTAATGGATGACGAAATGAGTCAGCTTTTAAACCAATCAGAGGGGTTTTGAAGAAGGACATAGTGCAGCAAGCTATAAAAAACACAACTATGGAATCTGGCTGTTTATTTAAATCAGCCACCCACAGTTAGTATAACTATTTAACCAGGGTTGGCAGGGGCAAGGGGGCAGGGGAGACAAGGTGACTTGGTTGAGAACTTGCAACAAGTCTTTCCCCTTGTCCCCAATTCCTCTTCCCCCTGCCCCCCGCACCCTGCCCCAATTCCTCTTTTCCATCCCCCTGCTCCCTTGCCTCTTGTTCAACCGATCAATTTCAACTTGAAAGGCTACTGATAGTGGGAGCGGTTTCGGCATCTGCTGGTGTTTCGCCCACACGAAGGATTTTAGCTCCCAATTGCTGCAATTTCATATCGAGTCGATCGTAGCCGCGATCGAGGTGCTGTAATCCCTGAATTGTGGTTTGTCCTTCTGCCGCCAGTCCTGCGATGACAAGCGCTGCTGATGCTCGTAAGTCTGTGCCTAATACTGGTGCGCCAGATAATTTCGGCACTCCCCGAACGAAAGCAGCGTTACCTTTGACACGAATATCTGCCCCCAAGCGATTCAACTCTGAGGCATGACGCAAGCGATTTTCAAAGACGGATTCGTTAATCACGCTGTCGCCTTCGGCCAATGTCAGCAAAGCCATGAACGGCGCTTGCATATCTGTGGGAAAACCTGGATGGTATTGAGTTTCAATATCCGTTGCCTTAAGGATTTCTGCTGGCAGAATGTGTAAACATTCAGGCTTTTCCTCAATTATTGTCACCCCAATATCCCGCAGCTTGGCAATCACTGGTATAAGATGTTCTGGAGCTACTGGCGAGAGGGTAAGTTCGGAACGGGTAATTGCTGCTGCCAATAAAAATGTCCCGGCCTCAATGCGATCGGGGATAATACTGTAATCAACAGAATGCAGCTTGGGGACTCCTTCAACAATAATCCTGCTAGTCCCCGCTCCCTTAATTTTGGCTCCCATTGCGTTACAGAAGTTAGCTAAATCAACTACTTCCGGTTCTCTGGCAGCATTTTCGATGATCGTTTCCCCCTCTGCCAGGGTAGCCGCCATCATCAAGTTTTCTGTCGCTCCGACGCTGGCAATATCTAAGTAAATCTTCGCACCTTTTAATCTCCGGCTGCTGCCAGGGACGTAGGCGTTACAAATGCCATGCTCAATCTGCACCTCAGCCCCCATTGCTTGCAGTCCTCGCACATGCAAGTCAACTGGTCTTGCCCCAATAGCACAACCGCCTGGTAAAGGCATTTGTGCTACTCCCAATCTTGCAAGAATGGCACCAATGGCGAAAAAACTCGCTCTTAGCTGGGTAACTAGTTCGTAGGGGGCTTTTGATGTTTTAATTTCGCTGGCGTTGATGTCTAAAATATCGCCTTGCCGTGTTAAACGTACACCCAAAGCCGATAACACCTGACCCATCCGCTCTACATCCGCTAATAAGGGGACATTGCGGATACGACAATCGCCCGGACACAGCAAGGCTCCAGCCATGATTACCAATGCTGAATTTTTTGCCCCGCTAATTTTCACATGACCTCGCAAAGGATGCCCGCCCCAAATTTGCAAGACTGAGGAGTCTGCTTCTGGAGCAATTTTGGCATCTGGTAAGCTGGTAGAAGGATTGATAAGCCTACCTCCAAAAGTAATACGTATTTTATATGTTTGAAGTTGGTTTTGATTCTACAGTAAAGATTCAAATTGTCCACATTTTAGGGCAACATCTTGCATAAAAAAATTGTTTTTTGGTGAAAAATACAGGCTGAGAAGAAGCAGTACCAAGCCTTTTAAGCTTTTAAAAAATTTAATAAAAAAGAACGAATAAGTAGTAGTTTTAAGCAAAATTAAATACTCAGTAAAATAACTTAAGTGTTCTCTAAAAATCAATGCTGTACTGTTAAGTTAATATTTTGATTCCACCTAATTTCCTGAAAAATTCGTTTCTAGTCTGAGCCTCTTATGAGGAGGTGTTAGGTTTTAACTTGACAAAGGTAAAACATAACGCAATAATAAGAAATTGTCGATAAGAACAATTGCCAGCGGAACTGGCGGAATGGCAGACGCGCTAGATTCAGGTTCTAGTGCCGCAAGGCTTCCGGGTTCAAGTCCCGGGTTCCGCATATCAATTTTAGATTTTAGATTGCCGATTTTGGTGAAGAAGTGCGTCTTTGGGTTTCCCCCACAAGCAACTGCTGTTAGCGATCGCGAAGACCGAGCGTCACCAAGGGATTAATCTAAAATCTAAAATCCAAAATCTAAAATCGTGTTGACCAGTTTACAAAATTCCCTAGTTAAGCACATTCGCAAACTCCACTCCACCAAGGAGCGGCATAAGCAGCAGTTATTTTTACTGGAAGGGACGCACCTGTTGGAAGAAGCTTGTGCGGTCAATTACCCACTAGAAACAGTGTGTTGTACTCCAGATTGGCAAGTAGCCCACTCGTCACTCTGGGAAGAAGCTTGTAGTAAAAGCGATCGCGCCGAGATTGTCAGTGAAGAAGTATTAAATGCGATCGCTACTACAGTCCAACCTGATGGTGTGGTGGCAACGGCAAAACGAAGCGATAGCCAAACTCAACTACCATTGACTGGTTTAATTCTAGCTTTAGAAACCGTACAAGATCCAGGCAACCTGGGGACGATAATTCGCACTGCTGCTGCGGTGGGAGCATCAGGGTTGTGGGTAAGTAGAGATAGTGTAGATTTAGACAGCCCAAAAGTTCTCCGGGCTTCCGCAGGGCAATGGTTTCGCCTAGCAACGGCCGTGACCGAAGATTTAAAAGCTACAGTTCAACAAAGTCAGCAAGCAGGAATGCAGGTAGTGGCAACCTTACCCAGTGCGACTTTAACTTATTGGGATGTAGACTGGCGCAAACCCAGTCTGATTTTGCTGGGAAATGAAGGTGCTGGATTGTCGGCAGATTTAGCAGCGATCGCAGATAAGCAAGTCAGAATTCCTTTGAATCCTGGGGTAGAATCTTTGAATGTAGCGATCGCAGCCGCTTTAATGTTGTACGAAGCTCGGCGGCAAATGAGTTAGGAGTTAGAACTCATAAATCATAAATTTTTTGTTTTTTCTTCGAGATATTGTTCAATATCAGCAACTGCATCCTCAAGGGCCGCTAAATCAATAGCGATCAAATCTTGATTGAGTTCGACTTCATTGACACTAGTAGTATGCACTTGGGGGAGTTGTGGAATTTCTTCTTCCTCAGTTGAAATTTCTTGTAAGATATCCTCCAACTGATCGAGGGATTGCTGAAACACTTGATCGGCGACGCGGCGCTGTTGTGGCTGAATTGGCTCCATAATATTGACTTGAAAATCCTGATTTACTGACTTAATTTTGATTGCAGTTTCTACAGATTTAAATTTTGCACTCATAACATCATAGTTGTGTGCTGTATCAACTTTAGCAGTGGTTATCAAGAATATCGATACTTGGCTTTGGTCAATAAGAGGAAAAGGGGCAGGGGAGCAGGGGGAAAATTCCTCTCCTCTGCACCCTTCCCCCTGCCCCTCTGCCTCTTTTGCCCAATGCCTCCTTTAATGCAATTCAAATCTTGCTTGAAAGAAGCGGAGATACTTCGGCTCATAAATCATTTTGAGTCCGCGTAGGCGATCGCGATTATAATAAACTTCTTCAACGGCTTCAGCAGTCAAATCCATGTGAGCCTGGGTGTAAACACGGCGGGGAATAGTTAAACGGACTAGTTCTAACTCTGGATAATAATTATCGCCTGTTTCTTTGCTGCGCCCGGCCGAAACGATGCCCCGTTCCATTGCCCGAATGCCTGCCTCTAGATATAGTTCTGCTGCTAGACGTTGTGCCGGAAATTGGTCTTGGGGAATTTGTGGTAAAAAGCGTTTGGCATCTAAATAAATGGCGTGACCGCCAATAGGTACAACAATTGGAATACCCCAATCTAAAAGCTTTTGTCCGAGATACTCAACCTGACCGACACGGGCACGAATATGATCGTCTTGAACTGACTCTTCTATACCGCGTGCCATAGCTTCCATATCCCGGCCAGCCATACCACCGTAAGTATGTAAACCTTCATAAATTACTATTAGGTTACGTGCTTCTTCGTAAAGATTATAGTCATTGAGAGCCAACCAACCGCCAATGTTAACCAGTGCATCCTTCTTGCCGCTCATAGTGCAACCGTCGGTATAGGAGCAAAATTCGCGTAAGATAGTAGCGATCGCCTGGTTAGAATAATCCTCTTCCTTCTGCTGGATAAAGTAAGCGTTTTCCACAGCGCGGGTGGCATCAAGAATAATGTGGATACCGTAGCTTTGGGCTAACTGATATACCGCTCGCATATTAGCCATTGAAATCGGCTGTCCGCCAGCCATATTAACGGTTCCGGCGACGCTGATATAGGGAATACGTTCTGCTCCAACTCGCTCAATTAAGTCTGTGAGCTTTTGTAAGTCTACATTACCCTTGAATGGATGCAGTGATTGGGCATCGTGGGCTTCATCAATAATCACATCGATAAAAGTGCCGCCAGCTAACTCCTGATGCAACCTGGTTGTGGTGAAATACATATTGCCAGGTATGTAGTCACCTGGTTTAATCAGTATTTGAGAAAGAATGTTTTCTGCACCACGCCCTTGATGAGTGGGTACAATATGGCGATAGCCGTAATACTTTTGGATACTTGCTTCTAAGTTGTAAAAATTTTTGCTGCCGGCATAAGCTTCATCTCCCAGCATCATCCCTGCCCATTGGTAATCGCTCATAGCTGAAGTACCGCTATCAGTGAGCAAATCAATGTAGACATCTTCAGAACGCAGTAGAAAAGTATTGTAACCGGCTTGTGCGATCGCCTGTTCGCGTTCAGCGCGAGTAGTGATTTTTAACGGCTCAACCACCTTGATTTTATATGGCTCTGCCCAAGAGCGACGGCGGCGCGGGGAAGTTTGCTTTGCATCGGTCATAGATTCATTGCTCCTTCATACAGGTAAGCCAAATATTTGCATACCATTTTGGGTGCTAATACTTACTATTGCCAAGACCGTCATAAGTAGTTTTAGCGGTCTTTAGGGGCACACCACTGAGCTATTGGTTCAATTCGTGCTTGCTGGATCAATTCTAAAACTTGTGATTTATTACAACCATAGGTAGATGCTAACAATTCTTCACCTTGTTTTTTTGCATCGTCGGCTGACACACCAAAGGTGATAATTTCTTCATCTTGGTTAGCTGTAATTCTCTCAACTGGAATGATACAGATATATTGCGGTTCATTCTGTCTTATTTGTTGCACCATTATTTACCTACCATTTCACTATTAATTGTGTCTATTTTCAAGTCTAGATAAATCATGAGTGAAAGTGAAACATAACCAGTATTTAAGTAGTTTTTGATTTAAATAACACTACCTTTTATACCTGGTTAAGACAACGTTAAGAATTTTCTCAAAATTACCAAATTTCTCAGTGTAAACAGTTACGTATGAGAAAATATAGTTAAGCATCAACAAATATCTTTTTGTAAATTTTTGTTCGTTTTTTAAATCAGTAATGCGTTAAGACACACGCATTATCGTAGACATCCCTGCACGGTTTAATTTAAATCTCTGTTGGGGACTGACAAATAAAAAAACATCCCAAATTTTCTTGTGGGATGGGTGTCCTCACCCGTCCCAAATTCAGGGCGGGTAGGATGCCTACGCCACAAGATGGATAATTTATTTCTTGGAAATCCTTGGATTAGTCTCTGGGAATCAGCAAATAAAGGCTGATTCCCCAAAGATGAACTTTTCTTTGCTCAATACAGGCTTCATGTCTTGAGTAAGTGCAAGTTTAATAAAAATTGGAGGTTATAAAATGGCAATTCGGAATAACTTAGTTAACAATTTCTGGCAAAAAGTACAAAAAGATTCAGTTAGTTGGGGATCGTTAGCTCTTTGGATTAGTGCATTAGTTGTTCTATTAGTAATGCTTACCATGTTTTCTAACGCTTAGGTTATTTTAGTTCCTGGGCAACAGCTTAGGAACTAACATAGGGTGGACTTTCATCCCTAGAAAACTCAAATTATGAACTGCAAACTTCTGGTAACAGTCGTAGTGCTAGCTACTACTAGCTTTGTTACTCCTGTTAAATCTCAAGAACCTACTACCGACACACCAGCAAAGTCGAATCAAGTTTTGAATGCTTGTATCCAAAATCAAGCAGAAACTTTACCGAATCCCTTTAGTGATGTACCAACAGACCATTGGGCTTTTAAAGCAGTTATGACGATGCAGTACTGCGGTGCATTCCGTAAAGCTACGCCACCAGCTTTATTTCAGAAACTGCAACCAACAAATAGCCAGCAGCAACCGCAGAAAGAACCGCAGTTTCAAAAATAGGAAGTTGCTTATTTAAAGATATGAAAATATCACGTAGATATAAGTTTGAGTAGCATCTAACTCACGTCAAAATAGAATTTATCTCGGCAATTCTGCAAGATAGATATGCGTCAAATTGTGCTAGATGCAAAAAGTGTGCTATTCAGCATTTAATGGTATTTTCGCCTTTTGAAACACCTGCTCAACAGTAAATTCCAGTCCCTCGAATAGGGAATCTGTGAGTAATTCGTCTCCCATATAAGTTTGTGGTGCTGCATCTGGATAAAAAACAGTAATACTTCTGGCTTTACTATCTACCACCCATACCCGCAGCACCTTAGCGTCCAAATAGTTTTTGGCTTTAGCTGCCATTTGTCCAAAGGTTTGTCCCGGCGAAATAATTTCAATCACCAAATCGGGAGGAACAGAACATGCTCCTTCTTGGTCCCAGTCAGGGGGTAAACGTTTATTAGAAATATATAAAATATCTGGTATTGGTACCCAATCTCGCCCTTGACGGGTTAATGCGACAGCTAATTCTGGGTAAACTTCTCCTTTTCCCTCACAGCATTGTTCAATCAAATTGAGAAGTGCGCGAGTAAGTTTAGAGTGGAATTTTTTTGGTGACATTTTAGGAATTGCTTGACCATCAACAAGTTCATAAGTTATATCTCCTTCACCTGGTGGAAGATTTAGGAACTCTTGCAAGGTTAATTGATTTTTGGCTTGGAGTATCATGGCTCAGTAATTCGTAATTCGTAATTCGTAATTCGTAATTGAAGGACAGAGCAACTAATTTTTATATTGTTCACATTCCTCGTAACACTTGGCGAATAATATCAGATGGTACTTCATCGGTAACTGTAACTACACCAATTTGCGTTGGTAAAACAAATCGCACTTTTCCTGCTTTTACTTTTTTATCTAGTTGCAACGCCTCAATAATTCCTTCAATATCCACCCCAGATGGTAACTGAGTCGGTAAACCCGTTTTTTGAATTAAAGCATTTTGACGTTCCGTGTCAACATTTTGCCACATTCCCAATTCCACAGCAATTTGGCCGGCTGCTACCATACCAATGGCTACGGCTTCACCGTGATTTACTAAACGATAACCAGTCAAGCTTTCCACTGCATGACCGATAGTATGTCCATAGTTGAGAATCGCCCGCAATCCGCCTTCTTTCTCATCTTTGCTAACAACGTCAGCTTTGGCTTGACAAGAGCGATTTAATATGCTGTTTATTAGTTCAGGTTTTACATAGCGGAGTTGGTCGAGCCGTTTACTTGCTTCCAACTGGGTAAACAATTCAGCATCCCAAATTACACCGTACTTAATAACTTCTGCCATTCCTGCCCGAAATTCGCGCATCGGAAGGGTTTTTAACACATCTGGGTCAATCAAAACCAAGCGCGGCTGATGGAATGCCCCAATCAAGTTTTTGCCGTGGGGATGATTTACACCAGTTTTGCCACCAATTGCCGAATCTACCATCGCCAGGAGAGTTGTAGGCACTTGGACAACATTAATGCCACGCAGCCAGGTTGCGGCGGCAAAGCCAGTCATATCGCCAATCACACCTCCGCCCAAAGCCACCATAGTAGCAGAACGTTCTAGGCGGTTTTCTAAGGCGACATCGTAGAGTTTTTGGATGGAATTGAGGTTTTTGTAGCGTTCACCAGGTGGTAAGGTGCAGCTAGCAACTTCAAATCCAGCAGATTTCAGGGATGTAATTGCTCTTTCGCCATAATGCTTAAAAATGGTCGGATTAGAAACTAGCAGTATCTTCTTGCCTAGCTTCAGATTGGCCATCTGTTGACCCAGTTGATCTAAACTCGAAGATGCGATCGCAATTTCATAAGACTGCTCTGGTAAATTTACATTAATTACAGAAGTCATTGCTTAACCCCAAACAAGCTCTCGTGGGCTGTATTCTATCGCAATCTGGGAAGTGGGGGAGATGAGGAAGACAAGAACAACCATGCCCCAATGACAAATGACAAATGACAAATGACTAATAACTAATGATTCAATAGATTTAGGAAGTATTGTGGAGAAAAATAAATGTTTGCAATTGCAGCTTACATCGGCTTTTTAGCTTTGTTCTTTGGTTTATCAGTCGGTCTGTTGTTCGGTCTGCGGACTGCCAAGATAATTTAACCAAGACTCTTGTGGGGCGGGCATCTTGCCTGCCCTCAATCAGGGACGGGTGAGACACCCATTCCACAAGAAGATATTTATCCTACAACAGCCGGACTTGCTAGCTTTTCCTGTCTTTGGGAAGGTGGACGCATTCCTAAACCAAGTAAATTCAGCATTTCTCGGTCAGTATCATAATCTGGACAGGGAGTTGTCACCGTCAACATTTTATTGTCGTCGCTGGAAAAGATAGAATTGGCTCCCGCCATAAAGCAGAAAGCTTGTTCAACTTGAGAAAGTCTAGCCCTACCAGCACTCAGACGCACATCAGAAGCTGGCATTAAAATTCTAGCTGTGGCAATCATTCGCACAATATCCCAAATAGGGACATCAGGCTGATTTTCTAAGGGTGTACCCGGTACTTGTGAAAGAATATTAATTGGTACTGACTCTGGATGCGGATGTAAGCTTGCCAGAGTTTGTAACATTCCAACCCGGTCATCGACGGTTTCGCCTAAACCCAGGATACCGCCGGAACATACGGTAACATTGGTCTGACGGACATTTTCTATTGTATTTAAGCGATCGCTATAAGTTCTCGTGGTAATAATTGTGTTGTAATATTCCTGCGAGGTATCTAAGTTATGGTTGTAGGCGTAAAGTCCCGCTTCTTCTAATTTCCTAGCCTGATTCGCCGTCAACATACCCAGAGTGCAGCACACTTCTAAACCCATTGCAGTCACATCCTTGACCATTTCCAGGACTTCCTCAAATTGTGAGTTATCCCGCACTTCGCGCCAAGCAGCACCCATACAGATGCGACTAACACCAGTTTCTTTTGCTTTCTGGGCGATGTTAACAACCGTTTCCTTTTCTAAGAGTGCTTCCGCCTTTACCTCTGTTTTATAGCGGGAAGATTGGGCACAGTAGCTACAATCTTCTGGGCAACCTCCCGTTTTAATGGATATAAGCTTACAAACTTGTATTTTTGTTGGGTCATGATATTGGCGATGCACGCTAGCAGCTTGATAAATAAGCTCTAGCAATGGCATATTGTATATCGCCCGAATCTCTAATTCCTGCCAATCGTAGCGTATTCCCACCACATCACTATCCTTCTTGTAGACTGGGTTAATCAAGAACTGTCTTTTGGTTGAATTTCCTGCGGTACAGTGTTTGGGCAAAGCGATTTTATCGAAGTTATGCCCCGCACCGTGCTTTATCACCCATTGGCTCTCAATCCTTGCGCTCTAGATATTAGACATCAGCTTATCAAGATTTTGGTGGAATGGCAGATTACCAGCAAAAATACTCACCCTATCTGTTGTAAAGGGTATGGGGCAAAACAGTTCTAACTGCTGCTGCTAAACCGTAGGTATGAGAGAATTTATAAAATTTAGAGAACGTGCATGGGAATAGATCCCGTCGATTATGATATCAGAACTGCCACTAATTACTAGCGATCGCCTATTGTTACGAGCGGCGATTCATGAAGATATACCCCAAATTCTCAAATACTTCATTTATAACAAAACTTATCTCACCCCATTCTACCCTCTATGGGCTGATGGTTTTTTCACTGAAGAATATTGGCAATATCAGATAGAGAATAGTTTTCTCGAATTTATTAATGGGCAATCATTAAAGCTATTTATTTTTACAAAAAAAAATCCTACTGTAATTATTGGAACGGTCAATTTTAGCAATTTTGTCCGAGGAGCCGCTCATTTTTGCTACGTGGGATATAGCCTTGCTGAAAGTAAACAAGGTAAAGGATATATGACAGAAGGGCTAAAAGCCGCAACTCAATATCTCTTTCAAGAGTTAAATTTTCACCGAGTTATGGCTAATTATATGCCTCACAATCGACGCAGTGGCAATGTCTTAAAAAGACTCGGATTTGTCATTGAAGGATATGCTAGAGACTATTTATTAATTAATGGCCAATGGGAAGATCATATTATGACAAGTCTTACAAATACTAATTGGCAAGCACCAAAATTTTAAGCAGCTATTTTCTAACAGTGTATAGATACCGAACTTCTTAAATAAGTTCGGTATCTGTGTATTATGTTTATTTATATACAGTCAATCAAAAAATTGAGACATTAGTTTACAGCATCTAGAAATTCATAGTAAATCCATAATAAATACACAACAACTCCACAAGCAAATGCAAGAGTAATGTTTATTCACCATCTCGACAATGAGCCAATGGGTGAATTTCTTTTAGATGATTGAGGAGTTTTTCAAAATGTCTATTAATTCCATAAAGCGCTTATCTGTATTTTCTACTATCTTCGCTTTTGCTACCATATTGCACGGAGTGGTTTTGGCAGCACCAGTTCCAACTTCCCCCACTACACAACCAGCCTTAAAAACTCAAAATAGTCCTACAGCACACCAAAAAATTAAACTCACAAAGCAACAGCGCCTACAAATTCAGTTGGCTCGCCAACAAAGAGATAAGGATATTGAAGCTCTATTAAACCCGTCCCAAGATACTAAATTTAAGGCAGCCCTGCAATCCCGTCAGAGAATCAGAATAGTGTTAAAATCTTTGGATCTGAATCAAGATCAACAAAAACAGGTTCAATCAATTTTGCAAACTTATAACCAGCAAGTAAAACAAATTCTCTCTTCACAGGCATCACAACCAACATCAAATTCAGTAGGAATTACTTCACCAACATCAAACCCAGTAGAAACTACTCAACCAGCATCACAGCCAATTAAAAAGTAAAAAACTCAGTTTGATTTAATTAAGGTTAAATTTCCGAAGACTGGCGGATTTGATACAAACTTCGATTCAGCCAGTCTTCATACCAATCATAAAAACTTAAAGGCTGCTCCTCATTGTTATTTGGATGATAATCATCATCGGTATCATGGAAAGCATGACAAAAATCCAAAGAAGCAGGATATATCCCATTATCATTAGTACGGTCATCTATCCAGATTTTTCCTGACTGCTCCCCAGTAATGACTAATATGGCATCAATTCCACAACCATAAGTTGCAATGGTGAGAGTACCCTGGATAAACTTATTGTCAAAGTAAGCATCATTTCTATTCTTGACAATCAAATCTAAATCATTCCACGCTTCTGTTAAAGGAAATGGTTTAGAGAGAATTTCGTACTTCTCTTGGTATAGTTTTTCTGGGATGACATCTTCATATTCAATCCCCGATAGTCCAGATAAGCCGTATCCTGGCCCCGCACCACCATTGCCAATTTCTAACAGAAAGTTTTTATATTCACTTGGTAAACTAATATTGCATCTGGATTCAAACACTTGAATATCTTTGTTACTCAAGCAAGGTTTTAATTGATATTGGTGTGATTCTGAACCAAAAATCTCAAATGTAGCGTCTAAAATAGCTAATTGAGTTAAATTTTTCTTTAATTGCAAAACTTTATTCATTATGCGCTCTAGATTTTGATGGTGGCGCTGCCATATTTTAGATATGGTCGCTTTTTGCGTCTATGCTGATGTTGAAGCCAGAGGTAGTATTAAGGGAAGAATGAATTAAGCTTTGCTCGTAATGACTCTGGCTGAAACTCCAAACTACAAAAATTCTAGCAATCCTTTTCTCTCCCTCAACTACGAAAGCGCCTTAGAATCTCTAGGTGATGACTACTATGATGAGGTGGCGGCAGCAGAATTTCCCCAACACCTCTTGCGTTGGCGTAACGATGCACTACTACCTCGTTTGGGTTTAGACCCTCAAGTAGTCAAAGACGAAGATTTCATCACAGCTTTTGGCCAGTTTCAGGAGCGCAAACCCTTGTTAGCACTACGTTACCACGGCTATCAATTTGGTGAATATAACGGACAGTTGGGTGATGGTAGAGGCTTTCTCTATGGGCAAGTCCGCGCGAATGATGGCGAATTATACGATTTTGGCACAAAAGGCTCTGGGAGAACGCCCTACTCCCGTGGAGGCGATGGTATGCTCACGCTTAAAGGTGGGGTGCGGGAAGTTCTGGCAGCAGAAGCACTGCACCATTTGGGTGTAAATACCTCACGCTGTTTAAGCATGGTTGAAACAGGTTTACCCCTCTGGCGGGGCGATGAACCTTCGCCTACCCGCTCATCTGTGATGATTAGAATGAGCAGTTCTCATATTCGGTTTGGCACTTTTGAGCGACTGCACTATTTCCAACGTCCAGATTTAACTAAGAAGCTGTTAGACCATGTAATTGAGCAGTATTATCGATACTTGAGTAGTGAACAAGACAAATATGTCCTGTTTTACGCCGAATTAGTTAAACGAGTTGCAAAACTAGTAGCGCAGTGGATGGCGGCTGGTTTTTGTCATGCAGTCCTGAATACTGATAATATGTCGATTACTGGAGAGAGTTTTGACTATGGGCCTTACGCATTTATTCCGAGTTATAACCCATCCTTTATAGCTGCATATTTTGACTATTATGGACGCTATTGTTACGGGAATCAACCAAGTATTTGCCAGTTGAACTTACAAATGCTCCAGGAACCTTTAAAGGCGATTATTGATAAAGGCGAAATGGAAGCTGCATTAGAAAGGTTTGATGAATATTATCAAGCTGAATACAGTTCTTTGATGTTGAAAAAGTTGGGTTTTGTGGAATTGCCACATCCACAAGCTGCGGAACTGTTGAATCTAACGGTTGAATTCTTGAAAGATAGCCAAGTTGGTTATCACCAGTTTTTTTATGAGATGGCTCGAACTTTTTCATCGAAATGGCGAGATGAGCCAGGTTTTGTGATGAATAATTCAGATATTGTGCCAGTACCAGGTGCGTCAGGAATTTTTGATGATTGGTGCATACTATACCATAAAATCTTGAATGATTTTGATAGCGATGTCTACGACGGGCTACGCCTACGCACTGATGTAGTTGCCCAAACACTTGCTGTTCATAATCCCAAAACGGCATTATTAAGACCTGTGATTGAGTCTATTTGGGAAGCAATTGCTCAAGAAGATAATTGGCAACCTTTTTATGAGTTAATCCAGGCAATTCAGTCTAGAAAATAGTAAAATCACAGCTATTTTCTTTTTCATGCGGATAGACTTATTGAGATTATATCTGCTGTAATTTACACGACAAATAATCTAATAAGAGACGTTGCAATGCAACGTCTCTACAAAAAATTTTAACTAAATTGTATAGACATATAGGACTAGTATTTGATTTTTGAAATACACGTAGGGGAGCCAGTCGTGTGGGCGGGTTTCCCGACTTGAGCGAACTGGCGTTGTGTTACGCCGTAGGCTAACGCACCAAGAGAAGGTTTTGGTGCGTTACGGAAGCCGTAACACACTACAAGACTACTGAGATATTTTCAGAAATCAAATATGATTCCTATAGTCCTATACATATCATACGCATGGAAAGATAACAAGAGTGAATTAGGCAGTCAACGCGAAGAATTAGTTGATAAAATTTGTGAAGCACTTATTTCTGAACGTTACAACTTAATTCGCGATCGCAACTACTTAACGCTAGGTAAGAGTATACAGAATTTCATGCAAGAAATCGGGCGTGGTAACTATGTGATTGTTGTCGTCAGCAACAAATATTTACGCTCGGAATACTGTATGTTTGAAGCTGTTGAAATCATGAAACGCAAGAATTATGAACAAAAAGTTTTTCCTGTGGTTTTACAGGATGCTAATGTCTATACCAAAGAAGGTAAGACTGAGTATATAAAATATTGGAAGCAACAGAGTGAAACACTAAAACAACTTATGGGTTCAGAACTATCTGCTCATGAAGATTCTGCAATGTATTGTCAAAGCAGGCTTGCATCCCACTCATAACAAAACTTTTTGCCAATTATGTTCCCGGACGAGAGCGAATACGATCGGGTATATGATGACGATCGCCTAATATTTCTAACAATGGGCCATTAACGTCAAATTTAACCATACTTACCGACGCAACCAAAATATTCACCCGATAGCGATAGCGTCCTAAATCAATTCCCAGTAAGCTGCAAAGCATAATCCGAATCGTGGCTTTATGGGAAACTACTAAAACATTACCTTGGGGATGTTTTTCTTGAATTTCAGCAATTACAGGCATAGAACGGTTAGCAATATCTACCGCAGTTTCTCCACCTAGTGGTGCATTCCAAGCGGGTTCTGTCAACCATTTTACATAGTTTTCTGCGTAATTCTCTTGAGCAAAGGATTTACTCTTAGTTTCCCATTCGCCGTAACTACCTTCTCTAAGTCCCTCACGCAACTGCATATCCATACCAATAGCATCACAAAATGGCTTGGCAGTTGCAATTGTGCGCTTCATCGGGCTAACATAAACAGCCTCCCACAACAAGCTTTGATAAACATCGGCAAAACCGGATGCCATCTGCATCCCCTCTGTTGTCAACTCCGCATCAGTTTCACCGCAGAAATTACCACTTTGACTAAAAGTAGTTTCTCCATGTCGCAGTAAATATAAATTGAGTGTCATAGCTTGTATAGCGATTGGGATCAAGGAGTTGGTGCAAAAATAAAATATCATCAATCTCGCAATCGAGTTTGTGACATCAGGACAAAGTAATCAACCAAAAAAGTCAATCCAACACAAACTTTTGAAATCGAAGATAAAAGTAGTGGTTTCAGCTAGTACTAGGATGGTGCGTTAGCCTCTGGCATAACACACCTTACAAAATGGGATTTGAGGTAATTAAATTATTGTGTGTACACCGTAGGAGGCAGAGAGAGGAAAGAGGAATAATTCTGATACAAAATTTTCAAATTATTAAGTTTGGGTATTAAAGTCTTCAGTTCTACTTTTCTCTAACCCTCTGTGTCTTCTCCACTGCTAACTAAACTGCTGGGCATAAAACCGAGCATAGCGATGCTCTAGGGCTAATAATTCTTCATGAGTTCCCGATTCGACAATTTGTCCCTGTTCGAGAACTAAAATACGATCGCACCGTCTCACGGTTGATAACCGATGAGCAATAATAAATACTGTGCGTTTTTGCATCAATCTTTCCAGCGCTTCCTGTACCAGCGCTTCTGATTCGGAATCTAATGCTGATGTCGCCTCATCAAGAATCAAGATTTGGGGATTGAGGAGAACAGCACGAGCGATCGCAATTCTTTGTCTTTGTCCTCCTGATAAGTTTACCCCACGTTCGCCTACCCAAGTCTGATAACCTTCTGGCAGTTGGCTAATAAACTGATGAGCATTAGCAATTTTCGCCGCCTCTTTCACTGCTTCCATGTCAAAAACATCTTGTCCAAAGGCGATATTTTGGGCAATTGTCCCCGAAAACATGATGGTTTCTTGAGGAACAATCCCAATTTGTCGCCGCAGACTATGCAGTTTCACATCTCGAATATCAACATCGTCAATGAATATTTGACCAACTTCGGGGTCGTAAAAACGGGGGAGGAGATTGACAAATGTGGTTTTACCAGCCCCAGAAGCGCCCACAAGAGCGATCGCTTCACCTGGTGATACCAACAAACTGATATCTTTTAATACGGGTTCACCTGGCTTATAGGCAAAGGAAATATGACGATATTCTACTTTGCCATTGACTGGAGCCAGAGCGATCGCATTTATCTTTTCGATTACCGTCGGCTGAATTGCCATCAATTCAAAAACCCGGTCAACAGATGCTTCACCCTGCTTAAATTCGTTGTAGTTGTTAGTAGTATGACCAATGGGATCGATTAACAACGCCGCCGCCGCCAAATAGCTGAAAAAATTCGCCACTGTCAAATTGTTTTGGGAAATTTGCCACGCTCCCACAATCAGTAATGATAAGGCACTTAAGGCTTCCAAAAATCCGACAATGGGAATCTGAATCGCTTTCAGGCGTTCGGCTGAGTATTTGGCTTTGAGACTACGTTCTGCTTCATGGCCAAAGCGGGCGATTTCGTAATTTTCGGCAGCAAAAGCCTGTACCAAACGAATACCGTTGAAAACTTCCGCAAGGATGGCTGATAAACCCGACACGCGATTTTGACTTTTTAAGGAATACTTGCGTAACCGTTCACCAAACCAGCCAACTAAAATACCCATCAGTGGCGCAACTATCACCGTTGCTAATGTCAGTTGCCAATTTAGGTAAATCATGTAAATCGGAATTGCCAACAACTGCAAAATGCAGGGGATAAAGTCGTGAAATCCTTTATTTACCACTTCGCCAACGCGGTCAACATCTTCCGTGAGGCGGTAAGATAAATCACCCGCTTTTGCAGTTTCAAAATAGCTGAGATTTAGCTTTTGAAGGTGTGCGTAGACTTGCTGGCGGAGATGAAAAGCAACTCTCAAAGCAGCTTTCGCCATGTACATATCTTGTATAGACTGAAACAATCCTCTGACAAGAAATACTAAGGCACAACTACCAGTTATTTGAGCGATCGCTACTACATTACCTTGTGCGAAGGGAATTGCCAATTTGCCGGCAAGATTTATCAACACTAATGTCGCCAGCACGTATCCCAAGATACCAGTAAGTCCCTTGGCGATTGTTTGCCACTGGAGTTGGATATAAGGCAGCAGTTGCCAGTAATTAGAACGGGTTTTCAAGCTCGAAAGTCCACAACGATATTTTTCCTTTGTTTGACGCTAGCAGTTTTTGGGGAGTTTCTGAACAGTTAACTAATTAGTTACAAACTGTTTTAGCGACTATTGCGATCGCACCGCCCTCATCACCAACGCCGTCACAGGTAAAATAGATGTGCGCCAAGTCCCCATCCGCTAACCCCAGAACCCACCATGACACAAATCACCCTTTCCGACCTCCCCGCAACCATCCAAACCCTACTCAACCAAGCCCAAAAAACAGGCGAACCCCTCACTATTACCTAAAACGGTATCCCCTTCGCCATCATTTCCCCCATCAAGAAAAAATCCCTCTTGGAAACCCTTTCCACCCTTGAACCATTGGACGAAGACTTTGCCGACGTGGACGAAGGATTATTACCCTTAGATGATATTGAGTTTTCAAGAATTGAGAAATTAATCAAACTTAACAATCTTAAAGAGGCTTAATTATGAAAACTGAACACGAACGCGAACAATTAATCAAAGCTATCAACGTACTGCTAAATCAAGCTTACGACAGTACCCTAGATGAAATTTATGCACTACTTCAAAAAATTGAAGATGAAGAGGACGAAAACGATTTAAGAGCCTATCATGCTGCTAAAAGTGATGTAGAAAATAATAGTCTTATCGCATGGGACGATATTAAAAAATTACAGGGTGAAGAAAACACATATCGAATTAAAGTAGGCGATTATCGAGTTATATACGATATTTTCGATGATGTTTTATTAGTAAGTGTTATAGATATCGGGCATCGTAGCAAGGTTTATAAAAATGAAAGTTGACAAACAAAAAAATATTAAAGCTATCGCCTACAGTGTCTTCGCTAATTAAACAAAATTAATTACAGACTATTTAGGAATGATATCAAGTTCGGGTGATTACTTATAATAAAATTTATCGCTTAACAGCTTATAAGGCAGTAGTTGCCAGTAACTAGAACGGGTTTTCAAGCTCGAAAGTCCACAACTATATTTTCCTTTGTTTGACGCTAGCAGTTTTCTTGATATAAATTATTCCTCCGTGTCCTCTGCGCCTCTGTGGTTCGATGATTCTAAAAAATTAACCCTCTCCTTGTAAGTAAGGAAAGGGCTAAATTAATCTTAAAATACTTCGTAATTTTCCGGTTCAATTACGAATTACGAATTACGAATTACTTAATATCCGCCTTCTTCTTCGTATTCCGGCTGTCTTTCCTTAACTTTCTTAGGAATATTCACAGGCTTCGGCTCATCTTCCCAAGCATCGCCTTCTACATCGTCATAATCATCGTATTCGTCAACGTAAGGTTTGCTGTAAGGCTTGGCTTCATACTTTAGCGGCTGCGGTTGTTGATACCTGTCGTTACCCGTTGCTTCACTCCAGTTATCTTCTTCCTCATCCTCTTCATATTGAATAGACTCATACTGCCGCGCCTTCATTACCTGACGCTGTGGCCTTTCCTCTTCCACATAGTCTTCATTCCATTCCTCTTCCCGCGCTACGGGTTCGGGGGCACGAACTTTTTGCCTGGGTGGCTGCAATGGCACTCCACTAGGGAGTTGATTACCTGGTGCAACTTGGCGTGGTGGAGTATAGCCGTATTCTTCTTCTGCATCCCTTTCCCACGGCGCTTTACCAATACCCAAACGCTCTAGTAAACCAGTTGTTAACTGGTTCACCCGTTCTTCGGCTCCCTCAAACACAATCAACCGATTGGGGCCAGTACTGACAATTTCATCTACTGAGAACTCGTAAGTACTCAAAAATTGGTCGGGAATTTGGGGCAATCCTAAAGAAGCGATGACTATGGAGTTAAGCTTTCCGGTTTCGCCGTTGAACTTGAATCCCCGAACTTTGCCTAGTACTTCACCTGTTTCTGTAATTACTTCCCAGTTAATTAGATTGCTGAGAGATTCAACTTCGATATCTTCTATTACATCTTCGTTATCAACTAAGATGACATCACCAATCTGGCTGATGTTGTTGAGGTACATGTAGCGCGGTATGCCCGAAATGGAGATCAGGCTGTCTCGCAAACCAAGAGCCACAACCTCTCGTTGATCTATATCAACCCAGACTTGACTGATGATGCCTAGCCGCTTGCCATTGTCGCGGGTAATCACCTGGGTATTTAATATGTCGGAACGCCTAATTATCTGTTCGGAGGTCATTCTATACCGAGTCCTGATCTCGAATCCGGTTTATCCATACACTATTATTAACAAAAACTCAAGCAGATGTATTGGATGATTGTAACTTAATCCCCAAAACTTGAGTGTAAGCTCCTCGTGCTTGAGTAACGCCGATTGTGCGTTCGGCTGATTCTATCATCGGACGGCGCAAACTCACAACTATAAATTGCGCTTGTTGTGACTGTTGTTTGATCATTCTAGCTAATCGTTCTACGTTTGCTCCATCTAAGAACATATCTACTTCGTCAAAGGCGTAAAAGGGCGATGGGCGATAGCGTTGGAGGGCAAAGATAAAGCTCAAGGCTGTAAGTGATTTTTCTCCCCCAGACATGGAAGCTAGGCGCTGTACGGGTTTTCCTTTGGGGTGTGCGACTAAATTAAGTCCACTGCTAAAGGGATCTTCGGGATTTTCGAGTTGTAAATAGCCGTCGCCGTCGGAAAGAATGGCAAAAATTGATTGAAAGTTTTCGTTGACAGCATCGAAGGCTTCTTTAAAGGCAAGTTGCCGCAATGTGGTAAAGTTTTCAATCCGTAAAAGTAGTTCGGTGCGTTCCCCTTCTAGTGTTTCTAATTTCTGCGTCAGTTCCTGGAGGCGGTTTTGAGTGCGTTCGTATTCTTCCAACGCCAGCATATTTACAGGTTCCATCGCTTGTAAACGTTTGGTAAGCGATCGCAATTCTTTCTGCAATTCTTCCAAGTCTACTTTATCTGGAACTTCCGGCAAGGGATTTGGTAATTCTGCTCCCATATCCCGCAACTGGCTTTGCAGTGCAATTAGTTCCTCCCGCCGCTTCTCTTGGGTTTCTTTGAGTTTTTCGATTTCCCATTGCAATTGTTGTTGGCGTAAAAGGTGCGATCGCACTTCCTGTTCTGTAGCGTCGCGTTTTTGTTTCTCTTCGCCTAAATTTTGTTCCATTTGATTTAACGATAAACGGGTTTGGGTGATTTGATCGTCTATCGTTGTGGTTTGTGCAAAGACGCGATTCATCGCGTCTCTACAAGAGGTTTGTTGGGTTTCGTATTCGGTGATTCGCGTTTCTGCTTCTTGGATTTTTTCTTGCAAACGTTGTTGCTGATTTTCCAAATTTTTTAATCTTTGTTCAGCTTCGCGTAATGCTGTCTCCCGTTGTTGCAATTGTTGCTCTTGAATTTTAATTGTCGCCTGGATTTGTTGCCATTCACTGGGCGTTTGGGATGCTTCCAACTCTGCTAAAGCGTGTCGCAATTGTTGCAACTGAGTTTCTTGTCCCGGTAATTCCCGCTCTAAAACTTCCAATCGGGATTGAGCGGTGGCTAACTTTTCGCTGTTTTGGGCGAGTTGCGATCGCGTCCCCTCTAATTGCGCTGTTAAACTATTAATGTCTTTCTGCAACTGTTCCAATTGCAACTGCTGTTCGCGCCTAGCCTGACGCGCTTCTGTGAGTTCTTGGGTAAGTTTTTTGGCTCTGACTGACAAAGTTGCGATCGCTTCAGTACAACGCTCTAAAACCCGCTCAATGTCCACCAAGCGACTTCTTAAAGCGATCGCTTCATCAGATTCTGCCGCTTCACCCGTACCAAACCGCAACGCCGAACGTTGGGTGTTGCTACCACCAGTCATTGCACCACTGGTTTCCAGTAATTCGCCGTCTAAGGTGACGATGCGATATAACCCTAAATTTTTCCGCGCCGCCTCAAGGCTGGCAAATACTACTGTGTTGCCGAAAACATAGCTAAAGACATCTTTGTAACGGCGATCGCAATCCACTAAGTTCACAGCATAGTTAACGAAGCCGCTAGCGAAACGCAGCGTTGCATCTTGAGTAAATTTAGGAGCGTGAATTTTATTTAGTGGTAAAAAAGTCGCTCTCCCGGCACGTTTCTGTTTGAGCAATTCAATCCCGGCTGCGGCTACACCATCATCTTCCACCACAATATGTCCCAAGCGTCCACCGGCAGCCATTTCTAAAGCTAGCTGATGACGGGGTTCCACTTTTCCTAACTGCACAACTAAGCCACAAAGTCCAGGCATTCCCGATTGTAAAATAACTTTACTCGCTTGGGTTCCTTGGACTTCTTGCTGTGCTTGCGTTTGCGCCTCTATTTTATCCAACTGGCGTTGTTTTTCCCGTTGTTCAAAAAGTAACCGCTTTTGGGTTTCCTGTTGGATTTGCAATTCTTGTTCTGTGGCTGAGAGATTTTGGGCTAAATTTTGGATGGGTTCGCTAGAGGCGTTAAATTCCGTTTCAATTTGACTACAGTCGGTTTGTTTTTGGGCTAATAGCGGTTCGTCGCGTTCAATTAACTGGGTTTGCTCTGAAATTAATTGTTGTAACTGATTATTGCGTTCTGTGAGTTGTGCTTTTTCTGTGCGTTGCGGTTCTAAAGTTTGCAGCAGGGTTTCAATTTGGCGGTTGAATGCCGTTTGTTGCTGCACCCACGCTTCCGAAGCGGAGGCGATTTCGGCGGCGGCTTCGCGGGAGGTTTCTAAGGCTTGGTGCGCTTCGTTTCTTTGTTGTTGGGAAGACGCGATGAATCGCGTCTCTACAATTTGGGTTTCGGCAATTTCTTCTAGGGAATGACGGTGTTTTTGAATCTCTTGCTGAGTTTGAAGCAGACGTTTGGCGGTTTCTTGGGAAGCCGTTTCTAATTCTGTTAGTTGACGCTGGAGTTGTTTCCGTTCTGCTTCTTGGGTGGCGAGGGTAGATTGTACCGCCAAGAGTTCATCTTCTCCCAATGCTTTGACATGGGCATTGAGTTGTTCGAGTTCAGCAGTTTTTTGGACGATTTCGGAATTTAGATTTGTGAGTTGGGTTGAGAGTTCACTAGAATTGCGATCGCCTGTTTGAATTTCGCCAACTAACTTTTCTTGTTGTGCTTGTAGCGATCGCCATGATAAAACAGCTTCCCAAGATTGTTTCGCCAGAAATTCCGTGCGGAGTTTTTGATATCTCTCAGCTTTAGCACGATCTTGGGAAAGGCGATCGCGCTGTGCAGTTAATTCCGTCTCAATAATCCGACAGCTATCTTCTTTTTCCTTCACCTCATCTAAAGTTGATTTGGCTTGAATGATTTTGCGATCAAATGCCGCCACCCCCGCCAATTCATCAATAATTTCCCGTCGTTCCCGCGTATTCATCGAGATAATGCTGGTGACATCTCCTTGCAGCACGACGTTATAGCCTTCAGGATAAACCCGCAGGTTACTTAGTTCCCCATGCAATTCTGTCAAGGTGCAAGATTCACCATTGATGTAGTAATTCGACGTGTAACTTCCTTGGTGAGTGACTCGTAGCCTTCTAGTAACACTCCACTCTGCCGATTTTGGACTTCGGCTTACTTCGACTTCGCTCAGTACAAGTCGCTCAGTCGAACGATTTTGGACTTCGGCTTCGCTCAGTCGAACGATTTTGGATTTTGGATTTTCTTCCTCTACTTCCTCTACTTCCCCTGCCTCCCCTGCCTCCTCTACTTCCTCCCTTTGCGCCTTTGTGTCTTTGTGTGAAATTTCATCTGACAAATCAAATGTCACAGTGACGCTAGCTTCGATAGAAGCGCGTCCTTTAGACGTTTGAGTGTTATTTACCAAATCTGGTAAGCGATCGGCTCGCATTCCCTTAGAACTGGAGAGTCCGAGGCAAAATAGCAGTGCATCTAGAATATTAGATTTACCCGAACCATTTGGCCCAGATATGACAGTACACCCCGGCAGCAAAGGGACTGAGGTAGTACCGCCGAAGGATTTGAAGTTGGTAAGTTCCACGCGCTTGATATGAACCATAGGCGCTGGTTAACTGGGCTAATGAAGAACAAGTGTATCAACTAATTAAAAATTCGCAAGAGGGTAGGGGGGAAATTTGAAGATTATTGAACCGCAGAGGCGCAGAGAACGCAGAGAGGGTAAAAGAATCGTGGTTTAGAGAAAACACAATACTGCTAGAGTTAACACAAGCACGAGATTTCATTGCAGACGCTCAACAGCAACTAGATAAACTGAATTATTATATGCAACTTCAACGAGGAAAGAGTAAATCAATGACAATTACTTTAGATGCAAGAAATCTTAGGCTGAAAGAGGTTCAAAAGCTTCTGAAATTAACAGAAGAGTTAAATGACTCATTTACATCATTACTAACGTTAAAAAATCTCACAGAATTTGAACACCAGGAATTACAATTCATCCGTAATGTATACCATGAATACTACTCAGAGGATAAAATCTCCGAAGGACAAATAAAATTTCTATTTCTCGCACCATTAATGAAGTTAGCTGGTTTCTATCAGCCCAGTATTAAAATTACATTAGAAGAAAATATTGCTGACATCTACGTAAAAGACGAAGATACAAATATCAAAGGACGGATGGATATCTTAGCTGTTAGCAAGACTCAAGAAAGCATAGTAACTACGCCTTTTTTGATACTAGTAATTGAATCTAAAAATAGTAGTTTCAATGCTTTGGAAGGGTTGCCGCAATTGCTCACTTATGCATATAAAAGTCTAGACAATCAAACATCAGCTTGGGGCGTGACTACTAATGGTATGGATTACCAGTTTGTCTATATGCAGCAAGGGAATCCTTCCGTGTACCAATTATTGCCAAAACTAGATATAACTCGCTCTACATCTTCAATCGAGTTGTTACAAGTTCTTAAATCAATCTGCCAGTTATAGTTCAATTTTCTTCTATTTTCTTAAAATCTACAGTGAAGATTTTTCTCTTGCCAATTCCTCGCCCTTATTTAAGTGGAATAAACAGGATTTACGTTTACGTAAGTCCTGTTTATCTTTGATGACGATGTAAACTGATTTAGCTAGTCCATTGCTAACTGAAAGATTCAGTTATTCTTTTATGGCTTTTTCACAGCTTCAACTTTTGCTTCCACTTTCACAGTCTTCACACCTTGAACTTCCTTAGCCAAAGTTTCAGCTTTCTTGAGTTCTTCGGCAGAAGTCGCTGTGCCTTTGAGGGTAATTTCACCCTCTTTGTTTTCAACTTGTAACTTATTGCCTGGTAAGCCTTTGTTCAACTTGGCGCTAACTTCAGTTTTTAGGTCGCTCTTAACTTTTGTTGCTGCCGTTTTTTCA
Source organism: Nostoc sp. NMS2 (assembly GCF_017115105.1). Classification (GTDB taxonomy): domain Bacteria; phylum Cyanobacteriota; class Cyanobacteriia; order Cyanobacteriales; family Nostocaceae; genus Nostoc. The sequence continues at coordinate 27,665 of NZ_JABXKH010000150.1, forward strand.
GAACCGGTTTTAACTTTAGTATCTGTGCTAGTTGCTAAAGGAGTTGTTTGTATTCCTGGAACTTTGGCAGTTTCATTTGTCTGTGAAGCCGGTTTTGCTGGTACTTGAGCAGCTTCATTAGTAGTGCTAGGAGTTTCCGAACCAGTTTTAGGAGCCTCTTGGCAGCCAAAAGTACCAACTACCAGAATACTACTAACTAGTAATAGAATTAGCTTTTTCATTATCTATCTCCGAATTGATTACTGGAAGCAATTAATTTGTGTGTCATGGTGAGGAGCAGATGTTAAAAAGCAATTAAATGTGAAGTGCTAACCAAGATGCCTTTGCATACCTTCTGTAACTCCGATGAATTTAATGTAGATGCTGATTAGCTTTTTCAATGGTAGACTATGCAGCCTTGCGATAGTGACTTATGTTATCAGATTTAAGTCAGTTTGGCGATATCTAAGCCTATACAACTCAAAACTTCAGCATTTTTGCAATATAGTGCCAGCAAAATTACCCACAAAATGTTACTTTAGAAAACTATGGATTACTTACAATGCTTTCAATATCAGGAAATATTAGCCAATGCCATACATTACTTCCGCTAGCGAAATTAGTGCCATTGTTGCTGAATATACCAAAGTGAAAAAACTTTGGATAGATACAGAAGTAGCTGACTATAAAAGTCGTAATCCCCGACTATCGCTGATTCAGGTATTAGATAATCCTCAAGATATGAGTGGCGATCGCGTCTACCTTTTAGATGTGCTAGACAAGCCTAATATTATAGCTGAGTTTATTAAAGAAATTATGATAAATTCTGCCATTGAAAAAGTTTTTCACAATGCCAGTTATGATATAAAATTTCTCGGTAGCAAGAAAGCTAAAAATATTACTTGCACTTTGGAAATGGCAAAAAAAATTCCCTACTATCTTTTGCCATTAGCTAACTATCAACTCAAAACCATAGCCACAGCACTTTGTAGCTTTAACAATATCGACAAACAAGAACAAACAAGCGATTGGGGAAAACGTCCCCTGACTGAAGAACAGATAGAGTATGCTTACCTAGATTGTATTTATCTTGCTCAAATCCACTCAAATTTGTTAGGTTTACAAGCCCAAGCCAACCCCGAACCCGCAACGGAAGATTTAATATCACTAAGTACTAGATACTCACAACTTGAGCAACAATGGAAGTATTTGAATTCAGAATTTGAGCATTTGCAAGAACGCATGAAAAAAGCCATGCAAGCTCAGAATATATCTGAAACTTCTTATCATAAGCTGACTAGTTACGATCGCACTACAATCAAAGCTACTTTTTCAGAATTGGCAAGGCTAGCACAAACCCAAGATATTGATTTAGATTTTCCCATCACACTAACTCAGAAACTCCAAAAAGATTTAGGGAGAAATCTAGAAAAACTGTCTGTAGATATTGAAAAAACTACCTCTTGGCGGCTAACTCCTAAAACTCAAGAGAGTGAAACAGAAGATGAGTAAATTGTCTATAAAGCTACAAATGTCAGAATTTGTGGAGTTATTATTTATAGAAAATCTTAATACTTCAAATATATTTTTTTCAAAAAGTATCTTAAAAAACATGAGCAATAGTAGCTTTCTGCTCAGAAATCCATTGTCAAGAAGTAGAGAGATGACAATAACAAAGAGCCGAATTGACAATTTTTATACTTTATAATTTATATTTTTTCCTTAATATAACTATTAAATAAATATATTGAATATCTGGTAAATTTGTTAATTGACTTGAAACGTCTATCAAAAGTTAGAATAACGATTGAGTTAAAGAATTAAAATCTAGATTTTGGTACTAATTGCGTTCAGGTGTTATGGCAGTTTATATTAAATTATGAGACGGCGTTTATTTAGACAAAAGCGAACAAGGGTAAATCAATTATTTACCATAGCTATTTTCACTACATTGACAGCAATTAGCAGTGTTTCTTGTAGCAAGAATGACAATGTTTTGGTGACAGAAATAGGAGTTAGTACACCTAGCCGTCGTTCAGCTACAACTTCCATTGGTGGGGAATTCTATCTTCAGGGAAAGAATCAGCATTTAAACGGCGATTTACAAGCTGCGATCGCATCCTATAGTAAGGCAATTAGTCAAAACTCTCAATATGGCGCTGCCTACAACGGCCGGGGATTAGCCTACTTTGATTTGGGAGACAAAGAAAAAGCGATCGCAGATTACAATCAAGCCCTCCGCATCAACCCTAACGACGCTGAAGCTTACAACAACCTGGGGAATGCCCGTGCCTCACTAGAAGGTAACAGAGAAGCGATTAAAGATTACAGTGAAGCTATTCGCCTTAATCCCAACTATGCCGAAGCCTACAACAACCGGGGAAATGCCCGCGCCGCCAATGGAGACAAAAAAGGGGCAATAGACGATCTCGGTCAAGCGATTCGCCTTAATCCCAAATATGCGATCGCCTATAATAACCGAGGAAATGCCCGTGCTGCCAATGGAGATCCAAAGGGAGCGATCGCAGATTACAATCAAGCCATTCGCCTCAACCGTAACTTTGCCCCTGCCTACAATAACCGGGGAAATGCCCGCGCCACCAATGGAGATAGACAGGGGGCACTCAAGGACTTAGAACAAGCAGCGAGCATTTTTCAAAGTCAGGGTAACAACGACTTATACCAACAAGTGATGAAAAACATCAAAGAACTAAGACAGTAGGGCAAGGAGCAGGGGCAATACGGTTCGGATAAAGTTTTTTGATGAAAGTTATAGATCGCAAAGACGCGATAAATCGCCGTCTTTACAATAATCAGTCCTTTGTCTTGACGGCGATTTATCGCGTCTCCTCTTAACCGAACCATATTGGGAGCAGGGGGGGTAGGTTTTTAACACCAGAAGAAAAGATGAAACAAGCTCAACTTGCCAAACAACGTGACCAATTAGCCGAACTGTTGCGATCGCTCGGCGTAGATCCTGATTCTTTTATCTAAATTACCATCAAGATTCATTAATAAAATAAAGACAATCGTTAACTGAGTATCAGCAAAGTCAATAAAGGTTAACAGTTCCGCTAATGAATGCTGATTTATTTGCACAAAAGTTTCTTTTTCTAAATTCAACTAAGGGCTTACTTGTGGCTGATTTGACTGCTTTTTGGAAAGCATAGATTTGCCTCACAACTAGCGGGTAAGGAACTCATCAGGTATTATTTATATTAATAATTTATGTACGCATATTTTACAGCACCGGAATCTTAAAGCTTCTTGGCGTTAGAGAACTTTTAGGAATCACTGTAGCTCAACCAGGAGTATTGAAGTGGTAGCATATTCAAGAATACCTGGCGCTAGATTACCAACAGAATTGTATAATGTCTCTTGCTCCTTGGCGAGGTGCGATCGCTCATGCACTCCATCGCAACCGCAGCCTTGTTTATGCCCGTTACCTCCAACTAGCAACGGTTCAGCCTAATGGCCGCCCCGCTAATCGGACTCTAGTCTTTCGCGGCTTTCTAGAAGATACAAACCAGCTAAAATTTATCACCGATACCCGTAGCGCCAAAGCCGACCAGATACAGCAACAACCTTGGGCAGAAATTTGCTGGTACTTCCCCAATACACGAGAACAATTCCGCATCACTGGCGATTTGACCCTAGTTCGCAGTGATGATTCTCACCAGGATTTACAACCAGCCCGAATTACAATGTGGCAAGAACTGAGTGATGCTGCACGTTTACAGTTTGCTTGGCCCCATCCTGGTAAACCCAGAGTTGAAACCCCAGAAGCTTTTGCACCACCAGCACCCGATCCTGTTGAGCCAGTGCCTAATTTTTGCCTACTGCTACTCAACCCAGTGCAAGTAGACCATTTAGAATTACGCGGCGAACCACAAAATCGATGGCTTTACTGCCGTAATGACCAGCAAGAGTGGTCTAGCGAAGCGATTAATCCGTGATTTAGTCAAGAGTCAAAAGATTTACCCTAGCCTTTTCAAGGTGACTCGTAAAATCTCTTATTTTTTCTCAGCGCTGTGCCAGTTGCTTCAAGTCGGGGAACCCGACGCCACTTGCTCATGGGGGTTTCCCCCATGAGCGACTGCCGCGCAGAGAACACAGAATAAAGAGCTTAAAGAGAAATTTATGTTTAACTAAATGCCAGCACCATCTAGAAATTGCTGGATCGTCTTATCTTTGAGGTTGCACCAGCGAGTATCGTGAGTTAGCTCATCCTCTTTAGCGGCTAAACAACCCACTAAAACAGGAGTTTTTTCTGAAGAACTGACGCGCCCAAGAGTTTGTATTTGTTCTTCCAAAGCCTCAATCCGGTCTACTAAAGCCCGAATCACTTCAGCTTCCGAATCTGGTAAATTATTGTGTTCCAGAGGTGCAACTCGGACTCCAGAACGATATATAATCCGCCCAGGCACCCCCACTACAGTGCAGTCTGAAGGAACATCCCTTAGAACAACAGACCCAGCGCCAATACGGACATTATTGCCAACTTGGATATTGCCCAGCACCTTCGCTCCAGCCCCGACTACGACATTTTCACCCACAGTTGGATGGCGCTTGCCACATTCTTTACCAGTACCCCCAAGGGTGACACCTTGATAAATCAGGGCATAGTCTCCCACGATCGCAGTTTCACCAATTACTACACCCATACCGTGGTCAATAAACACACTTTGCCCAATTGCTGCACCAGGGTGGATTTCAATTCCAGTCAAAAACCGAGCCACGTGAGAAATTAGGCGAGGAATAAAGGGAAGACCAACAGCATACAGCCAGTGAGCCAGCCTATGGAATAGCAGGGCTTGCAAACCAGGGTAACAAAATAAAACTTCCAACCAGTTACGGGCAGCCGGGTCACGTTCAAATATGATACGAAAGTCAGCACGTAGTATAGATAGCACGAGATAGCACCCTCGGAAAGCACAACAAGCTACTCTCTCATATTATCGTCTCAGGTGTTGCACATAAAAATTGGGAATTGGGAATTGGGGATTGGGCATGGAAAAGAGGCAGAGGGGCGGGGGGCAGGGGGCAGGGGGAAAACTCTTATGCCTTGCTCCCTGCTAAGAGCTCCTCATCTCCCGGTCAGGGTAAGCGCATCTAATTTTGTAGCTCTTGATACAGACAAAAAGCTTAAAACTTTATCTGAATATCAATTTTTCATTCAAAATAGGACGAATTGTCGTAAATGATTGAAAAAACATGGGTCAAATAGCTTTTTATGTTTTTTAACCACATAAAGACGAAAATGTCAATCCCACCCCTTGGCTCAGTGTAGTAATTTTGAACTTATTTGTGCTTTGGGTGAACCCCAAAACTACCGTGTCAATAGGGTTTGAGATGCGCTTACCCTGATCTCCCGGTTGGTGAGCGAAGTCGAACCACATCCCCCTCATCCCCTACTCCCCATCATTGCTGCTCCACTGTCAGAGTATAATCACGCTTGACCCCAGAATTAAATGTACCTACCCAAATCCGATAAGTGCCACTTTTCCAGTTGCGATCGCTAACGCTAGCATCTTTTCTTTTGCCAGTGTCATCGCCGCAACGAATCGTATTTTGATCTGGGCCTTGAATAAGTAAAGTCGTGTCGGTATTGTTGCTATCGACTTGGATTGTTAGCTGGGAAAAGTCATTTTCCAAAACCATAATGTGATCTGGATTAGGATCGGCAAAACCAATACAGGCTTTTTGATCGCGATCGCGATTACTTATGGCAGACAATGAGTAAGAACCACCTGTAAACCCCTGCACTGTTCCTTGTGCTGGATTAAAGTTTGCTGATAAGTTGAAAGTACCAAAATTCGGTGTCTCTGCGATTACAGGGGTAGCTGTGATGGCGGTAAGTATAGCCAACAACCAGCCGCCGCTAAACTGAAGTCGGGGGCGACAGTATTTCATAGTAGCCCTCCAACAGGCTTTTAAATTAGTAATGATATATACATATTCTAATGAAAAAATCCTAGTGAAATTGCAGTTGGTTGTGCCACATTAAAATGTGCCACGATAGAGGGTTTTGAAAGCAAACAGCTAATTGCTAGGCTGCCTCTGTATAATCTTGTTTAATAAGCGCTCGATAAACGACCGCTCGGATAGTAGCTACAATAAAGGAAATCTTGGCAAATGCCAATGACTATAAAAATTAAGGAATTAAGGTTAAAAAGAGAGTTGACGCAACGCCAAGTTGCTGACGCGATCAAGATTGTAGAAAGTAACTACAGGAAACTTGAGAACAATAGAGTACGTTCAATACCACTTCACACCATAGAAGTCTTATGTAATGTACTAGATTGCACACCTAATGATATTTTTGAGGTTATAAACACTAATTCATTAAGCAATAATTCATCAAGTAACGATCGCTAAAACAGTATGACAGACCAACAAATTCAAGATATTTATTCACGTCTAGATACCCTGAATCAGAAAGTAAGCAGTCTTGAATTACTAACCGGCACAATAGGCACAAGCCAAGTAGCGATCGCTCAACTTCTCAGCGTCCAGTCTCAACACAGTCAAATATTAAATTCAATTGTTCAGACACAAGCCGAACAATCTCAACAGTTATCTGAAATTTTGAGGATTCTACGCGATCGTAATGGTGGAAGCGGGCTATAATTTTCAAGTTAGAGTTAATACATAATCCACAAAGTAAATACCCACAAAAGGAAAGCGCCTTTAAAAATTTGTTTGGTTGATATAAACAGTAGCGACAATTCCCTAACTTATAATTTGGATATCATTACCTCTGTTGAATGCAGGGTTTTCTCTTCTAAAGAAAACCCTTGATGCGTCTTGATTCTGATCGTAAGCGGAGCGTCTCCGGCTCCGCTCTTGAATTCTGACTCCTGAATTCTTCTTTATGAAAATCTCAGGAATTATTGAGTTGGAAGAAAACGCCACCTTTGAGCGATCGCGTGTCAGTTCCATAACTGCTGATTGTGAGCGATCGCAAATTATCAAAAAACGGTTTCCCTAAGACTTCCGCTAGCTTAAGAATCGGTACTTGACGCTCTAAAAAATTCTGGCTCTTTGTCCAGTCAAGATATACATAGCCTTGGTTTGGTAGAGGAATCGCAGCAATACTATCTTTGAAATTAGGATTGTCAATTAAGGAATTATCCTTAGTTGTGAGAATTTCATTCATCGTTTCTAAGTCAGAAGTGAAAATTTCGTAATTTCCTAAAGTTGTATGCAATCCCCGCACTTTTGTTTCAATACTGAAAGATGCTCCTTCTTTAACATTACTTTTTTTAGCCGCCGTAGTTAACTCTGTCCAAGCGGAGATTTTTTGCTTGTCTATAGTCAGGGGATTAATGCTGAGTCCATTGGATGATGCGATCGCATCCAAACGAGCAATACCTTGTTCTACACTCTCTGATTTTTCCACCACAAAAATCCAATGAGGGGTTGTTTGCTCTTTCTCAGGTAATAATGCTATTGCGTATTCTCCTAGTACCCAGCTAAAAATGTCCTCTGGTAAGTTTATACCCCAGCGTTTTTGAACATCCACTAAAGGTTTTGCTAACCGAGAAACCACATCTTCCCCAGAACCATATATAGTAGCCGTTGCTTGTCTCCAGAGTTTGGCTAAATCGCTCTCACCCAAATTACTCAAATTTGAGCCGGAAATTGCCAACCCTGCTGACGCTGGCACATACTGCAATGCTCCCACAGGTTTAGATAGTGGCGAAGATGGAGTGAGAATTTCTGATGAAGTCAAAAATGTAGTTTCTGCTAGCAATCCTTTGGGATTCAACGCCAGAGAAATAATTTCACTGTTATAAAGTTGTTCTGACAGTTCTAAGCCTTGCCATTTTGCCACAACGGGAAGATTTAAGAACGCTACAGCTAAACCCCCTTTGGGCACTTCTTTAGTAGCTTTTTGGTATTCGGGGGAGCTAGTCAAATTCAGATCGGGCGCTTGGACGTTATTGATCGCATCTCGCAACACTTTCGGATCGTTGGCAAACAACACAAAGCCTTCACCAACAACCGCACCAGCTAGATAATTTTGGACTTCGGCTACGCTCAGTCGAACGATTTTGGATTTTGGACTTTCCTGCGGAACGCTACGCGAACGGCTACGCTCAGTGGAACGATTTTGGATTTTCTCTTCTGTAATTACTTCTTGATTGTCGTAAATTAGTTTTACGCCTTTATATTGTTCAACAGCTAAGTTTGCCCCAGCTAAAGCTCGTTTGGAAAACAACAATTCGACAAACTCGCGGCTTTTCTCAGGTTGCTTGGTTGCTAGTGCTAACAGATAGCCTGGCTGCTGTCCGTTTTCTGAGTCCCGATCAATATCTAAGGTGGTGATAGCTAATGTAATTTCATTCCCTAACCAGGGTTGAACGTCTTGTTTATAATCTATGCCACTTTTGGCAAATAAACTGGTTTTGAGTTTAGATAGTTCCTCTTCACGTTCCAACGCCTGCAACCGATCGGGATTCGCCAGCAATGAAACCATTGCAGGGGAGAGTTTTGATACGAATATGGCTGCACCAGGCTGTCCGGTAGAACCAATCAGGTTAGCCGGACTTTTGGCAAAAAACCAGTAAAAGCCAGCGATCGCAATTACTAGCAGTGCGATCGCACCTGCTACGATAAAACCAATAAATGAGCGTTGCCTATTCACATTAAACCTTTAAAAAAGACGGTTTACAGCCATTTAAGCAGAAAGCCTAGCAAAATTTATCAGCCTTCTTGAGAATGGATACTCATGCAAAGGCAGAGATTTTCTGTCACCATAAATAGGATTAGGACTGTTTATAGGGAATTCTTTTAGTCAACCCATGAACCAGATTAGTGTAGAAGAACTGGCACAACGTCTTTCCTCTGGTGATGGAAGTATACAGCTAGTGGATGTCCGAGAACCAGAAGAATTGGCGATCGCTAACATTGATGGCTTTGTCAACCTACCCTTGAGTCAATTTGCCCAATGGGGACATGAAATACCTACTCTCTTCAATCCTCAAGCTGAAACCCTTGTGCTATGCCACCACGGTATTCGTTCTGCTCAGATGTGTCAGTGGTTAATTGCTCAAGGTTTTACAAATGTGCAAAATATTTCGGGTGGTATTGATGCTTACTCCATCTTAGTAGACCATTCAATTCCCCAGTATTAGCTTCTGTTTAGGTGCATTACTCAGATGGAACTTAATTCCATCTGGCTTTTACTATTGTGAAAACAGCACTAAATTAGTTTGGGGACTCGCCAGAAAAGTTTGTAACTTTCTCCACTGGCTACATAACTTACGCAACTTTTCGACCCAAATCTTAGCTGCAATAGCCGCAAAAATACGTATACAACAATACTTTTCTAAGTGTAGAATTATGCAAAAATAAGGTAGAAAAGAATGTTGTAAATTACAAACTCTCCGCTTTTGATGCAAAGCCTAGATTCTATTTAGAGCGCACTTTTAAAAAATGGTGTACATGAACCTTAAAATTAATTATCACAATATAATTGTATAATTTGTTATCTTAATAAATTATTAATATTTATTGTTTCAATCAAATCCAGAAATTTCTCCAGACTTGATTAAAATTTGCCTCTAGCAAAACATACCATAATGGAAGTCCAGTTAACAAATCGACAACAGCATATACTTTGGGCAACGGTACGTCACTACATTGCTACAGCAGAGCCTGTTGGTTCAAAGGCTTTGGTCGAGGAGTACGACCTGGGTGTAAGTTCAGCCACAATTCGCAATGTGATGGGCGTTTTAGAAAAGTCTGGATTACTCTACCAACCACACGCTTCTGCTGGACGTGTACCTTCAGATTCAGGCTATCGCATCTATGTTGACCAGCTAATTACACCTTCTCTACGAGACGCTACGAGAACGGAAACTTTAGGGCGAGAAGTAGAAGTAGCATTGCAAAAGCATCTCCAGTGGGAAGATCGGAGTTTAGAAACCCTACTGCAAGGAGCCGCGCAAATTTTAGCAACCTTGAGTGGTTGTATTAGCTTGATTACGATGCCGCAAACTACAACAGCGCTATTGCGACATCTGCAATTAGTACAAATTGAAGCGGGGCGGATCATGTTAATTGTTGTTACCGATGGTTACGAGACACATTCCAAGTTGATGGATTTGTCGCCAATACCAGAGGAAACACAACGTGATTCAGAGGTAATCGATCGCGAGTTGCAAATTGTTTCTAACTTTTTGAATACCCACTTGCGGGGGCGAAGTCTGCTGGAATTAGCCAACCTCAACTGGAGCGAACTAGATCAGGAATTCCAACGCTACGGGGAATTCTTGAAAAATTCAGTTGCCGAATTGACTCGTCGCACTCATGCACCGACTGCCACACAAATTATGGTTCGGGGTGTGTCAGAAGTTTTGCGCCAGCCAGAATTTTCCCAGTTACAGCAGGTACAAACAATTATCCACCTGCTGGAAGAAGAACAAGATCAACTATGGCGATTAATATTTGAGGAACCAGAACCGGAGGATGCTGGTAAGTCAAGGGTAACGGTTCGCATTGGCGCAGAAAATCCATTAGAACCGATACGCACCTGCACTTTGATTTCTTCCAACTATCGCCGAGGTTCAATACCAGTCGGAAGTGTAGGAGTTTTGGGGCCAACGCGCTTAGATTATGAAAGTGCGATCGCAGTTGTGGCATCTGCTGCTGATTACCTCTCAGAAGCCTTCAGTTATTTCAATCCTTAAGGTAAGGTTTAAGGATAAGCTGCTGCGAGTCTAGACGAGTGAATAATGCGATCGCAGGCAGATAGCCCAATTTGTAGCGTCAAAATCAATAATTAATCCTACTTAAATCTTTCATGGTTAGAAAAATTGCTTTTGGCTGCCTGTGGTTAGGATTCGTTATTTATGCTTTTTTCCTCGCACCTCCTGAGCAACCCGGTACATTCGATTTAATTAAAAACCTTTCTACCGGACAGTGGCAAGGCATTAACCCATTAGTAATAGCACTATTCAACCTCATGGGTATCTGGCCTCTTATCTACAGCGCAGTAGTGTTTATTGATGGCAGAGGACAAAAAATACCTGCTTGGCTATTTGCTACGACTTCTTTTGCAGTTGGAATATTTGCCTTGTTACCCTACTTAGTCCTTAGAGAACCTAATAATCAGTTTGTCGGTAAAAAGAATATCTTGCTCAAGCTGCTAGATTCTCGTGTGACTGGAGTTGTGTTGACTGTAGCCACAGTTCTTCTAGTTGCCTACGGTTTAATAGGAGGAGATTGGGGCAGTTTTGTGCAAGAGTGGCAAACTAACCGCTTTATCAATGTAATGAGTTTAGATTTTTCCCTACTTTGCCTCTTATTTCCCGCATTACTAGGGGATGACATGGCGCGTCGCAGTTGGAAAAATCCCCATTTCTGGTTCATAGCGTTCATACCGCTATTCGGCCCCTTGATTTATTTATCTGTGCGTCCACCTTTACAAGAAGTGGGTATAGAGTCCATATCCAAGCAGCCAGAAGTGAATTGAAGAACAAAGTACGTTTGTCCCAATCCAAAATCTAAAATTTAAAATCCAAAACAGTACCACTCAAAGTCCGCCTTTTTCAGTAGATTGAGGATTTTCTGTTGCGGGTGCGTAAATCCCAAGAAAAAATTTTTCTGAAAGTACTTTACAAAACGCAATAAATTCTTTAAGATGTGTAACAGGTAGTCAAACCTACCTAATTCATCCGCAAATAATCGCATTTATAAAACAATGACAACAACCTTACAACAGCGCTCAAGCGCCAACGTATGGGAT
>NZ_JABXKH010000071.1 GCF_017115105.1 Nostoc sp. NMS2
TCCCCGTCACAAAACTTAATTACGAATTACGAATTACGAATTACGAATTATTTAACCGTATTGGCTCTTAAGGCAAATTTTCTCGCAGTAATGCTCGAAATCCTGCTTGTTGAAAATGCTCATCAGCAGTCAGTGCTTCAGTTATTCCGCTATATTGCATCACAATAAAAGATACGCAATCCACAAATCCCCATTCTTTCTCAGTTCGTTCCCGATATAGCTCGAAAGCACGCTCGTAAAGTTCCTGAGAGAGAGGGATAATTTCTACTTTGGAGTCTGCTACTAGAGAATTTAATAATATGATTGCCGCTTGACGATAAGGTTGTTGGGATAAGGCATTGCCAATTTCCAACATTACTGCCTGTGTTGTCACCAAACGAGTTTCTGCCGCTTGTAACATTTTAGCCAGATGTAAGGCTCGGTCATGCAAGCGATCGCTCGGTGCAGATAAGGCAATGGCAAATGATGTATCAAGAAAGACTTCAGAATGCATGAAAATTTACTTACTATACAAATATTTATCTATATTGGTAGACCAGTCAGGTGGCCCATCTAGATTGAGCGATCGCGCTGTTATCAGAAATGATACCGTTTCGTGTTCACTTGGCGGTAAAATTTCAATACTGATTCGCACGCGGGTATTGATTGGCAGTGCGATTGGTTCAGCCGGATAGAACACTTTGCCATTAAACACAGCTGTAATTTTTTCTACCATTTTTCGCAAAAAGTGCTTTTAGTCTATCCTAAGCTGGTTGTAGCAATACGAGTAGAGTATACGGCTGAATTACTAGTGAAGATACTTATATCAATCTTACGAATTATATCAATTTTTGAGAATTGCCTCAGCCACTAACTGAACTAATGTTACGTGAGTGCAACGAACTTCTTTAAACTTCAGTTCTTTCCCTCTCCGGCTCGGAGAGGGACAGGTTTTGCGTCGCAAAGCCAGGGAGAGGTCTTTTATGAATAAAAGGGAGAAACTTTTTTAGCTTTTCCCCAATTCTTGGCAATAAACTATTGTGGCAATTCTATACAAAAATAATGTATGTATGCTGTAAACAAATCAGCTTTTTGAAGTTTGGCAGAACGCAAAGTTTAGACCCTACTCTTGCTACTTGTAAAAAAAAATTGAAGCAAGATGATAAATATTATTCTATATACCCTATAATCTCTAATACGGTATCCGCTTAGAAATACCGTAGTTTTAGGGGTGAATTCTGATGAGCGAGTCGCAACAACCGACACATTTCAGTAAATTGCTAACTGAGAGAATGCAGTCTTATGTCATGAAAGCATTGCAAACCATACAACTTTCATCTAAACACGTAATTAGAAATTGGTTGAATAGACACACCGTGCAAAGCTTTGTGAGTCTATTTCTAATAGGTGCTTTTTTGAGTATAACAGTTGCCTCCTGCTCTGGAAGCAGTTCAGCTAGCAAAAATGATGTCAAACTGAAACTTGTTTCTTTCTCTGTCACCAAAGCGGCTCATGACCAGATAATTCCCAAATTTGTAGAAAAATGGAAGCAAGAACATAAGCAAAACGTCACATTTGAACAAAGTTATGGTGGTTCTGTAGCTCAAGCGGCGGCTGTGATTGCTGGTTCACAAGAAGCAGATATAGTACATTTAGCACTTCCCCTGGATGTCAGCAAAATTGCTCTTGCAGGTTTGATTAAATCGGGTTGGGAAACCAAGGCACCCAGAAGTGGTATTGTTAGTAGATCGGTTGCTGCGATCGTTACCCGTGAAGGTAATCCCAAAGGCATCAATACTTGGGCAGACTTGGCAAAAGATGGCGTGAAAGTGATTGCGGCTAACCCAAAAACTTCTGGTATTGCTATCTGGGAATTATTGGCTTTTTGGGGTTCGGTAACTCTAAATGGAGGTGACGAAGCCACAGCTTTAGATTATGTCACCAAAGTTTATAAAAATACTCCTATTTTGACGAAAGATGCTCGTGAAGCTAGCGATTTATTTTTTCAAAAAAACCAGGGTGATGTCTTAATAAACTACGAGAACGAGGTAATTTTAGCAGGTAAAAATGGGGCTAATTTACCTTATGTTGTACCCCAAGTCAATATTTCCATCGATAATCCGGTAGCCGTAGTTGATAAAAACGTTGATAAACACGGTACAAGGGAAGTTGCACAAGCATTTGTTGATTTTCTTTACTCTACAGAAGCTCAACGTGAATTTGCAAAATTACAATATCGTCCTGTTAACCCCACTGTCACCCATGAAGTCGCATCACAATATCCGCCAATTAAAACTTTATTTACATCTCAAGATTTAGGTGGTTGGGATATTATTCAGAAAAAGTTTTTTGGAGATGGGGCAATTTTTGACAAAGTTCAAGCTGCTAGCAAAGCATGATATTTAGATTTTCTAGCAGATAGCCAAGTATAAATAATTCTCAATCACTTTACCTCAATTGATAATTTATGAGCTTTCATAGCCGATTTAAGGATGGTTTTTTACTCACATTTTTAATGCTGATTACCAGCAGTATCACCGCTTGTAATAGCGGACAGGAATTAAAAAGTCAAGTAAGTATTGATGGTGCGGCTGTAGGTTTTCCTGTTTCTTTAGCAGTTGCAGAAGAATACGAGAAGGTTAAGCCGGAAGCAAAAGTTAGTGTTGCTTCAAGTGGAACTGGTGGTGGTTTCAGTAAATTTTGTAATGGCGATATTGATATTGCCGGTGCTTCTCGGACAATTCGAGATGAAGAAATCAAAAAATGTAAAAGTAAGAATATTCAATTTGTTGAATTGCCTGTAGGTTTAGATGGCATCGCTGTGATTGCTAACCGTCAAAATAACTTCGCCAAATGTCTAACTATTAAGGAATTGGGAAAGATTTGGGGTGCTAAATCAGACGGAAAAATTCTAACTTGGAACCAAGTTAATCCCAAATTTCCTAACCAAAAGCTGAAGTTATATGCCCCAGCTTCTGATACTGGAACCTTTGATTATATGACTCAAGCTGTTACAGGCAAAGCCAAGAATGGCCGTACAGATTACACTCCCAGCCATAATCAAAACCTTTTAGTGCAAGGAGTATCTGGTGATGCCTCAGCTTTGGGTTATGTAGGAATATCTTACTACATTCAAAACCAAGAAAAACTCAATCTAGTTGCTGTAGAAAGTCCTACAGGTAAGTGCGAAAAACCAGTGCCAGTAGATAATGTCATCAAAAATATCTACACACCTTTGTCTCGTCCTTTGTTTATCTATGTCAGTAAAAAGTCTTTAGATACTAAGCCAGCAGTTAAAGAATTTGTAGATTTTTATCTAGAAAATTCTTGGAAGTGGGTAGATAGTGTTGGTTATGTGGCACTACCCGATGAAGCTTATGTCAAGGTTAAACAAAAATTTGCTACGGGTGAAACGGGGACAAAATTCAAAAAAGCAAAACCAGGTGAACCAATCACAAACTTTATTTAAATAAAGTCTTGGTCATTGTAATCTAATTGTAGTCAAAAATTAACTGTTTATGCAGAATACCAATTCTCAAGACGATCCTTATCTACTATCTAGACAGTCACTCGATAAAAATGCATCTGAAGATATTT
The DNA here is from genome assembly GCF_017115105.1 of Nostoc sp. NMS2. Taxonomy (GTDB): domain Bacteria; phylum Cyanobacteriota; class Cyanobacteriia; order Cyanobacteriales; family Nostocaceae; genus Nostoc. Next base: position 3,577 of record NZ_JABXKH010000071.1, read on the forward strand.
CTGAAAAGATTGTTGCAGTAATTTTATTTGCTTGTGCTTTAGTTTCAGTTTTGACTACTTTCGGCATTGTTGTAATTATATTTAAGGAAACATTTGGTTTTTTCCAAGAAGTTTCCTTTGCCGAATTCTTTCTTGATACTAAATGGACACCTCTATTTGCAGACAGACATTTTGGCATTTGGCCCTTGATTAATGGCACTTTCTTAACAACAGCTATTGCAATGGCGGTTGCTATTCCTTTGGGTTTATCTTCTGCTATTTATTTAAGTGAGTATGCTCAACCAAAAGTGGCAGCAGTTTTACGTCCAGCAGTGGAACTTTTGGCAGGAATACCAACAGTAGTATACGGTTACTTTGCGCTGTTGTTTGTCACACCATTGCTGCGGAATATTATCCCTCTGGAAATATTCAACGCCTTGAGTGCAGGGTTAATGATGGGGGTAATGATTACTCCTACTGTTGGTTCTATCAGCTTAGATGCTATTCGAGCAGTTCCACGTTCTTTGCGAGAAGGAGCTTACGCTATAGGGATTACTAAACTGGAAACCATTTTTAAAGTAGTTCTACCAGCGGCGCTTTCTGGAATTATCGCCTCGATTATTTTGGGTATTTCTCGCGCTGTGGGTGAAACCATGACTGTCCTTATCGCCGCCGGACAACAGCCAAAACTGACTGTTAACTTTGCAGAATCAGTAGAAACAATGACAGCTTACATGGCACAAATTTCTGGGGGAGATAGTCCGCGTGGTAGTCTAAATTTCCAAACATTATATGCTGTGGGTGCTGTTTTATTTATACTTACCCTAGCTTTGAATATTGTTAGTTACTGGGTTGCTAATCGCTTTAAAGAAAAATACGAGTAATTAAGTATGGCTACAAGTTATCAACAAGATGATTTTCTAGATTCGTCGGCAGAATTTACCGATAATGTTGAGAGTAGAGAGACATTAGGGAAAGTCTTTGAAGTACTTTTTTTGTTAGGATTGCTAATTGGTTTGTTTGTCCTAGCATTGCTACTTTTTGATATTTTTCGAGATGGATTAGGCAGATTTTTAACACCCGGTTTTCTGACGGAAACTCCTTCTCGTTTTCCTGACCAAGGTGGTATTCGTCCTGCGATTATCAGCAGCGTTCTTTTGGGAACTGTTGTGATTTTAGTGACTGTCCCTATTGGTGTGGGAGCAGCTTTATATCTAGAAGAGTATGCACCTAAAGCTTGGTGGACAGCGATTATTGAGATTAATATCAGTAATTTGGCGGGAGTGCCTTCCATTGTTTATGGATTGCTGGGTTTAGGAGTTTTCAATTATTTACTTGGTTTTGGCCCCGCTTTGATTTCTGGTGCATTGACTTTATCTTTGTTGTCTTTACCAGTAATTATTGTGACAGCTAGAGAAGCAATTCGCGCTGTCCCAGACTCTCTAAGAAATGCTTCTTATGGATTAGGTGTCACTAAATGGCGTACTATCAGCAGTCACGTTTTACCTTATGCTATTCCCGGTATTTTGACAGGGGTGATTATCTCTGTATCCCGCGCTATTGGTGATGCCGCATCTCTAATTGTTGTTGGTGCTGTGGGTTTTCTCACTTTTGACCCCGGTTTGTTTCAGAGATTTATGGCATTACCCATTCAAATTTACAGTTACATCACTCGTCCTGAACCGGGTTTTTCTGATGCAGCAGCAGCGACAATTATTGCTTTGTTACTGTTGATTTTAGTGTTAAATGGTGTAGCAATTTATATTAGACAACGCTTTTCAATTAGTTAGGTAATTAAATAAATTCACGGTTATTAGGAGATACGCAAAATGACTTATAGCAACAGTAGAAGTAGATTAGATAGCACCACAATTGACCAAGATAAAAGCGTATTCAATGTTGAAGGCGTGAAGGTCTTTTATGGAGGCTTTTTGGCGCTTATAGATGTCTATCTAAAAATTCCTGAAAAACAAATTATTGCTTTTATTGGGCCTTCAGGATGTGGTAAAAGTACCTTACTGCGTTGCTTCAACCGGATGAATGATTTAATTCCTGGTGCTAAGGTTGAGGGTAGACTGAATTATCGCGATCGCAATATCTACGATCCTAAGATAAATTCTGTCAAATTACGCCGTCAAATCGGAATGGTTTTTCAAAGACCGAATCCTTTCCCCAAGTCCATATACGAAAATATTTCCTTTGGGCCTCGTTCTAACGGTTACAAAGGTAACATCGATGAATTGGTGGAAGATTCTCTCAGACGCGCTGCTATCTGGGATGAAGTCAAAGACAAACTCAAAGAGAAGGGGACTGCATTATCTGGCGGACAACAGCAACGACTTTGCATTGCTCGTGCGATCGCAATGAAGCCAGATGTATTATTGATGGATGAACCATGTTCTGCTCTCGACCCAATTTCTAGCCGCCAGGTAGAAGAACTCTGCTTAGAACTGAAGCAGCAATACACCATCATCATGGTGACACACAATATGCAGCAAGCTTCCAGAGTGGCAGATTTCACGGCTTTTTTCAATACAGAAATTGACGAATATGGCAAACGTCGCGGCAAATTAGTTGAGTTTAATCCTACAGCCCAAATGTTCAGTTCTCCTCAAACCAAAGAAGCTGAAGATTATATCAGTGGACGTTTCGGTTAGGTATCACAGCAGAAGGGGAAAGGTAAAAGCCAAGTTCAGTTGTAAGCGACTCTTATTCCTTTGCCCTTTAACCTTTTCCCTTTCATCTAAATCTAGTCAACTCAATGTTTCCTTAAAAAATCTGTCTGTCTACTGAAATTTATACCTTTAAACAAATCTCCCAACTTTTGCAGTTTGTTTTTTCGTACAAATTCCCCCCACTACAAGCTGAGACTAGGTAATATATATACATATATAACTATGAATAAAAGGCATACAGTGGAAATTCAAGAATTAAAAGCATTGATTAAAGAAACTATGCGTGAAGTTCTGCAAGAAGAAAGACTTCGCCTCTGCCAAATTCTTATTCCTTACATAAGTGATGATGAGCAACGCGAACTTGAAGCCGAATTTGGTGTACCTTCAGATGATGCTGAGGATGAAGTAATTGATATGACCGATTGGGTAAGATATGGCAATAAAATTTCGCAAAAAAGCGATTAAATTTTTAGAAAAAGCAAATGCCGAAGATGTCGAAAATATTCGGGAGCAAATAAACCAAATTGTTATTGCTGTCGAAAACCAAGGCATTATCCCGTTTACAGAACTAGATATCAAAAAAAATGAAAGGTGATTGGGAGGGATTTTACAGACTACGTATAGGTAAAAACAGAATTATTTTTACAGTAGATATTGATTCCAAAGACATCGAAATTTACGCCATTGGTGCGAGAGGAGATGTTTATAATTCGTAATTCGTAATTCGTAATTCGTAATAGAGCCTCTGGCTCCTCCGCGTTAAGCGAAGCTATGCCGCAGGCTTTACGTAATTCGTAATTTAATAACTAGTAATTAGGAAAGTAATTCTGGAAAATATGCTGAGGCTTGACAGTACTTAATTAAAGTAAAATTTCAGTTTAGTACTTATACTGTGTATTATGTTTAAGTCTCTGTCGTTGGCTTTAGTTACAGCTACCGTTTTTGTAGCATCAATCAATAATCCCAGTACTACTTTAGCTCGAACCTGTGCCTCTAAGTGTGGGTCGCACCCAATTCAGTTTACACCTGGGCAACACATCCGCGTTGAAGTCGTAAATAGCACACCTAACTTAATCAAAATTCAAAAACCCTCTGGAACTGATGCAATATCTTTGAGTCCAGGGCAGAAACTAAGTTTAGAACAAATAGAGGGTACGGAGCCAAATACATCTTTGATATTTTGGAGCGAAACAGGTTTATCACTACAAGCGATTGTCTCCAAACTTAACTTTGGCACATTGCGGCTGGAACTGCGTCCGACTTGGCGCTCTCCGGGCGATCGCTCTTTGTATATTATGGATGATGGTAGAATAAACGTGTTTTAGATAGCAAATTAATGTTATTAGTTATGAGTTAAGAAACAACTTTAAATTCAATACTCATAACTAATAAGTTCTAGTGCTAGACCGACCTGTATCTGAACTCTCAAAACCTACCAGGCGCTTACCTAATCAGCGCTGGCAAATTTACCCGCAGAAACCAGAATTTGCCCAAAAGCTGGCTGTTTTGATTAATGTTTCGCCCATTATCAGTCAGTTGTTGATTAATCGGGGAATCGAAACACCAGAACAGGCACAAGCATTTTTAAATCCAGAATCTTTAGTCTTACCTTCGCCGTTAGAAGATTTCCCAGATTTGGCAATTAGTTTAGAGTTGTTGCAAAATGCGATCGCTTCTCAAACAAAAATTGCTATTTGTGGTGACTACGATGCTGATGGTATGACTAGTACTGCTCTACTTTTGCGTAGTCTCCGCACTTTAGGCGCACAGGTAGATTATGCTATTCCCAGCCGGATGCACGAAGGCTACGGTATTAATAAACGCATAGTTGAAGAATTTCACAGTGAAGGTGTAGGATTAATTCTGACTGTAGATAATGGTATCTCTGCGTTTGAACCAGTCGCTAGAGCGAGAGAACTTGGTCTTGCAGTGATTATCACCGATCACCACGACATTCCCCAAAAATTACCGCCAGCTAACGCTATCCTCAACCCTAAATTGATAGCCGAATCCTCACCCTATCGGGGTGTTGCTGGTGTTGGTGTTGCCTATATTTTGGCAGTGTCTCTCGCACAACAGCTAGGCGAGACTAAGGGCTTAATCCAGCCGATGCTAGCACTATTTACACTAGGAACGATCGCAGATTTAGCACCCTTAACTGGCGTGAATCGTCGCTGGGTAAAACGTGGTTTACAGCATCTACCCAAATCCAACTTAGCTGGCGTACAGGCCTTGATTCAGGTAGGTGGCGTGCAGGCGAGGGGAGAAGGAGCAGGGGAGCAGGGGAGCAGGGGAGCAGAGGAGAAAATTTCTAATACTTCGACTTCGCTCAGTACAAGTCCAAAATCCAAAATCGTTCGACTGAGCGGAGCCGAAGTCCAAAATCCAAAATCGCTCAAGCCTGAAGATATTGGGTTTCGCCTGGGGCCCCGAATTAATGCTATCGGTCGAATTGGTAATCCCCAGACTGTAATTGAATTGCTGACTACAGATGATATGGGGGTGGCGCTAGAAAGAGCAATGCAGTGTGAACAAATCAACGCCTCTCGCCAGGAGATGTGTCAGCAAATTGAACAAGAAGCGATCGCTTACGTAGAGACACAATTTGTTACATCTCTACAACAAGACCGTGTATTAATTGTTGTTCAACCCAATTGGCATCACGGCGTTATTGGTATCGTCGCCTCCCGCTTGGTAGAACGCTACGGTGTTCCTGTATTTATCGGTACTTATGAAGATGACGAACATATACGCGGTTCTGCACGTTCAATTCCAGAGTTTCATGTGTTTGAAGCTTTAGAATATTGTCACGATTTACTAGGCAAATTTGGCGGACACAAAGCCGCCGGGGGATTCTCTGTACCAGCAGAAAATTTACAGGTGTTGCGATCGCGTTTGATTGAGTTTGCTAACCAGTGTCTTGAACCCCAGCATCTCAAGCCTCTGCTCAAAATTGATGCCGAAGTCAACCTCGATCAGATCAATCAGCAGCTTTACCAACAGCTTAATGCTCTACACCCCTGCGGTATGGACAACCCCGATCCAGTTTTTTGGACACCTAATGTTCAAGTTGTTGAGCAAAAAATTGTTGGTAAAGGTCACATCAAACTGACAATTGCCCAAACTATTGATAATCAGGATTATAGAATTAAAGCGATCGCTTGGCGTTGGGGCGACTACTTCCGCTTACCGCCGCGAGTGGATGTAGCTTACAAACTGCGAGAAAATTATTTTAACGGTAACACCACCATCGAGCTAGAGTTAATCGGTGTCAGATTACCAATTCAGCTTCAACAATTTTTTGCTTCGCCACCAGTCCCGTCAAGTAGCACCTTTGAGTACAATCAGCGACAGTATACTTGTGGTTTCTATAAAAACGGCATTGAAGCAGAATTAAGAATTAAAAACTCTGAAGGCAAGGTGTTAGTCATGCAGCCAGGGCATATAATCGGTTTACTTGGTACTAATCGTCAAAATGCTAAAGAAGTTGATATTTCTCAGCCACAGTATGACAGTATTATTCAAGCTGCACTTCAAGCGTTATCAGTTAAGAGTTCTTAATTAACTTATTACTTGTTACCGTGACACTGTGAGTGCTGATTGTGAGTTGAGAATAAAATTTAATTGCTCACTCCTAACCTTTCGGCAGGCTCAGGGCATCGCCCCTCACCCCTAACTCTCAATCAGCACTCAGAACTCTTATAGATTGCCGTTGCGAAATGCCAACAAAAAGATTACTACTGGCCCAGCAATCACAATTAGCGCCACGGATAGCAATTGGAAAATAACTTCCCAATTGATACTGGTAAAAGCGTTAAACAAGTCAGATACAGCGTCAAACATTTTTCCTTTCTCCTCCCAATTGTCTTAAAAAATTCAATAACTTAATTACAAAACCCGCAATCGATCATATCTGTCTATGGTCTGTTAGATTTAATTTACTTAACAAAATTATAAGAAAAAACATAAAAACGTAAAATAGGGGAATTGGGAATTGGGCATGGGGCATGATGAAGAGACAAGGGAGACAAGGAAGAGGGGGGAGACAAGGAAGAGACTATTCAATAATTCCCCCTTGTCCCCCTTTTCCTCCTTGTCTCCCTACTCCCTCATCCCCCGGTTGGTGAGCGAAGTCGAACCACATCTCCCCATTCCCCACTCCCTAATTCAAAATGTCAACTTGGCAATGTGTAAAGCAATGTGGAGCCTGCTGTAATCTCGATCCAGCAGATCGTCCAGATTTAGATGAATATCTCTCTCCACCAGAACTAGAACTCTACCTCAGCATGGTAGGCGAAGACGGATGGTGCGTTAATTTTGACCATACCACGCGAGAATGTCGCATCTACTCAGATCGTCCTCGTTTCTGCCGTGTGGAATCAGAAGTATTTCAAGATATGTATGGGGTTGAACCCGAAGAAGTCAACGACTTTGCTATTGACTGCTGTCGCCAGCAAATAGAAGGAGTATACGGCGATCGCAGCTTAGAAATACTCCGCTTCGATCAAGCTGTTGGGCTGTAAGGATACAAAAACACCCCATAATTTTTTTGTCTCCATTTATGTAGTTGCAATTTATTACAACAATCTGAGAATATGATAGAAATATGAAAACAATCTAGCAATCAAAACTACTGCTTGTGAAACTTGACTCTGCACCATTGGAGATTTCTGGCATAGCTCAGACTGAGATCGAGCTAGAACTGAAAGACAGCAATGATTTTAACTTGACTCCTGCGATCGCGCAGCCAGTTCAGTCTGTAGTTGCCGATAGTCCTCAAAAGCAGCAATCAGTGTTAGTAGTTTTTGGCACAACTTTTGTAACCATTTTTCTAGCAGAAATTGGAGATAAGACTCAGTTATCCACCTTGTTAATGAGTGCAGAGTCTCATTCGCCTTGGGTGGTATTTCTCGGATCGGCGGCGGCGTTAATAACCACCAGCTTATTAGGTGTACTTTTAGGTAGTTGGATAGCTAGCCGACTCAGCCCAAAAACTATAGAAAAATCAGCAGGTGTAATGTTATTGGTAATTTCCCTAATGCTGTTTTGGGATGTCATTAGTCATTAGTCATTAGTCATTTGTCATTTGTCATTAGAAAAATTCTCTATTCCCTACTCCCCACTCCCCCTTAATAATATGGATTGGCATCTCTTAGGACTAAGTTTTATTACAGTTTTTTTATCAGAATTGGGTGACAAAAGTCAGCTAGCAGCGATCGCACTTTCAGGACGTTCTAACTCTCCACGGGCAGTATTTTTTGGTGCAGCAGGCGCATTGCTGTTGACAAGCCTATTGGGGGCATTAGCAGGGGGAGCAGTAGCAGAATTATTACCCACACGTTTGTTAAAAGCGATCGCTGCGATCGGATTTGCCATCCTTGCAGCACGCCTGCTGTTATTTAACAATGAACCATCGACGGATTCTGAAGAAACACCTTAAAAGAGAATTCAGAATTCAGAATCCAGAATCCAGGAATCAGAATTACTCTTCGTGGGGAATTGGAACCCGCCAAGGTTTTAAACTAATATCACTCAGTACTTCTCTACGAGACGCTGCGCGTAGCTTGCTTCCACGAAGTGGTACGACAAGCTCAGTAATCATCGGACTCGAATTCATACTGAATTCATACTGAATTCTGACTCCTGAATTCTGTTAGCGGTAGCGGGGCGTTTAGCCCATCCTGAATCCTGAATTCTTCTCTACAAAAGCTCCCAAGCCGTTCCTTTGTAGCCGTATTGAAAAATTTCTGGATGCAAAATTTCAGCCAAAATTTCTAGAGAATCTACCAGTCGCGGCCCTGGACGATTAAAGTAAGAATTGCCATCAGTGATGTATACCCTACCAGCTTGCCTAGCGTGTAGTTTTTCCCACTCTGGACGTTGAGTTAACAAACTAGCTTCTTGGCGAGTGCGATTTAAATCAAAACCACAAGGCATAAAAACAATTACATCTGGATTAGTTGTTAATAGTGTTTCCCACGGCAAGATAGGAGAAGGCTGACCTGTATAACAAAATAGAGACTGTCCTCCCGCTAAGTTAACTAATTCAGGAATCCAATTGGCGGCAACCATTAAAGGATCAGTCCACTCGATACAGGCAACAGTAGGCTGTTCATTTAAAGAAAGTCCTTGGATTCTTTGGTGACAAATTTTGACACGAGCTTCTAAATTTTCTAAGACTTTTACCGAGTCTACCTCGAAGGCGTTACCGACTCGCTCAATATCAGCCCAAATATCTTTGAGAATATTGGGTTGTAAAGAAATAATCTGCGGTTTACTGTCGATGAGTGTAGCAACTGCCTTTTCAACTTCGTGTAAGCTGACAGCACAAACATCACACTGGTCTTGAGTAAGAATGTGAGTAGGCTGCAACTGCTCTAAAACATCAGTTTTGATTTCATAAATACTGAGAGCAGATTGTAATAAATTGTTCACATCATCGTTAATTTGGCTGCTGGAGGCATTGGAGTCTAAGCGTGCCTGGGTACAAACGGGGCGATTAAGGATTTCTGGAGGATAATCGCATTCGTGCGATCGCCCCACAATAGCATTAACCAATCCTAGTGCCGCTAAAATCTCTGTTCCACCGGGAATCAGAGAAACAATTCTCACATTACTATCCGTCATCGCTCCACCTCCATAAAAGCTGGCATTACCTTAATATTCTCAAAATTTGAGTCATTAAGTATCTTTCTCTAGGGGAATCAACGGTGTTTTGGTAATCATATCGATGATCTGTGAAGTTGTGTCAGAACTTAGGGCTTATGCCCATTGCCTCAGCAAGCTTGATTTTGTACAGTTCTAAAAAAATGAATTAACATTAACACTAACCAACAAATTGACTTACAGCCCTTTTCAAGTAATTAAACTACACCACTCCCTAATTCCCAAATCAAAAGACTACACTAGTTAATATTTGGGTTATTTGGGTGAAATTACTTGATAGTAGAATTACTGTAAATGCTAATTATCCCCTGGCAAAAATTACTGGCATGAAGTAATAAAAGTGATTAGCAAAATCTAGTTTGGAACTCGTTATCCAGAATTAAAAGATTTGATTAGAAAAAATATACTTTCCGGTTATGAAAAACCATACCAAGTAATTGTAGTTATACAAAGACGGTTCTACTTTTTGCGTAGAACTGGAAGGCAAAATTATTTCTTCTTGAGGTCAAGTAATGCAGGTGGTGTCAGCTAGAGATATTACAGAGCAAAAGCAGTCCCAAGAGGCTTTACAAATCAGAGAAAATAGTCGGCGAAAACAAAGCCAGACATTAGTACAACTGGCAAGAAGCAAGACATTTCAACAAGGTAATCTTAATGCAGTATTGAGAGAGATCACAGAAACTGCTGCTCAGACGCTCTTAGTCAAGCGAGTTGGGGTGTGGTTATATAATGAAGAACGCTCAAAAATTGAATGCATCGATTTATATGATGTAAACACTAAGGAGCATAGCTTTGGTAATTCACTTTCACAAGAACATTATCCAGCTTATTTCCAGGCTTTAGAAGAGGAACGTACCATTGCCGCAGATGATGCCAGAAACGATACAAGAACCCAAGAATTATCCGAGCCTTATCTTTGTGTTTTAGGCATCACATCCTTACTGGATGCACCGATTTGGCTAGAGGGTCGTTTGGTAGGGGTAGTCTGCCACGAACACATAGGCGAACTTCGCCAATGGACTTTAGAAGAAGAAACTTTTGCTGGCTCGATTGCAGATTTCGTGACCCTAGCTATAGAAGCAAGCGAGCGAAACATTGTACAGGAAGCACTGCGACAAAGTGAGGCGAAATTTCGGGCAATTTTTGAACGTTCTTCTATCGGCATTGGACTTATAGATATGAAAGCACAGATAGTCGATACGAATCCGGTACTGTGCGAGATTTTAGGATACAGCTTAGAAGAACTATCCGGCAAGCGCTTTACAGATTACATTTCCATACAAAAGGGGGATTTAAAACTTTACAAACAATTGGTGTCAGAAATTGGCAAAAACTCAGAGAAAACTTCAAGATTCGGCTTCCAACTCTCCCAACTTGAGGAACAGGCTGTCGATAAACATCGCATTGAGATGGAAAGACGCTGCTCGCATAAAGATGGTAGCTTAGTTTGGACTCATATCTCTGTTTCTGTTATACCAGACAGCAATGGTGAACCTGAGTTTTTTCTAGCGATGATTGAGGATATTACTGAACGCAAGGAAACAGAATTGAAACTACGTGCCTCTCAAGAAGCAGCAGAAGCTGCAAGTCGGGCAAAAAGTGAATTTTTGGCAACTATGAGCCACGAGTTGAGAACGCCTCTTAATGCAATTATGGGTTTGTCACAGTTGCTGCAACAAGAAATAGTTGGCTCTCTCAATGAAAAGCAGAACGAATATGTAAGTTGTATATATAGTAGTGGTGAGCATTTGCTGGCACTGATTAACGATATCCTTGATTTATCGAAGGTAGAAGCAGGCAAAGAAGAACTGTTGCTCTCACCCTTACCAGTATCAGATTTATGTAATTATGCCATCTGGACAGTGCGCGATCGCGCCTTAGAAAAGGGGTTAAAACTCACCTGCAAAATTGACCTACAAGAGGATATTTGTATTGCTGATGAGCGGCGCATCAAGCAAATGCTGCTCAATCTGCTCACCAATGCCATTAAATTTACCCCAGCCGGTGATATATCGCTGGTAGTGAAAAAAGTCCCTCAAGGAATAACCTTTACAGTTTCAGATACTGGAATTGGTATAGACCCAAATCAGTTTCAATTTCTATTTGAACCGTTTAAACAGCTTGATAGTCGGTTAAATAGGCAGTATGAAGGCACTGGTTTAGGTTTAGCTTTAACACGCAAATTAGCGCGTTTGCATGGTGGAGATGTGACTGTTATATCGACTTTAGGAGAAGGTAGTCAGTTTACTTTGTTTCTACCAAATCCAGTACTTTCAAAAACAGTCAATAATAAAAAAAATGAGGTATGCGAAGGAGATGAGGGAGAAGATTTTACTTTATCATCCTCCCCAAATATCCCTAAAAATAAAACTATTTTACTTGTAGAAGAAGAGGAAAAAACTGCAATATTTTTGCAAGACTATCTTCAGTCAATTGGCTATCAAGTCAAGTGGATAGATAATGAAACAGACTTTTTTAAACAGGTGCAAAGCCTCCAACCAGATTTAGTTTTTTTTGATTTTCAGCTAACTAAAAATACTAGCATCTTGAATTTGCTAAATATCCTTAGACAAAAGCCTTCTTGGAAAGATACGCCGATTGTAATAATGACCTTGAGCGAACCGATAGAAAAAGAAATTAACAATTTACCAGTTAGTGCTAATGACTATCTTGTTAAGCCAATCCGCACAGTTCAGCTAGAGTCATTACTGATGCGATATTTGAGCTAATTTTACGAGAGAAATTTTTGTTTATTGGTTAGGGAATTTCGTATTTAAAATCATTGTAAATTGCTGTAATTACCACTTATTAAAATTTTAGGCGTAGCCTACCTAGACATCGCTCTGATTTTTTTGGGTAAAATTTGAATGGGATTTTAGGGGTCGAAATGTAGGTTTTACATCACTTCTGTCTGAAAAATCATGTTAGTTCTAGATGCTCCAAAATTTTGCCCATGTCGAAAAAAGCCTTAACCTAAATTTGTACTAACTTTAACTCAATCTTTGCCTACGCTGTATGCCTTAGTAAGAAGATTGTGTAGTAACTATGGTAAAATACTGTATTCCCATCGGGTTTTAGATGTATTGTTGCCATTAACCCAGAGCTAGAAGTCAAGTTGGAGGTTCTTAGGAGTTGCTGTTTACTGCATTAAGGATTGGAGATTCATGAAACTGCAACTGATCCAATTACATATACTCTGAGCTAAATTCACTGGAGCGTAGACCCATGAGAAGCACAAATGTTGCTTGCATAGAGGAAACCAGGTGTCTACGCTGACAGCATGACATTTGCATATTTTCTGTGGAGTTTTCTTAACTATTCTTGAGGAGTACAAATGCTTGAGGCTATCGCTGTTGCTTGGTTATTACTGTTTTTTGGTGATTTTCTATCTACATTTATTTACCACGTACCCGAGCACGTTTTTGGTAGCCTTCATTTAAAAACGCACCACTCCTGGAAAAAGGACTTTCGCCACTACGCTATTTTGACTTTTAATCCCCAAGTTCTTTTAGATGGTGTCTTAGGAGCTTTGCCTTATGTACTCATAGCAGTAGTCTTGTGGTCTTTCTCTCCCATTGGCGTTATTTCGGGATTACTGCTTGGTCAGTTTCATGTATGGTGGAGACACATAAGTGTACTTGGTTGGCAAACTCCACAGCCTATAAATATTTTATGCCAAATTTTATTTATTACTACTCCTGAGAGACACTGGTTACATCATCACAGAACTAATTTAAGTTTCGGTGATATTTTTACATTCTTTGAACAACCTGCACAAATGTGGTTACGCTGGCTTCGGTTACTCAGACTTCGTTTTCGCTATTCTCGGATCTAAGGGACTTCCAAATAAAAAAATATCCCATCGCTTTAAGGGCAGGGGGGCAGGGGGAGGGAAAATCGTAGTGAAGTACAGAAATTGGATAATTTATTTTTTGGAGTTCTCTAACTGAAGCTACTAATTATCTCAATACTGTTTAAAAGTACCAAAAGAGGTTGCGATCGCAGCCTCTTTTCCTACGCTATTTATATTTTGTTAGACAGGGATTATTCCAGTCTCAAAAATGCGCTCACCTACATACTCACAAAACAATAAGCGAGTTACACAAATGGAAGTATACCTCTGGTACGGAGTATAAAGGTGTTTGCTACCGCTCAACTTCGCTGTTACATCGCCAATGTTTTTGGGAAAGCTAGTCTTAATTAGTAAATTATTATATCTCTAGATTTTTATGACAATTCCTCTCTTTTCTAGAGAGGGCAGTTTTCCTTCTGCCTCTTGCCCTCTATTTCCTGCGTTCATTGATAAAATTAATAACCCAATTAGCTTGAATGCGGTCAATTTGCAACTTGCTGCTTATGAGGTGTTTTATGTCCACAGTTAGCCTCAGAAAGATTCTCAATAAAAAAGAGTTGCAATCTCTCCTTCATAACTTAGTCTACCAGTTCAACATTGCGATTGATGTTGAACTGGTAGACGGCACGAAACTACTTAGCATTGGGGATAAAACTACCGAAAACCGATATCCAATCGAGGTGTCAGGAGAAATCATCGGTTGGGTTGTGGGAGGGGAACAAGCAACTCTACTTGCAACTTTGCTCTCATTGATCGCCAAGCAAGAAGCTGACAAGAAAGTACTGGCCATAGAATTGCTGGAGCGATACCAGGAAATTGATTTGTTTGATGATATCTCGACTAAACTCGCAACAAGTTTGGATACGCGACAGATTGCTCAACTCGTGCTTCAGGAATTAAGCCGATTAATTGAATCGTCTGCGGGAATGATTCTGCTTTTGAGTCCAGATGCAACTGTATTTGAAATCATTGCCGAATTTGGAGTGTTTTTTGACGATAGTCAGCCGGAACCAGGTAAGGGAATTATTGGCAACATTGTGCAATCCAACCGATCAGAATTGATCAATGATGTGCAAGCCGATCCTCGATTAGAGGGGAAAAAAAACGTTAGTGCCATGATTTGTGTACCGTTACGAGCCAAAGAGCGGGTACTGGGAGCGATCGCGATTGGGGCATCCAAAACCGAATCATACAAAGCCGAACACCTGAAACTTGTGAGTATCTTTGCCTCTCAAACAGCGATCGCCATTGACAAAGCTTTGCTTTACGAGCAAAGCACTCAAGCAGCAGTCCAGGCACAAACTCAGACACAAAAGCTTCAGCAAGCTCTTCACGATCTGCAATTGGCCCAAACTCAGTTAATCCAAAGCGAAAAAATGTCCAGTCTCGGACAACTTATTGCCGGAGTTGCCCACGAAATCAACAACCCGGTTAACTTTATTTGCGGCAATTTAAGGTATGTTGCCGAATACGCCCAAAACTTATTACACCTATTGGAAAACTATCAGAAATTCTTACCTGTTGTTCCTCCAGAGTTGGAATTAGAGTTAGACAATATAGACCTGGAATTTATCATACAGGATCTCCCGAAACTGCTAGATTCGATGAAACTGGGCACCAGTCGGATCGTCGAAATTGTCAAATCCCTGAAAAACTTCTCCCGCCACGACGAAGCCGAAATGAAAGCCGTCAATATCCATGATGGCATCGACGGAACGCTAATGATTCTTCACCATCGCTTGAAAGCAGATATTCGCCGTCCGGCAATTGAAATCGTTAAAGACTATGCAAAACTTCCCCCCATTGAATGCTATCCCGGACAGTTGAATCAGGTGTTTATGAACATCTTGGTAAATGCCATTGATGCTTTGGAGGAGTCATTAGTCATTGGTCATTGGTCATTAGCACCAAACAAATCAAAAATGACAAGTGACAACGAACAAATTACACTCCCAACCATTACCATTCGCACCCAAGCTCTAGACAAAGAGTGGGTTGTGATTCGCATTGCCGACAATGGCCCAGGCATGAAGGAAGAGGTTATCCACCGCATTTACGATCCCTTTTTCACCACAAAAGATATTGGTAAGGGAACCGGGTTAGGTATGGCAATCAGCTATCAAATTGTTGTAGACAAACATGGAGGAATGCTCAAGTGCCGTTCTCAACCAGGTGAAGGCACAGAATTCTGGATTCAGATTCCCTTAAATTGTGCAGTGGTAGTTGCTACTGAAGAACAGAATTACACCTCTGCTTCGCCAACTACCACAACAAGATTACCCCATATACCCGATGCCGACGGCTTCATTCCATCAACAGTTCCAATACTCAAAACGACGGATTTACTTATCCGTCATACTCAGTTGATCCAGAGACTTTCACAGCACAATCCAGATGTGGAAACTGCATCACCCGATGAAATTTACCAGATGTTCCAACGCCACCCAATTTCATTAAAGCTTTACGCCACTTTGTTGTCTTGGTTCAGTTGTTCTAACCCTACCTAAAATACGCTAATAGAAATGATTAATAAAAACCTGAAATGACATATTTACCTTGATTCACAACATAATTATTTTGTGTAGTGCTTAAGTCTTAGCTTTTCACCTGCGTAGGCGTAGCCCGCACTTCGACTTCGCTCAGTGACCGTCGTAGACATCGCACTACTGGGAAAAATCAGGACAAATCTGGTATGGATCAACGGTTAACAGTACTCATGTCAGGGTAGCGCTCACCTGCTGCTACACCTTTTGGTGCAACTGCTTCCAGTCGATTCAACTCTTGTTCAGTCAGGGTAATTTCGGTAGCTGCAACATTCTCCTCTAAGTAAGTACGGCGTTTTGTACCAGGAATTGGGACAATATCTTCTCCTTGAGCGAATAGCCATGCTAGTGCAAGCTGACTTGCAGTTACTCCTTTTTCGGTGGCAATTGCCTTCACTTGCTCAACTAATTGCAGGTTTTTATAAAAATTCTCACCTTGAAAGCGAGGCGCATTTCTGCGATAGTCATCAGGTGCTAGATCGTCAGGGCTGGCGATCGCACCTGATAAAAACCCTCTTCCTAATGGGCTATAGGGAACAAACCCAATTCCTAATTCCCGCACAGTAGGTAAAATTTCATCTTCTGGCTCTCGACTCCAAAGAGAGTATTCTGTTTGAAGTGCCGCAATGGGGTGAACTGCCACAGCCCGCCGAATCGTGGCAGGAGCAGCCTCTGAAAGCCCTAAATAACGCACTTTTCCCAGCTTTACTAACTCTGCCATTGCTCCTACAGTATCCTCAATGGGTACGGTTGAATCTACCCGATGTTGATAATAGAGGTCAATCACTTCTACTCCCAGACGTTTTAGTGAGGCATCGCAAGCTTGATGGACATATTCGGGTTTGCCACTAATCCCTTTCCAACCACCATCTTCAGTGCGGACATTGCCAAATTTGGTTGCTAATACTACTTGATCTCGACGATCTTTAATTGCCTTGCCTACTAGTTGCTCATTAGTAAAAGGCCCATACATATCAGCAGTATCAAGAAAATTAACTCCAAGTTCCAATGCTCGATGAATTGTAGCGATCGCCTCATTTTCATCACGACCACTATAAAACTCAGACATTCCCATACAACCAAGTCCGATAGTTGAAACTTCTAACCCAAGTTTCCCTAGTTTTCTGGTTTTCATTAAATAATCTCCTAGTCAGTAATTGGTCAGAGAAAATCAACTCCTTTAGCATTATCTCTTTCCCTATTACCTAGCCATCTACACTTAGAAGTATTTCCTGAGAAAAGTAATTAAAAAATATATTTATCATCGGACTTACGCACAACCTTAGCCAAAAAGAAAGATTTTCTTCTTAGGTCATTTATGAACATTGGTGTCAACTTAAGCGCAATGGGCGGTTAGAAACCGCACGCCAGTTGCTTTAAGTCGGCAGAGCCGCCCAACGCACTGGCTTGTCTACACAAACAAAACCCACTTCCGTGGGTTAAAAAACCTTAATTTGACCTTAGTCAGCGGAGGCGGAATTCATTCTGACAGAAATTGCGGATAGTGCAGTGGCAACGAGTCTACTTACCCCTGTTTATTTAGAAGGTAATTCTGGGAAACCTTAATTTGTGAGAGCAAGAGGCTTTTGCCAGAAGGAACTAGAATTAGGAAACACCTAGCTGGGTTCTTCTGAATTTTGAAATTAGGAGTGCATGTGTGCCAAAATCCCCTAAATATTTGCTGATTGGCTCAACCGAGACTTATAGCGGTAAATCTGCAACTGTTCTGGGTTTGTCTCATCAGCTACAGCAAAAAGGACTGGATATTACCTACGGTAAACCGCTCGGTACGTATCTAAATTCGTCTAGTGGAACCGTAATTGAGGAAGATGTCCAATTCATCGCTCTTAGCCTCAATTTACCGGAAAACCGTGTTGCACCTACAATGCTGGCTTTGGATGAACTCAATGTGCAAAAGCGCTTACGAGGGGAAGACAAAACCGATTATCAACAGTCCCTAATACAGCAATATTTGCAAATGTCCCAAGGAGATTTGGTATTACTGGAGGGGCCTGGTGATTTTTCCGAAGGCAATTTGTTTGACTTGTCTTTGCTGCAAATGGCTGAAGTCTTGGATGCTGGCGTGCTGTTAGTAAGCCGCTATAAATCGTTGCTTTCGGTTGAGGCGCTATTAGCTGCTAAAGGGCGTGTGGGCGATCGCTTGATGGGAGTTGTCATCAATGATATCCCTGTCACCCAACTAGAAGCGGTTAACACTCTCCTGCGTCCGTTTTTGGAACAGCAGGGAATTCCTGTGTTAGCGATGCTGCCGAGTAGCGATTTGCTCCGTAGTATCAGTGTTGGCGAACTGGTGAAGCAGTTAAAGGCTGATGTTCTTTGTCGCAACGATCGCATGGATTTGTTGGTGGAAAGCCTAGCAATTGGAGCAATGAACGTTAACTCTGCTGTCAAGTATTTCCGCAAACGCCGAAATATGGCAGTTGTGACAGGAGGCGATCGCGTAGAAATTCAGCAAGCGGCTTTGGAAACTTCTACCCAATGTTTAGTTCTCACTGGGCAACTACCCCCGCCGCCGTTCATTCTCAGTCGCGCTGAAGAACTAGAAATCCCCATTTTATCTGTTGACTTAGACACTCTCACCACTGTAGAAATTGTTAACCGCACTTTCGGGCAAGTCCGTCTCCACGAGCCGATTAAGGTTCAGTGCATTCGCCAGTTAATGTCTGAGCATTTTGACATTGACCGCTTGTTATCTAAACTAGGTTTAACTCCCGCCGCAGCATTATCTTAGCCTCATCAACTCAACTAATTGAGAGCATCAATGCTCAGTTAGGAGGCTGTATTGCTGGTGAAGGCATAGCCGGCTCGTTGTCACCTCCCAGGCGACGGCGGGCTGTTTCCCTCTGTCCCATAGCTGGGACGTGCTTAGTTGCAGCAGCTAATCCAAAAACAGGCATATTTCCGTAAATCGCCTCATACCTTCCCGGTTCTATTAAATAAGTTTCGTGCCAGATGCCGACACTACCATCAGCACCAATGGCTTGATTAAACCTTTGCCAAGCTTTTAAATGTGCATCGGCTGGATTTCTAGCAAAACGCTCCAAATCCTCGAACGAGCGCCAATACTGAATCATTACTTATGAAACAAATTGGCTAGCCTGGTGTAATCAAGCAATGGAGTTATTGAACCAAACAGGCGAAAAATTGTAGCAATGTCTAACTCAAGTTTTCCTCGCATCTACACGCTGTTTGGTAAAATATCTGGGTCGTTTAATCGGATTATGTCTATCTTTGAGCCAATCAACAGACCTTATTAACCTAGACACATTAGCGCAAGAACTGGCGACAATCCAGCAAACGGGTTCTAAAAGAATCGCCTTGTTGGGTTCGCGTCACGTTCCGATTACGCACCAGAATCTTATTGAAATGATGACTTATGCCCTAGTTTTATCGGGTAATCGCATCATTACTTCTGGTGCTACAGGGACAAATTCAGCGGCCATCAAGGGAGCAACGCGGGCTGATGCCAATTTGTTGACGGTGATTCTACCCCAAAGCCTGGAACGCCAGCCTTTGGAATCGCGCCAGCAACTAGAACAGGTAATGCATTTAGTGGAAAATCCCAGTAATGATAATCTGTCTCTTGCTGAAGCTAGTTACCTGTGCAACAAGGAAATTGTCTCTCGTTGCCAGCAACTGATCTGTTTTGCGTTTCACGACAGCCGCACCCTGTTGCAAACTTGTCAAGATGCAGAAGAACAAAGAAAAGTGGTAACGCTTTTCTACTTTGATTAGTCATTTGTCATTTGTCTTTTGTCATTTGTATTTGACTAATGACTAATGACTGATGACTAATGACTAATAACCAACAACAATAAGTAATGATAATTTTTTTGTACTCGATCGCTGCTGCTGTCGTTCTGATTTACCTGCCATTTTTGGTAGTAGCTTATGCCCGTGTGCGGATTGGCAAGGAAATGCTTGCTACTCCTCGCGCCATGTTTGATAAATTGCCGCCTTATGCCCAACGAGCTACTTGGGCACATCAGAACACCTTTGAAGCCTTTATGGTATTTGCCGCAGCCGCATTGATGGCTTATGTAACTGGTGTAAATTCTTTTACAGCACAACTGGCTGCGATCGCCTTTGTGGTGGCTCGTTTGCTATACTCAGTTTTTTATATTTTGAATATACCCCTTTTGCGTTAGCGTAGCTCCTCTGAAAGAGGCTCGCTAATGTTTGCTATTGGTATGCTTGGCTCTATCACTCTCATCTTCTTAAGCATCATCCAAGCTACTAATTAATTAGGGACTGGGGAATGGGGACTGGGGAATGGGGAATTGGGAATAGGAACAAGCAAGGGAGAGAAGTTTTCCCCTCAGCAAGAGCAGCGCCCTTCCCCTCTGCCCCTTTTCAATACCCAATATTCGATCCAATACCCAATCTAAAATCCAAAATCTAAAATCCAAAATGTTTTATGGCTTCTACATTTTCCTTTGACATTGTGAGCGACTTTGACCGACAAGAGTTGGTTAACGCCGTCGATCAAGTTATACGAGACATCAAAGGTCGTTACGACCTCAAAGACACTCAAACTACTGTCGAGTTGGTCGAAGAAAGCATTAACGTTGGTACTGACAGCGAGTTTACCTTAGATTCTGTACACACCATTCTGCGAGAAAAAGCCGCCAAGCGTAACTTATCCCAGAAAATCTTTGATTTTGGCAAAGTTGAATCAGCTAGCGGTAATCGCGTGCGTCAAGAAATCAAACTCAAAAAAGGCATAAGTCAAGAAATCGCCAAACAAATTTCCAAATTGATTCGGGACGAATTCAAAAAGGTACAAGCCTCAATTCAAGGTGATGCTGTGCGGGTTTCTGCCAAATCTAAAGATGACTTACAAGAAGTTATGCAGCGACTAAAACAAGAAGACTACCCGGTAGCTCTACAATTTACAAATTACCGTTAACAGATTCGTAATTCGTAGTTGAATTCTTAATTACGAATTACGAATTACGAATTACGAATTACGAATTACGAATTACGAATTACGAATTATTTTA
This sequence comes from Nostoc sp. NMS2, assembly GCF_017115105.1. GTDB lineage: Bacteria > Cyanobacteriota > Cyanobacteriia > Cyanobacteriales > Nostocaceae > Nostoc. Next base: position 24,317 of record NZ_JABXKH010000071.1, read on the forward strand.
AGCCCCTCCGCCCATACTTTTTTGAAATGCTGGACGCTCAGATAACTGCTTCATATAGTTCAACACAGCTGGGTAGGAACTGAGGTCTAGCTTTAGCATGATGGGAATGTAATTCAGAACAGACCCCACTGCCACATCAACAACAGTGAACTCATTACCCAGCAAAAAAGGTTGCTTACTGAAAATTTCATTTAACGGAGTCAACAAACGGGGCATTTCTCGCTCCCGATTTGCTTCCACAAAAATCCCTGGGGCAAGGGTAGCATTAGCAAACAACACCCATTGGGAAAATACAGCACGTTCTTGGAGTGAAAGTGGAGTTTTACCATACTTTTCAGTAAGATACAGCAAAATTGCCCCAGATTCCCAAAGCTGAAAATCCCCATCAACAATTGCTGGAACTTTACCAACTGGGTTAATTGCTAAATATTCAGGCTTGAGGTGTTCACCCGCCTGCATATCGAGTTTGACAAATTCGTAAGGAACTTGTATTTCCTCTAAATACCATTGAACAATTGATGCTCGACTACGAGCGCCACCGTAAAGTTTTAGCATAATTACCTAAAGCACTTTGTGAGTGTGAGAATGCTGTTTAATGTTATCTTCTTTTGTTACAACCCTAGCGGCATTTAGCACTCGTTTGCGCTCAATGGAATACTTAAAATCAGTGTAGTTTGTACCTAATGGTATCAGGGATTTTGCGGATTCACGACGCTTGTATGTACGAGCGGCTGCAAATGCCCGTGGCACGAATTCCTCTCCAAACTGAGCCGACTCTGGGAAGCCATCTGGCAGGAATTGTGAATCACCATCTAAGACAGATCCCAAAGTTGTTGCATGAGCCAGCTTATAGGAGGTAGGAATGCCCTTCAACAGCGCTTCCAAAGCTGCAGAAGGAATCGGTTCTATAACTTCGATTTGATAAACTTCCCCATCTTCTTTGACGAAGCAGGTTGCCAAGCCGAGAACAATGTAGTCATCGGTTGCTAAATCAGGGGCATTGGGATAGGAAATTGCAGTTGTCATCAGAAAATTTCTCAAAACTAAAAAATTAAATCTAGGGATTGGGGATTGGGCATTGGGCACTTGTACTGAGCGACTTGTGCCGAGCGAAGCCGAGGTAAGTCGAAGTATTGGGTATTGGGCATTGGGCATTGAAAATAGGCAGAGGGAAAACTCTTCTCCCTTGTCCCCCTGCTCCCCTGCTCCCCCATCTCTCTCATCCCCTCTTTAAAGAACGGCTTGTTGGCATTCTACCAATTTGTCGCTCTCACTACCTGACAAGTCTTTAAGATTGACATCTGCTATTTCTGGAATTCACCTCTGGGATCAAGTATCCATCATTAGGTTTGAGGAGCAATTGTTTATTTAAGGCGTATATTTTTCTTGTGCGGCTAGGTTAAATTCTCTCTTTAGATGGCTTTTTTGTAACCCTAAATACCTTAAAAATAGACACAGTGGTAAAACCACTACCGATCCAAAACTAGAATTTAATTTTACAAAGCAGGGATTTCAGGCAGGGAAAGATGAATATTCACTCATTTTTAGCTGACGATGACCAGCAAAGCAAGCAATATAAATATGTTTTAAATAATACAAATAAAGTCCACAAGGAGAGGAAAAACGATCGCAGCGCATCTACTTTAGGGAATAATTACTTACGCTCTTTTGCTTTAAGGTCGGCTCAAGAAGGAGACTATACTGAGGCGATCGCACTTTTAAGCCAACTAATCTACCGCCACCCGCACAATGCCGTTGATTACAACAACCGGGGGCTAATTTATTTCCAAAGTGGTGAAAGGCAAAAAGCGCTTTACGACTATAACACCGCCCTGAAACTTAATCCTTCTTTGGCTAGTGCTTATAATAACCGGGCAAATTACTACGCAGCTTGTGGAGAATTAGCTACAGCACTTGCCGACTACGATCGAGCCATTGATTTGAATCCTGGCTATGTTCGGGCGTGGATTAACCGAGGCATTACCTGGCGCGAATTGGGGCGATACGAGCAGGCAATTGAGAATTTTGAGGTAGCACAGCTTTTCGGTCAACTAGAAGGTCATATCTGGGCTGAACGCGGCAGAACTTACCATCTTTGGGGTGACTGGAACTGTGCGATCGCTGATTATCGTCGGGCCCTCACTCAACTGCCTACTCTGGCAACAACTAGGGACTTTACTGGTTCTCGCTTGCGTTTACAAATCGAAAATTGGCTAAACGATTTGTTATCTCCTGAGCATCCTAATTTGGTAGATTAGTTCTTCTGGGGGATTCAAAATTCAAAATAATTGATTTAAATTTTGAATTGAATTGTACTAATAGATGATAACTACATAGCTATTCAAACATTAGCTATTAACCATTATTTATTAGCAATAATATAAATTAACACCCGGTTTTTACGTAGCCAAAATCACAAGAAACCTAAATAATCCCAAATTCGCCATTTAGCTTAAGGTGACGACTCTGTTTGTTCGTCTTCTCTAATATCCTTATTCATCAACACGACCCGACGCTGGTTGGGAGCAAATCGGAATCCTTGTTGTTGTCTAATACTTTTAGCTTGCTGAGGATCGAAGTTACGGCTAAATTCCACCTGTAAACCATCGACGTGTACTTGCATCAACTTGACTTCAGTATTAATTTCTCGCAACTTTTCTTGCTGTAACCAATGATGAGGTAAAAGTTGTGCTAGAGCAGATGCTGCAATGGCTGTAACGACAAGATTAACCACTATCTTGGCTGTGCTTTCTAGTGCCATCACCTGGTAAGAACGTTGACGAAGATGCCGCTTTGGTCGAGGAATGACCCGGCGTTTTTGTATAGGTTGTAACGGTGGTCTGGAGGGTTGAATCGCGTTCATGATGCTAAAAGATAACCTCGCTTAGTGAAGGGAAGCACTGTAAAAGCCCTCTGGCGATAATTACTGCTTGATTTAGCTGTCATATTACTTCATTTTTTTAAAATAGCTACAAGTGTTGTACCAGTTAAAAAATAACCTGGCTTACGTAAGTGCTAGTTTCCTAGCTAGTGATGGCATAAAGCCAAAAGAAGAAAGGAAATTGCACCCCGTACTGCCAGGATTATTAGCTTTTTAACTGTGTCACATCGTAGCCTTATTTGTAAAGTTCTGTGGCTAATCGCCAAGCTAGAACTCCTGGAATCAGCGCTACAACTAGAGCGATATAGACTTGAGTGTCCGAGATGGAAGATATCTGAGCGATGTACAGAGTATCTAAGATAGGCATGGCTGAAAACCTCCTAACCTGAATAGATTTTGAACAGTTCGTTTACTACTTTTCCTTGTTTTGCCAGAATTGTGGAATATCTTGTTACAAGATGCAACAAAAGCAGTTATCGAGGAAGGCAGGAGGCAGGGGGAGCAAGGGAGGCACGGGAGGCAGGGGAAGAGAAAGAAATAAGTGTATTAATGGCTATTACGGTAGAAAAAATCACTAAAGTTTTCTCTTTACTCCCCCTACGCCTTCTGCCTCCTGCCTCCTTCATTCTCTATTAAAAAAATTTATAAAAATTATGAATTTGTATTTGGGTATCGACTTCGGTACATCTGGCGCACGCGGCGTGGTAATTGACGAGGAAGCCTATTGTATTCAGGCTGAGGTGAGATATCCCTTCCAGGACTCAACAGCCACCGTTACGCCAAAAATTTGGCAGGAGGCTTTGTTTGTATTGCTGGAACAAATACCTCACCAATTGCGGCGAAAAATTAAAGCGATCGCAATTAATGGTACATCTTCCACTGTCTTGCTGGTCGATGCTGTTGGTAATCCAACAGACGCACCACTGATGTATAACGATGCGCGGGGATCATTGCTGCTAGAGCATTTGAGGAGTATAGCACCCCCCAATCATACCGTGTTGAGTGCCACCTCCAGCCTAGCCAAACTTTTGTGGATGAGGCAATTACCCTCTTTTAGTGAAGCTAGATATTTTCTGCATCAAGCAGATTGGCTGGGGTTTCTCCTACATGGACAGTTGGGAATTAGCGATTACCATAATGCTTTAAAGCTGGGTTATGACGTAGAAGAGTTGAAATACCCAGAATGGCTAGAATTGCTTCAAATACCGATTCAGCTACCCCACGTTTTAACTCCTGGTACTCCCATTGCCGAATTGCGTCCTGAAATTGCGGATAAGTTCGGTTTTTGCCGTGATTGTCTGATATGTGCAGGTACAACTGATAGCATCGCGGCTTTTCTTGCCAGTGGCGCAAAATTACCTGGTGAAGCCGTGACTTCCCTTGGTTCAACATTGGTACTAAAGCTATTAAGTCGTACTCGTGTAGAAGATGCCAGATATGGAATTTACAGCCATAGGTTAGGGGATTTGTGGCTGACTGGTGGTGCTTCTAATACTGGAGGTGCAGTACTGAAGCAATTTTTCACAAACGCTGAATTAGCAAGCCTTAGCCAGGAAATTGATTCATCAAAAGCCAGCGAATTAGATTATTATCCGTTGTTGAAGGTAGGCGATCGCTTTCCAATTAATGATCCCAATTTAGCCCCACGTTTGGAACCACGCCCAGATAACCCAGTGCAATTTTTGCATGGGTTGTTAGAAAGTATTACCCGCATAGAAGCGCGAGGGTATAAATTGTTACAGCAAATGGGAGCAGACAAGTTAAGTCGTGTTTATACTGCTGGCGGTGGCGCGGCTAATGATACTTGGACTACGATTAGGGCGCGTTATTTGCAGATTTCGGTAGTAGCGTCAGTTTATACACAAGCTGCTTACGGAACGGCTCTGTTGGGGATGCAAGGAGTGAAAAAGAGTAATTATGTAACTATCTTTTCGTAGATATCTTCTAAATCAGTATCTATCCCAGTGACAATCGACATATCTCGGACGATACTGGGATGATTAGATACCGGATTATAGATTCCAGGTTAATGATCTGGGCAGCTATTCGGGGATGGGTGTTTTGCCACAAGCGAATGTCATCTATCCCCTTTACTAATTATCGGTGTAAGTTTTAAGGCGATTAAGAGAAAAAAATATTTTTTTAAAAAATTTGACCTGTGCAATCAAGATTATCATCAAGAGAAAAGGTGAGGTTTTTGACTCCGATTTTGTCACTTTTGATATCTAGTGGCTTTGTCAGGTCTTTAGACTATATCAAAAAGGCTTGCTTAGGGACTTCCAAATAAAAAAATATTCAATTATTGATTGTGGGGTGGGCATCTTGCCCGCCATATAGACTGAGCGGGCAAGATGCCCACCCCACAAGATTGGATAATTTATTTCTTGGAATTCCCTTACATTTTGTTGTTTGGCGTAGCTTATCATCTGATGAATATCTGTATTTTATGTAAGTTCAGGGGCTTTATACTTTGTATCTAAAACGATGCGAGCAAATTTTAGTTTGATTTATAGATGATACGATCGCATTAAAATAACTTTAGAGAATTATGACAATAAAAAAGCGCATTGAGCTTAATCAAGGATGCTTCCTTAATCCCGCAAATAAAAAGATAGTTGTCAATTTAGCAAGTAAAGATATTTTAACTTTAATCACACAAGAATTAAAAACTCGTTACTCGCCAGAAACTCAAAAGCAAGCACTTGAAGAGAGTTCCCAACTGTTGCCGAATTTCGTATTTCAAGAATTATTAAAACGCCAAGAGCAACTAGTAAACGTTAACCCAGATACTTTAATAGTGGTTAACTGTAACATCAAAGAAGCAGAGGTCGATGAGTTAGAATTTGATTTAAGTGTCGAAGCATATTTTGTAATTGGAGATACAACAGGTCAAAATCATTTTCGGGCTAATAGGATAGTTCTTTGGTCGAATATATGGGGTGATGAAGAACAACTACTTTTCGATTTAGAAGATGAACTAGGTGAACAATTTTGGACAAATTATCAAATTCAATTGCTCTTTGATGAAGAGAATCAGCAAACAATTGAATTAGAAGTATCACAAACAGATGATTATGCAGCAAGATTAGAATTTTCCCCATCTCTTCAAAGGTTTTTACCATCCATAGTTCCCTTTACGGATAATGAATTATAAAAATTATCGAACAGAATTCAGGAGTCAGGAGTCAGTAGTCAGAATAATGCCTCCGGCACACTCCGCGAACAGAATTAATTCTGACTGAAAAAGCGGATAGCGGAGCGTAAAGTCTTCTCTACTAGACGCTCTTGCTAGCTTGCTTCCACGAAGTGGTACGGCATAGCAACGCTATGAGCGAGTCCGCGAGCATCTGAATAATCGGTGTTTTTGCACCCCCACAAAACAAGTGCTAGTAGGTTGGGTTTCGTTCCTCAACCCAACATTTTCAGGGCTTTGTTGGGTTTCGTTCCTCAACCCAACCTACAAATATTCTTAACCGAGCAATATTGCAACTCTTAGTTCAACTTTATCCAAAATTAAGAACTTGATATTTGCCATAACTTTTACCTTGCTGAATGAATTTTTTCAGTCACATATATGTATGATAATACTTATTCCTAAGTGTTCTTTACTGAAGAAAAATACAACAGTTATTGTGGTTTTAACGAGTCCGTTGCAAACTACACTCACTAAGATTCAAGCTCAAATTACAGCAAGGATTAGCGGCACGTAACAGAAAAAAGCAATTAATTGTATAAATGACTGCTGTCTTCAAACAATCAAGATAATGCTATAATTTTGCTGAATTTAGAAATTTGGAAGAAATTGTTTCCAAAACACCACCTACGACTTTAGAGTGTTGAAATAACTCAAATAGCTATTTATCTGAAGGCGAGGTATGACAACAAACTTTAGTCGGCGTGCATTTATCTTGTTTGGTTCAGTAGGGTTTGGTGTCAGTTTACTGCTGCAAGCTTGCAGTAGTAAGCCGACGACACCAACAGCGACAACAACGGGTGGTACTAAAGGGTTTAAAATAGCGATCGCTCTCCCTGGACTGATTACCGATAAAGCCTGGAATCAATCTGGTTATGAAGGAATCAATCTAGCAAAACAAAAGCTAGGTGCAGAAACCGCCTATGTCGAAAAAGTAGCACAAGCAGATCAAAGAGAAATATTAACAGATTTTGCTCGTAAAGGCTACAATCTCATCTTCGCGCATGGCGGACAATTTGATGCCGCTATTGAACAAGTCGCCTCACAGTTTCCCAACACATTTTTTGTGGGTGTGAATGGTAATCTTAAGGGTGAGAATATTGCTTCTTTACGAATAGATCATCTACAAGCTAGTTATTTATGTGGCATTATCGGTGCTTCTGTCACTAAATCTAATAAATTAGCTTATATTGCTGGAGAGAAGTTTCCCGCTACCGAGGGAGAACTGCGGGGATTTGAATTAGGGGCAAAGTCTGTTAAACCAAATATCCAAATTACTTCTACTTTTACGGGTGATTGGAATGATGTTGCTAAAGCAAAGGAAGCGACTCTGGCATTAATTTCTTCTGGTGCTGATGTTATCTATCAATGGTTAGATAATGCCTCAGCCGCAGTCTTACAAACAGCAGGTGAAAAAGGAGTATATGCTTTTGGTAACACAAACGATCAATTCGATGTTGCACCAAAAGCTGTCTTAACCAGCGCTGTCAAACGCTTAGATTTAGCAATAGCTTATATAGCAGAATTAGTCAAACAAAAACAAATCAAAGGACAAATATATACAATTGGTCTAGAAAGAACAGATATATTATTTTTAGGAAAATTCGGAACAATCATACCGGAGGCAGTTAAGCAAAAGGTATTGAATGCAAAGCAAGAAATTGTTAATAAAAAAATTGTTTTTGAAGACTGTAAAGAGGCTGGTAAAGACACACGCTGCTTGAAGAAAACAACATAAGTATTGGGCGATTGGAAATCAAACAAAGTCCACCTCCGTGGACTAATACAAAATCAAGGGTTTTGCCTGTGTAGCCGTGTAAAGCCAACTCTTAGAGACGCTGCGCGTAGCTTGCTTCCACCAAGTGGTACGGCATAGCGTCGCTTAGTGCGTCAGCGTGCCGGAGGCTCTATTCCAATCGCCGAGGCAAGTAATAAATTAGACTTTTCAAACAACCTCTTAGTCCTTAAAATCTTGACTACGAGCTATCAATTTTGTGAACATGGACTATTTACGCTTAAAAAATATTACCAAACACTTTGGTTCTTTTATCGCTAACGACAAGATTAATCTCTCTGTCGCATCTGGAACCATTCATGCAATACTAGGCGAAAATGGTGCAGGAAAGAGTACTTTAATGAATATTATTAGTGGACTCTATCAACCTGATGCTGGTGAGATTTATCTCCAAGAACAACCAATCAAAATTACCTCTCCAAATGAGGCAATTAAACTAGGTATTGGCATGATTCATCAACATTTCATGCTTGTACCCCAATTGACGGTAACAGAAAATATCATCTTAGGAATGGAAAAAAGTTGGCGGCTGAATCTACAATATAAACAGCAAGAAATCGCCGAATTATCCAAAGCTTATCGATTAGAAATTAACCCCATTGCCAAAGTTGAAAATTTATCTGTTGGGGCACAACAACGAGTAGAAATTCTCAAAGTTCTCTACCGTCGAGCAAAATTGTTGATTCTTGATGAACCTACAGCAGTTTTGACACCGCCAGAAGTAGAATCATTAATTACTATCTTGCGCCAATTGACAGCCGCAGGGAACACAATTATTTTTATCAGTCATAAATTAGAAGAGGTAATAAATCTCTGTGATTCAGTAACAGTTTTGCGCCAGGGAAAGGTAGTAGCAACAACATCAACTGAAGCGGCGACACCTCAGCAGTTAGCAGCATTAATGGTAGGACAAGAAGTAGCTTTCCAGTTAAATAAAAGTCCTACATTACCAGGAGAAATCATCCTATCGGTGCAAAATTTACAAGTTGCTGATGAGAGAAATATTCCTGCTGTAAATAATGTATCTTTTGAACTGCGGGCGGGAGAAATTTTAGGAATTGCTGGTGTCGATGGCAATGGACAGCGAGAATTAGCTGATGCCATCGCTCTTTTGCGGACTATTAAGCAGGGTAAAATTGAGTTTACGCCCAATCATTCCTTAGTGGGCTACATCCCAGAAGATAGGCAGACAATGGGATTGGTGTTGCAATTTAGCATCGCCCAAAACTTGATTTTAAAAGCTTTTAAATATCTGCCATTTTGTCGCCGTTTTTTGTTACAACAAGAAGCGATCGCAAATCGTGCCCAAGCTGCAATCCAAGAGTTTGACATTCGGGCGAATGGGATTGATATCTTGGTAAGTCAGCTTTCGGGAGGAAATCAACAAAAAGTGGTGTTAGCGCGTGAACTGTCGCAAGCACCAGCTTTAATTATCGCTATGCAACCCACCAGGGGGTTAGATGTGGGGGCGACAGCAGCCGTCCATTCTCGAATATTAACAGAACGCGATCGCGGTGCCGCAATTTTGTATATTTCTACTGACTTAGAAGAAGTGATGGCAATGAGCGATCGCATTGCCGTAATCTACAGAGGTGAGTTTGTGGCTATTTTGGATGCAGCTACGGCAAAAGTTGAAGAAATTGGTTTATTAATGGCTGGGGGATTTAATTAATTACTAATTCGTAATAGGCTACGCTAACGTAATTCGTAATTTTGGGGTTTAAGCCTATTGTTATTGAGAAATGGAATAAAATGAAAAAGTGCCTAATTTTTCAAAGAGATCAACACTGCTGATGAGCAAACCTGTATCTTTTCAGACAGTTATTGAATATGTAGAGGCTCTGTCAACCGAAGAGCAAGATTTACTACTCGAACTAATTTCTAAAAGACGCATTGAACAACGGCGTAAAGAAATTGCGGCAAATGCTGCACAAATCCTGAAAGCAATTAGAATAGGTACAGCCAAGCATGGTAATATCGAGGATCTGCGGGCTGATTTGTTAAGTGAAGGATGAGGGTTCTTGTTTGGGATAGTAGCTTTAAGCGTGCTTTTAAACGAGTTATTCGTAAAAATCCTCGCTTAGAAGAAGCAATTTTTGAAGTTTTGGAATTACTTGTAACCGATCCATTTACACCTACTTTAAAATCACATAAGTTAAAAGGTGATTTAGAGGGTTTATGGGCTTGTTGGGTAGAGTATGATTGCCGTATTATCTACAAGTTTCAGCTTAATCCTGATGAGGATGAAGATACGATCGTGCTAATCGATATTGGCACTCATGATGAAGTTTATTGAGAATATACAGGGAAAGCGATCGCTTTAGGAAAGTTTCAAAATGCGATTTTCTATGTTCCCAGTTATGCCTCAGTACAAGCGTTCTATTGGGTTAGGCTCGTGCTGACACTAATTAATCGGATTCATCCTAGATTGCTACCCATACTATCACCGCTCATTGCGATCGCCTCCGCCCTTATCGTCGGTGCTATCCTCATCCTAATTGCTGGGGCAAATCCCATCACCGCATACAGCATCTTATTTCAAGAATCCCTCTCTACCTACTTTGGATTTGGTAACACCCTCACCAAAATGACACCGCTATTATTCACCAGCTTAGGCGTGTTAGTGGCGTTGCGGGCTGGGCAATTTAATATCGGTGGGGAAGGACAAATTTATCTGGGTGCGTTGGGAAGTACTTTAATTGGGTTATATGTGCAAGGATTACCTGCGGTTATTCATATCCCCTTAGCACTTTTAGCAGGATTTTTCTTTGGTACAGTTTGGGGTTGGATTCCTGGTTATCTCAAAGCCATGCGCGGAGTCAATGAAGTAATTACTACATTGTTGCTCAACTATATCGCAGTAAATTTAGTTAGCTACCTCGTACAAAATCCATTAATGGCAATAGGTGCGCCTAGTCCTTATTCGCCATTAATTGCCAAAACATCCCGTTTGCCGATTATATTACCACAAAGCCTCGCCCATGCTGGTATTTTATTAGGTTTAATTGCCGCAGGTATTTTATGGGTATTGTTAGTGCGATCGCCTTTAGGTTATCAAATTACGGCAGTGGGATTTAACCCGATTGCCGCCCGTTATGCCCACATATCTGTTAAACGTACCATTATGTTAGTGATGGCTTCTGCGGGTGGTTTAGCTGGGTTGGCTGGGAGTTGTGAGGTGATGGGGTTGAAATATCGGCTATTTGAACAAGTTTCACCAGGTTATGGATTTGATGCCATTGCGATCGCTTTTTTAAGTCGTGGTAGTGTTGTCGGTGTAGTATTTACCTCTTTGTTTTTTGCAGCGCTTCGCAGTGGTGCAAATGTGATGCAGCGCAGTGCAGGTGTGCCAGTAACCGTGGTTTACGCGATTCAAGGGTTTATGGTGTTATTTATTGCTATCAGTTTCGCAATCGAAAGAGAGATAAAAGTAAAAACGCAGAGAGGCACAAAGGTTTAACGAAGAAAACTCTGCGAAACTTTGCGCTTCCCTCTGCGAACCTCTGCGTTAAAAAATAACTCTATGAATAATCTCAACTTCTTCTCTGATTACTTAATAGCTACCTTGCGTCTAGCCGTCCCCTTAACATTTGCAGCCCTTGGAGGATTGTACTCGGAACGAGCAGGGGTGTTAAATATCGCCTTAGAAGGAATGTTGCTTACAGGTGCTTTTACCAGTGCTGCTGCCACTTTCTCCACTGGTAATCCCTGGCTTGGTATCCTCGCGTCCTTGATTGCTGGGGGATTAGTCGGACTACTCCATGCTGTTTTGTGTGTAACTTTGCGTGTCGATCAATTAGTATCTGGGCTAGCAATTAATCTTGTCGCAGCTGGATTAACATCATTTTTGGCCCGGTTAGTGTTTAGTGGCAGTAGTACACAGCAGTTACCTGGAATCGAGGCAATTATTATTCCTGGTTTAGCCAATATTCCTCTGATAGGGCCGCTACTATTTCAGTCAGATTTTTTAGTATATTTATTATTTATATTAGTTATTTTAACTACATACATTTTATTTAAAACTAGCTTTGGATTGACATTGCGGGCAGTGGGGGAATCTCCGAAAGCGGCTGAAACGGCTGGGATTTCGGTACAAAATATCCGTTATATCGCAGTGGTGATTAGTGGCTGTCTTGCGAGTTTAGGAGGTGCTTATTTAACTCTGGTACAGGTAAGATTTTTTGCCGAGGGGATGAGTGCTGGTAAAGGATTTATTGCGATCGCAGCATTAATTTTTGGCAGATGGCATCCTGTAGGTAGTGCTTTAGCTTGTTTGCTGTTTGGGGCTACAGAAGCTTTACAACTCCGAATTCAGGCATTAGGGGCAAATATCCCTTACCAATTTTTAGTCATGCTACCTTATGCGATCGCTTTATTGGCATTAGTAGGATTAGCGGGGAAATCCACACCTCCTAAAGCTTTAGGTACTCCCTACTTTGGAGAAAATCGCCACTCAGACTAATTTAAGGTGAAATTCTGGATCGCAAAGGTAATTAAGAAACTTTTGTTTGCTGCCATAAGATGAGTTTCAATTCAGAGCAATAATAAGCCCCATCACTAATTTCTCCTTCGTGGTCAGCTAGCCAATCATAAATTTGTGCAGCTTTTGCCAATGCTCCTCTTTCGGAACGATAAAGCCGAGGAGTAGGGCAGTAGGCGTGGCCATTGATGTGTATAGCTACAATCTGCCAATAATCGCTTTCTGGTACAACTTCTAAAAATCCGTTACTGTAAGACTCGATTATTCCTATATTCATCTACACCATCAAACTTTCTAACGTTAGCCACAACAAAGCCGATGCCAGCCAATTTTTGCAAGTCAAAGCTGGAATCACCAGGGAATGCAGGAACAACCCCTGTTAATGATTGTGGATTCGTAGTCAATGAAAATCTGAATGATTGGTCACTTTTTAGCTAGTTGTCTTAGAGGTTGTTTGGGCTTGATGGTGAGTTAAAATTTCTAAAGCATTTAGACTTGTTTTATATAAAAGTCAATGGGTTTATAATTGGAAACTGTGACTCAGCGAGAAGTTTTATCTAAGGAAGTCCTAGCTCAAATCTTCTCCCAAGGGGAGACGCTAAGGGCGAACGGTGACAACTTATAATTGGAGCGAAGCGACTGGTGGGCAGTTTATTACAAGGAGTCAACCTGTACTTAATTGGCATGATGGGCGTTGGTAAGACGACAGTAGGTCCCTTACTAGCAAAGCATCTGGATTATGGGTTTGTGGATCTTGATAGTGTCATTGCCAAAGCAACAGACAAATCTATCAATCAGTTATTTGCAGAAGTTGGTGAAACAGAGTTTCGCCAGATAGAAAGTGATGTACTTTCACAAGTTTGTGCTTTTACAAAATTGACTATAGCAACCGGTGGGGGCATTATATTACGGCGAGAAAACTGGGGTTACTTGCACCACGGTTTGATAGTGTGGTTAGATGTGCCAGTTGAACTTATCTACAGCCGTTTAGCTGAGGATACCACTAGACCACTCTTGCAAGATGCTGATCTCAAGGTTAAATTGCGATCGCTCCTCGAACAACGAACACCACTTTACTCTCAAGCCGATTTGCACATCACCGTGCAAGAGGGAGAAACACCCGAAGACATTGCCAAGCGAATACTTGAGGAGATTCCTAACGTTCTCAAACCACAAGTTACTCACTAGCTAAAAGCATTAAATCGGAATCTGCTGTAAATACTTGACTTTGGCAGCAGAGATGTGAGGAGTTACAAAGTCTTCTACACTGACTGAAATAGATTTTAACTCTCAACAGCAGCTCCTCATGAAGGTCAACGATTCTGAATAGTCAGGTAAGCTGAAGCTACTTGTGTGCAAGGCGTATTCACCAAGCTACTGTTTGCAGGTTTTCAACCTCTTGAAAATGAGCATCTCGCGTAATTAGTACTAAATTATACTGAATTGCGACAGATGCAATCCAAATATCATTTTCGGGTAATGGACGACCTTTGAGGCGCAATCTATTCTTAACTTCACCATATTCACGAGCAGTTTCTACATCATACATCACATCCAATAACCGTATTTCTGGCAATAAATTCCTCAATACGTTCTAAATTTCCTTGCGATCGCCCTGATTTTCTAGCACCGTAAAATAGTTCACCAATCGCAATACTAGGAATAAAAATTTCTTCCGCATTTACCAGCTGATTTTTTACTGCTATATTATTTGCAAATAAAGCAATAATAATATTAGTGTCAAGCAGGTATCTACCACTCATCTATATCTACCTGTTCGCAACCTTGTTCAATTGCTTCGCGCATCAACTGGATATCATTTGGCGATATTGTACCTGCAAAATTTAACTAAAACAGCAGAAGTCTCACACTGAAATTGTACCCAATTCAGTGTCGTGATGAATGCGCGTGAGTAAGGAATTGACCAACGAACTTTTTCTGAATTGAGAGAATCTATCCAGTCTTCTACCAAAGATGTAATAGTTTTGTCTTTAATAGCAGCATAAGTTTGCAATACTCGCATTCTT
>NZ_JABXKH010000147.1 GCF_017115105.1 Nostoc sp. NMS2
CTTGAAACCTGTAGTTCAACTCTAATGAATAAGGATTTGCCCTCATCCCCCAACCCCTTCTCCCAGATATGGGATTCGGGGAGCTAGAATTTCAAAGTCCCTCTCCCAGATATGGGAGAGGGATTTAGGGTGAGGGCGAAAACTACGGTTCTCAACTTAGATGAGGTTTATGTTCGCCCAAATACTGAAGTAAGTTTTTGCATCTATCCTTCTGTGTTTATAAACCTGCGATCGCTTTTGAACTGTTACGAAGTGCAACCAATTTTGGGTAATTACCAAGGGCTGGCAATGCTTTTAGCGAACGTAGCGATCGCACTTACTTGTAGCTAATTAGCTTCCCTAAAATTACTGAACTTTTTGTTTTTAGTTCATTTCGATTTCTCTTTCGTCTACAACAATTCAAGGAAAAGTAAATTGTTATGCCTACAACTCTAGCTGCTGGTGATGTCGCGTTTCTGAGTCTTATTGGCGATAATCCCGACACCTTCTCTTTTGTACTGCTGAAAGACATCGACGCTGGAACTATCATTAATGTTACAGATAATGGTTGGCAGTCGTCTGGCTCTTTGCGGACTGGCGAGGGTGTTTTGCAGTACATAGCACCCACAGATCAGACTGTCGGAACCGTCATTACTTATGTTGATGGAAACACTAACACTGGTTGGACTAACATCAGTGGTGGTACAAACTTTGCCCTATCAACATCGGGTGACTCGCTGATTGCCTTTCAGGGTACGCTGAGTGGCTCAGGTAGTTCAACGACCAGCACTTCGCCTACTTTGCTAGCTGCTGTGACTATCAACCGTTCGACCTTTGATGCGAACGCGGCCGATTCTAATACTACCGCCTTGCCGACTGGTTTGACCGTTGGAACCAATGCAGTTGCAGTCGGTCAAACATCTTCTGAATTTGACGATTCACGGTACACAGGCCCAACTACTTTTACTTCAGTAGCAGCAGCGCGAACTGCAATTAATACAGCAAGCAACTGGACTGGTAGCAATACCGACACCACAAATTTCAGTGGCACTTTTAGCATTGGTGGTGCAGCAACACCCACAGTTAACCTATCTATCAGTCCCAATGTTGGCTCAGAAGCAGACAAAACAGCAATTACTGTCACTGCTACAGCCTCAAGTCCAGTTACTGGCAATCAAACAGTTAGCTTGGCTGTAACTGGAACTAACATCACCGCAGGGGATTATAACCTCAGCAACAACATAATTACCATTGCTAGCGGTTCAACCACAGGTTCTGTCACCTTTAATGTTGTCGATGATGCCCTAATTGAAGGAACAGAAACCGCTACCTTAACCATCAGCAACCCTAGCACTGGTATTACACTAGGCAGCACTACTCAAAACATCACCATTACTGATAATGATGTTGTCGCTGGACAAGCGCCGACTATTCAACTAGACACAGCTAGCACCACAGACCTTTTAGATGCTAACGGTGCTTTGTCCACTACAGGAACAGGAGCAATTAGCGGTGTCATCGGCAACGCCAATGACCCAGCAAAGACACTGGGTGTCAACTTTACGATCGCTGATTCCGATACCCTTGTAGATAATTTGACTGTCACCGTTACCAGTAGTAATGCCGCAGTGGTTCCTAACGGCAACCTAACCCTAACTGGTACTGGAAGCAGCCGCAATCTGAAAATTAATCCTGTAGGTGTTGGTAGTGCCAACATTACAGTAACCGTCAGTGATGGTAGTAGTAATGCTAATTATGCGATCGCATACTCAGCATCGGCGAATAATGGTACTGCCACAACTCAATTTTTAACAGGTACAAGCGATGCTTCTACAGCCATTCCCGTAGGTGGTACATTTTTCTTAGAAGCCGATGATGAAAATCAAGTTTTGCGCCTCTACGATTCCAGTAAGTCGGGACTCCCTGTAACTGGCTTTGACTTCACTAGTTCTTTAGGACTGACCCAGACAGACGGTTCTGGCGGGTTACGAGAAGTGGATCTCGAAGCTTCAACCAAGGTAGGCGATCGCATTTTCTGGTTAGGGTCACAAAGTAATAGCGATGATGGCAAAAATCGCCCTAACCGCGATCGCATTTTTGCCACGGATATTACTGGTACAGGAGCATCTACCACACTCAGTTATACTGGTCGCTACGACTTTTTAAAAGAAGATATCATCAACTGGGATGTCACCAACGGTCACGGCAAGGGAGCCAATTACTACGGCTTGGCTGCCAGCGCTGCAACAAATGTCGGGTCGAAGCAAGCAAATGGATACAATATTGAAGGCTTGGAAATTGCCCCCGACAACACTACAGCTTATATTGCCTTCCGCGCCCCTCAAGTTCCCCCTTCTGGAAGAGCTAACGCCCTCATCGTCCCCGTTACTAACTTCGCCAGCCTGATATCAGCTAGCGGAGGTGGTACAAAAGGCTCGGCACAATTTGGCGCTCCCATCGAATTAGATTTAGGCGGTCGGGGTATTCGGGAAATTCGCAAGAATGCTAATAACCAATACGTGATTATTGCAGGGCCAGCAGGAGACGCAGGAGCAGCCCCCAACGATTTCCGCCTTTACACTTGGGATGGCAATCCCAACAGCGCTCCGCAATTGCGGGCGGCAACATTCCCTGCAAGCTTCAACCCGGAAGGAATTATCAGCATCCCTGATAACTTAACAAATACTTCTCAAATTCAATTCGTCAGTGATGATGGCAACACCGTTCTTTATAACGACGGGACATCTGCCAAAGATTTATCAGAGAACAATTTCAAAAAGTTCCGCACTGATAGCATTACACTTGGCGCTGTAGTTTTCACTCCTCGCATTCACGATATCCAGGGTGCATCTCACATCTCTGGGTTAAACGGGCAAAAAGTAGCTGATGTCGGAGGAATCGTTACAGTCATCAAATCTAATGGTTTCTATTTGCAAGATCCTAACCCAGACAGCGACGATCGCACATCCGAAGCAATTTTTGTTTTCACCTCATCAGCGCCAACCGTATCCGTTGGAGATTCTGTATTAGTCGATGGAACAGTCACAGAGTTTCGTCCCGGTAATAATGCTAATAACCTGACGACCACACAAATTATTAGCCCCACGATAGTCAAATTCTCCAGTGGCAATGCTTTGCCAACTGCCACGATTTTGGGTAATGGCGGCAGAACTATTCCAACGTCGGTAATTGATAACGACACTACCGGTAATATCGAAACTGGAACCACCACCTTTGATCCTGCCCAAGATGGCATTGATTTCTACGAAAGCTTAGAAGGAATGCTAGTGCAGGTAAATAATCCTGTAGCAGTTAGCCCGACAAATTCTTTTGGGGAAATTTGGTTACTAGCAGACAATGGCGCTAATGCCACCGGACGTACAGCCCGTGGTGGCATCGTTGTTAGCCCTAACGATTTTAATCCAGAGCGTATCCAAATTGATGACACGCTGTTTACCTCTGGTAGCTCACCCAAAGTTAACGTCGGTGCTACTTTTGACACGATTACAGGTGTGGTTGATTATAACTTCAGCAACTACGAAGTTCTGCCAACCTCTGTGACTGTGACTTCAAACACGCTGACCAAGGAAGTCACTAATTTAACTCCCACCACCGACCAACTGACAGTTGCTACCTTCAACGTCGAAAACCTTGATATCGGTGATGGTGCAACCAAGTTTAATAACCTTGCCAGCCGCATTGTCAATAACCTGAAATCACCAGATATCATTTCTCTGGAAGAAATTCAGGATAATAACGGGCCGACGAATGATAGCGTCGTTGATGCCAGCGTTACCTTCCAAACATTAATTGATGCAATAACTGCTGCTGGTGGTCCCACGTATCAATATCGCCAAATTAACCCAGTGGATGATACCAATGGCGGCGAACCTGGTGGAAATATCCGCGTCGGCTTCTTATTTAATCCCAATCGTGTCAACTTTGTAGATACCCCCGGTGGTACTTCCACCTCCAGCACCACAGTCACCAATGTTTCTGGTGTTCCCACCGTTTCTGCTAGCCCTGGTTTAATTGACCCCACCAACTCAGCTTTTAATAGCAGTCGTAAACCGTTAGTTGGGCAATTTACTTTTAACGGTCAAACTGTGTATGTAATTGGCAACCACTTTAATTCTAAAGGTGGCGACCAACCGTTATACGGGCCAAATCAACCCCCAACTCTTAGCAGTGAAGTGCAGCGCCAGCAACAAGCCACGTTGGTGAAAAACTTTGTCGAAAGTATTTTGGCGATCGCTCCCAATGCCAATGTAGTAGTAGCGGGTGATTTGAATGACTTTGAGTTTTCCAAGCCTGTTACCACCCTAGAAAGTGCTGGATTGACTTCCTTAATTGAAACTTTGCCTGCAAATGAGCGTTACACCTACAACTTTGAAGGCAATGCTCAAACACTCGACCACATTTTGGTGAGTAATAGCTTGCTTGGCAAACTGGATGCGTATGATGTAGTTCATATCAACTCAGAGTTTGCCGATCAAGATAGCGATCATGAGCCTAGTTTGGCTCGGTTTAATCTACCTGCAAACCAAGCACCTACAGCTGTAGCTGATATAGTCAACATCGCCGAAGATGCAACGACATCTAATCTGTATCTCAGCTTACTGAGTAACGATACTGACCCCGATGCTGGAGATACCAAAAATATCATTGCTGTTAACACCACAGGTACAAAAGGTATAGTCTCTTTTAACCCAACCACTCAAAACTTGACTTACACTGCCTCAAGTTTTAACTCTCTATCCCAAGGACAGACTGCAACCGATAGTTTTAGTTATGCGATCGCAGACAGTAAAGGTTTACAATCTACTGCGATCGTTAACGTCAACGTTACTGGTGTTAACGATGCCCCCACGGTGGTGCAACCGATTGATGACCAAATCGTCTCTACCAACAAGTCGTTTTCTTTCAATGTCAGTAATAAATTTGCTGACATCGATCAAGCTGACACTCTCAGCTACAGTAGTACGGGTTTACCCACAGGTTCTAGTATCGTTGCAAACACAGGTGTGATATCCGGCACTGTCTCCCAAGTCGGCATTTTTGCAGTTACAGTCACTGCTAATGATGGCAAAGGTGGCAATGTTAGCGATACCTTTGACCTGACTGTTGCCAATAATAAAGCAACAACTGGCAATGATATCATCTTTGTCAGCGAGCTTACGGGTTTGAACAAATACATAGTCAATGCTCTAGCTGGGAGCGATCGCGTCATCGGCACTAATACCAGTGAATTAATCGACGGTGGAGGAGGCAATGATTATCTTGATGGTAAAGGTGGTATCGACATCCTTCTTGGGGGCGATGGCAATGACACAATCTTCGGTGGACTCGGCAGTGACGTAGTTTCTGGTGGGAATGGTAGCGATCGCCTAACTGGTTGGGGAGGTGGTACAAATGAAATCGACCTCCTCAACGGCGATCAAGGTGCAGATACTTACGTCTTGGGTGATGCCACTTCAGTTTTCTATACTAGCTCCCAAAACCGTGACTATGCTGATATTGTCACCTTCCAAGCAAACGATCAGATTCAAATCAAGGGAGTTGCCAGTAATTACTCACTAGGATCAGTATCAAAAGTGTCTTTAAATAAGTCTGCTGTGGGTATTTTCACTAAAAATGGCGCAGAACTGATTGCTGTTGTGGAAAACGGGTTAAACCAAAATACAAACTTGGCAACCGATACTCGTTTCGTCTTTGTATAAGTCTACTTCTTCTAAGATAGATAACAAGCTAGATCAAAATGATGCGTTACTTCGTTAACGCACTCAATAGCGCAATACGAAAGTTTAAATCTGTCTCAATACTACTCGGTTAAGAATATTTGTAGGTTGGGTTGAATGAAGTGAAACCCAACAAAGCCTCAGAAATGTTGGGTTTCGTCCCTCAACCCAACCTACGAATTTTAAGCTTTTTCCACTTAACCGAGCAGTATTGAAATCTGTCTCTCTCTGAGTTTGCTACGGTGTACATACATCTGGTGAAAATCAATGTAGAGACGTTGCAATGCAACGTCTCTACAAGGGTTTCAAGTCACGCATAATTTATGAACGCGATGGTTTATTACCAAAGCCATAGCGCAATCTATCCATCATCCAAGTTTGGAAGTTGTCAATGTAGCTAAATATGACTGGCACTACCACTAGTGTCAGCAGAGTGGAAGTTGTGAAACCGCCCATAATAGCAATTCCCATTGGTTGCCGAACTTCAGAACCCGCGCCAATTCCTAATGCTAAAGGCAGAATCCCGGCGATTGTTGCCAGAGAAGTCATTAAAATCGGACGCAGACGTGACACGCCCGATTCTATGAGTGCCTGACGCTGAGTTTTGCCTTCTTGCATGTTGATGATTGTATAATCCACCAACAGAATCGAGTTTTTGGTGACAATCCCCAACAGCAATACGATACCAATCAAGGCATATATCCCCAATGGTTTTTGAGCAACCATCAAGGCTACCAGTGCGCCGCCTAAACAAAAGGGCAAGGCAGCCATAATCGATAATGGATGGAGAAAGTTGTTATACAGCAGCACCAGAATTGCATAGATACACATTAATGCCAGCCCTAATGCACCGCCAAAGCGCCCGAAAATATCTTGCATAATTTTGGCGCTACCGGAGGGTTGCTGTACTACCCCTGGTGGTAAGTTTTGCATCACAGGTAGTTTGTTGATTGTTTCTACAGCCTCTCCCAAAGAAATCCCTTGCAAATTGGCTTCTACGGCAACTTGACGGGCGCGATCGTAACGGTTGATGGTTGCAGGTCCACTACCAAAACGGATATCTGCAACTGCCACCAGGGGAATCAATTTGCCATTTTGACTGAGAACTTGGAGATTTGTGATTGTGTTGATATCAGCTCGAACTTTCGGATCGATTTGCACGCGAATGGGGATTTGGCGATCGCTTAAATTAAATTTTGCCAAGTTGGCCTCATTATCGCCGATGGTGGCAAGAGAAGCTGTCCGAGCGATCGCTTGCACTGTCACCCCTAAATCTGCTGCCCGTTGGGGGTTAGGAATTACTAAAATCTCTGGTTTAACCAAACTCGCAGTCGAAGACACTTCTACCAATCCGCGCAGCGATCGCATCTGCTTTTCTAGGGCATCAGCAGCTTGATTCAATGCTTCGGGATTTTCACTTCTCAGGACAATTGATAAACCTTTCCGACTGTCACCTGGTGACTGACTTTCAAAACTAATTCTAGCTCCTGGTATTTGCTCAAAGTCAGGGCGTACTTGTTCCTCAAACTGTTTTTGGGAAATATTTCGTTCTTCTCTGGGTTTGAGATTAATTGCCAGGCTTGCAGAATTGATCTCTTCGGTTGCTAGTACACGTTCAACTACTGGGTTTTGCCTGATGATATCAGTCGCTTGTGTGACTACCTTGTTAACGTCTTCTAATGTCGAACCAGGAGGTAATTCTATAGATACGTTGGAAATCCCAAAATCGCCATCATCAACGAAACCCTTGGGAATTAAAGGAACCAGCATCAGACTAGCAATGAAGAAAGCTAAAGCGATCGCCATTGTTGTCAATCGATGGCGTAACGCCCATTGTAGTAACGATTTATAAGGTTGAAACCCCCGACGCTTCTCAGTTCGGAGTTTTCTGTTTCCCTGATTTCCACCTGGAAGTGTAAATTTAAAATTAAACAATCTTACTACTCCCCCTGCTCCCCTGCTCCCCTGCTCCCCTGCCCCCCTGCCCCCCTGCTCCCTTGCTCCCCCTGCCCCCCTGCTCCCCTGCTCCCTTGCTCCCCCTGCTCCCCCAATCCCCTCTTCCTTCAAAAGATACGCCCCCATCATCGGCGTAACCATCCGCGCGACAAGAGTTGAGAAAATTGTGGAAACGGCAACGGTAACACCAAATGGTTGGAAAAATTGCCCTGGAATCCCACCCATAAAAGCAACGGGCAGAAACACGGCAATAATCGTCGCTGAACTGGCGATTACCGCTAATCCTACTTCGTCAGAAGATTCAAAAGCGGCTTCCCAAGCTGATTTGCCCATAGCCATGTGCCGTTCCATGTTTTCAATTTCCACAACGGCATCATCTACCAAGTTGCCCACCGCCAGCGCTAATGCCAACAAAGTCATGTTGTTGAGGGTGTAACCAAGGGCTTGCTGCACTGCAAAGGTGGGAATTATTGATAAAGGTAAAGTAATAGCTGTAATTAATGTTGCTCGCCAGTCCCGCAAAAACACTAAAATAACGATCACCGCTAGCACTGAAGCTTGAATTAATTCGTCAATGGTTGTTTGGTATGATTGGCGAACAACATCGGCTCTAGTAAAAATTAAATCTAGCTTCACATCTGCGGGAAGTGTTTTTTCTAGTTCTTTGATTGCTACTTTCACTCCTTGTTCTACTGTCACCAGAACGCTGCCAGTACTACGCAACACTTGAAAAGCTACCACGGGTTGATTATTTAAGGTGGCGGCTTGGCGCACATCACCAAATTTATCTTCTATAGTCCCCAAACTGGATAAAGGTACGGAACCGCCTTGTGGTAAGAGGATTTCGTAGGTTTTCAAAATATCCACACTGGCAGCACTTCCTAATGTGCGGATACTTTGTTCGCTACCACCGACTTCGGCCCGTCCGCCAGGTAAGTTAATATTCAAAGTGCGGATTTGGTCGTTTACCTGAGTGGCGGTGATACCTAGAGATTGTAAGCGGCTTGGATTCAGGTTAATCCGAATTTCTCGGTCAACTCCACCCACACGCTGAATTTGGGCGACACCACGGACTCCCAATAAGGCGCGGCTTATGGTTTGATCGACAATATTGCTTAATTCTTCTACAGAACGCTTATCTGATTTAACCGCGTAAGTAATTATCGGGCCGCCGGAAAATTCCAGACGTTCCACAATTGGATCGTTGATATCTTGGGGTAAATCTTGGCGAATTTGAGCGATCGCATTGCGGACATCATTGGTGGCGCGATCGCTATTTGTGCCCAAAACAAAGTTGATTGTCGTCGTAGAATTCCCATCGCTGACGGTGGAAATCAGATAATCGATATTGCCCAATCCGGCGACAGCATCCTCAATTTTTTTCGTCACTTGGGATTCTAGTTCTGCCGGGCCTGCACCTGGTTGAGTGACTTTGATCGAAACTGTTGGCACATCAATATTAGGGTTAGTATCAATCCCCAAGGATAGAAAGGAGAACCAACCCACAACCATCAAAATTAAAAATAAAACTATCGTCGGAACAGGTTTTTTAATTGACCAAGCTGAGATATTAAAAGACATGAGAAAATTTTAGATTTTGGATTAGTCATTTGTCATTAGTCATTAGTCATTCGTCATTAGTCATTAATCATTGTCCCCCTTGTCCCCCTTGTCTCCCTTGTCCCCCTTGTCCCCCTCATCCCCCTTGTCCCCCTTGTCTCCCTCATCTCCCTTGTCCCCCTCATCTCCCGGTTGGTGAGCGAAGTCGAACCACATCTCCCTCATCCCCATTCCTTTTTACTTTGCAACTCGAACCCGATCGCCATCTTTGAGATAGCCTGCACCATCAACTATGATGCGATCGCCCAACTGCAACCCACTCTTGATTTCCACTTTGTCGCCATTTGCAGGATCTTCTAAGTCTACTTTCTGGCTGTGGACTATATCTCCACTTGATAAGGTGAATACAATTACACTTCCATCTGCTTGAGATTGCACTGCTTTTTGCGGCACTACCATCGTCATCCCTGAGTTAGTAGTAATTGCAGCATTAGCAAACATCCCTGGTTTAAGTAAAGTTGTTGGCGGTAAGTCAATTTTGACTGTAGCCTCTCGCCTTTGATCGTTCACTTGTGGTTGGATTTCTCTGACTCGTCCCTGCGATCGCACGCGCTGATCGACATCTGAAGTAATTTGCACAGATGCGCCAATTTTCACCTGATTTAATTGAATTTCAGGAACCTTCGCCTGAAGTTCTAACTTTTCATCTCGGATAATCGAAAATAGCTTTTGTGTGCCACCAATCACTGTTCCTACCTGCGTTTGTGGCGGCACACCAGTCACATCACCGACTCTGGCCAGTTTCTCAGCGATGACTCCCGCAACCGGCGCACGCATCACAGTTTGTGCCAACTGAGTTTGTAGTTCTTGTACCCTAGCTGCACTGCTGCGGACATCGGCTTTGGCTTTGTTGATAATAGCTTGAGCGTTATTAATATTAGCCTGGGCGCTGCCGATATTGGCTTGGGCACTACGCAGATTTTCTTGGGATAGATTCACCACTTGTATGGCAGTTTTTACAGCGTAGGAACGAGTATCAAGTTCTTGCTTACTAATGGTTCCAGAGTCAGCCAATTGTTGATAGCGCTGATAATTCTTGCCTGCTTCTTCTAACTTTGCCTTCGCTTGCGCTAAATCTGCTTGTTTTTGCTGGACTATGGCTTTATTTGATGCTAAATCTGCCTGCTTGGATGCTAAATCTGCTTGTTTTGATTCTACATCGGCTTGTTTTGATTCTACATCTGCCTTTGCTTGGCTAATTTGGCTTTGCAGTATGGAACCATCCAACACCGCCAAAACTTGACCTTTTTTGACAAAAGCCCCTTCTTTCACATCTTCGGGGATGCTTTTGATTTGTAAACCGTTTGTCTGTGGTAACACCGGAATTAAATCACGTGCTGCTACAGTCCCAGTAGTTTTAAGAGTACGCACAACACGGGCGGCTTCTACTCTGGCGATGGTAACTGTCATTGATGGGTTAATTTTTTTATCCGCTACCGCGCTTTGTTGACGGGATGGAAGATGACTTAATACACTCATTCCAGCAAAGGCGATCGCAATTCCTAAACCAGCACCCAAAAATAATGGCTTCAACCACACCCTAGTTGGTTTTTGCTCTGATTTGCTCAAAAAGCTGCTAGCATCTTCAGAGGTTACAGGTTTTTCCACCTCGACTTCTGAAATACTTTCATCGCTCACAGTCCGACCTCCACTTTCTGTCTATGCACACCAATCTTGATATTTTCTTAAGAAAACTTGAAATTTATTTACTTCCCATTTACTATGACGCATTTCATAGTAAATGTCTTTCATGTACAAAAGTATATAATAAAACGCTTTCACTCAGAGTAATCACTAAGATAAAATGCTTAAGACTTTTATGTAGATTATGATACAAAAAATTATCTCATCTCATCTAGCTACTTTAAATCACACAATATATGCATTTTGATCACTGTCAACCAATGCTTAGATATGAAAAACTGATAAATCTAGATTAGGTTTATTTAATTAAAATCTGAATCTTCAATGTAGCTTATTGAACAAATAAATTATTGTATCTACGCAAACGATAATTCCTTCAAAGCCTTTGTGTTGTTAGGAAGCCATACATCCAGGGATAGTTCAAGATAGCGTCCACAGCTACACGTGAGTTACAAAGGAGCAAACTCCATTACCCTAAATTCCAGCCAGGGCGATCCTGATGGTGGAATTTTGAAATCAATCAAATTCAATAAATAATTGGTATTTACCAGAGTCACCAGATATGTTCAATGCCACTGAAATTTTAATTGATGCCTTTGTAAATGAAATTCGAGAAGGCTACCGTCGCACTTACGGCTGCTTCAAAAATGATTATCAGGACATTATCGCCTGGGCTGGTAACATGGCTTTAGAAAATATTGCCAATAGTGATGCCCTTTATCACAATGTTGAACACACTGTTCTTGTCACCCTTGTGGGGCAAGAAATCTTACGTGGCAAACACATCAGAGAAGGCGGTGTTTCCAGTGAAGACTGGTTGCATTGTATCATTTCCTTAGTTAGCCATGATATTGGCTACGTTAAGGGAGTTTGCCGACAAGACCAAGAAGCAGCAGGCTTATATGCCACAGGTAAAAATGGCAGAATGGTTTCTGTCGCTCCTGGCGCTTCTGATGCCAGTCTCACGCCGTATCATGTTGATAGAGCCAAGCTTTTTATTGATGAGCGTTTTGGAGGTCACAAGTTAATAGATGCTGAGGCAATTAAAAGCAATATTGAACTGACACGATTTCCCGTGCCTGCGGCAGAAGATCATCAAGATACAAAGTGCTTTGCTGGTTTAGTCCGGGCTGCTGATTTGATTGGTCAACTAAGTGACCCACGTTACCTGAAGAAAATTACTTCATTATTTTACGAGTTTGAAGAAACTGGTGTAAATAAAGTTTTGGGCTATAAAACCCCTGCCGATTTACGGAATAACTACGCTAAGTTTTACTGGAATGGTGTCTATCCCTATATCCAAGAGGGGCTGCATTACCTATCATTGACACAACAGGGCAAACAAATTCTCGCTAATCTCTACTCAAACGTGTTTGTTGTAGAACACGAAAAACAACAGCAAGAACAGCAGAAGTATTTAGAGAAGTTAGGAGTGGGGAGTTAGGAGAGATGCGATTAATCGCGTCTGTACAGGAATTAGGAGTGGGAAGTTAAGAATGATTAATTATGAATTAAGATAAAAGTTTCCTAACTCATAACTTATAAACTTATAACTTATAACTCCTAACTACTATGGATTGGTGGCGACGACTAAAGAAAAATCCTTTGGCACAATTCGGGGCAATTTTGCTGTTAATTTTCTACATAGCAGTAATTGCAGCAGATTTCGTGGCTCCTTATGACCCTTATGCTTCACAGCCTAATGGTTCACTGCTGCCCCCAACTCAGATACACTGGGTTTCTGAGTCAGGGCAATTTATCGGGCCCCATGTTTATCCCACGACTCAGGGAGACACGAATTTAGAAACAGGCGATCGCCAACTCATTGTAGACTTCAAAAAGCCATCACCTGTGCGTCTATTTGTTTCCGGCCCAGAATACCGATTGTTGCAGATGAGTTTGCCACTACCCCCCAAGTGGGATGAAGTCACAATCTTTCCTGGTATTCCCTTAAATTGGCATTTATTTGGCACAACAACTGGCGCAAAAGTCAATATCTTGGGGACTGATGACCAAAGCCGCGACCAATTTAGCCGCCTCTTGCATGGCGGTCGCATCAGTATGTTTATCGGGATTTTTGGCATTATCATTACCTATCCCCTCGGTTTGCTCATCGGTGGAATTTCTGGCTATTTCGGCGGTGTGACTGATAGCGTCATCATGCGCTTGGCAGAAGTACTAATGACTTTCCCCAGTATTTATCTTTTGGTAACTTTGGGAGCAGTCTTACCACCTGGTTTAAGCAGTACTCAGCGCTTTTTGCTGATTGTGGTGATTACTTCGGTTATTAGCTGGGCTGGTTTAGCACGAGTCATTCGGGGACAGGTACTATCAATTAAAGAGCGAGAATTTGTGCAAGCGTCACGCGCGATGGGCGGAAACCCACTTTATATCATCCTCCGCCACGTTTTGCCGCAAACGGCTAGTTATGTAGTTATCTCTGCTACTCTTGCAATTCCCAGCTTTATTGGCGCAGAGGCGATACTAAGTCTCATCGGCTTGGGAATTCAACAACCAGACCCTTCTTGGGGAAATATGCTTTCTTTGGCTAGCAATGCTTCAATTTTGGTACTGCAACCTTGGTTAATTTGGCCGCCGGCTGTGCTGATTATCCTCACAGTGTTGGCATTCAACTTACTCGGTGATGGGCTGAGAGATGCTCTTGATCCTCGTAGTTTAAGAAGATAAGCCTTCAGAATAGCAAATGTTGTCGCCGAAATAACAAATGCGATCGCTGATACATAAACCTCATCTAAGTTGAGAACCGTAGTTTTCGCCCTCACCCTAAATCCCTCTCCCAGATATGGGAGAGGGACTTTGAAATTCTAGCTCCCCGAATCCCAGATATGGGGGATAGGTTGGGGGATGAGGGCAAATTCTTATTCATTAGAGTTGAACAACAGGTTTCAAGATAGACGTGGTTTAGCACAATATAACCCTGATGTAGAGACGCGATTTATCGCGTCTTTAAAGACCAATCATCTACACCAATAACCCTTAACTGAACCGTATTGATATATAGCAATCCTAAATTAGTTGTGAAAAATACTCTTTTTAACGAACCGCCAAGGGCGCAAAGGACGCAAAGAAAGAGAAGAAGGAGAGGAGAAAGAATTTCACGAATGATTTAGGACTGCTATGGCAAATTGACGTTGGCAAAGAAGGATTAAAAGCACCCAGTTAGCATACCCATTATCAAATATGTTGGCAGCAACAGAATTGTTGACGTGAGTTTATACTTTAACTTGGATGTTGGACAGTAATTTCAGTCTTTTGTTTAAAAGCGAAAGCGAGTAATAGTTTTATGGCTTACAGCGAGTTTAGTTTAGCTAAAGCAAAACAAGAGTTTAATTTAACCACATTAGAAAAACGCGATATTTTCGCTGCTGTTCCTGAATTAACAGCGAGCAATTTACTTGCAGAAACACTCAATTATAACCTGGAGATTGCTTTAGGTAGTAATAGTGAAAAAGCTCGTTCTGAGTTAATTATTGCTCCAATTTTAGTTGATTTACGCCGACAATTGCGAGAACAAATTGGTTTATTTTCTGGCGTAGATTTCACTGTTGATAATAGCAAGGGATTAAACGGCACTTGCGATTTTATTATTACTAAATCTCCAGAAATTCTAATTTTGACAGCACCAGTAATTACAGTTGTAGAAGCTAAAAAAGAAAATATTAATGCCGGTTTGGGTCAGTGTGCAGCAGAAATGGTAGCAGCCCAAATTTTTAATCAGCAAGCTGCAACTGAGATTAAAACAATTTACGGAGCAGTGACAACGGGCAGTATTTGGCAATTCCTCAAACTAGAAGCACAAACATTGACCATTGATTTAAGCGAATATTATCTCAAAGATGTGAATAAGATTCTTGGTATTTTAGCCAGTGGTATTTCTCAAGAAAATTAACAAAATGTCAAACAGCTTAATACCGAATTCGGGGATCTACATAAGCATTTAAAATATCAATTAAAATGCTGGCACTGACAACGATCGCACCAAAAAAGACTAGCACTCCCTGAACTGTGGGATAATCGCGATCGGCGATCGCTTGATACAGTCGATTCGCTAACCCAGGCCAAGAAAATGTCACTTCTGTCAAAATCGCCCCACCTAACAGAGAGGCAAAAGTTAATCCCAACACTGTAATTACTGGGATTAGAGCATTCTTTAAGGCATGGGAGGCTAAAATCTTATTTTCACCAATACCTCTAGCTCTAGCGGCTTCTACATAATCTGCTTTTAAAGTTTGCTTTAAATTCACTCGCACAATTCGCTCAAAAATCCCACTCAGCAAAATTCCCAAAGTGAGACTCGGTAGGGCAAGATGGTGCAAAGATGTGAAAAACTGGGTGAGATTTCCACCGAGTAAGCTATCAATTGTATACAACCCAGTCACAGGAGTGGGAGCCGGAAGATTAGGCGGAAAGCGGTTGGAATTGGGAAACCAACCCAGTTGGACAGAGAAAATCAACTGCAAAAGCATTCCCGCCCAAAACATGGGGAGTGCGTAGGTGATAATTCCAAACAAGCGCCCACCAACATCAAAATATGTCCCAGGACGGGAAGCCGAAAGAGTCCCAACCGCAATTCCGACGATGAGTGCAACCGCCATACTACATACTGCTAACTCCACCGTCGCCGGGAAATATTGTCCAATTATGTCCCAAACATTCTGTCCGCGACTCATTAAAGACGTTCCCAAATCAAAACGCAGTATGCTTCCCAAATAATTTAGGTACTGTAGCCACAAAGGAAAGTTTAAACCTAGTTGTTTTCGCAATTCTTCTTTAGCAGCTTCTGGCGCACGTCCACCAAGAATTGCATCTGCGGGATCTCCTGGTGTTGCTCTTAGTAAGAGAAAGACAATGGTGATAATTGTTAATAGCTGAAGTGGTGCGAGAAGCAACCGAGAAACTATGTAATACTGTAAAGCTTTAGAGCGAGACATAAGCAATTCTAAATAATTACGAATTAGTAATTCGTAATTGAGAATTAGTAATTCGTAATTGCAAGCATTGTTTGCTCTATACCCTTCTAATTACGAATTACGAATTACGAATTACGAATTATTTTGACTACTTTTTAATTGTCTGGTAAACCAGAATTTGAGTTGGGTTAAGTTGTACGCTGTTCACACCTTTTTGGGCAAATACATAGTCTTTGCTTTGCCATAAGGGAACGTAAGGTACATCAGCAGTTACTTGCTTTTGAATTTCTGCAAAAATTTTCTGACGCGCTTCGGGATTTAGTTCTTTGCGTTGTTGATCGATCAGTTTATTCATCGCTTCGTTATAGTAGAACGAACCCTGCGTTTGACTGCCTCCATCTTCACATCCTTTAGCAACTGAACCTTTGTCACAAGACAAAAACGGCTGGACGTAATTATCTGGATCTAAAAAGTCTGGATACCAATCAAGTAAAGCTCCTGGATATAATCCTTTGGCAATGTCTTTAAAAAATGTCGGGCCTTCAGCAGGTGTGACTTCAAATTGCAGAATTCCATCCATTTTGGCATCTACAAGAGATTTGAGCGTCTGTGCTGCCAAACTACGAGTAGGCGAACTAGAAGGATACCAAATTTGGACTTTTGCGGGATTTTCTTTGGAGAAACCAGCAGTAGTTAACAATTTTTTAGCTTGATCGAAGTTAGCATCGCCATAAGCATCTTTGAATAATGGCACAGAAACATTAAATGTTGTGGGAATCATGCTATAAAGCGGATCTGCTTGACCAAGTAAGGCCCGCTCATTTAAAAGTGGACGGTCAATTATTGACGCGATCGCTTGTCTGACCTCTAATTTATCTAAAGGCTTTTGATTCCGGTTCAATACCAGATAGCTTACTACACTACCTTCAGCTGCGATCGCTTGCCAATCCCCTTTTTTACCACCTTCTTCCAAGCTCCGATTTTGATCTGGCTGTAGCGACAGATAAGCTACATCTACAGCGCCTGTACGGAAAGCATTAAACAAATTAACCGGACTAGTTTGAATTTGGAGGTTAACACCCTTGTTAGCTGGTTTTTCTCCCCAATATTTATCAAACGTATCAAATCTTATTGAATCAGTACCATACTGCGCTAACTTGTAAGGGCCAGTTCCCACAAAAATATTCGGTTTAAATTTACCAGCACCCAGTTCGTAAGCTTTTGGCGAAACTGCACACACCCCAGGAAACGCTAGCAGTGAAGGAAAGGCTGCAAAGGGCTTTTTCAGCTTAATGGTTAACTCATACTCGCCTGTAGTTTTTACCGAATCTACTACATCACCTAGTAAAAATGAAGGTTTTCCTTTATTTTGAATAAAGCGGTTGATGGTAAACGCCATTGCTTGGGCGTTGAAGGGAGTCCCATCGTGAAAAACCACTCCCTGACGTAAGGGGATGGTATAAGTTAAGGCATCTTGACTGACTTTAGGTAATGCTGTAGCAAGCTGGGGCTTAATTTCCGTACTTCCTGGTTCGTAGGTGTAGAGGCGATCGCTCATATTAAACACCAAACCCAAAGATGCTAACTCATAAGCATCAGCTGGATCAAGGGTTCTCGGCTTTGCTGTTGTACCTATAGTAATACGACCATCACCTGTAGGGCTATTTACAGAACCCGATGGTGGTGTAGAAGGCTGTGGACGAGGAGCGCAACTAACAACTAAAAATAAACATAGACAGAACAAAGATAGGAATTGTGTAATCCGACCCCACCGTTTCACGGACAAGGAAAACCAGGTCATACAGTTAAAATTTATGTAATCAGAGGTGAGTGATTTTACTATATATTCGCTAGTTTTATAGCAATTGTTACAATTAATTACTACTTTACATACTTTTATAGAGGATTTTGCTCGAATAGATAGATTATGTGTATTCAGGATGGTTAAGTAAAAATACTTGAATGCTAACTATCGTATGTAGAACTTTATCTTATTATAATAATTCAAACTTTTAAATTAACTGTTCAGAATTCGGAGAAGTAGAGTCAAGAGAAGAATAGTTTAATATAAAAATTTCTTTTCCCTTATATCGTTCGCCTTTAAAGTTATCTTGCTTACTTTTTCCATTTTTTTGATCGTCGGTTCTACTAACTGTATAATTCCATTCTTTGTCTTGTATTTCCAATGCCCATTCATATAGTTTTCTAATTGTGTCGCTATTATCGTAAGTTATAAGGAATTTTATTTTCTCCTTGTATCTATTTAATATTTGGCATAGCCTGAAATGATCGTCTTTAGAAAATGAATGAGCATAAAATTTATCTTGATCTGCATTGAAATAAGGAGGATCAATAAATAAAAAAGATCCATTAGGTACAGATTCGATAACTTCTTCAAAGTCGAAATTAGTAATTTGAACGTTTTGAAGTTTCTCAGAAGTTCGACGTATATTTCTGGGCCAATTCTCTGGACGCATACTGTATTTGTCACCATATCCCCAATAACAGTTTTGATGCTTCATAATCCCAGAGTAGGAGGTTCTGTTAAGGTAAAACCATCTACCAGCTTGTTCTAATTTATTTTGTGGGACGAATTCATTTTTGTAATATGTATGTCTTTCTTTAGTAGCAGATTCCCCTGCTAAAAATTTTATTAATTCTTCTGGTCGATCTCTAATTATTAATAAGGTATTTATTAATAATTCATCAATATCATTGAGCCAATTAATATTTGCTTTATCTTTTACAAAAAAGATAGAACCACCCCCCGCAAAAGGTTCAGCATAA
The DNA here is from genome assembly GCF_017115105.1 of Nostoc sp. NMS2. GTDB lineage: Bacteria > Cyanobacteriota > Cyanobacteriia > Cyanobacteriales > Nostocaceae > Nostoc. The sequence goes on from NZ_JABXKH010000147.1 coordinate 18,656, forward strand.
TAAGAGTGAGAAGGAATATGATTAAGAATCAAATTTCGAGCATAAAATTTGCCGCCAGGATATCTAAATGGTGAGTTTATAGGTTTGTTCATAGTTATCTAAAATATTCCTAAAGTTATGTTCGGGATTTGCTATCCAAAGCATACATAAAAGTTATTGTAGACTTAATAACAAAATAAAATTATTAGCTTGATATTTAAATATGTGAGCTTGTTATTTTTTGTACTAAGCTACAGAAATACAAAGAAGGATTTATTTTTATTAAAACTTGAGCAATAATAATTTAAATAGCTTTAAAAAATATTATTATTTATACCATATTTAACAAATAATATACGATATCGTAATCGTAAACAGCAGATTGAAAGTTTAATAGTGAGACTAAGAGCGTGAAGTATTTCTTTCTATCTGAGGGATGGGCAGTTGCTAGAGTCTGGGCATCTGATGGACTTTGGCAAGTAACGGCATGGCGACGGCAACCAGATATTCATCGAATGAATATCTGTTTAGTGGAACAAAACGAATTGCTATGGCTTTATCAAGTTGAAGAAGCCATTTTAACCGTGGAAGTGAAGCCGACAATACCAGTCACAACGGGTACTACCATCGGTCAAGTAGTACTCAAGCGTTTGATGAGTGCTGAACAGGTAATTGAACGCCTAAACACAGCTGAGGCTAAGTGTCAACTGCAAAATATCCATTTGGTGGTTCAGTAAAAGAAGCAGGGGGAGATTAGGGGGCAGGGGAGATGTGGTTCGACTTCGCTCACCAACCGGGGGATGAGGAAGAGGCAGAGGGGCAGGGGGAAGGGTGCAGAGGAGAAAGATGTATGTAATTTTGTATTCTCTCCCTTGCCCCCAGCTAAGAGCTCCCCTGCTTCTTCTCCATCCCCCTCATAAAGAAAAGATAAGCAAATTTAATCTGTGACGGGGATTGGTAGCGAAAAAACTTTGAGATGCTACGCGATCGCATCAATTTACACGCTTGCAAACAATTCCATCAATAGTTACACTTTTTAAAACATTCTCATTTTTTGCTTGGCGGTGGCTACCCTACAAGGTAAACCTCCCGAAGCGAGTAAGCATTGCCTCATCTCCCACGCTGTCTGACTTCTAAGACTAACTGTGGTAGTACTCTGGCTCTGGCAATAACAAAAAACAAGAGAGAGTTTTCTGAGTGGCGAATTTCGTTCCTTAGAATCTCAGTAAGAAAATTGCTTTGTAAACTAACTCATCGAGGAGGAGCGTAGTCGATGGGACTACCCTGGTACCGAGTACATACAGTCGTTCTGAATGATCCAGGGCGGCTGATTTCTGTACACCTGATGCACACAGCCTTAGTAGCAGGCTGGGCTGGTTCGATGGCACTCTACGAACTAGCTGTTTATGATCCTAGCGATCCGATTCTCAACCCGATGTGGCGGCAAGGGATGTTCGTCCTACCCTTCATGTCGCGTTTGGGCGTTACCCAATCTTGGGGTGGTTGGAACGTTACTGGTGGCCCAGCAAGCGATCCTGGCTTTTGGTCATTTGAAGGCGTTGCTGCGGCTCACATTGTTCTTTCCGGTCTTTTGTTCCTAGCTGCCGTATGGCACTGGGTTTACTGGGATTTGGAACTATTTAGAGATCCCCGCACTGGTGAACCTGCCCTAGACTTGCCAAAAATGTTTGGCATTCACCTGTTCTTATCTGGTCTACTTTGTTTTGGCTTTGGTGCTTTTCACGTCACCGGACTATTTGGGCCGGGGATATGGGTTTCTGACGCTTATGGTATAACTGGGGCTGCCCAGGGAGTAGCACCAGAATGGGGCCCAGATGGTTTTAACCCATATAACCCTGGTGGCATTGCGGCTCACCACATTGCTGCTGGTGTTGTTGGTATTATTGCAGGCTTATTCCACCTCACAGTTAGACCACCCGAACGGCTCTACAAAGCCCTGCGGATGGGGAACATTGAAACAGTACTTTCTAGCAGTATTGCAGCAGTTTTCTTTGCTGCTTTCGTTGTTGCTGGTACTATGTGGTACGGTAATGCCGCCACTCCCATCGAATTGTTTGGCCCTACCCGCTACCAATGGGATCAAGGCTACTTCCGTCAAGAAATTCAGCGCCGCGTCCAAACTAACGTTGCTCAAGGTGCAACCCTTGACCAAGCTTGGTCGCAGATTCCCGAAAAGCTGGCTTTTTATGATTACGTCGGTAATAGCCCCGCTAAAGGTGGTCTATTCCGTACAGGCCCTATGGTCAAGGGTGATGGCATTGCCCAATCTTGGCAAGGTCACGCTGTATTCAAAGATTCCGAAGGACGGGAATTGACCGTGCGTCGTCTCCCCAACTTCTTTGAAACCTTCCCAGTGATTTTGACTGATGCAGATGGAATTGTCCGCGCTGACATTCCCTTCCGTCGAGCAGAATCGAAGTATAGCTTCGAGCAATCTGGTGTCAACGTCAGCTTCTATGGTGGCAATCTGAATGGTAAAACCTTTACAGAGCCAGCTGATGTGAAGAAGTATGCCCGTAAAGCTCAAGGCGGTGAAATCTTTGAATTTGACCGAGAAACCTTGAACTCTGATGGTGTATTCCGCACCAGTCCTAGAGGTTGGTTTACCTTTGGACACGCTGTATTTGCTCTGCTGTTCTTCTTTGGTCATCTCTGGCATGGCGCTCGGACAATCTACCGAGACGTATTTGCCGGTGTTGATGCGGATCTAGAAGAGCAAGTTGAGTGGGGTCTGTTCCAGAAAGTGGGTGACAAGTCAACCCGCCGGAAGGAAGCCCTTTAATTATCAGTGCTGAGTTCTGAGTGCTGAGTTTTGAGTTAATGCTCTGACTCTGCGCTCAGGTGACTCAGCATTAAAAACTTTAATTACTGGCTGGATAAAGAGGAAATCGTAATATGGAAAGCGTTGCGTACATCTTGATTTTTACTCTGTGTATAGGTACTCTCTTTTTTGCGATCGCATTTCGTGAACCCCCCCGCTTTGAGAAACCAAAAGATAAGTAGATCCTATTAGCAGACCTTTAAGCTAATTTAAAGAAGTTAGTATCCGTTGCTACTAATTGTAGGAGCAACGGATATTATTGTGTTTGTCCTTTGTTAATTTTGACTACTAAGTAAATAACAAATCATTTTTATATTGTGATATAATTTCCAATCTTGGGAGTAGATATGTGTTAATACTAGCTTTTCTACGCTAGGATGAAAAAGGATGTTTTGTGTAAGCTGCCATAGAACTGCTTGCATAACGCATCGCGCTTGTCGCACAACCTTTACGGAGACTAGAACCAGGAACAAATCAGCATGGTCAATCAGAATTTAACCGCTACAGAAATTGGATTCACTCACGAAGATTTCGCTGCTCTACTTGACAAATACGATTATCATTTTAGCCCTGGCGATGTTGTGCCAGGAACAGTTTTCAGTATAGAGCCGCGCGGCGCTCTGATTGACATTGGTGCTAAAACCGCAGCATATATACCTATACAAGAAATGTCTATAAACCGGGTGGATAGCCCGGAAGAAGTCTTACAGTCAAACGAAACGCGCGAGTTTTTCATCCTTACCGATGAAAACGAAGATGGTCAATTAACCCTTTCGATTCGCCGTATTGAATATATGCGGGCTTGGGAGCGCGTGCGACAGTTGCAAGCAGAAGATGCCACTGTCCGTTCTGGCGTATTTGCAACTAATCGTGGTGGTGCATTAGTAAGGATTGAAGGATTACGTGGCTTTATTCCAGGTTCTCATATCAGTACTCGCAAACCTAAAGAAGAATTGGTAGGCGAAGAACTGCCATTGAAATTCCTAGAGGTGGATGAAGAACGTAACCGCTTAGTTCTATCTCATCGTCGGGCGCTGGTTGAACGGAAGATGAACCGCCTAGAAGTCGGCGAAGTAGTGATTGGTACAGTTCGTGGTATCAAACCCTACGGTGCTTTCATCGATATCGGTGGTGTCAGTGGTCTATTACACATTTCTGAGATTTCCCACGAACATATTGATACACCTCATAGCGTGTTCAATGTCAATGATGAAGTGAAAGTGATGATCATTGACTTGGATGCAGAAAGGGGTCGCATTTCCCTATCTACCAAGCAGCTAGAACCCGAACCCGGCGACATGATTAAAAACCGGGATTTGGTTTACGATAAGGCAGAAGAAATGGCTGCTAAATATCGTGAACAGCTGTTAGCCAAGCAACAAGGTGCTACTGCTGCGCCTGCTGCACCTGCGGATGTTGTCGCAGAAGAAGAAATTCCACCAGCAACAGAACTTGAAGACGAGATTCCACCAGCAGCAGAACTTGAAGAAGAAATTCCACCAGCAGCAGAACTTGAAGAAGAAGTTCCACCAGCAGCAGAAATTGAAGAAGTAACTCCAGTAGTTGCGGAAATTCAAGAAGAGATTCCAGCAGCCACGGAAACTGAAGAAGAAATTCCAGCAGCTATTGAAGAATAATACATTTTATAGTTTTACTTGTTTTTAAGTAAGAGTATTAAATCATTGTATAAAGAGGGAAAACCCTCTTTTTTTATGTGGAAAATTGGGAATACAGACGCGATTAATCGCGTCTGTACAAGGGTTAGAGGATGTTTTAAAAGTCCTCTGGTCGGTAGCAAAACGTTTTAGATCCCCCTAAAACCCCCGATAAATTGGGAGACTTTGATTCTTCCCCCTTTTTAAGTAGGGTTAGGGGGGATCTAGAAGTACCTAAAATTACAGCCGACCACTTTTAAAACATCCTCTTAAGAAGGGAGCATCCCGTTAAGAATAAAAACTCATAATTAGTAACTAAATAAGTGGGGTGAAATATTGTGGCAACTATTAAATGTAGAAAAATCACTTTTGATAATATTAAAGCAATTTTGTTTGACAAAAACGGTACTCTAGAAGATTCAGAAACGTATTTGCGATCGCTTGCACAAAAGGCAACAAGATTAATAGATGCTCAAATCCCCGGAACTGGGGAACCCCTCTTAATGGCATTTGGCATCAATGGCAATCTTCTAGATCCGGCAGGCTTGATATCGGTAGCGAGTCGCCGCGAAACAGAAGTTGCGGCTGCGGCATATATTGCCGAAACAGGAAAAGGATGGTTTGAGTCCTTAAAAATAGCCCGTCAAGCTTTGGATGAAGCAGAAAAATACATCGAAAAAACTCCTTCACCGCTATTTGTGGGTAGCTTAGACTTGTTGAAATACCTACAGAAAGGGGGCTTAAAACTCGGTATCCTCTCAGCTGCAACAACCGATGAAGTAAATAAGTTTGTAGCGCATCACCAATTAAGCGATTATATCCAGTTAAAAATGGGAGTAGACGAGGGGCCAAGTAAACCAGATCCAGTCCTATTTTTGCAAGCTTGCGAAGCTTTGGGAGTTGAACCAGGCGCTACCTTGATGGTGGGTGATGCAGTTGGCGATATGCAAATGGCGCGTGATGCTAAAGCCGCAGGTTGTATTGGTATCACTTGGGTGGGTAAGTCAGATAATGTCCGAGGTGCAGATGTGGTGATTAATCAACTTGATGAAATCCAGATTTTAGAAGATTAGTAGCCTTGGCAAGTGGAATTCGCAGAGTTTACGGCCATACAGATTTGGCTATAGCGGTTCTCAGTTGAGTGCAATACAGACCTAACAAGAACAGCCCCTTCCCTACTAGCGTTGGGGAGTAAGATTCAAAGCCTCTCTCCTCTTAGGAGAGAGGAATGGAAGTGAGGTTAAACTGTATTGCTTCCATTCGAGAACCGCTATAAGGTCAAATCAAGAGTCTGAAACCCGCCCATGCAGGTTTTGACTTTGTAGACGCGGTTTCTAACCTCCGATTTTAAATGAAATTGACTAAAGCAAAATATCTCGCATATATCATACTATTTTTGCTATGTCAAGCTAAACAGGCTAAAATATTAGTTACTTCTCACCGTTGCTAAACAAGCCATGCAAAACACAGAAACGACTTTAAAGCTTCGCCTGTGGACAGTTGAAGAATACCATCGGATGGCTGAGGCTGGGATTTTCGGTGCAGATGAACGAGTAGAACTCCTAGAAGGAAAGATTATTTGGATGATTGCCAAAGGGACAGCCCATAGGTCAGCAGTGGGGAGAACAGATAGATTACTGCAAAATAGTTTGAAGAATCGAGCTTGGGTATGTATTCAAGATCCAGTAAAATTAAACGCACGCTCTGAACCAGAACCAGATATAGCTGTTGTTAAAGTAGATCCGCTAGACTACGCAGACCACCATCCCACTCCAAAAGAAGTTTATCTGATTATTGAAGTAGCAGATAGCAGCTTGAAACTAGACTGCGAAATCAAAGCTAAAGCCTACTCGCAAGCGGGAATTACAGATTATTGGGTATTAGATGTGGTTAGTCGTCAATTGCACATCTTTAGAGAACCAACTCATGATGGCTATCAAAGTAAAGTAATTTTGGCAGAAGATGCGACTGTTTCACCTTTAGAGTTTCCTGATTTGAGCATTACGGTTTTAGAAATATTACCGCCCGTAATTGGCTCTTAGTTGAGAGTTATTTTTATCACAAAAAACATGATTAAGCTCACCGTAGGCATCTCAGAGTAACAAATTGAAGGAGGCAGGAGGCTCTTATGTTTTATCTCAGTATGGGGATTCCTCCTGCTCCCTGCCCCCTGCCCCCTGCTCCCCTGCCTTCCTTGATAAAGTTCAATATACGCTATGCCTAAAGATACACGCTTTTGAGTAGTAGTTTATGTGAATCTCAATTGGGTAAAATAGTTATCTTGGAATCAGGAATAATGCCACAATACTTTGGGCAACTGCATACAACCGAAGCGCCTTGGTCAATTCTGGGAGCAGTACAAGCAATACAACAGAATGAGCGCCATATCCTCTTGCAGTGCGGCGGCCCGTGTCTAACAGTTAGTGTGCTAGCACCAAACTTAATTCGGGTACGGATGGCCCCAAGTGGTGAATTTCTCTCTAGGCGATCGTGGGCAGTGGCACTTGCGGATGAAGAATGGCCTACTGTGCCGTTTGAAGTGCGAGAAAAAGCAGAGACTATAGAAATTGAAACTGAGCAATTGTGTGTTGTCGTGTCCCGCTCACCGTGTCGTATCCAGTGCTTTGACTCAGCAGGACAGCCTTTTGCTCAAGATACAGACTTAGGGATGGGGTGGCGGACAGGGGAAGTTGCTGGGTGGAAACGGATTGAATCTGACGAACATTTTTATGGTTTTGGTGAACCGACTGGTTTACTAGATCAGCGATCAAAAGTGAGAACCAACTGGGCATCAGATGCGATCGATTACGGCATCATGACAGACAGTATGTATCAGGCGATTCCCTTTTTCATCGCCTTGCGTCCTGGATTGGGATATGGACTTTTTTTTAATACTACTTATTGGAGCCGATTTGATCTAGGCGCACAGCAGCCAGGAGTCTGGCAGATGGAAACTCAGGGGAGTGAATTAGATTACTACATTATTTATGGGCCTGAACCTGCGAAGATTATCCAGACTTACACCCAGCTAACCGGACGGATGCCCTTACCACCTCGATGGTCATTAGGTTATCACCAATGTCGCTGGAGTTACGAGTCACAAGATATAGTACGCAAACTAGCTGATGAATTTCGTCAGCGTCGCATTCCCTGTGATGTGATTCATTTAGATATTGACTATATGAATAGCTATCGGGTTTTTACCTGGAGTCCTAAGCGATTTGCTAATCCTCAAAAATTAATCCAAAATCTCAAACAAGATGGATTTAAAGTAGTGACGATTGTTGATCCGGGAGTCAAATACGAGCCAGAAGCAGATTACAAAGTCTTTGACGAGGGATTAAAAAACAATTATTTTATCCGAAAAACTAATGGTCAATTGTTTCACGGCTATGTTTGGCCAGACAAAGCTGTCTTTCCTGATTACCTATGTCCTGAAGTTAGAGATTGGTGGGGAAATTGGCAAAGCAGTCTAACTGATATTGGTGTTGCCGGCATCTGGAACGACATGAATGAACCCGCACTTGATGACCGTCCATTCGGCGACCCTGGTAACAAAATTTCTTTTCCCCTTGATGCACCGCAGGGGCCAACTGAGGAGATAACCACCCACAAGGAAGTTCACAATCTTTATGGGCTAATGATGGCACAGGCATCTTATCAAGGAGCTAAAATATCTCGTCCAACTGAACGCTCTTTTATATTGACACGCTCTGGATATGCCGGCATTCAACGCTGGTCAGCGATCTGGACAGGAGACAATCAATCTCTGTGGGAACACTTAGAAATGTCCATACCAATGCTTTGTAACCTGGGTCTATCGGGTATTCCCTTTGTTGGTAGTGATATTGGGGGGTTTGCCGGGAATGCTACGGCTGAATTATATGCTCGTTGGATGCAGCTAGGAATGCTTTATCCCTTGATGCGTGGGCATTCAGCATTAACTACTGCACAGCATGAGCCTTGGGTATTTGGCGATCGCATCGAAAAAATCTGCCGCGAGTATATTGAACTCCGTTATCAACTACTACCTTACATTTACACTCTTTTTTGGTTAGCTGCAACTACTGGCGCACCAATTCTTCGCCCACTTCTGTATCATTTCCCCAACGATCCAAAAACCTTTTCTCTTGCCGATCAAGTAATGCTTGGCCCCTCGTTACTAGCAGCACCAATTTACCGTCCAGGCGTTGAACATCGTGCTGTCTACTTGCCTGAAGGTTGTTGGTATGATTGGTGGAGCGGAGAAAGTTTTATCGGGCCAATTCACATTCTTGCATCCGCACCACTGGAGAAAATGCCGTTATATGTGCGTGCTGGCTCCATTATTGCGATCGCACCAGTAATGCAATATGTAGATGAACATCCTATAGACCAAATGAGACTGCGGATCTGGAAGGGCGTTGGTGAGTTTACCCTTTATGAAGATGATGGTCATACTTTTGAGTACAAAACAGGAGCCTTTTGCACTACAACTTACCGTGTTTATTCCGAGCAGCAAAGAACCATTGTTGAGATCGCAGCTAGAGAAGGTGAGTTCTCACCCATAATGCGTGAAACCATTGTGGAACTAGTCGGCGTTGGTGAACAGAGTTTTCTGGATAATGGTACTGCACATTGGTTGGAATTTTCTACTTAGGCAGATCCATAAATCTGTATGAAGATGCGCTAAACCATATTTAAGTATAAGAAAGAAAAACGAACCGCCAAGGACGCAAAGGACGCAAAGAAAGAAGAAGTTAAAAGGGTTTACTTTTTTAAGGGGGGTTAGCAGGGTGGTTTCATACGAAAAAAGAAAAATTTGATTTCTCATGTAAAACCATAGATTTTGACCCCGCTTCCATTCCTCTCCCCGAAACAGAGAGAGACTTTGAATTTCCCCCTTCCCGTGGCGGGAAGGGGGTTAGGGGGTTAGGTTTTTGGTGGACTTTTCCACATAACCTGAATTGTCAGGATGGAAATGAGGGGCAGCTTTAAAGAAGATATCAGACTCCATTTGGATTGGATGCCATCTTCAACAAGTAACATTATGCGATCGCTTATGGGATTCGTTTTCCCTACTTCGCGCTAACCACTTTATGACCGATATCTCTCCGGTAATATATGCCCTCAAACTGAATATATTTTATTCCTGAGTATGCTTGGGCGATCGCTTGCTCAAAATTTTCTCCGATTCCAGTCACATTTAATACTCGACCCCCATCTGTAACGACTTCTTGGTGCTGGTTCAATTTTGTACCTGCATGAAATACAGTCGCTCCTGTTACCTCTGCGTCGCTAATACCAGTAATGACATTACCTTTCTCATATTCTCCGGGATAACCACCGGAAGCGGCAACGACAGTAGCAGATGCTCCTTTTTTCCAAGCAATGGGCGGTAATTCACTTAATCGCTGCTGTACACAGGCTAGAAGTAACTCTTCTAGGGGTGTTTCTAATAATGGCAAAATCACCTGGGTTTCTGGATCGCCGAAGCGACAGTTAAATTCTAAAACCTTCAAGTCGCCATCGGGTGCAATCATTAACCCAGCATACAGCACACCCCGATAATCAATGCCTTTAGCTCGTAAGGTTGCGATCGCTCTTTCTAACACTTCTGTTTGAATCCGTGCCATCAACTCTGGTGTCGCAATGGGTGCTGGGCTATATGCTCCCATACCACCAGTATTCTCGCCTGTATCGCCGTCACCAATCCGCTTATGGTCTTGAGCGGGCAGCAAGGGTCGAATCGTTAAACCATCCGTTAATGCTAAAACTGATACCTCTTGCCCAATTAAACATTCTTCAATGACGACAAATTCACCAGCACTACCAAATTGTCCCTGAAAAATCGCATCAACGGCACTTTCTGCCTGTGCAACTGTTTCAGCTACTATCACACCCTTACCAGCTGCCAAGCCATCAGCTTTAACGACAATTGGCGCTCCCTGAGACTTGACATAAGATTTTGCTGCACCTGCCTCCGTAAATACCGCAGCCCGCGCCGTCGGAATCCCTGCTTCTTGCATCAGAGCTTTTGCCCAAGCTTTACTCGCTTCAATTTGCGCTCCCGCTCTGACTGGGCCAAATACCATCAATCCTTTATCTTGAAGATAATCTGTGATTCCCTTAGACAGAGGTACTTCTGGCCCAACTACTACTAAATTTATCCCATGTTCTAGAGCATATCGGCTGATGCCTTCAAAATCATCTACTCCAAGGGGCAAGTTCTGGCAACGTTCCATACTTGCTGTTCCCCCATTCCCTGGTACACAGACAACTTGCTCAATTTGCTTAGATTGCAACAGTTTCCATGCCAGAGCGTGTTCGCGCCCTCCATTACCTACAACTAAAACTTTCACTGATTTCCTCGTGCGTCCCTTGCGAAACGAGAATACCCTATTCGGCTCTCGCGGATCAATTTTTTCACCAATTATCACACTTGTGCAAGCCCCCTGATGACCAGAAGGCAGGGAAAGGGGAGAAAGAATTATCTACAGCAGTTTTCCTTTGTATGAAGTGCAAATCTACGGGGTTTGAGTTTAATTACAAGTATATTCATTTAAGTAATACTTATGTTTAAAACAGTATAATAATTGATGAAAAATCAAGCTTAAGTAATGACGATTATTGATTATAAGTACTAACCTGTGAATATAGAAATTTATGAAAATAACAAAAAATAGCTAACATGGCTAAAATTATCGTTACTGGAGCAGCCGGCTTTATTGGTTCTCACCTCGTAGACATCTTGCTACAACAAGGGGAAGAAGTAATTGGGATTGATGAATTCAATGATTATTACGATCCCATGTTAAAGCGCAAGAATGTTGCACACTTACATAGCTCACCTAGTTTTAAATTAATCGAAGCAGATATTCAGTTTTTAGATTGGCAGGAACTCTTAAAAGATGTTGATGTCGTTTACCATCAAGCAGCACAAGCAGGTGTCAGGGCAAGTTGGGGTAAGGCTTTTCGAGGTTACACAGAACGAAATATTAATGCTACGCAAGTTTTGCTAGAAGCAGCTAAAGATGCAAAACATTTGAAAAGATTAGTGTTTGCTTCTTCGTCAAGTGTATATGGTGATGCAGAAACTTTACCGACTCACGAAGGAATTTGCCCTGAACCTGTTTCTCCTTACGGTATTACTAAGCTAGCGGCTGAAACTTTGTGCAGACTCTATTACAAAAACTTTGGTGTGCCATCTGTATCATTGCGGTATTTCACAGTCTATGGCCCCAAACAACGCCCAGATATGGCATTTCATAAGTTCTTTAAATCCATTTTGCAGGATGAGGCAATTCCTATTTACGGCGATGGACAGCAAACGCGGGAGTTTACATTTGTTAGTGATATCATCGCCGCCAATTTAGCCGCCGCTTCCGCACCCCAAGCAGTGGGAGAAATCTTTAATATCGGTGGTGGTAGCAGAGTAGTTTTAGCAGAAGTCTTAGATACGATTGAAGAAATTGTTGGGAAACCAATCAAAAGAAACCACATAGAAAAAGCGATGGGAGATGCACGCCACACTGCTGCTGATGTATCTAAAGCGCAGAAGATTCTAGGATATCAGCCACAAGTTTCTCTCAGAGAGGGTTTGACGCAGGAATGGCAGTGGATTAAGTCGTTGTATTAAAGGGAATTGGGCATTGGGCACTTGTACTGCCCTTCGACTACGCTCAGGAACCGCGAAGTCGAAGTATTGGGAATTGGTTATTTTCCTTTATTTAGAACTTACCCAAAAAAATCCCCCAACCCGTCAAAAGGGGTTGGGGGGAATTTACAAGTGCCTCAAGTCAAAGCGAAACACTTTTTAAACAACCTCTTAAGCTATTTGCTGTCTGCATTCTTCTTCAACGCACAAGAAACCCATATTTTTTTAGTACAGTCTTGGCTTCACTGCCAGATAAAAACTGGATAAACTCTTTAGCTGCTGGAATATTTTTACTGCTTTTAACTACTGCCATTGGATAGACAATCGGTGAGTGAAACTTATCGTCAGCAGCAACTACGACTTTTACCTTGTTGGAAATTTTGGCATCAGTTGCATAAACTAAACCTGCTTCAGCGTTACCACTTTCTACTGCTGCCAAAACTTGACGCACGTTGTTAGCAAAGACTAATTTAGACTTTACCCGATCATAAAGTTTCAATTTCTTTAAAACTTGCTCCCCATATTGACCGGCGGGTACACTTCTAGGTTCACCGATCGCAATTTTTTTAATCTTACTATCTGTTAAATTGTAGAAACTACTAATGCCAACAACATCCTGAGCCACAATCAAGACTAGACGGTTATTTGCCAAGTTAGTACGGCTACCTGTTACCAAAAGTCCTTTTTGTTCTAGGGCATCCACTTGCTTTTTGCCAGCAGAAATAAAGATATCTGCTGGGGCACCTTGCTCTATCTGTTGTTGCAAGGCACCAGAAGCCCCAAAATTATAAGTAATGTTGACATCTGATTTACTTTGTTGGTACAAAGGCTTAATTTCCTCTAGTGCCTCTTTTAAGCTGGCGGCTGCGGAGACGAGGATAGTGGTGTTTGACTGTGCTATTACAGGAGAAGGATTAACTAACGGTAAACCAATTGCCAGGAGCAAACCAGCAACTGCTATACCCAGTAAGCCAAAAATTTGTCTTCTTTTCATAGAAAAGGCGTTTGAGAGGTTTCTTCCATAAAATTGATTCTAGGTAAAATAATACCAAATATACCAATATGTAACCAACTATATCGGTAATTACTTTTTTCCTTAGCGTTCTAGATGACTTAACTCATAAGCAAGAATCTAGCGACTCAAACGCATCCGTAATTGCAAAACTGCATTCTGAGAAAAGCGAATCACGCCCTTATAGAAGAAATTTTATATCTTACAGTTAAAAACTTCTGGAAGATCGCGGTAAGCTAGTTGGAATTACAACTGATTGTGCCAATAGATTGTCAAATTAGCTGCTCAGTCTTCTGGGGTGAAATTTGCGATGACTGTGAATCTGAAGTCTTTAGAGAACCCAACTTATATAGCGGCCGATTCCAAAACCGCTTCTAACACTAAGAGAACCAGCTACGTTCCCTCGAACCATCGACGCATTCTTTGCATTTTTCCTAAGTACAGCCGCTCATTTGGTACTTTTCATTACGCTTACCCACTCATGGGTAATGTCCGGGCTTTTATGCCACCGCAAGGTATTTTAATTGTGGCTGCCTACTTACCTCAAGAATGGGAAGTGCGGTTTATTGATGAGAATGTCAAATCAGCAACCAGGGCTGATTATCAATGGGCTGATGTGGTAATTGTGAGTGGAATGCATATCCAAAAACCACAGATTAATCAAATTAATGAACTTGCCCATCGAGCCGGGAAAATTACAGTGGTGGGTGGTCCTTCGGTATCTGGGTGTCCAGAATATTATCCTGAATTTGACATTTTACATTTGGGTGAGTTGGGTGATGCTAGCGATCGCATGATCGAGTATCTAGACCAAAACTTGGAACATCCTCAAACCCAAATCCGCTTTGAAACTAAGGAACGTTTACCTTTAACAGAGTTTCCAACTCCAGCTTATCATTTGCTGAATATCGATGATTATTTTCTGGCAAATGTGCAATTTTCTAGTGGTTGCCCTTATCGCTGCGAGTTTTGTGATATTCCAGAACTCTATGGCAACAGTCCCCGGATGAAAACACCAGAGCAAGTGGTTGCCGAGCTAGATGCAATGCGACAATCTGGCAATTTGGGGGCAGTGTATTTTGTCGATGATAACTTTGTTGGCGATCGCCGCGCTGCGATGAAGTTACTTCCTCACCTCATTGACTGGCAAAAACGCAATGGCTACCCCATCCAGTTTGCCTGTGAAGCAACTCTCAATCTAGCTCAAAGTCCAAAACTGCTAGAGATGATGCGCGAAGCCTATTTCTGCACAATCTTTTGTGGTATCGAAACACCTGAACCAGATGCTCTCCATGCTATTTCCAAAGATCAAAATCTGAGTATGCCAATCTTAAAGGCAATTCAGGTTTTAAATAGCTATGGCATGGAAGTAGTATCAGGAATCATCATCGGGTTAGATACAGATACACCAGAAACAGCAGACCGAATTCTCGAATTTATTCGGGCATCCCAAATTCCCATGTTGACAATTAATCTACTTCATGCATTGCCTAGAACTCCGTTATGGCGGAGGTTAGAAGCAGAAGGACGACTCGTATTTGATGAAAGCCGCGAATCAAATATTGAGTTTTTAATGCCCTACGAGCAAGTTGTCGAGATGTGGCGGCGCTGCATCACAACTGCTTATGAGCCAGAATTTTTATATGAGCGGTTTGCTTACAACATGGAACACACCTATCCAAATCGCATCGAAGTACCTAACAGTCCTGCTCGCGCTTCTGGGGCTAATATTCGCAAAGGTTTAACTTATTTAACTAATATTTTGCTGCGGATAGGCATATTTAGTAACTATCGTCAGACTTTCTGGAAAATGGCCAAGCCAGCGCTGAAAGCAGGTGATATTGAAAACTTGATTCACGTCGGACTTGTAGGACATCATTTGATTAAGTTTGCACAAGATTGTTCCAAAAACGAAGAATCGGCTTCGTTTTATTCGCAAAAAATCCTTACTAAAGTTCGTAGCTAAACCAATTCGCAATTCGCAATTACGTTTTGTGACGGGGATTTAGACCCCGACACTTTCACGCGCTGCTTGATAGAAGCAGGGGACTTAAACCCATGAACTAGGTTAATAAGCTAAAAGTTTTGGCTCTTCAGTACTTGCTATGCTAAATACGTCTGTAAATTAGCTTAAAACCCTTGCTGGGCAATAATAACAGCTGTTATTCTTAGCGTTTGAGGCAAGATTTTTGAAATTGAAGCTATAAATCCCTGTAAGGCTTGATTTTCAAGGCAAGTGACGGACTTTAATTAAAAGTTCAGCATAATACGTACTGAAGAACCAAAGTTTTTTAACGATAAATTATTCGTAATTCATAATATTCCCTCGTTCCCGTGTTTCACATGGAAACGAGGAATCCCCAATGAATTACGAATTACGAATTACGAATTACGAATTATTTTAACAGGGCATCAAAGTATTCAATCTCCCCAATACAGCCATATCTTCTGCATCTAACTCCGTCGGAATGCCACTGCGAATCAATTCCGAAAAGTCTTCGTTGGGAACCATGACAGTCAAGGTATACAAACGAGTAGAACCAGTATTTTTAATCAAATGAGTCCCAGTGGGAGGCACTAATAAACTATCTCCAGCTTTGATCGTGGCACTCTTGCCGTCACACATTGCGATCGCTTCCCCTTTGAGGACAAAAAACATTTCCACTGCCCACTGATGGCGATTTGGTGGTGTTTGTCCACCGACATCAAAAATTTCTATACAGCAAGTCAAGGAAGTATTAGCATTTGTCGAATCGAAGATAATTGCTAATCGATTAGAGTCATTGGGACTAATGCGATATACTTGGTAATCTTTGGGAGATTTGATAACCGGAATTATACAACGAGTAGCGTACATTTATTTATCCCCTCTAAAGTGAGCGATGGGTATGAAAATTCCTCAAATCCAAGTCTTGAATTACAGAATTTTAGATTTTAGATTTTGGATAACGGAATTGAATAATTCAAAAATGTCTGATAACAAGCGGATTCAAACGCGAGAACAAATCTAACATCTCAAGTTCTTTATCGAAGTAAAGAGCATTCATACATGGAATCAATCTAAAATCCAAAATCCAAAATCCAAAATTGATTCACTCCTCACTCTTTTGCAGCGTTGTTAAAATCTCTTGGGAGTCAGTGACAAAACCGAAGCATTGTTTAACATTGTACAACGTTGCTAGCCAACAATATTCAGGCGAAGTAGTAGCGCTACAATCTTTAACTAACACGCAGTCATATCCTAAGAAGTTGGCATCACATAAGGTAGTTAGCACGCATTGATCGGCATTAACACCAGCAAAAAATAATGTTGTACTTCCCAGATTCCGCAAGATACTATCTAATGGGGTATCCCAAAATCCACTCATGCGATATTTGTCCACACGAATATCTTCAGGAAGCTGTTCTAGTTCATCTACTACTGCCGCAGCCCAACTACCCGCCATCAGTACTCTAGCACCATTGCTTGGTAGTGGATCGCCTAATCCCACGCCTGCCCCTGTGGGGTTATAGACATGACGCGAAGCAGCACTAATATTGAGCAAGTCGGGACGATTCCCCCAATTTATCCAAATGACTGGAACACCCACATCACGAAGTTCTGGAAGTAAGTTATTCAAAGGTTTAATAGGCTGACGCGCTGGAGTTACATCCACGCCAATATGCGCCAACCAGCCATCAGGGTGACAGAAGTCGTTTTGCATATCAATGACGAGGATAGCGGCTTTTGCCAAG
The DNA here is from genome assembly GCF_017115105.1 of Nostoc sp. NMS2. Taxonomy (GTDB): domain Bacteria; phylum Cyanobacteriota; class Cyanobacteriia; order Cyanobacteriales; family Nostocaceae; genus Nostoc. The sequence goes on from NZ_JABXKH010000147.1 coordinate 35,515, forward strand.
TCTAAGCGCAGAGTTTTAGTTTCTGTTGATAAAATAACGGGTTGTGGGGGTTTTTGAGGACGAGTGATATCTGCGATCGCATCATTCACTGTCCACGCATTTGGTGAGACTCCCAATGTCCGAAAAGGCAAATTCATAAAATTGCAATACCTAACACCATTTTCTATTTTGTAACTTGAAATTCAGTTGAAAATACAATTACTTAATTAAGGTTAAATATGGTAAATTTCACCATTCAGAATGTTTTAATTGCCGTCAGTGATGATTATGCGACGGTAGATGTACAGATTGTAGATGGGGCAATTGCAGCCATTGCCCCCAATCTACCAGTAATCGGCACTGTCATAGATGGCAAAAATAAGCTGCTGCTACCTGGCTTTTTCAACGCCCACACCCACTCATCAGAGATGTGGCAACGGGGAATCATGTCAGTTTTGCCTTTAGAATTATGGTTGGCGGAACTGTATGATTTTGCCCCCCTCGACACTGAACAGGTTTATCTCAGTGCCTTGGGTACTGCGGTAGAAACCTTGCTTTCTGGCGGGACGAGTGTAGTAGATCACCTGGTGTTAATTCCCGGACTTGAGTTAGAAACGATCGCAATTGCCACTCGCGCTTACAGAGAAGTTGGGATTCGCGCCTTTATCGCCCCTTTAATTCAAGATGAATCCCTTAGCGCAGGGATTCCATCTGGAGAATCAGTAAAAACTCATGAACCTTATCATCGCTCAACTGCGGCAACATTGGAAATTATCGAAGAGGCGGTGAGACAGTTTCATCGCCCAGATGAAGGTGTAAATATTTTAGTTGCACCAACGGGGATACAATTGTGTACTGATGCTTTATTTGCGGGATGTATCGAGTTAAGCGATCGCTACAATCTTTGTCGTCACTCACACTTACTCGAAACCAGGGCACAGGAAAAACTCGCCCAAGAAAAGTACGGTTGTACTGCTGTGGAACATTTGAAAAGAATTGGGTTTTTGAGCGATCGCACAACACTAGCTCATTGTGTTTGGTTAAATAATGCTGATATAGATATTCTCGCCGAAACTCAATCTACAGTTGTTCATAATCCCTTAAGTAATCTGCGTTTAGGCAGTGGCATTGCCCCGATTTTAAAATATCGCCAAGCTGGGATAAATGTAACTTTTGGTTGTGATGGTGCTTCAAGTAATGACTCCCAAGATTTGTTAGAAGCCATTAAAATTGGTTCTATTTTACATAACGTTACAGACTCAGATTATCAACACTGGATTACGCCCAGACAAGCGGTAGAAATGGCATCTTTTGGAGGTGCAAAAGGATTAAATCTTGCAGATAAACTCGGTTCTCTCAGTGTGGGCAAACAAGCAGATTTAGTCCTTTATGACCTCACCAATTTATCATTACTTCCCCGGACAGATCCTATTGGTTTATTAGTTTTAGGTCGTCCTAGTAATGTTGTTGATAGTGTTTGGGTTAATGGCAAGCAAATTGTTGCTGATGGTAAAGTTACCACGATTAATGTTGATGAACTGCGGCAAGAATTATTTAATCGCAGTCAATGGGAGACAAAGCGGAAATCTCAAACAGTCGCGCAAATTGAAGCACATTATCGCACAGTTATGGGATTGTAAAAAACAGGTTGATTTTGCCTAACTAGCAGCCTCCAGTTTGTTCTCTTTAGTACTGTAAGTAGTTCACATAGCTGCTGATTGCTGAGTTTGCTAGAATATTTCGCAGAGGCTGAATGCCAAAGGAAGTAGCTCTATGCCAATTGTCATTACCCTTAGTCCAGAATTAGAAGCATTACTACGCGACAAAGCTGCTCGGCAAGGTCAAGATGTTAGTCTTGTAGCCTCTGAGTTGCTTACCAGTTTCCTAGAGTGGGAAGTACAAGAATCAGAGGCAGCTATAAAGGGGATTCAACAAGGATTAGATGATTTTGAGGCAGGACGGTTCCGGTCTTTTCATGAGTTTGCCCAAGAACAGCGTCGCAAGTATAATCTGCCAGCTGATTCATGAAATATCGCATCGAAATTTCTAGTGTGGCGGAATTTGAAGCAGATAGTGCCTTCGTACGGTTGTCCCAAGTCATATCCCCTTCAAGAGCAAGTCAATGGTATGCAGAATTGCTGCAAGCAATTGATTCTTTGTCTCAAATGCCGAAGCGCTGTCCTTTAGCTCCAGAGAATGAGTATTTTAGCCAAGAGATTCGACAACTACTTTATGGTCGAGGACGCAACTCATACCGCATCCTTTTCACTATTTTGGATGGACAAGAAGCATCTACAGTGCGTATTCTGCACATTCGACATGCTGCACAGCAAATCCTTGGTGAAGATCCTGATGAACCCAACGCCACTTAACAAATCACTGCACCCGATCGCCTATGCATACTATACCTGGTAAATTATTGGTGTTTGCGATCGCTAATTTCTTGTTTACAGGATAAAAACTCTAGTAATTGACTACAAAGCCACAAAACAAGGCAGATTTTTGTGTATGCTTTGTGTCCAAGTGCCTTAGCGATACCTTTTGGGGAGTAAACATGGAACGCGCCATCTCTGCGTTGGGAATCTTAGTTTTTATCGGTATATCCTACGTTTTTTCGGTTAATCGTCAAGCGGTGCGTTGGCGCATAGTGGCGTGGGGTTTGGGATTAGAATTTGCATTGGCGCTGGTGATTCTTAAAACTCCTTGGGGTTTGACTGTGTTTAAATTTCTGGGAGATTTTGTCAGCAAATTTTTAGCATTTTCTGATGTTGGTGCCAAATTTGTCTTTGGAGAAAATTTTAAGGATCATTTCTTTGCCTTCCAAGTGCTGCCGACAATTATCTTTTTCTCTGCCTTTATCAGTGTCTTATATTACTACGGCATTTTACAGCGAGTGGTAAACGTGATGGCGTGGGTAATGATGAAGACGCTGAAAACATCAGGTTCTGAATCTTTATCCTGTGCGGGTAACATCTTTTTAGGGCCAACAGAGTCAGCACTGATGGTTAAACCTTATATAGCGAAGATGACGCAATCAGAACTTCATGCCGTGATGACGGGTGGTTTTGCCACAATTGCAGGTGGAGTACTAGGGGCATATCTTTCTTTTGGGATACCAGCAGAACACCTAATTGCTGCTTTTTTTATGACTGCTCCCACATCATTGGTGGTATCAAAATTGCTATACCCAGAAACAGAAGTATCAGAGACGCTTGGCGAAGTAAAGGCAGATATAAAAACCAATTATGTAAATGCAATTGATGCTGCTACAGCCGGAGCAATTGACGGCGTGAAGCTAGCTGTTAACGTCGGGGTAATAATTATCGCCTTTTTAGGATTATTAGCTGCTTTAAATGCACTGCTGGGATGGTTGGGGGCATTTGTGAGTTTACCGCAACTGTCATTACAGTTGATTTTGTCTATTTTTATGGCTCCCGTAGCGTGGTTAATGGGCGTACCTTGGGTTGATTGTCAGCAAGTGGGGGCTTTGTTGGGTACAAAGACAATTCTCAATGAGTTTATTGCTTTTTTGGATTTGAAGGCACTAATTGAAAGTGGTAAAATTTCCCAACGTGCAGTAATTATTGCGACTTACGCCTTATGTAACTTTGCAAATATAGGTTCAATTGGCATTACCATTGGCGGCATTACTGGCATAGCACCTAATCGCCAGCATGATTTAGCTCGGATGGGTATAAGATCGATGATTGGCGGATGTTTGGCGGGTTTTATCACCGCTTGTATTGCTGGGATGCTGATTTGAAGAAGAAATTAGGAGTCAGACTAAAATCCATCCAAGCTAGTTTTAGCACCCCGCCACCCATGCAAAATGGGCATAGTAAACAATCCCCAAGCTAAACCCGTAATCAACCCAAAAGGCGTAACCAGATAATTATTAAAACTCCACCAACCGAAAATCTGTGCTGCCAATTCTAAAGGATAAGCCATCATCAGCACACTGGCGTAGCTTGCCCCCGTAGGGATCGCCACACCACTCCATCCATACTGACTTAACCAGTAAAATCCCTTACCACCAATTACCCCATACAGCAGACGAGTAATCAGCAAACCCGTGACAGTACCGTAACAGCGCATACACACAGCCATAATATATGGTGGTGCTAAATCTAACCCCATAGCTGGTTGCGGACACACATGATTACCCATGAAATAAATGATGTCCGCAATCCCAGCAAGCAAAGACACTCCAGACGCAGCCAGAAAGGGAGCAATAGGCGGACCAAAAACCATCCCCGCCAACAAGAAATCAGCAATCAAACTTACCCAATTAACCTGCAACTCTTCCCTGAAAACTACTCTTGTCATTTCCTTTCTTCGCGCCCTTCGCGTCTTGGCGGTTCGTTTTCCTAACTTACCTTATTCACATAAGGACTAGTCAACTTATCCAACTGCTGAATCAACAGACTCAAAAACAATCCCACATCCGTCACCACACCCACCGATTCCACAGAACCGCGATCGCTTAACTTAGTCACCACAGCTGGGTTAATATCCACACATACCATCTTCACCCCCGCCGGAGTCATATTCCCCACGCCAATAGAGTGCAGCATCGATGACAGCATCAAAATCATCTCCGCACCTTCTAAGTGTTTAGCATATTCCTCCTGTGCCTGAATCAAATCCATTTGGGTATCAGGCAAAGGCCCATCATCCCGAATCGATCCCGCAAGCACAAAAGGTACATTATTGTGAACACACTCATACATCACGCCACTCTTAATTGCCCCCGCCTCCACAGCTTTCGGAATGCTGCCATAACGACGGATACTATTAATTACCTTCAGGTGATGGCGGTGTCCACCACGAACGGCGACACCCCGCTTCATGTCCACACCTAAAGAAGTGCCCATGATATTTTGCTCAATATCGTGAACTGCGATCGCATTACCACCCAGCAGCGCCTGTACATATCCTTCCCGAACCAGTTGCGCCAAGTGTTCGCCACCACCAGTGTGAATCACCACGGGACCAGCCGTGACAACTACCTTACCGCCAGCATCGCGGATTTTCCGTAATTCCCAAGCTACTTGTTCAACCACCAATTCCACACGCCGTTCGCTGGAAACGCCCGCCGACATGAAGCTGAATTCTTGAGTGCTGCGTTGTTCGCGCGATTCAGTTTTGCGAATAGTACGGATACCTAATACGTCCACAATTACTCGTTCGCCAACTTCTAAATCCCGTAGTATTTTACACCTAGCCACAAAGCCAGAGGGGGTTTGAGTAATTGCGATCGCGCCATCCATGCGCTGATTTTCTACCTTTATCCACTGCCCATTAATTCGGACTTCGGTAGGATAAATTGTACTGACATAGAAATCATCTGGCGCTACACCATTTTGGATCACAGGTTCTAAGATCGCGTCTCGCTCATCATGGGGTAAATCTACTGCACCTAAATCAATCAATAGAGAGATGATTTCTTCCATCACCTCATGAGATGGTGCTGATACCCTCACCTCGGCTGCCGAAGTACTTTGCCGTTGTTCTCCCAAGTTGAAATTCAGGACTTGGAAACTTCCCCCGGCATCTATAATCAAATCTAAGGCGCGGTTAATCAAGCCTGCATCCAGCAAATGTCCTTCCATGCGAATGACACGGCTTTCTACCGAGACATTGGCATGAATTTCATCTCTAACTGGTTCCGTTACCCGCAAAGTTAAACATTTAGCCGCGCCACCAGCTTTGAGAAATTCGGTAAGCGGTGTTTCCAGCACTTGGAAACCTACATCTGCAAGGCGGGTTTTCAAAGCATCACTCGCCTTGTTCATAATCACAATGCTGTCCACATTCACCGCATTACAAGCGAAGTTGACTGCATCGGCTTCAGCAAGTGCGATTCGCTTTTCGGGTGCGACTCGCATTTCAATTAAGCGGTTGGAGTAAGAATCAAAAGCGCCTGGATAGTACAGCAAATAGCCATTTGCTAAGGGACAAAAACAGGTATCCAGGTGATAGAAACGTTCGTCTATAAGTCGTAGGGAGAGAACCTCAACATCCAGCCATTTAGCTAGATAAGGGTGAGAATCTAATTCTGAACGGAAACCATATCCTGCCCATAACCAGCGTCCTTCTCGATCTAAGAGTGCGTCTCCTGCACCTTCAAAGGGCAAATCTTTAGGAAGTTCATTGACTGTATAACCATTTGCCTCAAACCATTCTTTGAAGAAAGGTTCCTCTCCCTGACGTTCTTTATGTAAAAAGCGACTGAGTACGACGTTTTCCCCCAGTACCAAGCCAGCGTTGGCGGTAAAAACCAAATCAGGCCAACCTTTTTGGGGTGGTACTAAGTCTACAATGGCGTGTTGTTTAAGAATCTGGTGTAATTCCTGCCACTGTTCCACGGCGCGATCGCGCGATGACTTGTGAATATTCCCTTCCATCCAGGGGTTAATCACATAGTCTACATCATAGTGGTCAGGAGGACACATCAAAAAGCGAATACGGGAAGTCATAAAAATCTTACAAGCGTTTTATGTGCTACAGGCCTATTTTTGGATACAGATTTTGATTTACTGACATTTAGTAAAATCTGCTACTACAGCTTCTATCTCTTGATAGTTGAAAGCTTTACAAAGGCTTCGTCCTTAATTCTATTACTGGAAGATGGTAATAAGTAGAGTCGGTGGCAAAATTAGGATAGTTTTGGCGGCCCTTAATGTTTCAGTAGTGCTGAGTGAGTCTGCTTTTGGCAAAGAGGTGGAGGCTTTAAACAAACGTTAACCTACTCTTTTGTTTCAATCTTACTCGAAGGTGTGATTATAATATCTTAATATTAGCTTTATTAAATATTTTTATTTTTCATACAAGTATTTTACATTTACGCTACAAGTATCATGTGAGAATAATATTTGATTTTTGCGAAGTAAAGTATAAATTAAAGAGCCTTCTTTCCTCTTGCCTACCTATCGTGCTTCTCTGCGAGACGCTTCGCCCTAAGCGAAGCTATGCCGTTCGCGCAGCGTCTCTAAGAGTTGGCTTTACGCGCACCACGCAAATAAATTTCAAAAATCAAAGTGGACTGCTATATATCTATTAGGGAGCATCCAAATTTTTAAAAAATTCACTAAACTGACACACAAACCCTTTATAAATGTCTTCCCTTTGCAGTTTACTCTACGGGAATCCACTTCTTTAATAAATGCTATGCATAGCTTGCTTTTTTGCAGGAGTAAGTGTCTATGCGTTCTTCTCTGCGAGACGCGGCGCGAATGCAGCTCATTTCCTATTCTCTTATCCCTGTCCTAATGCAACGCAATAGTAAATTGAAAAAAATATAGGATGCCCGTATCCATATTTATCTATTATTTAATTTATACATCAGCCAATATATAACGAATTGTATTTGGTATGATATCTTGTTGCCAAAAGCTGCAAAATTTTTAAATATCATTCTATGGATAGATGATACTTTTAGTTAATACACTTCAAACAACCTCTAACTGGAAAACCATAAATAAAATATTTTTAGCACCTTTTAGAGTAATATGAAAACCAAAATATCTGCCAATAACCTTTTATAGCGATCAGAATAAAATTCTATCCCCGTTCATTCATGCTTTGAGGAGATCGAGAACTACATGAGAAAGCAATTGTCAAAAAACTGGCTTACATCTCAATTTTGGTTACGTTTTTTAATTATAATACTATTAGTAATAGGTGTATTTTTCCGTTTCGTCAATATTGACAAAAAAATCTATTGGGGTGATGAAGTTTTCTCATCATTACGCATATCTGGTTATCTGCAGTCAGAAATGAATGAGCAGTTAAGTAATGGTAGTTTACTTACTATCAAAGATTTGAGTAAATACCAATATCCCAATTCTGAAAGAAACACAATTGATACAATTAAAGGGGTTATTTTAGAAGACTCACAGATTTTGCCGCTATACATTTTGATGACCAGGTTTTGGGTACAACACTTTGGCGATTCTGTAGCAGCAGTCAGAAGTTTTTCGGCATTCACTAGTCTGTTCACTTTTCCTTTTATTTATTTGCTATGTAAAGAATTATTTGGGTCTTCACTAATAGGGTGGATGGCCATAGCCTTGGTAGCCGTTTCACCTGTTCATGTCGTGTATGCACAAGAAGCACGAGCATACAGTTTATGGATAGTAGCCACCTTGATATCGAGCCTAGCACTGCTGCGAGCCATGCGCCTTAAAACAAAGGTTAGTTGGTGCATTTATGCAGCAACGTTGGTATTAGGGTTTTATACTCATCTGTTCTTTACCTTGGTTGCTTTTGCACAGGGAATTTATGTAGTTGTAATCGAACGCTTTCGATTGACTAAAACATCGATTTATTACCTGTTTTCATCTCTTGCAGGGTTTATAACTTTCGCACCTTGGGTTTGGATTATTATTAACAACCCTCAGCCGGCAGCAGTAGCTTGGGCTAATGCTAAACAAACGTTCTTTGGGTCAGTTACAAGGTGGGCTGGTATCTATAGCCGCACGTTTCTTGATTTAGGTATTAGCCCAAGCGATCCCGGAAAACTTAAGCTTGCATTAATTCCATTTATTTTAATTATTTTTGCTATAGTTTTCTACTCAATTTATGTTCTTTGTCGAAGAACCCCTAAAAAAGTTTGGTTATTTGTTTTAACCTTGATTGGATCTGTGGGGCTTCCCTTACTCGTAACGGATTTCGTCTTTCAAAAACGATATGCTACTACTCGATATACCCTTCCCTCAGTTTTAGGTATACAATTAGCTGTTGCTTACTTATTTACTACTAAGTTAACGTCTATTTCTCCTCAAGTTTGGCAAAAAAAGCTCTGGTCAATTGTTGTGTTCATAGTAATTACGGGCGGGGTGATATCTTGTAGTCTCAACTCTCAAGCCCAGATTTGGTGGAATAAATTACCTGAAGGCTACCATGAATTTCCAAAAATAGCTAACATTATTAGTCAAGGTAATCAACCACTTTTAATTAGTGATGATAGCATAATTCCATCAATTCAAGTACTTGGTCATTTAGTTGATCGTAAAGTGCAGTTTCAAATTGTAAAAAAGAATCACTTGCCAGAGATTACTAATGGTTTTACTGACATATTCTTGTTCAATTGCTCTGATTATTTAAAAGCTGGAATTGAAAAAATTTATAGCTCAAAGTTACAGCAGATAAACCCCTTACTCTGGAAACTAACAAAATCCACCTAACAATACCTTCGCCAAATCGAAAAATGTCTCGATTCGTAGGTTAGGTTGAGGCACGAAACCCAACCTACAAAAAATGGCGAAGGTATTGACTTAAACCAAGGATATGATTGCATCTAGGCTTGAAAAGCAGACAGTTCGTAAGTCGGCGCTAAGATTTCAAGCTATGTTAAGAATATTTGAAGATCGCTAGTAGGTTAAAAGTTAACATCAATTAGCCTAATAGGTGGCATAATTAGAGCCAAAATATACTTTAATTGTAAATCTACTTATAAAGTATATACTGATACTGCTGCCGCTTATGTCATCGCCCCTTGAGCGGATATATATCGCTATAAGGCTTTAGTAACAAGGGGTTTTAAGCATTAAAATTAATCTTCCCCTAAATCTGCCCTAAATCAACTCTATGATTTTAGCCGTGATCGCATCATCTAATTTCTGTGCTTCTACAAGCAGGTGCAAAGCTTTCTCATCAGGAAGCGCCTGTAAATCTTTCTGAAGATCCCGCGCACTATGGAGCGCTTTAATCAAAAAAGGAATCTCACTGCCATCTACAAAGCAATATTTCTCCGTGAGAATTTGTAGGCAATTATCACTCAGCAGCCTATCCATAAAATTTATCAGTATTTGTGCTGATAAATTTAACGCAAGGCAGTGGTTTAATGCTGTTTAAATTTGTATATACGTACTAATGATAGGCAGTCAGATTAAACAGCAAATTATGGCCCATTCTCAACAATTACCCAATTTAGAAGTGTGTGGGTTGGTTTGCCAAGATCGCATTTACCCTTGTGCAAATATTGCAGAAAATCCTAAAGATTGCTTTGAAATTTCAACAGATTACTTTGAGGAAGTAAACGCTGTTACCCCAGTGACAGCCATTTATCATAGTCATTGTCTTGATTCTCAACCAGCGATACTTAGTCCTACAGATATAAGTAACAGCAAGGCTTCAAAGCTACCCTATCTCCTATATCACACTGCCTTCGGGCAATGGGACTACTACGATCCCGGTGACATCTACCCCTACTCGCTAACTTCTAACCCCCACTCTTCAAAGTCATTGGAGTATTACTTAGGTTGGCGCTTTGAGTATAACCGTAGCGATTGCTACACTCTATTTCGTAGCTACTATAAAGGGATGCTGGACATTGAATTGCCTGATTTTCCACGCGGTGATATTGAAGAAACTACTTCGCCCGATTGGGATATGTTTAAATCTAACTTTGAAAAAGTAGGGTTTCGGCAACTTGAAGCCTCGGAACCGCTTCAAGCAAATGATGTAATACTGATGTGCATTGCGGGTGATCGCACTCACCACGCCGCGATACTTTTAGATCCCTCAACCGGGAAGGCGTTGCACAATCTCGGAGAAGGGCGACTGAGTGAGATTTTTATGTATGGCGGGTATTGGGTGGAGCGTACCCGCGCTGTGATTCGGTACACTGGTTAAGATATTGGGTCTTCCCGCCCAATTCCTAAGTCTAGTATCTTACCTTTTACTCCTGCTGGCTCAGTTCCACAGTAGTAAAATTTCTTTCTTCGCAGATTTGCTAGGTAATAACCAGCTTTACCACCATTAATTCTAAACAACTCGATAGCTATTTGTTGCCTAGTAATGCCGTACAGAAGTTCAAAGTCATTTAAATCAACAACAAAAGGTAATTTTGAGTAAAATAACTTACCAACTTTTAAAAACCACTTTCCCTCGCGGTACTCAAAAATTCGATAATGGTCTGGCGTGTAAACTGTCGTATCTGTCATAATTAAGAAAGTCCCTAGTTAGACTAGGGACAAAAATTACGCTTACTATTCTGATTCGTCGTCAGAGCGGAGTTCAGGAGGAAGTTCTTCTAGGTAGAAAAGTTCTTCCTCTTTGATATTCTGCTCTACCCATCCGACAATCTCTTCTTGAGCTTCATCTTCGGCTGAATAAGCCGCTTCATAAAGCCGGATATCGTCGGGATCGGTTTCTTTATTTCCGTTCCCGTTTTTGCCTGATTGGGTCAATTTACCTCCTTATGAGGGTGTAGAATTTATTTTGCCCTCATACTTCTATTATATCATGATAATTATCATGATATAATAGCTGGGCAAACAAATATTGAAGTTATGCCCAGAAAAAAGTTAGACCGCCAAAAAGATTACATACAATTTGTTGTGGACGCTGAGGACAAAAAAGCTTTTGATGCTTGGTGTTTGGCTAATGGCAGTACAATGAGTGACGTTATCCGTAAGGAGATAACCCCCTATATTGCCAAAGGTAAGAAACTTTTGAAGGAGGGCGATTCAAGAAAAACCATCGAACTTTAGGGTATTATAATCGGCTGTGAAATACATAATTGCTTTATAACCTTGCACCGGGTTTGTCTGATTAAAGGAAAAGTATTTAGTTTGTGCTGTCGGTGCAAAAGTAAAGTAATTTCCTTTGTCAATGTCCATCATCCAAACACGATTGTTGAATGTGGATAAATTATTGTTCCACTTATTTACTTCAATTGCACCAGTACCCGTGTGACCAGCCTTGGTAGTAAGCCAAAAAGTGAAAAATGAGCCGTAAGACTCAGGCAAGAATTCCAAGATTCTACCTTTGTCTGTGTAAATCCCGTTGCAAATTACTTGGAATGATGGCGATGGTAACTGTTGTTTAAATGTAGCGGTAATCTGCTGATAATTATTTCCTAATCGAATTACTTTCCAGCCCTCACAAGTGTAGGTTTTGCGTGGAATATAAACGCTGTTGTCAGGACTCCAATAAAAAGCCGTAACTCCAGAAAATGTTTCCAATTGCGACAGTTTATCTTGTGCTACAGCAGTCAGCAATGAAGGGCTTTGCACATCCCACTCCTCAATTGCCCCTGTTGTCCCCTCTGCCACTATCTGCTCATAGCCGTCTCCTAACTTTGTTCGGGAGACGGGCACAGTGACACGCTTTGTAGCTGACCAAGTAGGTGCTAATTCAAGAATTGGGGTAGGCATATTTCGGCTCCGCTCAAAGTCAAAAATCAAAAGTAAGAAGTCAAAAGTATTTATGTATATATGGGTAAGTGAGCAACCAAGGCTAGACGAGGTTGTAGGTCATCTAGAGAAAGCAACGAATGAGATTCACTCTCGAAATTAGTCAATAACCCGCAATTTATCATTACCTGCCACATATTATCTATGGCAGGTTTTTTTGTTGCAGTAAATGCGTTTAACTCGGAAAAAGAAAGGTTTACAATTTCCTTACACAAAGTTCAAAGCTATTACTGATGTATAAATTTATATTCTTAATGGAAGTTAGACTTAGATAACTTAAACTACTCATAGACAGCCATGAAAATTTCAAGAATAGCAAGTGTAGTCGTGCTAGCGTTGGCGCAGACCGCCGTAGGCATCGCTCTTGCCGTTTCCCCAGTAATGGCACAGTTCGTCAAGCAACCCAATACAAACCAAATATCTGGGTATTTGGAATTAATAGCGTCGGGGATGCGCGGGTATGGAACAAGTACCTGCTATGGAGGGAGAGGGTATGATGATGTTACGGAAGGAATGAGCGTAATTGTCAAAAACGAAGAGGGCAAAATTATCGCCATAGGAAAAACGGAAGCTGGTATTCGCCCTGAAACCGATTCTAGTGTCCGATGTATTTTTGATTTTAAGATTGACAATGTACCAAAATCCAGTTTTTACACCATTGGAATAGGACGACGTGGCGAAATGACTTTCTCCTATCAGGAAATGGAACAGCGAAAATGGCAGATTACCGCAGTGCTTTCTCAGTCTCGCAAATAATTCGCGTCCTTGAAAGGTTGAATTACTACTGATGGTTACAATTGCTCTTATACATATAAATATATGTGTAGAAGCAAATAGTTATCTATTCAAAGCACCACCGGGGCGCTGCTGTTTTAACAATTCCTCTACCACCACAGCCCGGACTGAACTTTGCAGTCGTGGAACATCTACTGAAGTTTGACTACTGCCTTGAACGGTGACGGGGATATTGATGGTCATGCCTCCGTTGCTATCATTAGAATTATTCAAAGGTTTGCTGTCAACTACCCCGCCATTAGCAAAGTTCAAAACTTTATCAAGGCGTAATTCTTGGAACCTCTTAGCTTGTTCCACTGTCAACACCATCTCGCCGGGTGTTAGCGCCGCCAGTACTGGGTTACGGCCAGATGCAGACCGTTCACGCTGTAAAGCCTCTGTGATCGCTCCCACACTACCCCCACCTGCATAATTTGGCACAATTCCACCTTGGTTAAAGCCCAGTAACCCGCCCAAAAATCCCCCACCTCCACCGCCTCCACCTGGAAGACCACCGCCGCCGCCAAAGATGCCGGAAATCAACTGGTTAACCGCTAGCTGTGCGAGTTGATTGGCGATATTACCAATCAGGTCTTTAAAAGCATCACCAGCGCTTTTTGACCCAGTGATGATGTCAGTAAAAAAACCTCCCAAGGCGTTTTTACTGACATCCATCAAATCCTTGCCAAGGGTTTTAACTTGTCCTGAAATACTTTCTAAATTGATTTTATTTAAAGCCTCAGCATTTGCCTTCATCGTGCCGATTTCTGTTTCTGTGTATTCAGAAGAAGTACCCCGTGCTGCTGCAATCTGCTGTTCTATTTGTAATAGTTCTTGTTTATATCTAATCTGTTCTTGCATCTGAGAAGCTTCACCTTCTAGCGCCGATGCTCGGTATTCATTACCGCCACGGTTGCGAATTAAAGTAGCTTGTCCTTGAAGTAAAGAGGTGCGGCTGCTAACCAAGCCTTGCTCTTTATTAAGTGCTGAGGTTCGGTCAGTAAATTTTGCTGATTCAATTGCTTTATAAGCTTCATCTTGAATCAATGTGAGGTTAGCTTTAGAGTTAGCGGTAGTAGCTGCAATCTGTTTTTCAAGGTCTACAATTTTAGCTTGTAGTTCCTTCACTTGCTCTGAATCTTCTTTTAAACCGCCTTCACCCAATAGATAAACTTTGCGCTTCTTTAGGTTATCTAAGTCATTTTGTAAAGGTATCAATGCCTGTTGTAACTGATACTTATTCTCGCTGGTATCAATATCTAGTTGAATTATTTGTTTAACTTCTTGAGTTTTACCAACTGATTGTTCGGCTTTCAACTTATTAATAAACTCATCATGAGCGCGTGTCAGTTCACCCAAATTACGTTTCTCTACTTCTACTCTTGCTTCTTGTTGGAGTGCGTTAGACTCGTTAAGTTGGTTGGTTTGCAATCCCCATTCATGTATTTGTTTTTCGGAAGCAATCACTACATCCATTTGAGCAATTGCTTTAGTGTAGTCCTTACCTCCCTCTGCACCAAAATCAACAGTCTTACCTTGTTTCTTAGCCTCAGCCGCAATTTGTAGTTTTTTATCCCTGACATCAACTAAGTCTTCGCGTTCTTGAGAAAGCTTGATTAATTTTTCTTCATACTGACTGTCAGCCTGATATCGAGAAAGTCTTTTTTCAACAACTTTTTTCGCTTCATCGTCAGGAGCTTTGGCAATCTCAAGTTGTAATTTAGCTTCACCCTCTTCTGTAATTTGCTTCCGCTTTTGGGCTGCTAATTCCCGTTGTTGTTTTTGGGCTGCATCAGCCTGTTGGGTAGCAAAGTCAATTTCTTCTTTGATTGCTTGATAGTTCTGTTGATTTGCTTTACGCCGCGCCACCAATACGTTGCGTTGATCTTCTTCATTACCACCTGTAGGGGTAAGAGCGCTATTTGGTGCGGTTTGTGATGTGGTTGCCAGTTGAGATGAAGTTGGCTGTGGTGGGCCATACACTGACTGTTGACTGCTGACTGCTGACTGCTGACTCAAAAATAAGTCTCTTTCTGCCCCACGCCGCCGCGTCAACCCTGGAAGTACAACCTTTGTACCCCGTGAATCCTCACCTTTATTCCACCTTTCAAACTCAGCCGCCGCCCCTTCATAGTCACCAGCGTTAAGCTTTTTAAGTAAAGTGCTGTTGGCAAGTGCGTTATCACCAACATTGAAAGCGAATGAAGTCAAAGCATCTAGCTGATTGCTGTTGACTTGAACTTTCAGCATTGCTTGCACTTTTTGACGGGTAGCTTGGATTTCTGCTAACAAGCGTTCATTAGCTTGTTCTACCGTTAACTGCTCATTTCGGGATTTAGCTTTAGTTCCAAAACCCACAGAATACTGAGTTCTGTCCTCGTAGGGTGTGGACTTAAAACCCTCAGCTTGTTTGATAGTTTGCACCAAGGTATTTGTTACTCCAGCTTGCTGAAATATCCCCTCATTCTTTCCACGAACAACATTAGCAGCACGACTAGAAAACCCCCTACCTGTTGGTGTACCTCCACTTAAAGCATTTGTGATTGCTTGCTGTACTGGTTGTACAACTTGGTCAATAGCATTCCATACAGGGTTTTTGTTTCCCGCCACAGCCTTTTTGCCATCACTAAAAACCCCGTCTAGTAAATCCTGAATATACTTCTGCCACTTTTCGGCGGGTAACTCAACGTGTGAGTGTATTGCACCAGGACTACCTACATCACTCTGAGTCCCTAACGCCTGCCCATACTGAACAGAATCACCAGTTTTTACCCTGATGTTTTTCATGTGTAGGGCTTGACCGATGATATTGCCGTTATCATCCAAAATCGCCACAGTTCCGTAAGCTGAAGAAACCCTAGCACGACCTGCTGCGGGTGATGGAACTGGTACGTTTTGGCTACCATTTTGTGAAAGAACAAAGTCTTTTTTGATTAGTGTTCTACTACCAGTTCTGCGAACCTCTTCTAACTTCCCATCAATAGTTTCATAATCGCGTCCCGACTCTCTACCACGTGACGGGTGATGTTTTTCTAACTCTCTATAGCCATGAACATCTTCTGTATGATTTCCGACACTTTCCACTATTTTGTAAGGCGAGCTTTTGATACCTTGATTTGAATTATTTGAATTAAGCGTAGCAAGGCTATCACCCAAAACTTTTACGCCAGTGACTATAGCACCCAAGGGGTTTGCATTTTTACTAGTTGATGAACTTTGGGGCAAAGGCGATGATTCGCTCTGACCAGAAATATCACCCCACAAAAAATTGGCAATAGGATTATCTTGCTTCTTACCTATACCTAATCCCTTCATTGCGTTGCCAAGAGTATCCCGAACAGCGATCGCAGCGTCCTTGACCCCATTGGTAAACCGCACAATGTAACCAACTAAAGATGCGGCGCTCGTAACCACACCCGCTACTTCTCTTCCTAATTGAATCCCACCGCTAACAGCATCTTGAATAGCCCTCGGATTCTCTTTTAAATATTCACCTAATTGCTTTGCTCCAGCGACAAGAGCAGACATTGCACCACGAACTAATTCGTTTAATGCCTTTGATAAATTTTCCGCAATTTCAGGATTCTGTTTAAAGTAATTGGCTAGCTCTTGAGTCTGGTTTTTTAACTCAGCCATCAAGTCTTTATTATTGGTCAAGCCACTAACTAGCTGTCCTAAAAAGTCAGTGGCTATGCTAAATAGTGGTTCAAATGCTTGCCCTAACTGCTTTTGAAACTGATAGAAGGTATCGTTGACATTAGATAATTTTCCTTCTAAAGTAGTCGCTTTATTTTTCATCGCATCGAAGTACGCCCCACCCTGTCCGCTCATGGCGCGGATTGCTTCTTCCAAGTGGCGAAACTCCAACTTTCCATCAGTAGCTAATTGCCGTACTTCTTGCTCACTTGCTCCTAGTTGTTTAGCAAGCTGGGCGCGTAGCTGTACACCACGTCCCGTAAATTGGTCAATATCATCGTTTTGTAACCGCCCTTCAGTTCGGGACTTGGCGTACACCTCCATCAAATCTTTGATACTAGCATTAGCCCCGGCGGCCACATCACCGATACTTTGTAAGTCTTTAAGTATTTGGTCGGGTTTTGCACCTGTAGCTAAATTCTGAATTGCGGCTTGCTGTAAATCCTTAAGTTCATAAGGTGTAGTTGCGGCGAATTTCTCTAATCCAGCAACGAACTTATCAATCTCCTGCTGGTTCCCTTTAAGAAACGTTTTTAACGAAGATTCAAACCCCTGGAAGTCCTTGGTAACATTGAATATTTGCCCAGCGAAACCTTTAGCCGCATCAATCGCCGATCCAATTACATTGGTAACGGAGCTAAAAACCTCTGCACCCGCTCTTTGTAAGCCACCACTAAAAATATTGTCAATCGCTCCCTTCATTGGGGCGATCGCATCTTTGAATTTATCAGCAAACGATCTCCCAGCACTAGCACCAGCCGTTGCACCTTGAGATGGAGCGTTTTGCAATCCCGGTAACTGTGTATTACCTCTTCTAGTACCACCAAAAGCGCGGTTTATCTGCTGCTCAATGTCCCGCGCCACTTGTGTTGCGTAGGCGCGGGTTTGGTTGAGTTGGGCTTGTAGAGCTACTTGATTAGCGGTTAGCTGTAATTCAAGAGTGCCGAGGGAGCTACCGGAAAAGGTCATTAGTGTAATATTGATTACATAGCTAGAGTTCCCTTTATGGAATCAATTAGGCAACGCCGACGAAACCGCCACAGAGTAAAAGCAGTGCAGAAGCGGGTTAAGCGCCCGATCACGCTCGTTCTCAATATTGATGTGACCAAAATAAACGCGATTTTTGCTCAAACAAAAGACGTAATGATGAGGCTAGCTGGAATACAAGAAATAGCAGCCGAAGCACTACAAATATTTGCATTAATTCCACCGAACGTCATTCGAGGAATGATTAGTGTGCAGCAAACAAGGGCTGTGGTTCAAGAAATTGAAGTTGACTACTTGGGCGATCCTTCGTGTAAGTTTAATGCGCGATCGCCTTTTATGCAATGCGCTGTTAATCCCAGTGGCAATTGTGCAAACTGTCAACACTTTGAACTTTAGATATATGGAAATTATAGTTAAACCAACAGGAACAGGAAAAACACATCAACTGATTAAAATGTGTTCCGAACAGGGAGGTTATATAGTTTGTCCAACTATGAGAGATTGTGAAAGGATATTCGCATTCTCAAAAGACATCGGTTGCAAAATCCCATTTCCTATTTCTTGGTATGAGTTTATTAATAATCAATTTCGCGGGAAAGGTGTAGGAAGAGTTTACATTGATGACTTGGATCGCTGCTTACAACAAGGTTCAGCAGTTCCAATAATTGCGGCTACTTATTCGCTGAGTGAGAATTCGGAATCACAATTTCAATAATTTCTAGTTTGATGTTTTTTAGTTTTGGCTCCCGTGTCGGTTTTGTATCCCACACTAGCTTTACTGAAGTTCTGCGATCTCGTCTCACCATGAATCTTGCTCACCTCGCCAATTCTTCTATCTCCACTTCAATATCCGCAAACGCCCCTAATACCCTTGGTGGTATCAATCCTTGTGACCGCAATTCCAAATAAATCTTTGCCGTTTCCTTCGACATTGGTAAATCCTTCCGTTCCTGTGTACTGTCAGGAAACGGTAAAAAATCTTGCATTTTCGCCTCTGACAGCATCGTGCCTATCTTGGCAACAGTGGATGTCATCGCATTGGCGTGCAATTTGTACTGCTTATACAAACTGTTAACCATCTCCCGAATTACCCAGCAAGGGACGCGGTGGAAACTTCGGCGGTGGAAACTGGGGTCTGTGACTCCGAAATATTGGATGGTAAAGTAGGCTTCTCTGTAGAATTCGCGTTCTTTTTGGATGACTTCTTGGTATTCCCGAAGCCTTTGGAGCGCTCCCCCAGCGTTACTTCCTCCGGCTCAAAAGTGATACTGGGTAATTCAGCCCATTCTCTCTCTTCACCCAACGCAAATGAAGCAACTTGTGAGTAAATATTTTCAGGTAGTTTCCTAACAATCTGCCTAATTACCTTGTCCCGTGTGGTATTGGTTAACCAGAATTCTTCAGAAATGGCAATAAGTGAAACGCACTCATCTTTATCTAAAGAACAACGAAAAGAGGTGCGTAGATTATCCACATTTTCCACAATCCACTGTGGAATTAGGCGCGATCGCAATATCATCACCGCGACTTCTTGAGATTGTCTTTCTACCAACATATCGGGCTTTTTAATTCGGCTCAATTCCTGTTGATATTCAATTGCAAAGGCTAGTAATTTATCTACTTCCTCTTCTGTTTTACCCGCATTTCCTTCTAATGTTTTCCGAATTAGCGAAATAGCTTCAATTTTACTAATCTTTTCTTTTTCAACAACTAAATCAGCAATTTCCGCCAATGGTGCAATTTCTTGAAACTGTACATTGCGGATTTTATCAGCCATGTAATCTTTTTCTTCTGGATTCAAACCGCCCATTTTAGGCAGTGGAAATCCAGCCACATTAATAACTTCAGGCACTCCCCAAGGGTTTTGCATAAATTATCTTAATATCATCTAACGGTGAAAGCAAACGGGTGTATGTAGGGTTTTTCCTAATAGTTTCAGCAATTACAATCGAACAGACTTTATCGCCTTTCAAACTATATAAAAGCATAGTTTTTGGCAGTCCCGCCACAAAATAAGCTGCACCACAAGTTAAATACTCAGGGTGCAGTTTACAATTAATGAGTGCTACGGTATGACCGTTTGAATGTAAGTATTTGTGATGCGTCAACTTACTGATGTTGGTGTTTCAGTTTCAACAATATTTCTGATTTCGTTTGTTGTTGCTCTAATACTAGCGGTAGCATCAGCTAATTCGCTTAAAATAGAATCAGGTACGGTTCCTTGAATTTGCTGTTTAAGCTGCTCAATTATTCCTGTTTGTTGAGTAACCTTAGTATCCAGCGCGTCCAGTTTATCTGCAATTTCTTGCTTTTCATTAGCCGCCGTTTGTTTAAGTTCCGCGATCGCAGCAGTTGCATCGCTCACTTCAGTCTGTAACTGTTCTATTGTTGCCATTATCTTACTCTCCAGTTTGTCTAATCGGTCAAGGATTGCTTTAAAAAGCCACTGTAGTATTCCCATTACGCTGAAGGTGGAACACGCAAGTTATTTAAAAAGGAATCAGTATTAATTTGTACAGTTTGCCCATCGGTTGATGCCAATTTGATGGTTTTGGTAGCGTTTGCAGCAGTCCCTACCACACCACCCAGTGTCCCGTCATAAGTATAAAGAGTTACCGCTAATCCAAAAACAGAACCCGCTTTAGCATGAGTAACTTTCAGCGCGTACATGGTTGGTGTTACTGCTGGCGGGTCAAAAGTTAATGTTACTGTCCCTGGTGCAGTAGCGTTATTGTTGAGTGTAATTGTATTATTGTTTGCCTTAGCTGTCACGGTGGTGCTAGCAGCAATCCCCGTACCTGTTACCACATCACCCACTTGGACATTTTGAAACCCGTTATTGATAGTCGTGACTTGATTGCTGCCACTAGTTGTAGTGGAATTAGTAACGGTAAAAGATGGTGGATCGGTAGAGGCTAGATTAACGGGAATAAAGAAACTTTCTTCAGTCGATGTATCAGTTTCTATAACAGTCCCAATTGACAACGCGGTATTTTGGGCATTGGTTGTAACTGATTTAGGGCGTGTAAGTTCTAATGTAATTGTCATATTTTAGAAAATGTTGACGGATGCCGGTGCTGTGTAAATGTAGGTATCGCCTTGTACTTGGGCATTGCACGAAAAGGATCGCTTATCTTGTACCTGCTGTGTAGGCGATGCCGATTCCAGTAATGCTATTCCTTCGTGCGCTTCACCACTGGGAAATAGCAGCGAGAAATAAAATTCACGACCCACGTAAACCTTATCGTAAGCAATTCGCCTCAATATGTTGCCCCCGCGATCGCCGTAAATTAGGTTAAAATTTAGCTGCATCTTCTTAGAATTGCCCGTTGTCACCTTTTCCATTCCTACCCCAGAAAGGTAGTTGGTAGTATCGATATTTTTAATCTCTGGGCTAACTGTGGCATCCGTACATCCAGCTACAAAAACCAATGCTTTGGTAGTTGCCGATACAGCATTACCAACCGAACTAAGCAAGGGTAAAGTTTGCAGTGTGGTAGAACCTGCGGGGGCGGCATTGCTTAGGGTAACTATAGTTCCAGCAAAGTTTAGCTTTACCCCCGCATCCAATAATACAGGGGTTGCGGTGACTGAAATAGATTCTGCGTCAACTGATGCAGCAGCAGAGGTTGTAATTGTGTAAATAGGTACGTTGCGGTTAGTTACAATCACTGCCCCTACTTGCTGTGTAGGCAGTTCACCTATCTGAAAAGTAATACCCAACGTAGTCTCAACTACACTGGCACGGATAATAGTTTGTGGCATAGAGTTCGACACGAGATTCTGCTTTAGTTTTCCCTTCCTCTTTTCACCTATTAGGGAATTGCATTGCTGGAATTACCGAAACATCTCTAGTAACAGCTTTTGTAATTCTGTATTCGTCTATTTTTCCGATAAATCTTTGCAATGAACTAAGTGAGCTTCCACCAATTAACCTTGAACTTCCACTCGATATACTGTAGCCATTGGTAAAGCTCCCAGATAATTCAGAACCATTTATTGAGCAAGAATTAACACCGGACGATCTTGTGAATGCAAAATAATACCAAGTATCCGTCGTTGGAGCAAATGGGAAACTGGAATTATAAGCAGTGTTGTTGATTACTGTTTGGAAAAAAGAACTACTACCGTCATTGTACCAACCAATTCGGAACCCTCCAGAAATAGGGTTCCCTATTTCTAAAATAGGATGAAAATGATTAGTCACGCCAAGAGAAGAAAAATTAATAAAGCATTCAATTGCAAAATCATCTGGCAGTGAAAAGTCGCTTGCAGGATCATCTATAGATAAATAAGAATTGCTTGCACCTGAAAATTGAGCCGATGCAGTGCCGAAGTACTTATCTGAAGTATTTAAAGAAACACCGCCATTATTTGTAATTGCATGACCCTTGATGTCTGTCAATGTATCGAAATGAGATAAAAATATAACATTTGAAAAATAAGGATCTGTTCGGATGCTGCCACCCTTAATTAATAAATTTCCTAAAATAACCATTTGATATCCCTTCAGTATTAACGATAAGTATTCAACCCAGGCGCACCGCCAAAAGGCAGCACCGCATACTGCCCAAACCGACACTGACAAGCCGATAAAGTTTTCGCGCACTGGTCTAGCGCTGGATTTGAGGTTGGTTGATTACCCAAAGTAAACATCCCACCCATCCAACCACACTCAGCACTGCGATATCTCCAACTACACGAACGCAGCAGTGGACGCGCTGGAAGGCTGACACCCTCAACATCAAATGGACTACCTAAGCGAAATTTCACAGCAAGGTAGGTTTCTTCTTGCATTTGGTCTATTACATATATTTGCTGTGGTAACTCTTTGATTGCCGCGTTGACGCTCGGCTGACCATCCAAATATTGCTGCTGCGTGACTCTTCTTAACACCCTAGACCCTTCTAATCGGTAGTTTGGAAGGGTTTTGCATTTGAAAAGAAAATCACTAATTATCCGCCCCACATTGGAAATAGTTAGCCCTGGTGTAGGAATTGGCCCTTGCCCAATCAAATCAAATCCCTCGCTTTCGCAACCAATTGCTAGATAGCCGACCCCTTCAAAAGCTACACCTGTGAAATTGCAAATAAATAAAGTCTCTGTAGGATTGGCGAGGTTCCAGCCCGATATTTCAAATAATTCAATAGGACTATTAGGTGATAGTGTTGCTAAATTAGCGGGTAGTAAGCTCATGAAAATCTATCCAACAAAATAGTATTGTTGCTAATTGATAAATACAGAATGGCTTTATAGCCCTGTGCTGAGTTATAGCGATTGAAGGAGAAATATTTAGTTTGGGCGCTTGGTGCAAAGGTAAAATAATTGTTTGATATTATGTCTGCCATCCAAACACGGTTGCTAAATGTGGATAAATTGTTGTTCCACTTATTTACTTCAATTGCGCGACTACCTACGGTGGCAGTAATTAAAAAAGTAAAAAACTGGTCATAAGAAGGCGGTAAAAACTCTAGTATTCTGCCTCTGTCTGATGAGTAAGCACCGTTGCAAATAATTTTGAATAATGGCCCCATTGGGGATGGGAATCGTCGTACCTGGTTAATAGTGGCGCTGAAACTTCCAACTCCTACACCCAATTGCTGAATCTGCCAATCTGTGCATATATAACATTTACCATCGTCAGTGACACCGCCATCCAAAGACAGGCGAAATGGTGAACCACGGCGCGAACGCAAAAAATCATCAACTTCTTGAAAATTACGGACACTAACGTTAATCTCCCAACTTTCATTAATTGAATTAATGCTGTAGAGCGATCGCAACTCTACCCCAGCTTCACCGTATTTGCTTTTGGCAATGTCGGTTTGGAAAGATTCAGTGTTACCCCAAGTTGGCGTTAAGGGAAGAATGGGATACGACATGAAGAACGAATGATGATTACTATTACTCTATGTGGTGAACTAGCTGATATATTTATAGAAACAATTGATATTGCTGTTAATAGTGTTGCCGAAGCGATCGCGGCGTTACGTGCTAATTTCCCAAGTTTTGCAGCTTATTTATACGAAGCTGCCCATCGGGGTGTGAATTATCAAATAAAAGTTGGGTATCAAGAAATTGATGAAACCCAACTTTGTAATCCAATATCTCAAGAGGTGCGGTCAATTAGAATCATTCCCGTTATCGCCGGTGCTGGCACAGTTGGGAGAATTATCGGTGGTATTGCGCTGCTGGGATTAGGTTTGGCTGGTGTAGGCTTTTTAGGGCTTGGTGCTACACAACTGGCATTACTTGGTGGTGCGATGCTACTCGGTGGGATTTCTTCTCTGTTCGGCAGGGTAAATTCTCCTGCTGACGATGCTAGTAATGGCAAGAAATCACTAGTTTTTGGCAGCCCTTCCACAACCCAGCAAGAAGGGGGAAGAGTCCCGATAGCTTACGGTGTAGTGCTTTGTGGGCTGTATGTGGTCAATGCTAAAGTGGTTTCGTATTTAACCGCTTAATATTTGTACACATGACTAAAAAACGCACTCTCCTTGGAAGCGGTGGCGGCAAAAAACCCAAAAAGCCCAAAGAAGAAGCTGATAGTGGGCACAGTTCGAGCTACGCAACTATGCTGGGTATTGTGTCTGAAGGTGAGATTGAGGGGTTAATTAGCGAGGCCCAGTCAATCTATTTCAATGAAACCCCAGCACAAAATAGCGATGGTAGCCAGAATTTCCAGTCTTTCAGCTATGATTATCGGCTAGGTACGCAAGGGCAAGATAAGCTACCTGGATTTAGTGATGAGATAGCCAGTGAAACCAACGTTGGGGCAGAGGTTAAAAACCAGTTCCCCCTTACCCGTGGAATCGTTAATGCCAACCTCGACCTTATTCGTATCCGTATTGGGATAGTGTTGCAGGAGTATCCCTCAGATGGTGGGGTATTGGGTCTAAGCGTCCAATTTCGCATCTATATAAAGGAAGGGAACGCCGCTTTCGTATTACGGCTTGACCAAACTATCAAAGGTCGGTACTCAACGCTCACAGAATTTGAATATAATTTCCCGGTTAACAATGCGTCGGGTACTATTCAGAATTTCTCAGCCAGGATAGAGCGTGTAACGCCGCAAGATACTGACACGACCCGTTATCAGCGAACATTACAATGGCGGACATTACTAGAAGTCACCGAAACCCAACTTTCCTACCCCAACAGTGCGGTTTTTGGATTTCGCTTTGAAGCCAAACAGTTTGAATCGTTACCCCAAATTGCCGTCAGAATTGCGGGCCGCAAGATTAAAATCCCCACCAATGCCACAGTAACTTCTGCACGGGGTTTACAATTTTCAGGCTTGTGGAATGGAACTTTTTATACACCCAGCGTAGCGATCGCTGACCCAGCTTGGATTTTGTACGATTTATTAACCAGCACTCGCTACGGTTTAGGGCGCTACATTAACCAAAGTCAAGTTGACAAATGGTCGCTTTACGAAATCTCACAGTACTGTAACGAATTAGTTCCGAACGGTGAAGGGGGTATGGAGCATCGGTTTCAGTGCCACGCATTCATTGAAAATAAAGACGATGCCTACAAAGTAATCGAAGCCATCCGTTCGATTTTTCGCGGTTTCTCCTATTGGATGAACGGTGCAATCGGATTTATCAGCGATAAGCCGGGGTATCCAGTAGCCCAGTTCACCCAAGCTGACATTGAAAATGGGATGTTTTCGTATTCTCGCACATCACTGCGATCGCGCCACACTTTGGCGATCGTAACTTGGGTTGACCCTGACGACTTCTACCGCCGCACAGTAGAAGTAGTGGAAGACCCTGAAGGAATTGCCAAGTTTGGAGTGCGGGAATTAGAGTTATCTGCTTTTGGTTGCGTTTCTAGAGGACAAGCAAGACGCGCTGGACTAGCTGCACTGCTAACTGAAAGGCTAGAGCAAGAAACTGTAAATTTCCGCGTCCGGGCTTATGGTGCGTATACGAAACCTGGCGACATTATCAGAGTGGCTGACGCAAAACGAGCCGATATTCGCTACGGCGGCTTAATCGCGGCTGCCACAACTACCACGATTACACTTGATAACCCAGTATCCTTAAATGCTGGCGAATCCTACACAATTACGGTGATGCTACCTGATGGCGCGATCGCAGAAAGAGTAATCACAAATACTCCCGGCTCTTACACCACCGTCAATCTAGTTTCTGTCTTGCCCCAAATACCCAATTCAGAAGCAAACTGGATAATTGCTTCTACGAATATACAACCACAATTATTTAGGGTGTTGAACCGAGTACCCGCGCCAGGAAGCGGAGAAATGCTGCACGAAATCACAGCGCTGGAGTACCGAGCAGATAAATTTAATGCCATTGAGCAAGGGTGGCAACTTGCACCACGCCCAGCAAAGAATACTGTCCCTCTGGTGGTAAATGTGCCAAGAAATATCCGGCTAATTGCCAGAACTGTTTTTAGACCATCAGGTGAATACACCTTTACCCTTGATGCAGCGTGGGATTACCCTTTGAATAATGGGGTGCGTGACCAATTTGTAACAGACTACTTTGTGGAGTATCGGCGTGGTGAAAATGGAGACTGGCAGGGGACAAAAACCGTAAGTAGTACTAATACTCAGTATGAAGGTCTACCAACCGGAGAATATTATGTAAGAGTAGCAGCAATTGACATCAACCAAAATAGCTCTCGTTGGGTTGAATCGGCTGCATTGGTACAATCGTCTGTTAACTACAATGCCGCTTTTAGTAGTCGACTAACTTCAGTTTTTGCAACTGACTTTTGAAGAAGGTTCATAATCTTTGCAGCCTTGACATGGGCCACATGGATTTACTGTGCATCGGAGGTAGGATGATCGCGCATTGTTTATGCATGTTAAATCGCCAATTGTTTGTACAGTAGCAGAGTTATCAAGAACAATAGGAGAGTTGTCAAAATCGTCCGTTCCGTAGAGTTCAATCTCTTGGTTTATTTCATCAAAGGTTCTACCCTCATCACGCCAGATTTGCCATCTTTTAAATCCTAAATATATCAGCAAGAAGACAGCCCAAATAAATAAACCCCAAAAACCGATAAAGTAAAAAATTATAAGGGTGACTTGAATACTGAACAGTGCTGTATAAAAATAGATATTATTAAGCTTTTTCACTTGAATCTCCACATATCAACAATCAATCCCAGTGACGCAAGCCACAAGCGATCACGCCATTTTTCAATATCAGCATTGTAGTGGAATAGCAAGCTTTTCAAGTAGTCGGCGTGTTCAACTTCGTCCCGTGCAATAAGAGAAGCGATCACTCTTAATGGTTCAGGAGCGCGTTGGCTGTTTGCTAAAACTTCATAAAATTGTAGGGTTTGCCGTTCCAGAACATACATAAAAGCTAATCTGTCATCCCAGTTGTAGGCAAATGCACTCTTGTTTCCAAATAGTAAGCGCAGTGTGCAATACCGTTTAGATAACCCATCAAAGTTTTCAAAAACCCCTTTTAACCTTTCTCCAGGTAAATTAACGGAATCCCATTCTAAAACTTTCCCCTCAGCTTCATAATCAACATTACGCCGTAATTCCTCACCAGTAGGGCGGACAATACTAATGAATCTGCCACTACCTTCGTGATGAAACCGCTCATTTCCATCAGCCAAAGAAGCCAGCATTTTACCGTGTTTTTCTTCTTCTTTGCTGTGGGATTGCAGTAGTGCAGCTAAATTAAGTTTATTTTCTTGAACGGCCGCAACAGCTAGCTTTTTACAAAAAATACTGACTCCAAACTCAATTTTGGCAAGTAAGCGCAAAAACTTTTGCTCTTGCCGCAAGCCAATACTAATAATAATCTTAGTTAAAAACATACAATTTTTATTATGAGCGTTCCCTATATAGATGGCTCCGGCGCGTTACGCCAACGTAAATCGGCATCTGGAGATGGCACAACTGGCGATCCTGATGTATTTAGCTTTGCCGATCAAGGGACTTACGATCGCTTAGGTGCAATCAGTGATTCGCCCATAAGTACCCCTACAACTTCAGGATCGCTTGCCTCCGTTATCAGGGGGCTTTGGCAGAATATGCTAGGCACTGCATCCGATGCCTCGTCCCCCACTGGTTCGATTCACGCCAAACTGCGATCACTCATTGCTGACACAGTGGGCGCTACCTCTGATGCACTCTCAACCACCGGCTCGCTAATGGCAAGGGTGCGTACTCTGTCTGAAGGGCTTGGTACTGTGTCTGATGCAGCATCTAGTACAGGTTCAATTCATGCCAAACTGCGATCACTTGGCGCATCACAAGACGCGGCGGCAAGTTCCGGCTCGTTGATGGCGATGCTGCGATTTTTAGCTGAATCGAAGTTCCTAGAATCACAAACAGCCAGTGCTGTAACTGTTAGCACATCACTTACCACCGTAATAACCTTTGATTGTCGGGGTAAAAGGACTTTAGGAGTGCAATTACAAAATACTGGTGGACTGATTGCGCTTTCAGCACTACAAGTGCAAGCACGTTTTAATAGCTCTTTAAGTATTTGGAATACTATTGCTTCAACTAATGCCGATTTCACCACTAATAATGGTAAAACCGCAAATAACACCAGCGCTGAAATAATTAATAGTGCTGTGAGTGGCGGAACAATCCCTACCCTTCCTGCGAATGGTACGGCTTATTTTCGGATGCACTGTGAAGGGATGGAATCGGTTCGGATTCAAGCACAAGTAGCGATGTCATCTACTACTGTGCTGGCTCATGGAATTATGGAGTGAAGTACTTACGCTTCCCTTACGGGTAGGTGTGAGCCTTCTTGTTGAAAAAGGTAAATACTTAAAAACCAAGGTTAGCCTTGGTTTTTGCTCTCTGTGGTATTGCTCATGCCCCAGTGCCGAGCAAGGAATACTATGAGAGTGGCGTGTGGCCGCCATGTCGATTTTAGCGTAGGCATGGAAGAGAGTGAATTTTCAGCTGTTAGTTTACCTGTCCGAAGATAATAAAAAATCTCATGAATTAAACAACAGTTATGTTTTAGGCAGAGATTCCAGTTGCGAAATCCGCATACTTAGCAACATCTTATCAAGGGAGCATTGCACCTTGATTTTGATGCCTAAAGCTAAACACGATTTGCATCCCTATTACCTCCTTAGAGACGGAGTTTTTGCTGGCAACCCAAGCAGAAATGGCACTTGGGTAAATGGCGATCGCATTACTGAAATAACTAAACTTAAGCATCAAGATATTATTACTTTTGGACGAGATTATCCCAAAGCAGTCTTTTGGGAATCAGAATCAGAAGCTGAACAATATAAAAATGAAACTTTCCCCTCAGACTATGAATATTAGTGATAGCCAGAAACGGAATTTATTGATAATATCTTTTGCGCTGGTGTTAGCATGGTTAATTTATACTTTCGTTAACCACAAAGATAATTTTTGGAACTTAACAGGACTTGTTCTAGGATTAATAGGACTTTTTTTTAATATTGAAGATAAGCGCAACGCCAAAATAACCAAAGCTTTTGATGATATTTCGCTTGCTGTCCGGGAAATGAAAGCAGAATTAAAAACCGAAATGCAAGGCCGTGACTCAGGACACGACCATAGACTAACTGAACTAACCACAAAAGTAGCATTTGTGGAACACAAACTAGAATTGCATTCTGAGCAGTTCGGACATCCAAAAATGGTAGAAGAACTTTTTGATTTTCAAGGGATATGCAACAACAAGATTAGCGATTTGAACGCCAATGTTGCCCTACTGACGCAGCAGGGAAGGATAGCTCATCAATTGGATATCGTGAAGTCTGATAATGAAAAGCTGACCGAGCTAGTGCAAAGCTTGATGGCAGCACAACCAGACTCTTAAGTACGGGATATTGGGGTTTTGCAGGGGTAGAAATTGATACGACACGTTAAGGGATTCGCTGTAATCTTTGTTGTGTCCTTATTTTTTAAAGTTTGTGCTTGTTATATCCATTAGCAGATGAGTCAATCCACTAAGTTCAATCCCTATTAATGCCAAGAAAATTGATGAATAATTTTTTGCTATCCAGTGCAATAGGGATGCGTGAACGCCGGATAGCACTACTGGGATGAAGCACAGCAAGAATAGATACCCAACTCGTAGTATTGTGCCAATAATTGGGGCATGAGACAGAGGATTCCGGTTGAAAAATCTACCCCGGTGCGGGATAAGTTTTTGATACGGTTTCCAAATCCAACGCAGAAATCCCCAGCGATAAAAAGGCTTTGATTTTAAATCCAAATCTGGCGAGAGATACATTCCTCCAAGCAGATATGAAATTGTTAAAATGCCAGTTACCACCCAGTTAGTGGTTGTGTAATAAGTAAGTCCCCCAGCTAAAGGGGACGAGATTAAAATTGAGCGATCATGCCACTTCCCCGATGCCATTAAGTTACTCCCGATAGTTAATTAATCTTAAACTTGGAAGCTAATCCTCTGTGATTAGCTTCTTTGATGATTTTAGAGATTGCTTTTTTTAATTCGGCAAGGCGATTAAGATCACCCAGTTCTTGAACAATAAAATCATCAAGCGATTCATGTTTGGATCGCTCCAATTTATCTATCATTGCGAGTGTGGCTGTGCGCTGTCTTAATTCTTGGCTACCACCATTATTGGATTTGTTATTATCTCGATCAATAGCTGAGTAATTGGGCAGTTGTGGTAGTGCGTACCACTTGGAATGTCCTCCCCAGTACACGGCGCGATTTACTGGTGATTCTTTGGTTAGTACCTCTAGCAAGTCTCTGCTAATGTTCTCTAGGTTTGCCGATTTTGACCATTGCTTGATTACACCCATATCATTTGCCCCAATAAGCGCAATCCACTTCATTTGACTTGAGGAGGTTAAATTTAACCCCATTGCGGTTACGTAGGGTGTCTGAGTAATTAACCAAGCATTTTCTTCAGCCGCACCGCCCAAAGACGAGATGTGCAAAATCAAAGTACCGATGCGGGTGTTTTTAGTTTTTTTACAAGCGTCCCCAATCACCATTCCCTCATCTACCACAAGTAGGGATTCTTCTTGCTGATTTGCCCATTCAATATATTCATCTAATACTTCGTCAAGCCAGTTGCATATCTCCTCTGGAGATTTGTTTTTGCAGGTTTTACGGCGTATTACGTCTACCACGCCTTCTAGATACCTGTACTCACCCTCTTCGTTTTTAGGGTCGATGTAAAAAATCTTGCGGTTACGATTATCCGCCTTAATTGTACGTAATGCGTTGGATACTAGTATCCCTTTACCACTGCCACCAACACCCAAGATTATGCAATTTTGTACTGGAGAGGCAATCGCCCTAACTATGTCAAATACATTGCTTGTTTCGTGAACGGATGACTCGGTGACTGATGACTGTTGACGGTTGACGGTTGACGGTTGACTGATGACTGTTGGCGATGAACCCTCAACCCTCGACTTTTCTTCCAAATAATCTAAGGCTGCATTTGAAAGTGAATAGCCTTGTTTTTTTGCAAAATTTAATTCTGTTTGTATTCCGTCCTTCCCCGCTTGCTGGTAGTAGGCGCAGAAATCATCGCCATCTAGCACATGAGCCACGCAACCATATTCCCTAATTGCTGCTTGATTTCGCTGCACTTCCCGCGCTTGCTGCCAAGCACTGAAAATAGACCACATAGCGATCACTATTCCGGTAATTGGGGAAGTTGCAGAAGCAGCGACGGCGGCGACTATCACGCCTAGTGCAATCTTCCACTGAATATTATTTTCCGTGGTTTGTTTAAAAGCGATCGCGCTCCATTCTTCGGGGGATCTCTGGTTTTTTTGTATATCAAATCTCGACATTTCTATTGTTATTAATTGTTGATTACATCGCCGTCAATTACCTTTCCACCAAGGTTTTCAACGTAATTCGCGCCATTGGTGTTAATGGTGTCAGGGTTTGGTTTGGTAAATTGTTCAACTTTCTTCGGTTCTTTGACTTTTGGTTCTTTACCTTGGATATAATTGCCCTCAATATGTGCGTTATAAATGCCACCACCAAGATTGATAATCCGCTTCATTTTGCTGACTCCTGAATCGCATAACTCAATTTGCCGACCCAAACAATTAGGCTAATAATCACCTCAATTGCAAATAACGTAATTAGCGCCAGTGCCAGATTGCCGTAGTCCAGCTTCCCCCATTGCCCGGTAGCCAGGATGAAGAAAAAATCTGAAAACTTGCCACTGGCTACAGGTGAGTAAACGGTAATGCAAATCAAAAAATCTATGGTGTATGTGAAAATTTTTAGTATCTCAAGATTGCTGATTACAGAAGTAGGAAGTTTATTGTACGTCTTTTTCAGCATCCTCAGCGCCGGGTCGTCGTTGTCTTTTACCTGATAAGAACTGCGGCTATCTGCTGAGGAAATAATAGTCTGCACAAACTTTTCGTTGTTGTAGAGAACCAAGGGCAATACTTCGATGATTTGAATAATTCCCCACAGAATTGTCCCTAAAATCCAAGTAATTCCCTTGCCGATAATGGCAGCAATCCCATTAACGATTGGGATTACAGAAATCAGATAGCCAAATGCACCATTGACGGCTTTACCACTAAGCAAAGCCACTACTTTTTCGTAGGGTTGGATATTGAGGTAGGCGAACCATATAGCAGCAGCTACCAGCCCCCAGTACAAGATTCTCAGCAAGGAGTTGGGTTTACTCTTTTTATCTCCTTGCCGCTTAGGCATTGTGAAATTAATCATCACGGATTACCTCTGTCTATTGGTTGGCTGTAAGTCCCACCTCTAAATCTTTTGAGCCGTTTGGCAACCATATCCCTATCACCCGTGAAAGCTATCACCCCCACCGCTCCTTTTTCGCTAATTACGCCCGTGTTGCCATTGGCATCACACACCCTAGTGCCTGATGGGAGTGTGCGCCCTGTAATTCTATCTGTCAAAATTTGGTCTTCAACAATCGTTACGTAACGGATATTTGGGTAAGTTCCAAAAACGATCGGTATGCAACCTTCTTGATATCTAGTGTTCGCAATTTTGGCTTGTTCTTGTTCAAAAGCGATTTGCTGCTCTAGTTTGGTTTGTTTCTCGGATTGAGTTGCAATAGTAGCTTTAATGTTGGAAATGGACTGCATATTTCGGGAAATGTCGCCACTGGAGAAAGCAAGGGAGATAAGCGTAATTCCCCCAAAAATAATGGTGGTTTTGTGCTTGCGCCATTGTCTAGAAGTGAGCATTATTCGCCTGCCTCTAGTAAAAAAGCTTCAATGTCAAAATCTTTTTCCGATACAGGTGCAATAGTTTTTACTGTGCTTTTTACCTCTTGGGAATTACCCCTCACTTCTGCTAAGAAAGCCTCAACATCAACTGTTTCCACACCATACCTAGCAGTCATTTTGTTAAGGCGATCGCCATCGTTTGCTAACTCCTGAATATAGCTGGATGTTTGCTGTCCACGGTTTAAAATTGATTGAGCAATCGCCATATCCCCTTGCTCCAAAATCCGCCCCAGTACGTGAGATTTGATTTGAGTTAGCGCTGCACCTTGGGCGATCGCTTCTTCAGTCACCACCCGAATCATCGCGGCCATTAGCTGAGGGTTGGAGTGTTGCGAGAATTTGGATGCAATGGCGTTAGCCTCGATTACCGTTAACTCCTCTGATTGTCCCAGCTTCTTTTGGTTGTTCAGCGCTGCACCAACAGCTTTGAATATCTCTTCCAACTCTTCTGTGATATCCAAGGAAAATTCATTGGAGTTGATGTCAATGTTTGCTCCATTTTCTGCAAGTATTTGCAAGGCACGGTTTACCTGTTCTGGTGTATAGCGATCGCTAAAGTATTCATGTAATTGTTCAATACTGAACATATTTAATCCATTCCTCAAATTGTTCGCGTTTTAGTTGAGAAAAATTTATCTTGAGAAACTTAATTCCCTCTTTATTCGGTTTAGAGCAATTCTCTAAACCACCCTTGACGACAAACAAGCAAGCTAGGATAAAGCGTTGATAGTTATCAAGGCAATTACTTCTCATGCTTCTGGAGTCTCCAAAATAAGCATTTTTAATTGGGGAAACAGATTGGATTATTTCTGATTCCCACCGCATAATCGTCATGCGGTGAATTCCTAATACCTCTGCCCACTCTCCACGAGTTAGTAAGTTGTCCAATAATCCATCCTTAAAAGTGTTTTCTTGCTTGATAGTCTCCAAGACTATCAACAGACTACTATTCTCCATTGCTGTTTTAGGGCTTCAAAAACTGGTTTTTACTCGCATGTAGGTTGTTTTAGAGGTTGATTCTGTTGCATTGCAACTTTGTGCAAGGGTGTATCAATGATGCGGTGTCACAAAGTAACAATGAGTTTGTTTTAGGAAAAATTTGGTGGGCGAGAGCATAAGTATTCAATGTTTGCAAATGAAATGTAGGCAATCGCTCCCACCTTTACACATGAATTTACTTTCTGCCTTGTCGAAGCGAATTAGCAAAATCTTGTGTTGGGGCTTCATACACGGTGGTAGTTTTATCACCTTTGCTATCAGTTTTTGTCTCTGAATATGTAGTAGTTTGATCGTCAATAATTAGTTTTTCACTACTTAAAATGGTGTTAGGAGTGTATGCAGGATTCGGCATTGCTTTCTTTTTGAATTGGTGAAAGTTTGTTGCATTGCTGCTTTTAAATAATAAAAAACCCGCACAAGGCGGGCAATTGAGTGAATCAATGATTTGAGCATTGACTAGTAATTAATCAAAAAAAATGGGTTGTGGTGGCTCGTATCCACTTTGGCGAATGAAGTCAAGTAGCTGCGATATTCGACAGGTTGTAGCAGATGGTTTTGTTCTATTCTCAGTTGCCAAAGTCTGCTTGCGGTATGCGTTTTCGCTGATGCAATGCTCGTAAGCTACTGCGATCGGCTTGAGTTTATGCTTTAAAGCGTATTCTTGAGGTGTCATAATTTGGTAGCTCCAAGTGACTTTGGGGTTACTGCCTTCGGGTGGGGAGCGATCGCGTCTTTGCGGGGGCGATCGCTTTTAAAAATATATCATATAGCTTAAAGATAATCTATTTGGGGTAATATTAGAGCAACCACAGACAAATTAATGGACAGATGCCCAGTGAAAAAACATTATTACTAGCTCAAGAATTCTCTATTTCTTATTACTACCTAACTCCTGAAGACAGCGAGAAGGTGCAAATTTTCTGTAAAGTATCAGGCGATAAAGAATCAACGTTAATCAATCAATACGTTCGGGGCTTTATTGGACGAAATCGAGCTTACTTCTTAGAGCTAGCTAAGTTTGACGCAACAAGTAGAGGCTTAACCTCTGAACAGTGGGTAGACATCGTGTTGGCTGAGGGTATGAGGGGTATGCCTGAATATCAGAATATTGTAAAAACTGAGGATATTCCCAAAAACCCTTTAGCCTATATTCCCGCGCCTGTTGAAAGTAAAGTTAGGCGATCGCTTAACTACATTACCCTAGCTGCTCAAAATATAGCTTTCTTGCACCTGGGTATTTATTATGACCGCGATAGTCAGGCGGGCTACATTTCCCGTATAGCCCGTGAACACATTGATCGGAATTGGGATGATTTGTACTTGCGCCAAGTTGAGGCGGCACAATCTAAGGTTTGGTTTTAAAAGGAGAAAGAAAATGGTAACAACAACATCAGCAGCAGGATTAACATTAGAAAAAGTCACTGAAGCGATCACTCTTATCCTAGATGAACTTGGCGAACCGCAAACAGATGCACAGCATGAAGCACTATCTGCTTTTAACTTAAGTGACCACACAAGAGTGAAGAGACTGTCATTAACCAACCCAACTGACTATTTTTGTAAATCCTTGGGGTACTTGGGGGGAGCGCTGAAACTAACTCCCAACACTGACACTATACTAGCTGAAAGTATCCGTGCAGCTGTTGACCACAGCAGGGAAAGAAGGCTGCAAAATCTAGGTCAAGAAATTGGCACAATTCTAAGTTGAGGCTGCGATTCTCACAAAAAAGCCAGTAGTATCACTGGCTTTGTGTCAATTGGATTTATTGTGTGCTTTCTTAATTCTTTTCGTGAATCTCATCCGTGGCTTTCTCTAGATGCCCCGCAACCTCTTCAAGCCTCGGTTGCTCATTCGCCCAGTTAGCTAGCGCGTGTAACAAATCTTCAAAGCTGTAACCTTCAGAAAGCAAAACTGCCATAAATTCGTTGAGAAATAGTGTTAGTCCCAGACGGCGAGAGTCTTGTAAACCGTGCCGAATCCCAGCGATTGATTCAAAGTCCATTATTTTCCTCCCCCAGTGCTTCCAAAACTGACAAATGCCACTGCAAGGACTGAACGGTTTTATCTCGTCCCCTTGCGGTATCTAGCACCATCTGGCTGTACTCAGAGCCTTTTTCCGTGGGGAGGTAAGCGGGGTTTTTGCCATCAGGGTTGAGAATTTGAAAGCCTCGTTCAATCAACAGTTTGTTGACCTTAATAGCGCTCCACTTTTGGCCAGTCTTGGCTTCTAGTTTTTCACCCAGCACGGTTGGTCTGACCAATCCCTCATCAACCGGAATTGATAGGGCTGACTTTGCTATCTCTGCTGCTTCTAGTAGCGCAGGATTATAAGATGCGATCACATTTAACTTCACCCCTGCGATTAATCGGGGATCTAGTCCTGCACCGCCCAAGGTTAGGTCAAATAGTTCTGAAATTTCTTGAGCAGTTGGGGTAGGGAGTGAGGAAGGCGGTTGCAAGGCTTGTGGTAGCTCGTATTTGCCAGTTTTACGAATACTAGGCAACACAACTGAAGTCACCCATTTTTTAAAACGTTTTGCTTGCGCCTTGCGACTAGTAAGGATAAGAGAGTATAAGCCAGACTCGTTGATGCACCAAGCTTCACCTTGACGACCTATGTTAAACATAGCTCGTTCATCATCATCTAAGCGCTCTATTGCTTGACTCGGATTTTTGACATCAACAGCCGCACAAACATCAACAGCAACCCACCAAGGGTTTTCCGCAGTGCCAATAAATCGGACTTCGTGAGACTCAAACTGAAATATTGTTAAATCGCTCATTGCTTCTACCTCAACAAACATACAAAGCAAGGGAGAGCGTTAATTGACGCTCTCTAGTGGTGGAATATCGGCTTGCTATGCTGCCATTGGGACGACTAAGCCGAGCATGGCGAGAATGACGAGTTGTGCTTGATATTCGGTGTCACATTCTTGGCGGCATTCGGTATTGCTAGGCTGTGCGATCCACTTACCGTCTAGATTTTGGTAAAAGGAGCCAAGAAAGAGATAACCTTTCCACATTCTGTAGAGAGTGCCAAAATCTCCGTCTTCTGCGCTGTCGATTTCAAAATCTGGTGCGAGTTTGACATAAAGATTTGACTGAGGATGCGCGCTCGCTTGAACGTCAACGGTTGATAATGTCATAATCATGATCTCCATAGTTTTGGAATAGAAAAGCGCTTTAGTTTGCGAGACGGGGCGCTTTTCTATAATTAATACTGTAAACTGCTTAGTTTGCACTTGTCAACTGCTTACTTTGCGATTTACGATAGACTTAAACCGCAGGACTATAAATATGGCTGTGCTAATTCATCGACGGATCACTCAAACGGCTAATATGCCAGGACTTGCAACTAAGATTCAGCAAGCTCAAGAAGCAAGTGGTTTAAGTGTCACCGAAGCTTGTCGGCGAATTGGCATAAGCCGCACTTACTGGTACAAGCTAATTAATGATGATTTGCCTGAAGGAATGGCAGAACCAACGTTTCGTAAAATTGAAGAGGTGCTAGGTGTTGACTTTGGAGTGAGTTTTGATGATTAACCCTTCTCCATCAATTCCCTCACCCTCCCTAACCGTGCCTTTGGAAAAGCGATCGTGGTCGATGCAGAAGGTGTAATTCAATATATTAAGCATTTAATAATGATTGAACCAAAATTCCAAGTAGGCGATCGCGTCTTACACAAACGCAGTGGCAAAACCTACACTGTGCTAGATCGCGTCTACAACAAAGCCGTTGCCACTCATGCAATCAAGGTATACACAAACGGCACAACCTCAACAAGCCCAACAACCATTGCCGAACATTGGACTTACAAGCTGGACGATGGGCATAGTTGGCGGTATGCTGAATCGCTGCTGGAATACATTAAAGCGCTTTAAGGAGATTGAATTTAAATTCCTAAACGTAACTATTAATCACTTCCAGTTCCCCCAACCGAAACGTAGCAATCAAATTTTCATCTTCAGAATACGGCGACACCGTTTCTCTTCTCCTGGGAAAATATCGCCGTATTTTTTCAATTGCGCTGCTGAATTTGTTGTATCCTTCTGAGGTACGCTCATCCAGTTTCACCGCCACAATCCACTCATAGCGATGTTCTTGCTGGTTGTTAAGCAGCAGAGAACTACTAGAGATGTTTTTAAACCGAGAAATACTCACCTCCACGCCACCACTTGCGCCACCTTTGGGTGTGGATGGCGGTTCAACCCAGATAGCGGGTTGATTATTGGCAAAAGTGCCTAGCTCTAGTGCGAGTAAGTCGGCTAAGACTTGGCGTAGTTCGGCGGTGGTGTGAATATGTTGGGGCATCTTTTAAGATTCACTAATGCTTTGGCTATTGCATTAATCGCTTGTTCTTGAGATGTTGCTTTTAGTCCGCTTTCAATATTAAAGGGCGCAAAATGCAGATGCAACAACTCGTGAATTAGCGTTTGTTCCATATCATAAGGACGCATTGCGTCAAAGGGGTAGCCTTCGGGCTTAACTAGCTTGATATCAGCAATTTTCTTACCCAAGTCCCAAGTGATCCGCCCCTCCGCATCGTCTATTTCTTCTGAAGAAACGATTTTGACCAATACATCCCAATCCATCAGCCCTAATATCTGCTGCCACTCCTGACAAGATTGCTGGGGATTTTCGAGATTCATTAACTCAACACTATCGACTGCGACGCTTTCAACCTACCACCACGAACCGGAACTTCCTGCAAAAAGCGTTGATTCAGATAGTTAGCGGTTGTACTGAATGCTAAATCTAGGTTGGGAGTAGTCTGGTAGTTGGCAGCAAAAACAGCGGGTAAATTGCTTCCAGACAACGCTCTATCAGTCCAGCGATTACCTTGACGTTCGTGGACATCATAAGCGTAAGGCGCTGTCCATCGGTATGTCGCGGTGGTGATTGTCAGTTGTGGTGGTGTCCAGCTTCTCCAGATTGGCATTTTTAGGTCCCTTTAGTGTCAACCACGAGGTCGTAAGTTGCATCAAAAATATCAGGCTTGCAAGGATAAAACTCGTTTGCTACACCTCGAATAATCCAGTCACCAGGATTCGCCGCCATCGTGCCTTCAAGTGTTTGAAGTAGCATAATTGGCATTGAATACTTGAGTTCACCTGCTAATGCGAAAGTATCGCCGCAAGATTTCATCCATTCAACAATTTCTAAATAACTAGTCAATCCATTGAATTGTATGGCTTCGATTACTACTGGCTTTTTTCTGAATTGAGGC
The DNA here is from genome assembly GCF_017115105.1 of Nostoc sp. NMS2. Taxonomy (GTDB): domain Bacteria; phylum Cyanobacteriota; class Cyanobacteriia; order Cyanobacteriales; family Nostocaceae; genus Nostoc. Next base: position 74,596 of record NZ_JABXKH010000147.1, read on the forward strand.
ATATCAATACAGTCAGGAAAACGTCAATTCCATTTTCCACCCTACTTCATCGTTTGGCTCGTTTTCTGATATATTGAAACGCATTCCGACACGTACCAGAACGCATGGAACAGATTGATAGAGTAGCGATCGCACCCCTCAAAGAACGCTACGGACACCGCAAATTTTACACAGAATATATTCCCAAGCTGGGTATCCAAATACAGAAAGAGGGCAAGAGTGGCTATATTACTCAGCAAGAAGCCCATTTACTGGAGAGGTATCACGAAGCTAGAGGAAGGGGCAAAGAAGCGGCAGCAGAGTTGTTGGCGAACCTGGAACGCATACCAACCCATGATGAATCACCCACACTAGAACACGTTCCAACACGTACCAGAACACTTGAACAGATACCCCCAACACAATTATTACAATTAGCCGACTCACTCCCACAACTTACCCCGGTGGCGCGGTGGCTGGCTAGTAGCTGGGTGCTGCAAATGGTGGCAATGCAGCAAATCGTAATTATTCGTTCAGTTTTACTGGTTTTACTGGATAGGGAGAAACTGCCACGGTTGAAGCAGTTTAAAGCAAGAGGTTTTGAGTTTAAGCGAGTGGATAATAGAAGTAGTGAAGAGTGGTTAGCATCATATGGAATCAAAGAATAACAACTCAGATATTCCTTCAGCAACTTGTCCATTCTGTTCAAAAATCACCTATAACCCTAACGACATTGCTAACCAGTATTGTGCTAACTGCAAGTGCTTTTATGGTGACATTATTGCTCATGCCAATATCGCTAAAAACGCAGGCCCCGAAGCAATATCCGCGTTGAGAAAAATTGTAGAAGCTGCACATGAACACCTCAAAAATCTACCAACCAACTAGCTTGACATTTGGAAAATCTGGATGAGCTAATAATTCATCACGATAAGGACATTCAAAATCACATTCTTCAGATCCACCCAGCAGGCAACCCTCGCCAGGGACGAATCCACAATCAAAACACTCTTCATCATCTTCATCACCATCCCAATAATCATGTAAGTCATAATCTAGATCGTCTGATTCTGGGTATTCTGGATAGCAAATAAAACCCGTCATGTCTTAATTTGGAATTGCACAATTTCTTCAATTAAACTTGTTTTACCACAGTGGGGGCATAACGCATGACTACCTATATCTGGCTTAATGTCGGCAATCGTCCACCATTTTTGACAGTGGTCGCAGATGTAATGATACAGATATTCCAAAGATACTTTCATAAAATCAACCACGCTTTTTTTAATTCCTGCTGATAATAATTTTGCTGACAAATCATCTGTTGATATATTTCTATCAATGTCTGTTTAACTTCGTTCTCATCCATGTTTTCAACTTGTTGATTGAAAACATGGATCTTAAATTTTTGTTCTAGTTTTAACTCCATTCAAACGTCCCCTCAATCTCAGTTCCGATCGCTCTTGCCAACGCCTTAGCCACACGCGGACGGTTACTGTCAAACTTTGGCTTAAGTGTAAATTTCCCTTGATGCTGATTCCCAGTTAAGGGGTCGATGTAAACCGCGATCGCTTCAGACTGCTTATAGATTATTTCACTTGATAAAACCCGTGGTTTCACGGAATACCCCTGTAGCACAACCGTGTTAGGGTTGCTTCCAGGTTCAGGTTTTACACTGTTATTACCTTGCAACCATGCTTCTACTTGATATGGGACTGTTACCTGTACTGGGTTTCCAGTTTCAGGATCAGTAGTGAATTGCCCTTCCACTGGGATTGTAAAAGTCATTCGGATATTGGGGACAAATGGCTTGCACGACATTTTTGGATAATGAATCGCTACTACTTGAGTATCACCAAAACAAAAATATTCGTCTCCGCAATGCCCTAGTTGAGCAAAATCTAGGGCTGGTTCACATGACTGCTCACAAGATGACCAACTACTGCACACTACCCTACGAAGAACTGGTGCAAATTGGCACTGTGGGGTTAATCAAAGCAGTGGAACGATTCGACCCCACCAAAAAGCGCAAATTCTCTACTTTAGCTATTCCCTTCATCCAAGGCGGAATACTCCAATGGCTACGCGATAAAGGGCGATTAGTGAAAGTCCCACGGAATCTGCAAGAAACTCACCAAAAAATCAAACGGTATTCCGATAGTGTTGGTATACCTTATATCCAAGCAGCTTCTGAACTTGGCATCTCTTCAGAATTAGCCCAAGAGTCTAGTATCGCGTGTACACAGCATTTATTAGAGTTACCCCAGGCATTAACTGTTAATCAAGAAGACGAGGCTTTCGAGTGGGAACCGTTGCTATCTCAACTCCCACCACAACACGCCGCTATCATCCGTAGTATATACATAGAAGCAATTCCATTAAAGGAAGTGGCGCGATCGCACTCATTAAAGTTGAGTGAAATCAAAAAACTCGAAACCGAGTCTATACAATTATTACGATCAATCACTCAAGGGCGGGTGAAATGCCCTAACTGTGGTAAGTACGAAACCATCAAAAACGGTAGACGTACTGGCAAGCAATCTTACCTCTGTAAATCCTGTGGTCATCAGTTTGTAGAGAATCCTGCACCTGTGGGTAGGCGCGGGTATGACTTGGAAATCAAAAGTAAAATTTTGTCACACATTGCCCAAGGCAAAAGTTTACACTGGTGCGAAACTTACCTTGGAGGGGTTGACTACAGCACCATCTGTCGGTGGACAAAAAGTTGTGATATCAAGGGTAAGAAACCTTTGAAAAACCTAATGATGTCTCCTACACAACAATGGCAATTAATCGGCAAGTTTAATGGACTTGCCGAATGGCTGACTAAAAACTGTCCACAGTCTCCACAGTTAGATAGTGCATTGCAATCGCTGAGTGAAGCTATGCAGCACAGCCAACAAGCTGTTACAGCAGAGGTGAAAAAGTGAGCCAAACAAACGAGGTACTTTGGCTCCCCACCCGTACCATCATTGAGAAATTCCACCCCGAAAATCCAAGAGAACATACTGAAGAACACGATTTACCCTGGATACGCGAATCGCTGCTTGATTTTGGCTGGTTGACTTACCCAAGTATCCAGCAAAACCTAGATGGTAGCCTGGGATACCTCATCTCAGGCCACGGTAGAACCATTGGGGCTGATTGGCTGAGTCAGCAAGATGATGATTTCTTTACCCAAGAGTGGAACCGATGGATAAAAGCCACAGGACGGGACAAAATAGCCAATAAGCACCAAGGGCGGTTTTGTGGTGACTACTGGCTGAATACTCCAGTGATACCCGTGACGCTTGACGACCTCAGCCAGAAATCCGCGTTGCTACGACTCAATAACAACTCCCACGATGGACGGGATGACCCTGGAAAAATTGCCGCAATTCTGGCACAAATGCCTAAGCGCCAAATCAAAGCAGCCGGCTGGGACACCTCTACTGCGAACAGCTTCATGCAAGCTTTTCTAATTAGGAAGGAAGAAGAACCACAATCTGAAGAGGAATATCAAGAGAAGGAATATTTTGAACGCCCTGACGCTACCGATTACTCAGGTAATACAGTTGATGTAGAAGCGCGAGAATCTAACGACTACACGCCACTCAGTGATGCAGAAGTAGTTACCTTTGATGCATCAGAAGTAACCGAAAACGTATTAGCTGAGGTTGAATCAGCTAATTACAACCCCAATGCCGAAGAACAGACGCGGTTTTTGGTTTACTTGAACAAAGATGTGCTGGATGAGTTTAAGGAATTGGTAGCTGGTGCAGCTGATAAGTTAGGGATCGCTAAAGAAGGACTAGCACAGCAGTGGCGATCACAAACTATATTGGAAGCAGTGCGCTTTATTGTTAATCAAGATGCTTGATATAGAAAAGTTCTTGACCGAATTTAATGTTAAAAAATACCCGATAAAAAAATACCGCCGTAATTTGTCACCAGAATTTATCGAAGCCGCGAGACAGCGCATTTTAGCGAGTAAACCTTGGGAGAAATCGACCGGGCCGCGCACACTCGAAGGTAAAGCTAAAAGCAGTCAAAACAACTTTAAACATGGTCGCCGCAGCCGCACAATGATGGAGGTTAACCGCATTATTGCTGATGTGGTAAAAAGTAATTAACGATACGAATAGGTAAGCATTAGATGGCCAATTGGTCATTGAGTAACGATGACCAATGAAGAATCACTGTATGGCAGAAAATTAACCGGAAAGTGGCGCAATGCTTTCACCGATGCCCAAAACTACGACTATGAAACCATCATCCGCGAGAGTTTCTACGTTGCTCATGGGCGAGTAATCAGCCAAATTGAAGGTGCAGGTAAATTTGGCAAGGAAGCCAAAACTCTACTCCAGGCGTGTGAAGTGCTGGTAGAACAGGGTGAACTGACGGCTGAATTTGTAGATGAATTGAAACTGAGACTACTAGGACTTGATTTAGATGGGATGTTACGCGCCTTCCAGGGTACGCTTGTACTAGCTGATGGGGCAATGCGATTAAGCAAGATGGGTGATATTCGCCGTCAGCTTGATATATGTAAAGCTTTCATTGTGGCGGTGCTGAAAAACTCAGGCGATCGCGTGGCTCGTGAATTAGCCTTGTCATGCATCCAGCAGTTAAAATTGGATGCAGATTTACCAATTGAACAATTGCAGGCACTAATTGATGAAGCGCAAAACGACGAAGCCGAAGAAAGCAGCGAAACCGAAACCCAAGAAGGCGAAGACGAAACCGTGGTCATCCCAGAATCCAACTCAGAAGAAGTCCAAGAAGATGTGTTAGAGGGGGGTGCTTGGGATGATTGAGTAGTGGTTATTCAGGATGCAGGGGTCATAAATACTGAAGAAAAAGAAGAATTACAAAGGATTTACGAAAGCCGCTTTCAAAAGAAAGTTTTAGAATTCCTAAATAATGGATATGAGCAGTTTATAAACAAACGTTTATATCCACATTGTATTTTTACTGCAAATAAAATTGTAGAAATAAATAGCATCCCGGCGTATTACCTTCACATAGAAGCGTCCCCTCCCTTAAGTGAATTTCATGAATATAAATTTCAGGGATTTGCACAATTCCGAAGAACAACTGAATGCGGAGAAACCTTTAATATTCAGTTACTTGATGTTGTCGATCATGCTCAAGTCGAGAAGTTTTTTACAGAAATATGGCAGTTGATGAGGTGTGCAAATTACAGATAAGTGTCAAAATATGATTAAATGCCCTCGGTGTGATAGATCGTCTGATGTTCTTGACGCTCCAGAAATGTCTGACACAGGTTTAGGCGACAGATTTTGTATAAATTGTGGTATATATTTTTACGATGATGGTCAAGCCAGGGGTAATACACCTTGCTCACGCGCAAAGCCCAAGAAGGGCAAGAGTAGCCAAGAGTCTGGATGCAAGCAAGGTGAACCAGCGTGAAATTAACTAAATCTACTGGACATTATAACTCTGGACAACCAAGAGACGATCATGGTAGGTGGACTACCAGGGGTCGTTTCAAAAATGCTCTGGCATCGGCAACCAAGAAGCTAAAGATAACTTTATTCCCTGATGGAGAAGAATTTCAAGATGAAAGTGGAAATCAAGTTTATTATTATCGCAACAATGGCGACAAATTGACGGAAACCCCTGTTCTCCAGAAAAGAAAAATAAATACACCTGGGACTACTTTGAGAAAAGGTTCAGAAGGCAAAGATGTTATTATTTCTGATAGAGAACAAGTAAAGCAAGGTTTTAGGAATTGGCGCAGTAGCTTTCCAATGCAAGAATTAAATAAATACGAACACTTTCCCCATGCTCAAGAAGCAGTTGCATCTTTAAAGGAAAAACTAGCAGATCCAGAAGTAGAAAAAAAATATAACAAATATCGCTTAGAGCTTGAGCTAAAAGAAGCGCTACCTGCTCTTAAAAAATATACACCAAACCCAAAGCTAAACTTAGCTGTTGATATTTCAAGAGTTTCTGCGGCAACAGACATTTACGATATGTACCTTTGGCAAGGGCTTAATAGTAATACTGGTGTAAAAGCAATAAAAAACGATAAAGGAGAGCTATCTACTATATACACTTATAATAAGGGTGACGATCATCTAAAGTTGGAGTATTTAGTTTCATCTCCAAAAAATATGTTTAAAGAAACAAGACAAAAGGGAGGAGGGACGCAAGCCATTGTTGACATGATTTTAGAAAGTAAAAAAGCAGGTTTTGGAGGCAAGATAAAGCTAGATGCATTAGGCGATGCTATCCCGTTTTATGAAGCTATCGGCTTTAAAAACGATGGCGTGCCTGGATACAATAAACTGACTCTATCTCCTGAAAACGCCGACAAATTTTTAGAAAAAATAAACCAAAAAAATGCTAAATAATGATTTTTTAAATGAATTAGACGAATTAGAATTAAAGGCTGGTGGTATTTTATCAGCCCCTAGCGATATTATAAAAAAAACTTCTAATTTAGAAAATGTAAGTCAAAATAATACTCATAGTAAAACAAAAACTAAGCTTTTTAATATCTTAAAAAAGCAGCAAAGTGAGAATAGTTGAAGCACTCCCCCCAACTCGTTACGCCCAAGCAGCCGCCCACGCCCGTACCGACAAATTTAAAAGCCTCAAAGCCAAAACGATCGCCCGTGTACAAGAGTGGTATGCTGACCCACGGGTAAACCAAAACGTAGCACCTGGGCTGTGGTTTGGCTACGGTAAAGACTCAATGGCGGGTGCGTTAATTCTCAAACTTGCGGGACTAGATTTTTGTCATTTAACTGTTAACAATGGTGGTGACTTACCTCAACATTGGCTAGTTAAACCTGAGTGGGAGGCTTATTTTGGTGAAGATTTTTATTACGAAGAATATGCAACAGATAGACCATTTCCTCAGATAATTCGTGCTTATCTTGATTGGGGAAATGCCTATGGACTAAAAACCAAAGAAGGAAAACCGCTTAATTTTTGGAACTGGGGCGATGTAGCTGCAAGTATTTGCTATGAAGCTATTTACCAATTCGATCACCTCTACGGCGAACGTGAAAAAAATGTAATGTATATCTGGGCGAACCGTGCTGGTGAAGGCATGGAACGAGCCTTTGAAATGCAGCGTGAAGGTTTGTTTCAGTTTCACGATCAAGATAACGGAAATCTCCCCTACATTCGTGCCTTACCTATAGGTGATTGGAAAGACATTGATGTGTGGGCATTACTAATAAGCGAAGATTCGCCTATCTCTCACACATACTCAATGCATCAAATACCCCAAAAACAAGGTAATAAAGCTTTTCCTAGAACTCTCTGGTACTGTACGCCGGAAATACTCTGTTCACAATACTATAGGTGGCTGGCTTACTACGCACCTGTGCAGTTGAAGGAACTATGCGATCTATTTCCAGAAATTCAACTTAGATTCATGCAAAAAATCCTTAAATAAACCCATCGGGAAATCTAAATGTGTAATGTTACACAAACAAGATTATGGCAAGACGAGGAAAAACCGGAGGGGGACAGGGGTTTGGAGCGCCCACGGCTACTAGACCAAACGGTAGCGTAAGGACAGCAGCCGGGGGGACTAGAGCTAGGGGTGGGGCGATTGTACCTGTAAATCAACCGACTAGAACTAGTGTTACAGGGAAATTCGGAAGTAAGTATAGTGCAAGCGGCAGAGCGCGAAGACGAGCCCTAAAAGAATATCAGCAAGTTTTTGGTTTAGATAGAAGCCCACTTGTCGGAACTCGGCCGTCAAGCCGAGTTCTTGTTACCCCTGCCCCCACTAATCCTGGCGGCAACACCGGAGTAAAGAAAGGTAACGACAAAGAACCAGCATCTGGTTCAGCGCCAAATAAATCTGTATTTCGCCGAGCGCGACCAGGTGAATTTGCTCAACGTGCGCGTGGTGCAAATGCAAGAGCTAGATTACGCACCTTAGCGCGGACAGGTAGCGCTGCAACACAAGAAAGGGCAAGGGCTTTGGCTGGTAGAGTTGGAGTTAGACTGTAGATTCTAAATCTAGCGCTTCTGCCTCAAAACACTGTTTAAGACAGAGTAAATCAAACGGATTATCTGGTGTCCACCACTCCCCATGTATTTTTAGTTTGCCGATGCCCATAATCGGCATTTTTAATATTTGCATTTCGGCTAGGTGCAAACCATGTACCGCATCTAGCCATTCTTCTTGTTGCTTAAAATCTTCAAGTCTATGACTGGAATAGCAATGATTGTTAAAATCAGCCGCAAAAGTATTTGTGTCGTAGTCAATATTTTTATCAATCTTGCACCAGCCAACTAAACTGCCCTCCGGGACATCCTCTGGACTCCAGCCCATCTCAATTATTCGTTTGTAGGAGTCCTTTCTATCTTCTTCATCCGTACAACTAGCTGCATGAATTGCAAGCCTTCCTTTGTATCCATCCAATGATGGTGAAATGAGTACAGAAGGCTCTCCAGTGATGACCATTAAAGCCATATCAGGGCGTAAACTGCATATCCAAATATCTTTTAATCCCGCCATAGTTGCCCCTAAATAGAGCCATTTTAGCTCAATGATTGAATCATCCCCCAAGCTACTTTAAAGGCGTTATTGCGCTCAGGGTATTTATCGGAGATGCCCCAAAATATGGTCTGTTGCCCCTTAATCCCAACAAGAGCTTTGTCAAACAAGACAGGGCTTTCTAAGCAATAAGCATAGTCTCCAGGACTACCAATGCAGTCAGTTAGTTTACAGGCTCCAATAATCGCTCCTCGTTTAGCGATCACAATATCAATGCCGTAGTCTGTGAAATATTGGTCAGAATCTTTACTCTGACTGCTGTGTATCAAGACCCAGCCCCTAATTTTAGTCGGCTGCATGCGGTATTCTTCGTCCTTTAGCCCTAAGCAGATAGCGTAGGCGAAAGGCGCGTGTATTGAAATGGCTCGTAAATCAGTTGGTGTCATATCAATAGTATTTATCTATATATGAGTTTTAGAGAATAGCGAGTAACTCTTTAGCCAAATCTTTAGCTGACTGAATACCCTGTAATGTCTTGCGTTTGCCCTTCAGCACCAGTTCAATTCGCTGCTGTTTTTGAGTCAACAAGCTATCAATCGCCTTATCAATTTCGCTTAACTGTAACCAAGTTGCAAATACAGCATTTTCTTGTCCCAACCGATGAGCGCGATCCTCGGCTTGCTCACAGTCTCCCGGACTCCAAGCCCGATCAACTAAGATAACGTTGCTAGCGGCTGTCAAAGTTAACCCAAGTCCGCCAGCTTTGATGGTGCCGACAAACACCTTATTTTCACCAGACTGGAATTGATCTACTAAACCCTGACGTTCTTCTGGCTTGGTATCTCCAGTAAGGAGTAAACCGCCAAGTTTAGACGCGATCGCCTTCGCTGATTCTACAAACTCAGTGAAGATTACGACTTGCTGACCTTGTTCTAGCAGTTCTTCAGTGATCGCTCTCGCTGCCTCAACTTTAAACTCACTCCCTACCTTTCGCAGGATATTCAGAGTTACCAGCGCCTCTGCATTTTCATCAACCTCACCTAGTTTTGCGCGGCGGCGGTAGTCGTCCACGAGTGAGCGAATTGTCTCTTGATATGATTTGGCTGCACTTGCCTCTAGTGTGGCTTCCTTAAATAGTCTGGTCTTAGCTGGCAATTCAGTTAAGCATTCAGCTTTGGTACGTCTGAGAATTACATCCTCAGTTTTTTGAGATAGTTCGTCAAGGTGAGCAGCGCCACTGTTATCCCAGACTGATTTACCCCTACCTACTGATCTATGACCAGCATTGCAGTAGTAACGTTCGTATTCCCATTTATCATCTCCTAATGGGTGGTTGACCGCGAATAGTAAAGGATAAAGGTTAGCTGGTCTACCATTTTTAATTGGCGTACCTGTCAGCAACCATGTTGTTAAACAGTTTTCATGATGCGCTAATTCTAGTGCTTTCTTCGTCCGTTGTGAATTGATATTTTGCATATAGTGACTTTCGTCACATATAAGCACGTATTTTTGAGTATCTAACGGCTTCGGTATTTTAGCCCAACTGAAACATTCGATTTTCACCTCTGCCCGTTCTGCCTCTCTCACCCAATTTTCCAGCACAGACACAGGAGCAATCACAAACACCGGGCAATTGTGTGTAATCTGCATCGCCCTGGCTGCTACCAGTGCTTCTAGGGATTTTCCTAATCCCATGTGATCCGCAAGGATGCCCCCGGTGTAGATACCACCGCGACGATGAGCAAGCAGCCATTCAACACCTTTTTTCTGATAATCCCGCAGATACCAACCATTAGCTAAAGGTGCATCTAAATTGGCAGTTCTCACTAACTGTACAATTCCGTCAGCCGCCGCCAGCGCTGCCATTTCCTTAGCAGTTTCCTCTTCTTGGCGCTGCATCCGAGCAAGTACGATCGCTCCCTCTACCTCCGGTGTAAGGTAAAATTGGTCATTTGTAAGCTTTTCTACCACTTCCTCAATCATCAAGAGAGGAAAACGCCACGATTTATCCTCACCCTCAAACTTATATCCCTCAATGGTTTTGCAATCACGCTGAAATTTACCAGAGGAATCATAAGGAGCGTACACAGCAATTCTTTCGCCTTTAATCTCTACCCTACGCTCTGGAAGTACGTCTACACCCTCGTCATCTTGAACGAGTACAGGTGTTGAATTCTTAGCATACTGGTGAGCGATCGCATCCCATTCAGGCAATGCCAAGCCGCCATGTTCAAGCTGTTTGATGTACTTCCTCACCATTTTTAATGCAGCTGTAGCGTGAGTCTGTAACAGTGGCTTATTTTGCTGAACTTGCGTTGCTAGCCAATGACCAAAACCAGCATCAGCGCCATTGAAGCCTACACCATCCTGGCTAAAGGCATGATCGCAGTTACTCGCTAAGTATAAAATTGCTTGTTCTAATCGGCGATCGCAACAGGCTTCTTTTTTCTGCTCAATAATTAACGGGAGTTCTAATTGCAGTTTAATTAGGTCTTCTAGGCTCCAGTTTCGCAGATGTGGAATGAGTGCTTCTAGGGTTGTAGATAATACTGCTACTGCATTACTTACTGCATTGCTGCTGCCCTCTCCCTGATGTGGCGATGATGTAGAGTCAGCGAGTAACGCCACAATAGCCTCCGTCAAGTTGCCTAGTTTGCCTTCGAGTATCAGCCGATGCAGCTTATCCCGTTCTTCCTCAACAAGCGCAATTCTCACTTGCTTAGTCGGACAATCTTCTAGTAGCACAGGGTTTAACCTGTCAGCCACCGCTAATCTTTCCTTAACTACTGCATTAGCAGATCGCCCATTAATCAGAGATTCAGGAACCATCACCGTAGTCACAAAATCCGGTGGTTTGCGACTCTTGGCATTCTTGGATCTATCCCAATCGCCTTTTTGGGTCAACGCTTTTCTTAGATTCCAGTTGGGGTCAGACAACCGCCGCCGCATTGCCCCCGGTGTTATCCCCACTAACGCCGCCGCTTGTTCTACAGACAACTCTTGTTTGGTTTCGGGATGAATGATTACAAGTGGTTTACGCGACATAATAACTAATTCAATAGTATCTATCTATATATTAGCAAATGGCGGGATGGAACACGTTACTAAATTTAGAAATTGCTACACAGCAAGCGTTAGCTGTGGAGTTGCAGGGCGAAAGTAAAATCACGCTGTTTGAAGACTTTGAACCTAATCCAGGTGGGCAGACAAAATTTCTAGAAATGACCAATTGGTTGTCTGTTGAACCGCTATCAGCACGATGGTTTTCAGCAATTGGGGGGATAGGATCAGGTAAGTCTTTTTCAGGTGCAATTTGGGCTTGCACCCGTGCCTTGCTTGCACCTGACGCTAGAGGGATGATATCAGCAAATTCTTACGGACAATTGAGTAGGGCGACATTGCTAGCACTAGTCGAGGTATGCCGACTTTTCAATATCCCCTTAGAACCGTGGCGAGAATCCCCTGAAGATCAAGCGCTAGCGATCGCTAACTGTCAACGCTGCTATATTGGGCCGGATCGAGCCTTCGTCTACGTTTTGAGTGCTTCTGCTTTTACCGGAAATACCCAAGCAGGGCGGGGTTTACAAATTCGCTGGTTTTGGGGTGATGAATTTGCGTACACTCCAGAAAAAGCGTTTCTGACAATTGACGGACGGCTAGGACGTGGCCCTGGCACACTCAAAGGACAAGGCATTCTCACCACGTCGCCGGTTGGCTACAATTACCTCTGGGATAAATTCGGCGACCCTACACGCTCCGATGATCTGAAACGCATCTATCAAATGGTTTCCATGTCGTCACTGGAAAATCGGGCTTACCTGGGTGATGATTACGTCGATTCACTGGAAGCTAATTACTCAGATGAATTGTATCAACAGGAGGTAATGGGGCAGTTCATCAACACAGTACAAGGGCTAATTTACAAATACTTCTCAAGGGCTAACCACTCTTTGAGTGATGAAGACGCACAGTTACTTGAATACGATCACAACCTACCCCTACTGTTGACATTCGACTTTAACTATAATCCCGCCGTTGCGATCGCAGCCCAACGACGCGGTAACGAAATTCACTTTTGCCAAGAATGGTTTTTGATGGATTCCGACGTGTGGGAGTTGACCGAGCAAATTGTGGACTGGGTGGAAAGTAACGGTATCCCGCCAGAAATTCAGATATTTGGTGATGCTACAGGACGGGCGCGTAGTGCTGCTAGTAAGTTGAGTAGCTGGGACATCGTGTTTCAAGGTTTAGAACCCTTAGCCAAACAACGTGGCAGAGGGTATCTGGTGCGGAAATTCGCTGATAGTAACCCGTTCGTCGTCAACCGCATTCACTCGGTTAATCAACTATTTCGACAATCACGCTGTTTCGTGCATTTTGCCAATTGTCAAAACTTGGTGAAGGACTTTGAGCAGGTGACGTGGAATCAGGAGAGTATTAATAAAACAGATAACCCACTGCTCTCTCACTTATCGGATGCGGCCGGGTATCTGATACACACTATTTATCCGTTTAAGAAGGAAACACGCGATCACTCATCTGGTAAACGTAAAACCACAGGATTAGCAGCTTAAAAGCTCATGAATCTTTAGCTAAGATATCTTATGGTAAAAAAGAAGCAAATTAAGCTTAAAATCACGGAATTAAGAGAAGCTGCTGGCTTGACGCAGAAAGAATTAGCTGATTTAGCGGGAACGACAGAAACTACTGTTGCTAATTGGGAGCATGAGCGAACAGGAGTAGAGCAGATAGTCCGTATTGCTAAAATCTGCAAGGCTTTGAATTGTTTACCTTGGGATTTGTACGAAGAAGTTGATGGGGAATGATCAGCATGACATTTCAGTAACGCGATTATGCCCCTAGATGCCGAAACTCTCAAAGCCATTCAAGATGCTATCAAAGAATCTTTGCCCACATCTGTAGGCGAAGCGATCAAGCCATTCTCTGAGCAGTTTGAAAAAATTCAACACGATAGCAAAAAACTGTCAGAGTCTGTTACAGCCTTGGCTACCTCAATACCTCAGCAATTGGACGAGCGATTTAACAGTATCAAGCCCTCACTGGATTTTATCGGCGAAGTAAAAAAAGAATACGAAAACGAGCAGAACAATCCCGCTGCGGGTGACAAACCAACCGATGCTGACAAAATACGTGAGGCGGTACTGGCTGAAATCAAAAAGGAATACGAAGGTAAGTTGACTGGGCTGCAAACTCAACTTGACGAACGCGACAAAGAAACTAAAAGCCTGCGTGAAGCTGACCGCCAAACCAAGATGCGGAACGAGGTGTTAAATGCAATGCGTGGCTTGGGTACGGTGCGGCCTAACACAGAAGAAGATTTGTTGACGCTACTAGAAAAGCGTGGGCTGCTAGTAGAAGAAGGTGATCGCTACTTTGTGAAAGGTGTAGATAAATTCAACGAGCCTACTAAGCTGGACTTTAAAGATGTTCTTCCCAAAATGTTAGAAGCCGACTTTGCCCATTTTGCAGTTCCTCGTGGTGGCACCGGCACGGATGGCACTACGGGAACTCGCGCCACACCTTCACAATACAACTTTGAAGGGATGAGCGCCCAGGATATCTACAATCGTTACGGCGGCGATGAAAACGCCCAAAAAGCTTTGATATCTGAGCTTGAAAATCAATACGGGAAACCTAGCTAAGGCGGGATGTAAAAGTTTAAACTCCTTGGTTTATCTTTGCAACCTTTTACCTCCTGCCTCCTAATTTCTATTTAAACTGATATGCCAACTCCGCCATTTTCGCCCAATACCGCATTAATCGAGACCGCGATCGCTCAACGCGCACTCACCCAGCTAAATCTTGCTGCTATGTATCCCCGCGTGGCTGTGCGGGATTTCGAGCCTGGGGCATTTGAACGGGGGGATGATGTGAAAATCCGCCGTCCTAAGCGCCGTATAGCTACAGACTTGAATCCTCGTGTAGCTCCCTTTGTCTTTACTGAAGCTCAATTCTTTGCAGGTAGTGTAAAGCTTGAAAGGCTATGGACAGATGGTTTTCTTTCATACGGCTACGATTCATTTCAAACAATGGATCGGTATTTGACGGAAACATCGGGTCAGATTGCTGATGCTATCGTCACACCCAACGATAGCTATATGTATAGCCAATTCCGCACTTGGAGCATTGCCGCCAGTGGTAACGTAGCATTGGGCGATCATCCCCCCATTGCCATCAGCGCATGTGTTGACAGTAGTGGACAATTAGCCAACTTTAATAATGAAGGACTACGCGGCGCGAATGTCTTCTTAGATAAAGAAAACACCCCTACATCTAACCGCTATGCCATCATTTCATCCACTGCCAAAGGTGCTTTCTTGGGTGATTCGGTGGTAGTCACTGGTTTTGCCGCTACAAGTATTGGTGGTGGTCAATTACTGCAACGGGGTTTACAGCTAGGTGATTTCGTGGAACGCTACGGGTTTATGGTAGGTGGCTCCAATACAGTCAGTAATCAAACAGGTGTAGCGGATTTAGATACTGCCGCAGGTACTCAAGCCACTCTCCCTATTGCCTCAGTAGCTGCTAACACAGCTTTCCTCTATGCCGATAATGCTACCACTACATTTGTTGGTGCGGTAGACTTTACCCTAACTGTAGGTACAGCATTGCAAAATGTCGGAGTTGGGCAAATTGCCAGAATTGGCACCAGCACTAAAGCTACAGCATTTGGCGTGATTTTGCGAATTGCCAGCAATGTGATTACCCTTGCTCCCTACGCACCTAATGGCACAAAGTTGACAGCAGGTGACATCACACCGGGAACAGATGTATTTAGCATCCCCACCATTCCTTCGGTGAATACAGTGAACCATCTAGAAGGCTTGGCTATGGCCACGCGCCGCATTGCTGAACCGCGTCGTGGTAGTGGTGCGATCGCGGCATCAATCACCGATCCAAATACTAATTTAAGTATTCAAGTTTTCACTGGGCAATACGATTTAGGAACCGTCAGCGAACGGAATGCCGCTTATTTTCTCACTGGCTCCAAAATCACCGACTTTCGTAAATGCGGATTGATTTTGAGTCTATAAACTTTTATTAAGACCCGTGGGTCTTTATCTGTATGCCAATTTTTTATGATCCACAGTACGGTATGCCGACATCAGTACCCGAAGGACGAGAAAATGACTTTTTAGCACAGGGCTACCGTAGAGAACCGCCGCCAACACCACAAACACCACTCGTAACAAGCGATGAGGGAGAAAAAAACCAAGTTTATTCTCCAATAGTTGACAACCAGCCACCGGGGGCGGGGTTTATTTTGGTCAATTCTGCATCTCTCAAAGAGCTAACTGAGCGTTTGGGCTTATCTACAGCCCAGGCAAAAGACTTGCAAAGTGGACGACCTTACACAAAAGTGGAAGACCTTGTTGGTAAAATCCCTGGTGTCGCTTGGGTGACTTTAGATTCACAAATTAGCTATCAAGTTCAAACTAAGGAAGCAGATGACAAATAACATTGTGACTGGTTCAGTGCAGCCATTTCCTGGACTAACCGAAGGAAGAATAGTTCACTACGTTTTACCAGATGGGCGTAGCGCCGGACAGGTTAGACCAGCAATTGTTGTCAGGGTGTGGCGTGATGTAAGCCCTGATTTGATAGCACAGGGATACAGCAATTTACAGGTTTTTACTGATGGAGACAATGATTACCCTGGTGCAGGGATGACTATCTGGGCAACATCCAAGGTTTATTCAGAAAACCACGAACCTGGAACGTGGCACTGGCCACCAAAAGTTTAGTTAATTATGCCACTCACTGACCACCAAGCAAACCTACTATTCGAGGTCTATGAGATTACTCAGCGCGATACTACTGTTGTGGTTGGTGGTGAGGGTAGTTCTCGCTTGGAGCCTGATTTATACAATACAAATACACCAGTGAGACAGGCGCTTACGGACGCGATCGCCGCCATTAATAATTTACCCTCTCAAGTTGAACGAGTTGGCGTGATTCTGGAAGAATTTGAATGTATCTCGCTTGACCCTAGTAACATCGACAAAGACGGATATCAGATGCGGCCAGATAAAAATTTGGCTGCAATTCGCGCTAGGTTGTTTCCGTATACTGGGATTTTGTTTAAAAAGAGTGGTGGAAGCGGAGGTAATAGGTTTTGCTTGGGTTAAATCTTAGTTTCTAGTTTGTGCATCAAATCCATAAATGCGTGATTCAAACTAAAGTGTTCATTTGTTTGCTGTAGATGAGCGATTGTCTTTTTGTGGCAAAATAAAACCGTTGTGCTGCGAACACAACGGTTTATCAAAGTTTTGGTTTTATAGGCGCGTTTTAATCTCTACGCTGCGTTATCGCCTCCAAATTCTTTTACTTTGGTACTTTTCCACTCAATCAGAACTTTGCCATCTAGGGCTGCAACAAGATCCATAAATGTTTCTAGCGTTGGGTTGCCTTCATTAGAGATTGCTTTAGCAAGCATATTTCTACGATTTACAGGCGTTGCGCTTTCGTCACCCTTTCTGCGCCTAATCTCGCAGTAGCGGCGGTTTAGAGTCGCCAAATCTACACCTAATTCTTCCATCCGTTCCCTAATCATAGACATATCCATACTCATACTTCTGCGACTTTTATTTAAGTCTACAAAGGCATGAGGCAACTTGACGATGCCGTGCATATAGTAATTCCTCATTTGCTCAAAGCATATACTTTACATGGCTAAATTGCAAGCCATGAAATACATTTTTTATGCTTTATAGTTATTGACGTATGCTTTTTATGGCATTAATATAATATATAGACGACCAAAAAGAGCGATCGCCTCCCTGGAAAGAATGCGATTGCTCTTGCGGCAAATCCCTACTAGGAAATACCAATGCAATCATATCCCGAATCTCTCAAGGCCATCAGCATCCATGCTCCCCATGCTTATGCTATTTGCATGGGCATTAAGCAAGCCGAATACCGCACACAGCCCACAGACAGACGCGGCTGGGTCTTGATTCATGCCTCCCAATCAAAAGATTCCGACCATTACCTCGCTGACTACGGCATCTCCAAGGACACAATCAAGCGCGGCGCGATTATCGGAGCAGCGCAAATTACAGACTGCACCTGGGATGCTGAATTTGAATGCTATGCCTACCATCTCAGCCAGCCCATCCTATTCGACCAGCCCATAGAAGGCATCAAAGGCTGCCAAGCAATTTTCTGGGGCGCAAAGCAGCCTGAGAAGCAAGCGGCTTTTGCGATCACCTGGGGGATGATTGAAGCGGCTACAGCGCCAAAGCCCGATGATATTTCTATAGAAGCAAATGAAATTCAGCAGCTAGCAAGCAAGATTGAAGAAATCGCACCCCAAGACGACATCCAAGATATAGCGATTCCTGGCTACCACCTGGCTTGCGATCCCCAGCACAGCACCAAAGATAAGCAGACTTACCAAGTCTCTGATAGTCTGACTCAAGAGCCGCTATTTCAGGTCTATCAGGGCTTTGAGGGCTGGCAGACCGACTTAAGCAAGCAAATTCATTCCAGCCCTACTCTTGCCATTGCCCAGGCGCGAGAAAAGATCATTGGGCGGATTGACCGCTCAAGACCCCTAGAGGTCAATCAAATCGACTCTGAAACCTTCATTGTCAAAAACCCTGACAATAGCAATCACTACGCGGTCAGACCTGGCCATCCCAACCATCATGAGCGCTGCGAATGCGGAGACGCACACTTTAGGGGGGTACGCTGCAAGCATCAGGTAGCAGCTGATGATTATCTACAGCAATCGATTACCGCAACCATTGCTCAATCTGAATTCAACCAATATATTGAGCAGCAAGCAAAAGAAATTGCGCCTAAATGCAAAAATCATATTGATATTCAATTTACATCGCCCGATGGCTTCTACAACTGGGAAGCTACTGTAGACGGCAAGACAATCGCCACCATCTACTATGACAGCGAACACCTGACGCAGCGATATGTAGTAGCTGTAGGCGGAAAAGAAGTCTTTCGCTCAAATACCCAAGCCAAAGCAGAAAACTATATTCGCTGGCATTACAAACAAGGCACATTACCAGTAACAGAAGAAGAGAAGCCAGAATCTTGCACAATTGAAGATTGCAAGTATGTGGACGACAAAGGACAACAACACGCCTTCAGAATTAACAATCAACTAATCGGATGGATTTGGCTTACTGACGATGGAGGCGATTGGTATTCATCACAGGAGTATTGGATTAACGGTGATGGTACAAAGTACGACGATTGGCGCGAGTGTGGACTGAAGCTAGCACGGCTAACTCGTAATGATTTGTACCAGGTTGTAGCAGCGTAAATAACTTGGGCAGAATTACATCTGCCCAAAAAGTCATTAACTTTTGAAAATATGAAATATTTAAACCAGCATTTCCTACCTTCAGATTGCGATGTTCATTTTGCTCTTTTAAGAGTCAAAAATGCGATTCCTAATGATTTAAGTATTAAGAGCGTGAGGGCGCTGTTATCGGAGTATGGGGCTACTTCTGAAAAATATGCTGATGAGTGGCGAAACATTGCTCTTTCCCTTCGTATTCGAGGCGCTTTTGAAAATCCCCTAACAATTGCAGATGTGGCGAATTGTATAAAACTGATTAAGGAAGTAAAACAATGAAGTGTGCAGCAATTTCAGCAATTTTAATAATTGTGCTAGCTCAATATGCCTCTGACAATTGTAATGGTCGTGGTCATGGGCGGCGCGAATGTCCTACAAGCAACATCACACATTTATTATGACACCAGAAGAAGCAATAAAGGCAATCGAAGAAGCTCAAGGTATCCTTACACCTGTAATGGATGAAGCGCACGAGATAACCAGCGATGAAGATTTTTACCAAGCAATGGTAGACATCATTAATTTGTTAGAAAAGCATAAAGAAGATTTAGGGGAGGGACTAGACAATGTTTAAGCTTTTCACCCCCCAAGAACAAATCATTATTAGTTCAGAATTTTACTCAGCAGAAGATGCAAGCGAATATGCACAAATAGAATTGAATTTACAAAGAAAGGCAGAGGGCAGAGGGCAGAGGGCAGAAGGAAAGAAGTACTAATAAAAACTTTAGTTGTGGGTCTAAAGCCCACCAGTATAAAAAGATTTGTGTCGAGATGCGTAGCAGGAGACACAAGGGAGCCAGTGCGGTCTTGGGATGCATCCCAAGTGGAGCATCTGGCGTCGTCCTTATTTCAATCCCGCGTTTTTAAACGTGGGTTCCCTTCTGCCTTCTGCCTCCTGCCTTCTGCCTTCTGAATGCCTCATGAATTTATCGTTAAACAAGTCGGATTTTTTGAGCAACAACCATATACAAAAGAGGATTTTTAATCATGTTTAAAAAAGCCATCAAATCACAATCAAAATTACGCCTTGCTTTAATCGGTGCAAGTGGAAGCGGCAAGACGTTTTCAGCTTTATCCATAGCATCTGGACTTAGCCAAAACATAGCCGTAATTGACACCGAACACGGAAGTGCTAGTAAGTACGCCGACAAGTTCAACTTCGATGTACTCGAACTCAGCAGCTTTCATCCACAGCAGTACATCAACGCTATTCAAGCAGCCAGCAATGCGGGTTACGAAGTGTTGATAATCGATAGTTTATCTCACGCTTGGATGGGTAAAGATGGAGCATTAGAGCAAGTTGATCGGATAGCCAAGCGATCGCAAACTGGTAACTCTTTCGCGGCTTGGCGAGATGTAACACCACTTCACAATCAACTTGTAGAAGCAATTGTCAGTAGCAAGTGCCATTTAATAGCCACCATGAGAGCTAAAACAGAGTATGTTTTAGAGGCTAACGAAAAGGGCAAAATGGCTCCGCGTAAAGTCGGGATGGCTCCTGTACAACGGGATGGTCTTGAATATGAGTTTGATGTAGTAGCTGACCTTGACCTTGACCACAACTTCATCGTTAGCAAATCGCGCTGTTTTGAATTATCAAACCAGATTATTAGCAAGCCAGGGAAGAACGTAGCGGATGTTCTTAAGAACTGGCTATACAGTGGGCAAACACCAGAAATTCAAAACGCAGACAAGCCTGAGTATCTAATTCCTGGTATAGCCTATGACCGCGACCTGTTGAACGCTGAAATTGAATCAGTTATGAAGCGTAAAAAGATAGAAGTTGAGCAAGCAAAGACTGTATTATTTGAATTATTCAATGTGCGAAGCCGACAGCAACTTGCTGATGAGCAATTAGCGCAATTCTTGGAATATTTAAAGTCTAGCAATGCCGCTTAATGACAACTACACCCTTGAGGAGTTGTTTGATGTCAAAAATTTCTCAAGCGGTTTTTTAAGATAAATTCGAGAGTGTATTGAGGTTGCCAATAATAATGTTTCACATCTACAAAGTCAAAATTAGCACTGGCTCTCCCTCAATAGCTAATTGGACACCGATAGCTATGCTGTGGAATTTCAATGATGCTAAAAAGACAGTTGATATTCTCAACCAAGAAAAGAACGAAGGGTTTGTTTTTAAAGTAACAGGTGATGCTTTTGGTTGGAACAGACCATTTTATGCAACACGTCTTAATAAAATCGGTATAGACACCAAGGCTTACAACTAACAATATTTGTCTTTTGGACTGAACAATCATGGTTAAAATACTTTTTGTAGACATCGACGGCACACTAACCGAAACAATTTCAGGACACACTTTCAAGCAATCGCCAACTGATGTAAAAATAATTGAGGGTGCGGATAAGGTGATCGCACATTTTGCTAATTTGGATTGGTTAATTATTGGTATCAGCAATCAAGGTGGTTGTGCAGCAATTAACCCAGGAACAGGTAAACCTCGCAAAACAATTGAGAGTACTATTGCTGAGATGCAATTCACTCTTGAGCTACTACCCCAACTATCAGCAATTTATTTCTGTCCTGATTTTGAAGGTAACGATTGCTGGCGAATCTCATCACTTGATGCTTACGAAATCAGCGATAGAGAAACACAACTGATAGGGGAATTCCGCAAGCCAAATGCAGGAATGCTAAAGCTAGCGAAATTATTTGTAGAGGATGGTGGGGAAGATGTCGAGGAAATGATTATGGTAGGCGATCGCCCTGAAGATGAACAGTGTGCTATCAACGCTGGGATTAACTTTTGCCCTGCTGATGTGTGGCGCGATCGCTTCCGTGCTGGGATGTTTTCTCACGAAGTCACACCAGCACAATTGGAATTTTTGGAGGGCGTAAAGTTGGGCGGTGGCTGATAGCGGTTTTTAGTGGTTGGGGATCTGTCCACTTTCCCCGACTGCTTATCTCGCACCACCCTACGGCGCGTGGAATGACTACTACGGTAACTATAGGTGGCAAAAGCTACCTGGAGGCGGCGAACACCGCGCACTAGCCGATTGCGAAGCTGTGTATCGACTGCTGCACAAAATGGGCAAGCGTGAATATAAACCGCCAGAAACGCCTTACCGACAATTTCCACCAGTTCAAATAGCTTGCGAGTGGCAGAAAACGGGATGGCTTGAATTGCATTGGAGAACAAAGACGGGTTTTCGCCAGAGTGCAAAAATCGATATCAAGCTACCAGTTTTTGGACTGATGAAAGACAACAAACTCTTGAAAAAAGCTAATGACGACAGACCAGATACGGATAATGTGCCATTTTAAAAGCGGCTTATGATTTTATCCCTCGGTTAATACTGAGGGATTTTTTGTTGGGCATAATAACAGTACTTAATGTATAAAATTATGTCCCGCGACATAGCAAGTGCTATTAGAAAGGAATTTACTACCAGCAACCCCCTTCCCATCACAGGCGGACAAGATACTTCTGCTTCTATTGGGCAAGCTTTAGATTCCCCAGCAACCAGCGATACTGCTAATGCAACCCTGATTAGCCTCTTCAAGCGGCTGCTACAAAGACTAACAACTCTTTTTGACAGGCCTGCTATTACAGTACTTGCTGGCACACTTAACACTACCGGAGATAACACAATCATTGCATCACCTGGTTCCGGCATATCAATAAATATCGCTTACCTGAAAATTCAACTTGAAGGAAGCACGGCAACCACTGTACTTCTAAAAGCAGGAAGTACAACCAGAGAGAGAATTTTATGCCAAAACCAAGGCGATGGCTTGGCCGTCAACTATTTTCCCAATCGAGAACTGAGGTTAGATGCCAATACAGCATTAATTCTGAGTCTATCCGGTGCAAACTCAATTAATTACGCATTCCACTACTACACATCGTAAGCTTACCTCGACCTAAAGGTACGAGGCTTTAGCCTCAGATTTGAATCATCGGAAACAGAGACATTTGCCCCTGCAATTGACAACTCATCCCATTGTACCATATAAAGCCGTGCTAGAAGCACGGGGTTTCAGACCCAGGAGTTTTGATGAGCAAAATAACAACTCTTAAAACCGAATTAGAATTACCAGAATACGCGCAAATAGTAGCAACGCAAAACTATCCAGGGATCGCGGCTCTACTTAATCAAAAACCACTAATTCCAAACCCTGTACCACAAGAGGAGTTACCAAAGCAACTAACTTTAGTAAACCTCTTTCAAGCAATAACACCACAAGAGGCAGTGGACACCTTCAAAATCCCAGGTTTATTGGACAGAATTGAAAGTGTTGCAAATGGAAATGATAGGGTTAACATTGCGATTCTGTTTGAAGTAGTAAAAACTTACATATCGCAAAATAGCAAGGATAATTTAGCAAACTTACTTGCACTTACCGAACCCGATCCAAATTGGCAATCTCAAATCTTCGGGCAATCACGGTCTGAAGAATTAAATATTTATCCCGTGAATGAACAAGAAGTACAGGAGGCGCTAAATTAAGTGCCAATTATCGGTTCAAAATTAGCAACATCCAAGCTCGATACAGATGTTGCTAATTTTAAAAATAGGATCATTGCAGATGGAGGAACCATATCAAATTCAAGCCTACAAGCCCACAACACTTTTGTTAAAAGTTTAAAGCTTGGGGGAATTTGGGATAAATGCCTAGAAATAGCAACTTATGCTGGTAATGACTTAAATGCGGCGTTAGTAAAACTAAAATACCCTAGTGGCATTCAATCATCCTTAACTAACGTCGGTTTTGTGAATGCTGATTATTCAGAAATTACGGGACTTTCAGGAGATACAAGTAATACCAAATACTTAAAAACTGGGTTTATTCCTAGTGTTCAGTTAACGAGTTCATTAGATGCACACTTAAGTGTATATGCTAGAAACACAGTAGCCATATCCGGTTCAGGAAGCGCGCCTTTTGCATATTTGGGATGCAATAATACCACACCCAGATTTTATCTTTTTAGGCAAACTTCAACATTAACTGGTTTTGTTGGCTCTAGCACGGAAATGAGCGTGACAAAATCCACCGCTACAGCACCAGGACATATACTTCTTTCTACAGTATCTTCCAATTTAGGATACTTATTTTACAACGGTAACGTAGAAACCACAGATACTTCTTTTACTACAAATGCTAGACCAACTTGTGAAGTATCAATATTTTCTTATGATAATGGCGGAACACAGTTTTTACTAAGATCCAATTTAATTTGTGGTATGCACACTATTGGTTATGGTTTAGATACTAATCAAGCAACTATTTTTTATAATGCCGTTCAAGCACTTCAAACAGCACTAGGAAGGCAAGTTTGATGCTTGAGAATCAATTTCTAAAAGTGCTTGCTCTACAGCTTTCTGATCAAGGTCGTACACACGAGCCGCACGCTTAACAAAGTGCTTTTGAATTTCCTTTTTAAACGTGGGTGAGGGGATATTAGCTGTGGCGATACCATCCATATCAGTAAGTAGTTCAGCAATCGAGAACCCAAGGAATTCATCGTACCCAGTAACCGCCCAATCCACAATTTCACCCCGTGCGATCGCGGCTGGCTTCAGTACCTGTACAAGGAATTCCTTTACTATCTGCCCGTAGCGTTCCAGCAAAATCTCTTCAGGTCTTCTATCTTCAGATTTAGATTCACCACTCCGAGCAATGATTGAAGCGCCATCACTGGCAGACATAGCTATTTGTTGCAGTACATCATATATATCGCGTTTCACCTCAGCCCGATAAGCGATCGCAGTTTGAATAGAAGCGCCGCTACGTTCAAAAGTGGTTATCCCTTGCCCAGTTTTCAATGTGAGATAATATGCTTCACCCATCAACCGACCCCCTAATGGGTCTTCGTCGTCATCCACCCCAGTTATTACAGGCATTGCAAAGTTATTACTGTAAAGCGCATACTCAAGCGCTGCTGTTTGGGTGAAGTACGATTTTTGGCAATCGAACAGTTGTGCAGCCATCCACAACGCCTTTGGTAAGGTCAGCGTCACTATAGGAAATTCAAACTTCCCTCCGACATTAAATATCGGTTGACCTTCAATAATTGCTTCTATGGATATATCGCGCTCATTTACCGAGCTAATGAATGGTTGTGGAAGTGGTGGTTTAGAATCGCGCTCAATTTTCCGCACCACATATTTAGATGTGAACACCGCACCCCCATCACGGTAGTAGATAGTGAAAACATGTTCGGGCGTGGGTGTAGCCTCCCATCCTGATCGCACTAACCGAAACTGGTGTAACTTGACAAAATCAAACCCTTCTCTCCCACTGTCCCAGTCCCACAACGCCGAACGCGGGTGCAAGATGACGTAAGGGTTGAGTTCACCCGATTCTCGCTGCTGTGCCTTACTTACCGCGCCATTCGCCCTTTTTGTATCGATTTGGGCGATCGCCTTACCCGTGGTTAAGGCCGTCATCATGGCTTGCATTAGGAAGGTATTAAATGATGCGCGTCCATCGTCGTCTCCATCCAGCAGCGCACCACCACTAAAAAACTGCTCACTCCAGAAAGGATCGTTACTTCCGGTGGGCGTGGCGGGGTTTTTGAAGAGTTCTGAGTTGAACCGCGACAGAATAGGAGCGATTTTGTTACAGTAGGTCGCTAATTTTACCCGCTCCTTCATCACCGCCTCCGGTCTACCGTCTGGGTTAGGTAGTAGCTTGCGTTTCATCTCATCGGTCATGCTGTCGCCGCCCTCAACCGTAGCTGTGAGTAATTCCCAATAATCGCAGTAGCGCTGGTGTTCCGAATGACGGCGAATGAGTGCTTCGAGGGTGGGCATTTTATTTTTAAAGTTCCCGCTTAATTCTCACGTCAATCCTCTTAAATTTTCTTTGTACCAATCTTCACGCTTGACTGGACAAGTTAACCAACAACACTCAGCGATAACACAAAGTCCGCATCTGTGCGATCGCACAACTTCTTCCCATCTTTGCCAGGGAATTTGATAGCTCATACAGATTATATTTTTAAATTCTGGCATCAAAAAAGTAACGGCGTAATTAGCATCATAAGCAGAATAATCAAAAGTTGTGTCGCAAGAATTGTTCATTGTAAGCAACTTTGCGTAAATATTCCAATCTCGAATTATTATCCGAACAGGCAATCTGCCAATTAATTTAATTAGCTTGCTATCTTCTTCCGCACTCCAGATATTTATATGACTTTTTAATCCACATTTCTTACTGCAATAATCGCGTTTTGCCCTGCCTACCCTAGTAAACTCGTTACCGCAAACAGAGCAAGTTTTGGTTGTCAGCTTTTCTCTGGACTTATTTGAACAAAAGAGAGAGCAAAACTTACGAGAGCTTTTGTCTGGCGTAAATTCACTTCCGCAATGACGACAATTTATTTGCATGATTGTTGGTGGGGACTGAGTAATTTTTCCCAGTCCCGCCTCCTTACGCAGCAACTTCCTGCTGCACCAACTCAACTTCCGACTTATGCAGCGAGGTAATTTTATTGTTTTGCTGCACAGAAAGCCACTCGCCATCAAAATTGCGTACCTGCCAAACCAAACCTGTTTCTTTTTCCCGTACCCAATCACCAGGGTGATGTGACAGAGACTTTTTTGCTTCCAACAATGCCTCAACTTTGGTTTTAAACGTTTCGCCAAGCCACTGCATATCCGTGATATCGCCCGTCTCGCTAATGTGGTCAGCCAGAAGAGTAGGCAGTTTTTCTATCAATTCTTTTTGATGTTTTGTGGCAGCGCACAATCCTATCTCTGCCAGGATTTGGGCGTTACCCTGGCATACCTCACTAATCTGAGTCCAAGTAACATTATTCATGCCAGTTTTAGTTTTCACGTTGGATATAAAATCACGCCCTTTAGTTTGGGCTTCATGCGTATCTACAAGGTTCAAATAGCGCGATCGTAAAACTACTTCATGCTCATTAAACTCAATTCTTTTTTCAAAAAATACAGCGATACTATCACCATCTACGCCAACAACAGTGCCTGAAATCCCAAGCAAATACCGTAAATCCTCGTCTTCATCCACATCTACAACACAAGCGCGATCGCCCACTGCAAAACTTGTATCGTGTTGAGTATTATTTTCTACGCACTGAGTATCGTGTTGAGTATTATTTTCTGAGTGCAAGCTGTAAAGTTTTCGCCGTGCGTCTTGTGGATCTACATCACAAAAAACAATACCTTTGTCCACAAGCCGATTCAGATGTGTGTAAATTCCTCTTTCTTCTTTATCCATCCCCAAAGCTTCAATTATTTGGCTTCCAGATAATTTGGGGTTGAGTTTTAAAATATCGATTATTTGCTCAGAAATGGTGCTGTCAGTCGTAGTCGCTACAGATGTTTGTTCTTTGAGGTCTTTTAATTCCTGCAAGACTTGTGCGTGCCTATCTTGAGTAGTTTGGAGTCTTCTTGTAACACGCAATTTATCTTCAGTCATATCCGCTATTTTATCCAGCGCTTCGTCGCGTTCTTTTGCTGTATCTGCCAATTGCATTAAAGCTTCATTCTTTAGATTGATCGCTCTTTCTTCACGTTTTTCTATGGTTACTAGCTCAATCTTCAATTGAGCGATCGCCTCATTCTGTGCAGCAATTACCCCACTATCACCCTCTACAAATTCCACACCACTAGCGGCGCTATAAAGCGATTTAGCCCATTTTAAAACGTCATCTTGGGGAATCCCTTTAGAAGTCATCTCACGCCCGTACTCTGCCACTTGTCGCCGCAAATCTTCAGCCTTTTGCTCACACTCTTGGAATGGCTTCAAAGAAGCAGTGAGTTGGTTGAGTTGCTGCTGTAATTGGGCGATTTGTTCGGCTAGAGCGCTGGTTGCAGAAAATTGGAATGTCGTCATAGTTCTGTCCTTTGGTTGGTTATTTTTTAGTTCCCATTGAGTCCAGGCTTGCTCGTAGGTTAGAAGGTTTGGGTAGTCGTCGGGGGCTGGCGGTTCGTGGGTGTCTTCATAAAAAATTGTTAATTGGTCGCCATCCGCTTTACGCGGCACATCTCCAAAATGAGCAGGATTCCAAGAGTCCACATTTTTTACAACTCCAACCTCATCAAAAACTTGTTTGAACTTCTGCGGATTTTCACCCCAATAAACCAAGCAGTGTGATTGTCTGGCTGACTGCTTCGGTTGATAGCTCGTATCCAAGAATTTGATGCGGCCTTTCCAGAAACAGACGGGTTGAGTGGCAAGCAGGGGGGATAACCAATTGGTATCGGTGGCGGCAGGGACAAGTGCGATCGCCTCACTCACCCGCCCAGCTTCGTACTCTGCTTGCAGTTTCACCACCCACTTACCAGGGCATGAGTAGGGCGGATTCATGAATATTCGTCCCTGCCACTGCTGAGATAATCCGTCATCCGAAACTGTGTAGTGTAATCGCGCTTTTATGTGTTTGCGATCGTCCGCGCAAGGGTCAAGGTCAATCGCGCCGAGTACCTGCATCACTAAATCTGAAATGCTTCTAGGCGTATACCAGCAATCAGACATTTTGCCACCACTCTTGCAAAAACTTGATTCTGTGGAACGCAACGGCGGCACAGGCTGGCACAACGGATCGCCCGTAGAGGTAGCGGCTACGGATTCGTCCTGGTGTTCCCCTTGAGATTGAGATAGGCACGCCGTCCAATCCTTCGGGAAACCCATAAACAGCGCCATCATCTCGCTGCTCAACTGTTGGGAAGCAGGAATTAGCCCTAATTGCCGCAACTTCGCTTCCAATTTGACTTGCCCAGGTGGGCGGCTGTTCTGCTTCCCTACCCCAGACGTAAGGGTAGGCAATGACAAACAAGCGTTCTCTTTCGTGGGGTGCGCCGATTTCCTTTGCTGATACGATTTGCGGATCGTCCCACTGATAACCTGCCATTCTGAATCCTCCAAGCACTGCTCGTAATCCTCGATTGATAAGTCCTGTAGGGTTTTCCACAACAACAAATCGGGGTCTGGCTGTGGCAATGACCCGAAGCATTTCCAACCAGAGACTTGATTCTGCTCCTCTGATTCCAGCGCGATCGCCGGCGCAACTGGTATTGGTACAGGGAAATCCACCAAAACAAATTCCTTGCTCGTAATTCCAGTTGACATCGGGGTTATATGTGCAGATATCTGGGTGAATTGGGGTATCTGGGAAGTGTGATCGCAGTACGGATTGAGCATCAGGATCAATTTCCACCGATTGAATTACTTGGGCTTTATCGCCAAAGACTTGATTGAAGGCAATCTCAAAACCGCCAATGCCAGTGAAGAGGCTAATTGCTTCCACTAGAAATGTCCTCCCGCATTTTCATTTTTTGGCGTTGAGAAAACCCAGTCATCCACAAGCTTGAGTATTCTTGAGGCCAAAAATGAGCGATCGTACAGGGGCAACCCTGAGACTGAAAGAGTTGCTAGTAAAATGGTGATTTCGATGATTAATTTCTCAGGCAAATCAAGCATCGGAAGTACTTTGAGCAAACATCTGGCATAGGCTCTAATTTGTTTGTGTGTGAGGTTGCCGTTTTGTTCTGTGGTTTCTTCGATTCGTCGAAGAATGGACTGGAAGCCTCTAATATCACCGTCAAATCCAAATATACTCATGCCTCCTCCACGATGTCGGAGTAAAGACAAGCTTCTTTATCGCAAGTATTATCGAATGCGGCTGTGGCATGGCTCCAGCAATACTTTTCACCGTTGAACTCGTAAACCGTCCAAGTATCGTCAACGGAACAGAAGGTTTCTAAATACTTACCTTTGCGTCGAACTTCTTTGATTTTCATATCCAATACCCCATATTCCCAGACCCCAACACAACCAGGGTTCGCACTACATAACTGTTCGTTTTTTCGTTGATTACCTTGAACTTTTTAGCTTGATGTTTAGCAGTGTCAATATCGATTTTGATTGACTTCCCCTCGCAGATGTCGTAGTAATCCATCGGGTTTAATTTCATCTCCAGGCAGTTATTGGCTGCAATCCGTCTTTTTTTCCTTGAGGTGCATTTTTCACAAACTAAAGCCATGCTTACATCAAGGCGATCGTACCGACCTGATAAATCTTCTTTGCATGATGGGCATTTCATTCGGTTTGTAGAATCAATCATCAAGCAGTATCTGTAGGCTGCTTTTACGTCATACTGGGCAATACTCCAAGCCTGAAGAAGTTGGTTGTCGCTTAGGGTGGTGAGTTGATTAGTTGCGTTTACCATTGCCATTCATTGATAATTTGGCTTTTAGCTGTTCCATCTGCTGTTTGAGGTGTTCTGGTACGGGCGTGAATTCCTCCTCACTCCTAACCGTTGGTGTCTGTGATACTGATGGCGGCAATGTTTTCGCATCTTTATCAACAGATTGACAGTAGACCGTGATAAACGATTTTTCTAACTGAGCGCGTTTGTAATCTTCAGCCATCCCTACAACCCTCAAGCCTCCGATCGCCTGGAGTGCAACACGAGCGCGTGTGCTGATATAAGCTAATTTGCTTTCATCCCCATGACTGGCCGCAAGAACTACCGATTGCCACTCAATCACCGCTTTTGACTCTTTAGATCCATTTATCGTATCGAATAGCTGCTTGAATGTCGGGAAATGTCCCCGGTAACGTTGTTCAAAGCTCAGAATTAGCTGTCGTCCAGCTTCGGCTAAATCTTCATCAGTTAAATATTGGTCTAGTTCATCTTTCCAAATCTCTAGGACTTTAGGATCTAATTGCTTCTCAAAGTGCTTCATGAGCAGGGACATACAACTATCAAAATTTTGTTGAGATATCATGTTGTCTCCTTCTTTCGACGAAATGGATTGTCAGTAATTGTTTTGTAAGCATCAATTGAACTTTGGATTGCAATTTCCAAATCTTCTTTGCTTCCACGACGAGAAGCTACCCTAGCGATCGCCGTGGCGGATACCTCTTCGGGAGTTACGGTTTGCCATCCCTGAACCAAGGCCACTAGCTGTCCCCACTTGGTCATATCGCGTTCGTAAGAAATGACTGTGTTCCGCGCCCATTCAAGATCATCTGGCTGCTTAAGTTCCTTCCATGCGACATACCGCAGAAAGTCTGTGCTGATATCATTAGCACGAATCGACAATATCCACCCATCGCGGCGATACAGCTTGATTTGTTCGCCCATCAAGTAATTTGCTAGCTGCTTCTTCTCGTTAATGGGTAAGTCTTTGAGTTCCCCCCTATCCAGTTGAGTTACCAAATTTTCCATTTTTTGAGAAAGCTGGGGCGGCGCGGAAAATTCACCCAATTGAAGATCCTGGTTTTTAAGAGTGGTTGTGTTTTTGTCTGGGGCGCTATTCGAGTGAACTTGTGTTACTCCAAAATCACAAGTTTCAAAATCAACAATTTGTGTTTGTGCGGGTGTAGCTTCTTCTACACATTCTTTAATTAAATTCTTAATTTCTTCTTCTATATATAGTGGTTCGGTTAATAAACCGGAGGGGTGCGGTTTATTAACCGGAGGGGGTTCGGTTAATAAACCGGAGGGGTGCGGTTTATTAACCGGAGGGGGTTCGGTTAATAAACCGGAGGGGTGCATACATCGTCCGGGGTATTGTTTGCGTAATTCTGATATTGATATTGACCAATCAACCGCATCCAGAGCTTGCTGCAATTGATGGACGTGAATGGTGTATGCGGTGTGATTTCCCACGCCCTTGGAGGATGAGATGAAACCTAGTTCCTCAAGCTCTTTGATTTTGGTGCGGATCTGCTTATCTGTGGCAATCCACAAAATCAGCTTCTCAATCTCCGATATTGTCCGAATTCCTAAATCTATAGAGGTTTCTGAGACTTGAGGATTTTTTGAGATTTCGCCATTTGCCCAATACTCAAAAACTGAAAGCAACGCGGACAGAACCTTGTCACACTTCGTAAGACGAAAATAATCTTCACGGATGAGAAGTAAGAGGGATTTAGGTTTGTGGCTTATACAACTTTCTCTCACGCTGCCACCTCAACCCTAAACCCAGATTTCATCAACTGCTCATATATCACACCTTTCTGTTGCTGCGAGAATCTAGGCAGTAGCCGCAGAAATTTAGCTAGAGCTAGCTCCAGTTCTAATTGCTGTGTTTCTGTGGGTATCTCTTTAGGGTCTGGTATTGCCTGAAGTCCAGTTTTGAGTCCGAAGGATCGCGCGATCGCTTTGCCCTCTGCTTTAGCCGACGTTAACCCCTCGGTCTTCTCAACAACAACAAGCATATTGTCAGGAATCAATTTACTGTTTTCATCCCCGAACCGGACAATGCACCGATCCACTGATGAATGCTGTGCTACCACTCCCTCTGCACCGTGCAACTCTTCATCTGGATAATGTGGAAGTATTTGCACTGTTGCCCCAATTGGAGGGCGGGGTGGCTTTCTGTTTCTTATCTTTGGCGGTTTAATCTCTTCCACCGCTTTTTTTACGTGTTCAGCTTTGAGTTGCGATCCTTCACTCTCGGCAAAAGACACCGCAGTTTTGTAGGCTTTCTGTATGTCTTTAGGATTTTTTAGTCCGGTCAATGGTCTGAGATGAGATTCTTTGGGGGTGTCGTTTTTAGGAACAATTGTTCCTAGAATGGTTATCACTCTCGCGGAAGCTATCAGCTGGTTGAGTCGGCGGAATGATACATCAGTATCCGCTAGCAACTCTCGGAATTTATCGCGGTATTGGTCAAAATTATTCGCTTCATCTCGCCACAATCCAAGTTCATCAATTCTTAATAAAGCTTGTGCGGCTTGTTGGAATCCTTTTTTTCCCGTTTCAATACCACTGATTACTGACTGTTCTAGTTGGTGCTTTTTATCCAACTCATCTTGTTTTAGTATTGTGATGTTTGGCACTTGTATAACTTCCTTTTTGATTTTGTACGTATATACGTACTTGATTGTGAATATCCAAGGATTTGTGCTATGATGAAAACCTAAAAACAACGCGGCTTAACAAAATCCGTTGCCTAGCAAACGCTACGCAAGTCTTGTTATTCGGTTGTTTTGCAAGTAATTAAAAAACATTTAGTAAGTTGCGAATTGGCGTTTGCAACTTACTTTTTTATGAAAACTCTCACCTCCTTGATTGCTATCTGTTGCTCTATTAATTGCTTGATATCTGCTCTGTATGGGCAATATTTACACCGCCCGTTTAGATGCCAAAACTTGAGTAGAGTGCTGAGGGCTGTTTGGTAGCGCACCACTGGTTGAGATGTTTTCATGCCGCCTTACCTTTTCGCTTGGCTGGTGGCAAGGATAATCGAGCAAGGCATTTTGTAATGTGGAATTGGTATCGGGGAAGCCTCGCACCAGGCGATCGCAAATCCCGCACCTCCTCATCTTTGCCCACCCGGAGAATGCCGAGCGTAACCATCTTTCGCAGATGCTTAGGTGAGTCAAGCCCCAACATAGAGTAGGCCGGATCTGTGTCATACCATTCGCGTTGGGGTTGAAGCGTGGTGTTGACACCTAGCATCTCTGACAAAATTTCCTTGACAGCTTCCCTGAGTTGAGATTCAGGAATTAGTCTCTCTGTATTTTTCGCTTTGTATATCCCTGATTGCTCCATAGCTAAACCTTGATTAGATGCAGTATCTTTCATGCTGCTACCTGCATATCATCTATTCCTAATAATTCCAGAGGTGTATCTGAAGTCATTAATTGAATAAAATGCTGGGGACTTTGACATCCCCATCTAGAAATTTGCGCTTGAATTTCTAGAGCCAAACATTTTTCTAAAACGTTTGAGAGATACATTGCTCCAAAGTTTTTCAAAAATTCATTCAATTCCTCATCTATGTAAACGTTCGTTGGATTTTGCCTTTTTCCTGTGGACTGCCTTACCTTAAAGTGCGATGGTGTAAGGAATGTTATCCATTGCTTGCAAATATTTAAATTATGCGAAGCTATCGTTTCTTTTTTGATAGCCGCCAATATATGCAAGCAATGTAAAGCTTCGTGATTTGGCAAGTAAACAATTTTTTTACTTCCAACCAAATCGCTGCAATTATTCTTTTTTCTGACATGCATAAGCATTTTTGAAACACTATGTGTTGCAGTTTAGCATGAAACACTATGTGTTTCAAATGACTATTGTAAAGTTTCACGTACAACAGCAAAGCTGGGTGTATGGCAAAAACTGTGTACACCTGGGAAGGCATACAAAAACTGGCGGAAATTATTCGTGCAGCAAGGGGGCATCTATCGGGAAGGGCTTTTGCAAAGAAAGTGGGTTTGAGTCCGACATCAATTGATCGGATTTTAGGTGGTGAAGTGAAAGAGCCAGAACTCAAAACCCTGGAAAAACTTGCACCGCATTTAGGCTATACCAGAGATGAACTGATAGCCATTTGCGCCGGCGATAATTCGCCGCAGCCCGTGAGAGAGTACAAGTTTGCTGAAGACTTGATGCCAATGGTTGATCAGCTACCCGATAGGGAGGCTGCAAAATTGGCGCAGCACATAATTGCTCGGTTAACGCAGCCCAAGGTATCGCTCAATGGTGTCAAAGGTGAAGGAGTTTCGTTTCACCTTGAGTTGATGTCACAAACCGATCTAGCAGATTTATTAAGAGCGATCGCAACGCGCGTGGAAAAAGAGTAGAGTTGATAAGTTCTTTACGGCACTTCACCATCAAACCGAGCGATCGCTCTTTCTACTGCCCTAGAATTAGTTTTTTCGTCGATATGCCGTTGGTAAGTTCTAAGGTGTTCTGTGATTGAGTGCCCCATCAGTTTTGCCGAGGTAGTCACCGGCAGTTCAAAAACCACGCTAATTCTAATCGCAAAGGCATGGCGGAGATCATAAGGAGCGAGTGTTGCTCCTATTTTTTTGAAGTGATAATTTAGGGATTGGTAAACCCGTCTACCGAGTTCTTGATACTGGCATTGTGTTTGGGTAACGACATGAATTTGTTCCCAGAGTTTCCAGCGCTCCGCCCACTGGGGATAAAAGGGTTGCACAGTCCGCGCTCCGGTTTTACCCTCTGAAACATAACACTTGTAGGGTGGTTTTGATTCAACCGTCGCAAAAAATACTTCATGCGGCCTTAAGCCATAAGCCGCCAACATCCCATAAACCCACTGCCATCGGTGGCTAGTTATTTGCTCCCTAATAAGGGCTATCGCCTCATCAGTTAGCAAATCTTTGATTGTGCTATTGGAACTATATTTACCTTTG
This sequence comes from Nostoc sp. NMS2, assembly GCF_017115105.1. Lineage (GTDB taxonomy): Bacteria > Cyanobacteriota > Cyanobacteriia > Cyanobacteriales > Nostocaceae > Nostoc. The sequence goes on from NZ_JABXKH010000147.1 coordinate 109,498, forward strand.
TAGGAGTGTAAATCAACATCAACCCCCGCAAAGAAAGCTAGTTTAATATAAGTTTGAGTGGTGCGGTGTCTAGTCCAGCTATCTGGAGGCAAAGATAATATTGCTTTTAGCATTATCTCCCCACTTAATTCAGCCTTTGGCGGAAGTCTATTAAATTGGAATAAATAATGTTTTTGCCAAGTGGTAAGACTAAAATCTTGCCGCTTTACTAGAAACTCTTCCTTGAAAGCCTCTATCCAATATTCACAGGTATTCCCCGGTTTTAAACCGGATTCAACCCAATTCTCCCAAGGGAAGTTTTGACCCGACTTCCATCTCACAATATCGCCTGCTAACTCTACCGCCTTGTCTTCTGCGGCTCTCAATCCTGCGGGGTTGGCGTACATTCCCAATGCTATATCTTGTTGATATGCCTGGGTTTTTTGACTACTTGGGCGCGGTGGCAATGTCGCTCTAAGACTCAATGTGTCCCCTCGCTGTCGCACAGACACCCCTCTTTTACTAATCTTGAGCCGCTTGTTTATTTCTTCTAGCGAATACTTCACCCTAAATCTGCCCTAATTATCTGGGACAATCTAGGATATTTTAGGATAATTTGGGATATTTAGGATATCCTAAATTGCCAAGATAAAACAGTAAATCTCCATTCTGCGGCGTTTTATATGACAAATTCAGGTTCGCCCCTTGAGCGCCCGCTAAAATTTGAAATTAGACTGCCGTCGTCACATCCTCAGTTACTAGAAGGACTAGATATATGGCTGCGTTTAGGTTTGATATCTGATACCCAAGTTAGGCAGCTATGCCAAGAGTTTCTGGTGTGTCAGGTTGTGTTGCCACCCCAGTCTGAAGCTAAAACAAAGGTAGTTTTTTTAACTTCTGATCCCGTGCAGGAGTTACCCGTAGCAGCTTTACAATCTAGTCGCCGTAGAGAACCGCAACAAAAAACAGTCGAACCCAACTTTGTCAGTAAAATGTTGCAGTCCTTGGGAGCAGAACTGAGTGTACGCTGGCTGCTTTTTCTAGGGGTATTCCTGGTAGTGGTATCCTCTGGGGTACTGGCTGCGAGTCAGTGGGAAAAGTTTCCTGCTTCTGGACAGTATGGAGTTTTGTTTGCTTATACTCTGAGTTTTTGGGGGTTAAGCTTTTGGGCGACTAGGCAAAATAACCTCACATTGACGGCTCAAACTTTGCTGATTGTCACCCTTTTGTTAGTCCCAGTGAACTTTTGGGCAATGGATAGCTTTAAATTGTGGCAAAATCCTGTAGATTTGGTTGCAGTTGCGATCGCCTGGCCTACCCTGACTGCTATAACTATTTTACTCTCCCAAAATCGGACTATTTTTACCAATTTACGTACCGGCAAATTACCTCTAGCCAATATTCTAGGGCTGAGTTATTTGCATTGGGGTTGGCAATTAAGAGGATTCCCCTTAATTGCCGTCTATGTGGCAATGATTGGCACAACCATCATTACCATTTATCACAATTACCAACAGCCTAATATTGTCAGCGAGGAAAATGGTAGCGATGTCTACGACGGGCTACGCCTACGCAGTAGATTAAGTATTAGTCTACCTGCCGCCGTAATTATTTATGCTTTGATAGTGCTGCTAACGCGGGCCATTTTTGTTACCAAGGTAGATGTCACCCAATTAGGATTAGCTATTGGCATTTGCGGCGCTCTTGTAACTTGGCTAGCACAGGAGAGGATAGGGGGCAGGGGGCAGGGGAGCAGGGGGGCAGGGGAGCAGGGGAGCAGGGGAGCAGGGGAGCAGGGGAGCAGGGGAGCAGGGGGAGCAGGGGGAGCAGGGGGAGCAGAGGAAGTAACTGTAATATTCCCCTCATCCCCCTCATCTCCCCCATCCCCCTCATCCCACTTACTTTGGGAAAAACTCGGTGCTATTTTACTCTTCCTGGGTTGGCTGGTTTCGGTAGTAAATTATCCCTGGCAAGCAATAGCTGTAAGTGGTTTAGGTTTGTGGTTTGTGGGAAGTCGCTTGCGGCGGTACAGTTTAAAGCTAGACTTCGCTGCGGTTTTTGTTATCGGTTTACAGACGATTTGGCTAGGTTGGCGATTAGTACCTGATAGCATACAGAAATTAGCGATCGCAACTGCTACTCAACTCACTAATTCTCAAAATGAACCTTGGGCTTTGCTGGGTATAGCTTTATTTCCCTACATAATTTTGATGGTGGCGCTTACAGATAGCCTACATCGCACCGAAAAGCGAGAATTAGCTAAATTTGGCGAACTGCTCACCCTGTTACTTGGAACTTTTTTAATCACGATCGCTATTGTAAATCCTGTATTGCGATCGCTAAATCTGCTATTTTCTACCATCACTCTGGCATTCGTCACTCAACGCCGTTCCCCGGCATCCCTTCCCCTGGTATATCTAACTCACATCATCGGGGTGCTGACATTTTGCTCTACCATTAATTGGCTGGCACCAACCCTGAGTCAACAAGTCTGGGCAAGTATTTTATTAGCTCTGATGGTTGCAGAATGGCGATTTAGCGTAGAAGAAGGAGTATGGCAACGTAGTGCATGGGATATCGGTTTAGGACTAGCCGCCGCTAGTTTTCTCCTATTGTGGATGAATGCAGAATCATCTTGGTATGGTGTAGCTGATAGCCAAGCTTATTTAGGAGTCTTATGGCTAGTTACGCCTATAGCTCTCACGGGTGTTGCCAATTGTACAATTATCGAGCGGCGGACTACTACCCGTTACTTGAGTGTCTTGGCAGTGGGAGTTGCCCAGCTACTTACTATACAGTTACCAGAAACCAGATTAATTGGTTTGGCAGTGGGTGCGGGGCTAATGTTCGTAAATACGCGCTATTTACGAAACCAACTATCTGCGGTAATTACAGAAGGATTTGCTCTGAGTTTTATAGTGGCGCTGCTGTGGATGGGTGTACCTGGTTTACCTCGCCTCATGCTAGCAGGTTGGTTTGTCGTCGGCGCGATCGCAATTCTAAGTCTATGGTTAGCCAGGACGGTTTTGAGCCGACGCGGTAACGAATTAGCACTTAATTATGCAGCCGCCAGTGATAAATGGGCGATCGCATTGTGTGGTTTTGAGTTGTTAACTTTGACACTACACTCAGTGTTGATTTACTCAGGGTTTCTTACTTCGGGATTTTTGTACATAGCTGCCACTACAATCACCTTGACAGCCATTATTTATCGCAGTTGGCGACAACCGACAAATTGGGCATTTTATAGCATCGGTTGGTCTTTGGAATTGTTGACTGCCCAGGTGTTGGGATTTGGGGAGCGATCAATTGTTAGGATAGCAATCGCAAACATCGCTTTAGGTTTAATCGCTCAACTTGTCGGCGAGTGGTGGCGACGACGATACCAATTACAAAGAATTCCTAGCAGTTTTCACATTTTGCCCTTAATTTATGGTGCATTCAGCGTATTGCTGCGTTTTAACACCTTCACCGAGTGGACTGGTTTATATTCCTTGGGTGTAGCTTTAATCATCATTGGCGTAGGGCGACGGCGTGAGAACTTTAAACCCCTGCTGTACTTAGGAATCATCGGCATATCAATTTCTGCTTATGAACTTTTGTTCTATCAAATGTCACAAGCTTCAGGAGGAGCATTAGGTGATGGATTGATTGCCATGTCTGCCCTTGGTGCCAGCATCATGTATGCTTACCGGATTTTGTCACCTTGGCTTGTAAACTACTTACGCCTAACTCCCCAAGAACTAAGAAGAATTGCCCATATTCATTGGGCTTGGAGTAGCTGCTTATTAATGGCTGCCATTCCTCTTCCCATTGGAATTAACCGTTTAGTGGGATTAGCAACAGGGGTATTTTTGATTCGTTATGCCATCTTTCAAGGACGAAATTCGCGCACTTCCCCCAGCATCTTGGGAGGAATCACAATAGCCGAAGTGTGGGTTTACCTTGGCTTATTAGAAGTAGCCGGAATGAGGGTTTATTGGCGCGAGACAGCAGTCGGAAAATTTTGGGCTGGGCCGTTAGTTCCTTGGAACGGTGCGATCGCCTGTGTGGTAGCCTATTTTCTATACATCCTACCTTGGGAAAGTTGGGGTTGGTCTAAAAAACCTTGGCAGCAAGCCGCCTACATCATACCACTGATAATTTTATGGGAAACCAGGCTGCAAACTTACCCCATTACCTTGGTACTCGCAGCTGGATTTTACATCTTTCTGGCAAAAGTGGGCGAAAACATCCGTTTTACTTATGTTAGTGTGGCGTTGATTAATTGGGCACTTTACCGATGGTTTGATTCCTTACGCCTGACTGATGTTTTATGGTATGTAACGCCAATTGGATTATCACTGCTTTATATTGCTCAAGTAGATACCCAACTGAGGCTACCAGAGTACAAATCGACTCGCCATATTCTGAGAGTACTAGGTAGTGGTTTAATTTGTGGGTGGGCAATTTTATTTAATCAAAACACAGCCTGGATACCTGGAATTTTCAGCCTCATCGCCATTTTTAGCGGATTAGCTTTGCGAGTCCGGGCTTTTCTCTACATTGGTACAGCCGCTTTTTTAATTACTACAATCTATCAATCGGTAATTTTTAGCTTGCAGTACTCCTTTTTAAAATGGGTTGTTGGCTTACTAGTTGGCATCCTTCTGATTTATATTGCCGCCAACTTTGAAACCCGTCGCACTCAAATAACTTCCTTAATTCGTAGCGCCATTGATGAATTTCAATCATGGCAATAAAGAGAGGAATGAATCAATCAATAGTCCTAGAGATATTGAAAAGATAAGCTATATTAGCTTCTGGATTTATTAATTATGAAACCTAACCTACAATATATCTCTGGTAGTTCTCCCCGCCGTCAAATTCTCAAAACAGCTTTCACCTTTGTGACTGGTTTAACCGCCACATCACTGATTTCTTTTTTGATGACCAAATGAGTTTGAACTTAAAAGACTTAATATTCATATCAAGTTAGCCTATTCAGTAAAAATATATCGTCATACTTTTGTTATAACTTTGTCATAACTGCGTTAAGTTAATATGAGATGATTATTAATTTTGCTTTACTACTTCTGTGAATTAGGGTAGCAAACGTTAAGATAAAAATATAAAGAATACATCAAGTTCAGTGCTTGTATATACATTTTTTAGTCAAAAATATAAAGATTATACGAAGATTTCTATGCAAATATAGACATCTAAGTAAATTTTCGGTATTTAATTCTTATCAGGTTATCTAAATATTTCCTGTTTCCAAGTGTCGAATCACAAATTATTTTTCGTCATTAAACACTCTCAGAGGATGTTTTAAAAGTCCCAAAGAGTATAATTTTGCCCTTCTTACTTTAAGTAACTGCAAGGAAAATAAAGGTTTCAGCCATTTACTGAGATGTCTTCCTGTGCTTAAACTTGAAAGCAAAAAACCTTTTTAAAACATCCTCTTAGTCTCGCTTAAGAACTATGACCTTCACAAGTAAGTTTTAGTAAGGAATAGGTGAAAAGATAGCAGCAGATAAGCTTTTTTTCGATTATCTTATTTCCTTCATACTGCTTTATCTAAAAGGTAATTTAAGGCAAAAATTACATCCGATCAAGCTTGAGCGACATTAATTTGAGATGACGATGAATAATTCGTTAGCCAACACAAATATATCTGAAATTTTCTAGTTCTGACTTTGTGAATTCTGATTGAAAGAACAAGACTTTCAGGGATTAAAACTCGATCGCACTCAATTGAGGAAAGTTATATTATGACCAGATTAATTGTTTCTTCTCCCTCACTCATCGGCACCTCTGCTTCTGATCTCGTGACAGGTCAAGAAGATAATGCATTGCCCGCAATTGGAATTGAAGTTCTAAAAAAAGGAGTCATTGATACCAAAGGAGGTAACGACACTATCAAGGGTAGTGCTATCGGTAAGGAGGACAACGGTGGTGAAAATGCTGGTACTGGCACCGGCATTGCTAACAATGGCATCATCAATACTGGATTGGGAGACGATATTATCTCTGGCAACGGCACTGGCGGTTACGAGTATCGAAGCTATGTACCTGGTATCGGTATCTTTAACACTCAGGGTGGCTACATTAATGCAGGAGACGGAAAAGATTTGATCAAGGGAATCGGAACCGGAGGTGAAGGTTACGTTACAAGTATAGGTATTCCTACAGGTATTGATAACACTCAGCATAGCCGTATTGATGGAGGAAAAGGGGACGACTCTATTGAGGGTACTGGAATTGGAATATCATCGACTGCTATAGGAATCTCTAACACTCAACATAGCAGCATTGATGGAGGAGAAGGGAACGATTCTATCAAGGGAACTGGAACTGATACAATTTTTGGTGGAGATGGTACAGGCATCGACAACAGTGGCGGTAGCGTCATTAGTGGAGGACTTGGAAACGATTCTATTATTGGTATCGGCAAGGGCGGGAATGCATATATAGCTCCTTTTGGTGTGTCAGAGACGGCGGGTAAGGGTATAGGTATCGACAACAGTGGCAGTAGCGTCATTAGTGGAGGAGTTGGAAATGACTTCATCTCTGGCACAGGTACTGGTGGCAATGGAGCTGGCAGTACGCCTTTTGGGGACAGCGTAGGTATAGGCATTGACAACAGTGGCATCATCAGTTTAGGCGATGGGAACGATAAGCTAATCGGTACTGGCATTAATCAAGGCATCGGTTTTCTTAATACTAATGGCATTATCTGTGGAGGGGCTGGAGATGATATCCTTGTTGGCTGTGGCACCAGTATTGGCATCCAAGGCGGCACCATTGATGGTGGAAGCGGTAACGATTACTTCAAAGCCCGTCGAATTGATGCTAAGGGTAATTCCGTTTCAAACCAAGGGGGCGATATTGCCAATGTCTTAATTAAAGGTGGATCTGGAAATGACACATTTGATGTTGGTTACGGGAATGCCACCATTGATGGCGGTTCGGGATGTGACAAGCTAATTCTGCCTGGCTTCAAAAGTAATTACACTATCATCGGCAGTTCCAGCAATTACACCATTAAACGTGATGGGTTCATCGAAAATGTCTTGAATGTTGAGCAAATCGCCTTTCTCGGCGTTGTACCTCATTCTTAGAACGATTTCCCCACAAAGGCAACAGCCTAGCGATCTGGTACAGACGCTCTTAGGGGCTATTGCTTGAAATCGCACTCCCACAAAAATACTCTACTGAGAGAAGTAAATCAGTAGAGTATTTAAAGGCAATACCGTAAATTGAATTGATTCAAATCGGCATTCGGTGCAGAGAGTTGTTATTAAGGTCTAAGAAGCTGTGGACTGTAACTTTTCTAATCGTGCCAGTACTTCTGAACTATGAACAGTTGGGTTGACTTTGACAAAAGTCTCGCGCAAGACACCTTGAGGATCGATGATAAAACTATGGCGCATTGATAAGAAGCCGAGCCACGAACCGTAAGCTTTACTCACTGAACCATCAGTGTCAGCTAAAAGTGGGAATTTTAGTCCCTCAGAATCACAAAATTTTGCGTGAGAATCAATATCATCAGCACTTACGCCAATAATCTGGGTATTTTTTTCGAGGTATTGGGGTAAATCTTGCTGAAAACGGCGAGCCTCTATAGTACAACCAGAGGTGAAGTCTTTAGGATAAAAGTAGAGAACTAGCCACTTACCGCGCAAGTCAGAGAGAGAAATTTTGCCATCACCTGTGTTAGTTGGCAAAGTAAACTCTGGTGCGGGTTGATTAATTGCAGGAAGTTTACCACCAAGGGCATCAGCAGCAGGGGTAAAGTTCAGCCAGCTGATGACAGAAATACAGCTGGCAAATAATATGTTTAAAAAAGTGCGGCGGGAAATCATGGTGCAAACCAGAATCACAACTTTACACAAGTTTACAATTCTTAGTTGCTCCAAATATCACTTAGGGTCAGATTCGGTAGGTTTATCTGTGCTTTCGATGTATTGGCTATCTAAGAGAAAGGCTCCCTTAGCGAAGCGAATACCCCAATATCCACCGGGACGGCGGTCAATGACTATACCTTCTTCGCCAATGTGAATAACATCAGGGGGGCGCAGCATGGGCATAGGTTCAGCAGTTTTGACGAAGGGTGGTAGTGCCACAACACGGACTTTACTACCAATTGCGAATTCTTGAGACATCTTAATCAAGCTAGAAGTTTTGATTTACTCATAACTCATAACTATCTTGAAAGTCTAGTAAATCAGCATTTTCAGGGTGACTCGTAAAATCTCTTTTCTTCTCTCTGCGTCGCGCCAGTTGCTACAAGTCGGGGAACCCGAGAGCTTAAATAATTCGTAATTCGTAATTCGTAATTCGTAATTAAGTTTTGTGACGGGGA
>NZ_JABXKH010000022.1:0-5319 GCF_017115105.1 Nostoc sp. NMS2
TTGGCAGGTCGCCTTCAGCCCGGATGGCAAGACCATTGCAAGTGCCAGTGATGACGCAACAGTGAAACTGTGGGGGATTGATGGCAGCCTGATTACTACCCTCAAGGGGCATGATATGGCGGTTTATGATATCGCCTTCAGCCCGGATGGCAAGACCATTGCCAGTGCAAGTAATGACAAAACAGTGAAACTGTGGCGGATTGATGGCAGCCCCATTACTACCCTCAAGGGGCATAACGATCAGGTTTGGCAGGTCGCCTTCAGCCCGGATGGCAAGACCATTGCAAGTGCCAGTGATGACAAAACAGTAAAACTGTGGCGAATTGATGGCAGCCTTATTACTACCCTCAAGGGGCATGAGGCTGAGGTTAGGCAGGTCGCCTTCAGCCCGGATAGCAAGACCATTGCAAGTGCTAGTTGGGACAAAACAGTGAAACTGTGGGGGATTGATGGCAGCCTGATTACTACCCTCAAGGGGCATGAGGAATCGGTTAGGCACGTCGCCTTCAGCCCGGATGGCAAGACCATTGCAAGTGCCAGTGATGACGCAACAGTGAAACTGTGGGGGATTGATGGCAGCCTGATTACTACCCTCAAGGGGCATGATCTGCCGGTTTATGATATCGCCTTCAGCCCGGATGGCAAGACCATTGCAAGTGCCAGTGTAGACAAAACACTGAAACTGTGGGAGATTGATGGCAGAGAGATTACTACCTTCAATGGGCATGAAGATACCGTTTGGCAGGTCGCCTTTAGCCCGGATGGCAAGACCATTGCAAGTGCCAGTGCGGATAAAACAGTGAGGCTGTGGCGGATTGATGGCAGTCTCATTACTACCCTCAAGGGGCATGAGGCTGAGGTTAACCAGGTCGCCTTCAGCCCGGATGGCAAGACCATTGCAAGTGCCAGTGTAGACAAAACAGTGAAACTATGGAACCTGAATTTAGATAATTTACTGGTGCAGAGTTGCAATTGGTTACACGACTACCTGAAGAATAGTTCCAATATTAGTGAAAACGACAAACACCTTTGTGATGATGTCGGTGGTAAGTTAAACTAACCAGTTTTGCTCAAATAGGTAATGCAGACACAGTTGTTTTAAATTGCGTTTTCAACAGCAAACTTTTACCGCCGTCGTCTCTGATTAGGATCTGTTCCCAACCTTTTCTCAACCCGTTGAAGCTTGGCATTACTCCAATCAGTATTCTGCAAAATTTTCTGTAGAGACTCGGTAGTTTCAATAGGAGTAGGGATTGGGGTCAGGTGCGAATAAAACCAAAACAGAATAAAAAATGAGATCGGAGAAAAAAGCCAGATCATAATAGCTCTACCCCAACCTTTAACGACCGATTCCGCGTCTTTTTGGTTCAATAGAGATATTCCCGTCTGAATCTCGTTCAATTGTTCTTGCAACGGTTGGCTCAATGTCTCTGGTTGCCTTGGGGAGATATTGCTCAAATTCTCGGAGAGTTTGGTTAAGCTCGTCAATTGCTTGAGTTGTTGCTGAGACGTTAGATTTAATGCGCTCAAGGCTGTCCCTAGCTGATTGCAACTGGTCGCTAGATTTTTGATATTCTCCGTGTGGTCGGCTTGAATCTTCAATTGCTCCGCCGTCAGTTGACTCCATTCGTTTAACTCTACCTGTAAATTTTCAAATAATAACTTCCAATCATTTGGAGCGGTTTCTGTCAGTTGTGCCAAATAACCGATGTACTGCACTAACCGAAATGCTGGGTCATCTTGTTTCATCCCAGAATCTAGCGCAAACCGTAAGACTTTCGCTTGAAACTCAGGTGGTTTTTCTGATAGCAACCTATCTAAATGAGATACCGCACCATTGCCATTACCATTACTTACAGCCATTACTCTAACCCCAACTGTATAGCCGCCTTAGAAAACTCAGTTTCAACCGCATCAATCCAGCCATAAACTCTCGATTGATTACTCAAACTAAAATCCTCATGCTCTAGAGCTTCCCGGAAGGTAAGATCCTTGGAGTCAACGAGGTCAAAAATATCGTCATATAACTCAGGCAATAACAGTTCAACTGCCCCCAATGCTTCTACAGCCTGCTTCATCTTAGAATTGTTGTAGCGAGTGAACTTGTGTTCATCACCCCAGTAAAGATTTTTTACAACTACATAATCAACTTTGTCGCCGCAGAAATCCATCAGCCGTTTTAACTGCAACAGACTATCTTTAACCCGACCCAGCACCGACACCATAGTGATGCGATAACCCAAACGCTGGGCATTTTGAAACAGAAAAATATCCTTAGCCACCGATTCAAAATATTCAGCAGCCCCAGCAGGCAGATCCACCAGAGATACTTGAGGTGATAAACGCTTCAAATCATCCTGCAAAGCATCAGCACCACCGCGCTGATTTAGTTTAAGCGTTTGTACGCCAGGAGCGACTTTGTTGTAATGACGATAAAGCTGAGGGTTTGACTGGTCACACTCATAAGCGATGCAGTTGATATTTCTGTGGCGGTAAATGTCGAGTAGGATTCTAGCGACCACACTTTTACCAGTACCGCCCTTATCCCCAGTCACCAACACTAAGCGCCCAAGAGTTTTTGGCTGTTCAGTTGCTTTTTGTTCTAGAACTTGGTCAGCCGATTGTTTAGGTTTGACTACCATCTACAAATCCTCGTCGTTTATTATTTCAGGCACAAAAGCAAGGCGAGAGGAATTTTGATTCTCTAGAGCCTTAGCATCAGAGGTCTTTTTAGCCGTTTTAGGAGTTTTAGTAGTTGTTGATTTTGATGAAGCTGGTTTTGATTCTGGTTTTGATTCTGGTTCTGATTTTTGAACAGACTGATTAGTGCTTTGCTCAGAAGTCGAATCCTCACTAACTGCCGGCTCATCAATAACTGGTGTACTAGTATTCTCAAGACTTGGAGTAGTAACTGATTTTTTGCGTGTAGACCTACGAATATCGTTAAGTAAATAACGGATACGTTCAGGACTGATGTTGATATCTAAAGGGGCTAAAGTTTTAGACACTTCCTCATAGGTATAGCCGAGACGAAGTACCCGTTCAATTTGACGGCGCATTTTTTTAATAGCTGCTCGTGCTGGGATATCATCTAATTCCTTAGCACCCAAAGCGCGTAGAGCATCAAGAGCCTCTGGAATCTTTGACTTAGGAATATTGTCTTTAGCCACAAGAGTAAAAATCAAACTAATGTTTATCTTTAAAACTTTACTTGAATCTAGAGCATCTATCTAAAGACAGGTAATTATCAATGCAACAAATAGTTAAGAGACAGTAACAGATATTAACGTAACTGATTGAACAGTGATTACTAAGAACGTGTAAGATAACTCACGAACAGTTAATCAAAAATAAATCACACAGTTCTCAGTAAAAATTATTCATACTGTAATTTACGTCAACTCGCTAGTAATATCATCGTGGTGGTAGCCGCAGATTACGCATTGTGTCCCCTAGTGGGTAGTTCCCCTAGTTCTTCTGCCTCCCCCGAAGACTGGTTAGGAGCAAGCCATGCCTAGCACTGCGTGCTGTCGTCGCTACGCTCGACTTGGCAGGCTTGCCAAAGGGGGAAGTATCCCCACTTTGGAAACCCCCTCAAAAACTGCATCAACTCAAGTTTGACTTATGCCCAAAGCTTCTTCTCAATCACTTGTCCGCACCAAAATGTTGCAAGCGCGATTCAGCCCGATTGAATATGAGATGATTCGCTCAAAAGCAGAAGATACGGGCTTGAGCTTGGGAGAATTAACCAGACGCTGTATGTTGCTGCGACCAATCCCAGCACCACCGCCGCGATTAGGCAGAGTAACACTGGACACATACTTGGAACTATCGCGCATCGGCAACAACATCAACCAACTGGCTAAAGCCACCAATACCGCCATTAAAATGCAGTTGCCACCGCCAGCATCACCAGAACTTTTACAAGAACTATTAGAAGTGTTACGACACTGCCAACGGGAAATAGCCAATACCTTCATCGAAGAATCGGACGAGGAAACAGATGATTGGCAACCAGACTAAAGGGCGAGGGTTTCGCGGACTGCTGAATTATTTGGAGTCTCAGAAAGATGCTAAACTCATTGGTGGCAACATGGGTGGCAATAACGCCCGTGCCCTGGCCAGAGAATTCAAAATCTCTCGACAACTAAACCCAGAAGCTGACCGAGTAGTGTACCACGCATCATTATCACTACCAGACAACGAGCGACTAGACGAACCAACCTGGAACGAACTTGCTAACCGCTATCTCGAAGAGATGGGCTTTGACAGTAACCAATACGTAGTCTACAGACACAGCAATACCGAACACGACCACATACATATCTGCGCTAGCCGCATTCGGTTAGATAACGGGAAGATTGTACATGATAGCTGGGATTACAAGCGTAGCGAAACCATTATTCGGCAGCTAGAACAAGATTATGGTTTACAACAAACCCAGAGTAGCCACGAGAAATTATCGCGTAATCCCAGTATTGGACAACAAAAACGGCTAGAAAGAGAACATGAAGAATATATCAACGGTGAGCGCCTTACACCACAAGAGCGCCCCATTAAGCAACAACTCCAGGAATTAATCGACCGCGCCACAATAGACAAACTAACTATGCCCCAACTGGTTGAGCGGTTGCAATTACAAGGTGTAGAAGTTCGTCACGGCTTAACACGTAACGGCAAAAGTAAGGGCATCTCGTACTCGTGGAATGACCAGAAATTTAGCGGCACTTCTTTGGGGCCTGCTTATACATGGCCAGGTTTACAAAAACATAAGGGGATTGATTACCAGCCCCAACGGGATGATGAGCTTATTGAGAATCTGTTGAAGAATCCTAAAGAGCAAGCAGTGGAGAGCCAAAGATTCATAAATATAATCGCTGACTTTATCGAACAGTCAGTAGTTGATGATGCCTTGGCTGAAACGTTACCACAATTAACAGAACAACTGTCTGCGTATCAGCAGCAGCTAGCTAATAATAAAACCACATTTGACGACCTGGAAACCGCGATTGTTGATGAAGAGCAACGACTATCATCACAAAGAGCAGTGGATGCAATCTCTGACTTTATTGAACAGTCAGTAGTTGATGATGCCTTGGCTGAAACGTTGCCACAATTAACAGAACAACTATCTATTTATCGGCAACAACTCTTTCGAGCTAAAACTGCATTCAATGACTTTGAAACAGCGTTGACGACTGAGTTGCAATCCCACGCAGAGAAGAAAGCAATTTTGTCAATCTCTGATTATATTGAGCAATCAGCTATCGAGTCAGCTTTAACTGAAACAGTATTAGGATTAACAGAGCAACTGTCTCA
>NZ_JABXKH010000022.1:5419-38396 GCF_017115105.1 Nostoc sp. NMS2
CTATCGAGTCAGCTTTAACTGAAACAGTATTAGGATTAACAGAGCAACTGTCTCAATACAAAGAGCAACTAGTTCAAGATAAAACTACATTCAATGACTTTGATGAAGCATTTACGGCTGAGTTGCAATCCCATGCAGATCAGAAAACCATTTTATCAATCTTTGATTATATTGAGCAATCAGCTATCGAGTCAGCTTTAAGCCAAGCAGTATTAGGATTAACACAGCAAGTTTCTCAATATCATCAGCAGCTACTTGAAGCGAAAACTACATTCAATGACTTTGAAACAGTATTGACGGCTGAGTTACAATCTCATGCAGAGAAGAGAGCTATTTTATCAATCTTTGATTATATTGAGCAATCAACTATCGAGTCAGCTTTAACTGAAACAGTATTAGGATTAACAGAGCAACTGTCTCAATACAAAGAGCAACTAGTTCAAGATAAAACTACATTCAATGACTTTGATGAAGCAGTTACGGCTGAGTTGCAATCTCACGCAGAAAACAAAGCTATTTTATCAATCTTTGATTATATTGAGCAATCGACTATCTCTTCAGCATTAACTGAAACAGTATTAGAATTAACGCAACAACTTTCTCAAAATCAGCACCAGCTAGAAGCCGGAAGAACCATATTCGACAACCTGGAAGCAGCGATTGTTTATTTAGAGCAACTCCATAGATCACAAAAACCAGTGAATGCAGTTGCTCTTAATCAAACTCCAACTATAACTACAGATGAACCAAAGCTAAAAGATAATCTTTCAGCCGAGTTATATAAATATTACAGCGCTGACTTGCAAAACTTATTAGTGACTGACCGAGATAAAGAAATTGCTATACGGGCGTTATTAGATAATAAGCCATTTGAGGAGGTTGAAGAAATTATCTTTGCCAGTCCAGCCGGATGGACTACTGATGAAGCCAGAGAATTGGTACTAATTGCTAACAATCAACTGGCACACTTACAAGAACAACCCCAGTTTACACCACCGCCAGAGGATGAAAGCCTACGCCCAGTATTACAGCATTTCTTGACTCAAAAACGCGGTATAACAAACTTCCTTGTACACCCATTACAGCAGCAGGGGTTGGGTTACATAGACCAGCACCGAAATGTTGTCTTTATCAAGCGGGATTTAAACGGTGAAAAGTCAGGCGCACTGCTTTGGGATACCGCACGTCTTGACAATCGTTGTACGGAGTACCCCGAAAACAGCGATGGGCTACGCCCCGCCGGAGGCGATCGCTCTCAGGGGTGGTTTCACCTGAAATTGGGTGGAGAGGCAGACGACAAAATCGAGAGAGTATTTTTGTGTGACTCCCCCATTGATGCGTTGACAATGGCAGAGATTGACAGGAATGAACACAAGGGGCAACCACCAGTTAGAACAATGTACATGGCCGTGGATGACCCGGATAACTTGCCAGTAGAACTTCTCAGAAATATCAGCAGAATTGGGCTGGCATTTAATAATGATGATCAAGGAAATGATGCTGCCCAGGTCGTTCAGGAAAAGTTACCCCAGGCTAAAAGAATTGCACCTAGCGGGCTAACTTGGAATGAGATTCTTATTGAACAGCAGCAAGAGGAACTGGAGCAAAAGCAACGCTTTAGGGGTTTTAGTCGATGATTTCATGTTGACCCGACGAACTCGTGGACACACCCAGCAGGAACAGCTAGAAGCGGATGGGGCGAGGCTAGTATACTTTCGACCTACCCAGTAATTGCAAAAGTTGGAAGCACAAAAATTACAGAAACTGATTTAAGCATAAGCTATTGATTCTATAGTGTAGGATTAACTAACACATTGAGTCTTTGTATACAGCGCTGTTGTGGAAGTACACAGAGCGTTTCCCTCTGGAGTTAAATGGATGATCACAGGTGAGATGAAGTCAAAGGTAGATCGCCTTTGGACAACTTTTTGGAATAACGGGATTAGTAATCCCCTTTCAGTAATCGAGCAAATCTCTTACCTGTTGTTCATCAAGCGCTTGGATGATCTGGAGTTAGGCAAGGAGAAGAAAGCCCAAAGGCTAGATAGACCCGTTAGTAACCCCACTTTCTCGCCGTATCAGCAGCGTTGCCGCTGGTCTTACTTCAAAAACCTCACCGATTCTGAAGAGATGTTGCGGATTGTGCGGGATGAGGCTTTCCCGTTCATCAAAACTCTGGGGGCAAGTGCGGCAGAGAGTGCCTATGTTCGCCACATGAAAGATGCTGTTTTTTTGATTGCTAACCCAGCACTGCTGTCAAATGTGGTGGGACAAATTGACCAAATCCCAATGGAAGACCGGGATACCAAGGGCGATTTGTATGAGTATATGCTTTCCAAGCTGACCACAGCAGGTACGAATGGGCAGTTTCGCACACCCCGGCACATCATTAAAATGATGGTGGATCTGATGGCACCTGGGCCAAGGGAAATTATCTGTGACCCAGCTTGTGGCACAGCGGGCTTTTTGGTGGCGGCGGCTGAGTATCTGCGCGAGTTGAAGGATAGCGATCGCAACCTCGTCCTAAATGCGCCGGGAAACTGGGAACACTTCAATCAAGAGATGTTCCACGGCTTTGACTTTGACGGGACAATGTTACGCATAGGTAGCATGAATTTAATGCTACATGGTATTGAAAACCCCAAGATTGAGGCGCGGGATTCACTTTCAGAAGACCATGCAGGTATTACTGAGGCGTTTACGTTGATTCTGGCAAATCCGCCGTTTAAGGGGTCGCTGGAGAAATCTACCATTGCGAAGGATCTGACTAAGGTGATTTCGACGACCAAAACCGAACTGTTGTTCATCGCCCTGTTTTTGCGTCTGTTGAAAATTGGCGGACGGGCGGCGGTGATTGAGCCGGATGGGGTGCTGTTTGGTTCCTCGACGGCACATAAAAAGATTCGGGAGGTGTTAGTCGAGGAACATAAACTGGATGGAGTGATTTCCATGCCTTCCGGGGTGTTTAAGCCCTATGCGGGGGTGTCTACGGCGGTGCTGATTTTTACCAAGACGGATGCAGGGGGGACGGATTACGTTTGGTTTTACGACATGGAGGCGGATGGTTTATCACTGGATGATAAGCGTCAACCAGTGGAAGAGAACGATATCCCCGATTTGTTGCAACGGTGGAAGGTGCGAAATCCTCAGCAGCATAAAGACCGCACAGGCAAGGCGTTCTTTGTTCCCAAGGAAGAGATTAAAGCCAATGGTTATGACCTTTCGATTAACCGCTATAAAAAAATTGAGTATGAAGAAGTGAAGTATGAGCCGCCCAAGGTGATTTTGCAGAAGCTGCGAGATTTAGAGGATGAGATTCGGGCGGATTTGGATACTTTGGAGGAGTTGCTAGGATAATGAGATATACTCTTCCACCTTCTTGGAGTAAACTTCGATTCTGTGATGTTGCACAGGTCATTACTGGATCGACTCCTCCTACGTCAGATCAAACAAGCTATGGGGGTGATTTGCCCTTTATCACTCCAGGAGAGTTAGATACTGCTCAACCAATCACCGAAGCGTCCACGACCCTTTCAACATTAGGTGAATCGAAAGCACGAGTTATTCCTGAAGGTGCAGTGCTTGTTTGCTGTATTGCTTCACTTGGAAAAGTAGGAATTACCGGCTGTAAGGCTGCATTTAATCAGCAAATTAATGCATTGGTCTTTGATAGAACGAGAGTTGAGCCTCGCTACGGCTATCACTATTGCAGAACTTTAAAACCGATCCTTGAACACATGGCTCCATCTACGACCGTAGCGATTGTGAATAAAAGTCGGTTTCAAGAACTCCATATTCCTCTCCCTCCTCTTGAAGAACAGCGCCGCATTGCTGCCATTCTCGACAAAGCTGATGCTGTTCGTCGGAAGCGCAAAGAAGCCATCGCTCTTACTGAAGAATTACTGCGATCAGCTTTCCTGGAAATATTCGGCGACCCCGCTACAAATCCAAAGGGGTGGGAGGTGGTAGACCTCGGAAACCATCTTTCATTTGTTACAAGTGGCCCCCGTGGATGGGCAAAGTACTATTCTGATAACGGGGAGCGTTTCATTCGCTCGCTTGATGTCAGAATGAATTTTATCTCAGATTCTGATGCTGTGTTCGTGAATGCGCCGAACAATTCAGAAGCTAAACGTGCCCGTGTTGAAGATGGTGATGTCCTGCTTACTATGACAGGTTCACGTATCGGAAGAGTAGCTCCTGTACCCAAGGGGTTTGGAACTGCTTACATCTCACAACATGTATCAATTCTTCGCCCCAGACAGACCATTTCACCTCAATACCTGTCATTTTTTCTTTCAACATCATCTGGTGGACAGCGGCAGATTGCTAGTATGCAATATGGGCAGACTAAGCCAGGGCTTAACCTAAATCAGGTTTGTTCCTTTCAAGTGCCACTTCCACCAATGGAGAAACAGCTACACTTCGATGCTTTCTGGTTGTGTTATCAGTCTGCATTGACTAATCAAACAACTGCATTGACTAGGGACGAATATCTATTTAACTCTTTACTCCAAAGAGCTTTCCAGGGAGAACTCTAAGCCAAAGAAGTAACATGATTAAAGATGAGAAATTATGGAAGCGAACAAGCCATGATTACTAAAGAAGAAATTACCATCAAAGTTTCCTCAGAGATAGCGGAAGCATACCGCAATGCCTCTGAAGAAGAGCGAGAACAATTGCAGCTTAAAATTGCAGCAATTATGCAGTCTCAATTTACAATGAGCAGACAAAAAGCCATTGTACGCTTGAGAAACACGATGGATAAAATTAGCCTTGAAGCACAAGAGCGAGGATTAACACCGGAAATCCTGGAATCAATTTTAAATGATGAAGCTTAAAGCATGAAGTTCCGAATTTCAAGACTGACTTTCCTGTTGCTTTAACCAAATTACTAAATCAGCTATTGATGAAATTCTCAAAAGCTCTCTACCTAAAGCTTCTAACTGTTCCTTGTTTAAAACTTAGACTTGCTCAATAATTGACGCATCAATATTACTAAAGCGTTCCTCAAGTAAAGACATACAAAAAGTAAGAGCTTCTTGTTGCTTTCCCTTCTGTAAAATATCCTGATAAATTACCGACTCTTGCATCACATCCTCGCTTAAAAATTGACAAATCAATTCCTGAGCTTGTGGTGAAAATTTTAACTATTTTCCTGCTGTTCTAATAAAGTTACCAAATCAGATATTGCAGAAAAATCCATAAATTCCTCACCCAGTACTTCCAATTGTTCAGTAGACAATCCTCGAATCCGCTCAATTATCGATGCATCTATCTCACCAAAACGCCGATTTAATTGACGCATTAAAAACCGAAAAGCTTCAAGTTGTTGTCCCTGTTGTTGTCCCTTTTGTAAAATATCCTGATAAATTACTGACTCTTGCATGACATCCTCTCTTAAAAATTGCCGAATCAATTCCTTTTCAAACTTTAAACCAGCTAAAATCTCTGCGTAAGCCGCAATATCCTGCCTAGTATTCCTATCAGGAATTCTAGCAACACTCTGGGCAACCTGCGATAACAACCTTTGCGGTGAGGTTGTTTGGGTTAATGGTGCTAAAGGTAATAATGCAGGGTTATCAAGAAATAGTGCTGATTCTTGTTCCCACATCCGCAGGACTCGATAACGGTGAGTTGTTGTCTCCGAAACATATTCTTCGGTAAAAGCAATTTCGTTATTTGTTTCTTGCAAAAAAATTACTACCTGGGTGACAGGGACATTATATTGACGTATTAACCTCACTGAATAATCCAGCATCCTGAATGGAAGCGGAGGATTTGAGATGGTACGGGTTTGAAATTCGATGTGTAAAATTCGATTGGCTGTTTGCAGAAAAGTCACAGAATCTGCACGAATTGGTTCTAAACTCAATTCGGTCTTCAGTACCTTAACTTTTGTTGGTGCTTCAGCCAGTAACCAACTCACAAATTCTGTTGGGTATTTTTCAGCTAAAACCTTACAAACGTTGTCAAAACTCACAATTTACACCCCATTTCACACCACAATTATCGTTACATGGGAAAGATAAATTGAATAATTTATTCTTTAGTCTTCCCTAATTATCTTGAGGAATACACTGAGCCACTTAGCAACAGTTTACACTGTAAAATAAAGCATTAGTGGTAATTAGTGGGAGTGAGCGGGGATTTATGGCATCCAACTTTGATTTTCTGGGCGACCGTTACCCCGACCTGTTTAAACACGCCACCCACGCCGAAACCCTAGTTTATACTGCCCCCCGTGCCAGCTGCTTCTATACACGCTTCACCCTAGAGCAAGCGGTTCTTTGGCTTTATGATCATGAACCCTATTTGCAAATTCCCTACGACACCAAACTCAGCGCCCTCATCCACGAGCAAACCTTTCAAGATAACCTAAAACCGGGACTGTTCCCCAAAATCCGCACCATCCACAAAGTCGGTAACATCGCCGTCCACGAATCCACTCCCATCAAAGAAAAGGACGCACTGCATTTAGTTGAAGAACTGTTCCATTTCCTATACTGGTTCTCCCGTTCCTACTCCTCAGACGCTAAAAATCACCCGACTGTTAACTTTGACCGCAATCTTATCCCCTATCCCACTGCCACCAGCGCCCCTGACCTTTCTCTGCAACAGTTGCAAACCTTAGAAGCGCAACTTTCCCAAGCTGACGAGATGCGCCGCATAGCCGAAGCTCGACAACAGCAAACAGAGCAAGAACTGGCAGTTCTGCAAGGAGAAATTGCAGCACTGAAACAGCAGAATGCAGCAGTCCCCGACAACCATAATTACAACGAAGAAGAAACCCGCCACTATTTAATTGATGTGCTGCTTAAAGAAGCTGGGTGGAACATCGGCCAAGCCGGGTGGACTGAGTACGAAGTTCAGGGAATGCCCAACGATACAGGTAAAGGACGGGTGGACTATGTGCTTTGGGGGGATGATGGTAAACCCCTGGCTCTGGTGGAAGCCAAACGCACCTGTAAAAGCCCTGAAGCTGGAAAACACCAAGCCAAACTCTATGCTGATTGCCTAGAAAATCGCTTTGGTCAGCGCCCCGTCATCTTCTACACCAACGGCTACGACTATTGGATTTGGGACGACCTGAATTATCCACCCCGCGAAATCCAAGGCTTTTTGAAAAAAGACGAGCTAGAGCGCCTAATTTTTGGACGCACCCACCGCAAGCGTCTGCATTTGGTGCAAATCACCCCCAGTATTGTTGAGCGCAGCTACCAAAGGGAAGCCATTCGCCGCATTACCGAAACCTTTGATGAAAAAAAAGGACGTAAGGCTCTGCTGGTGATGGCCACTGGTACAGGAAAAACTCGGACAGCGATCGCACTTGTTGATCTGTTGATGCGGGCTAATTGGGTGAAGCGGGTGCTGTTCCTCGCCGATCGTAATGCTCTCCTTACCCAAGCTCTACGTGTTTTTAAGTCCCATCTTCCCACAGCCACAGCCGTAGATATAACAAAAGGCGGCGACGCACATAGCGCGAACGTGGTGCTTTCCACCTATCCTACAATGCTTAACCGCATCGATCGCAGTGATGGAAGTCAAAGAATTTTCGGGCCGGGTCATTTTGATTTGGTCATCGTAGATGAAGCTCACCGCTCAATTTACAAAAAGTACCGCGCCCTATTTGAATATTTTGATGGGCTGTTGGTGGGACTAACCGCCACCCCCCGCGACGAAGTATACCGCGACACCTACCGCATCTTTGATCTAGAGCCTGGAGTCCCTTCCTTTGCTTACGAACTCTCAGATGCCATCAGTGACGGCTACCTCGTTCCCGCCAGAGGTGTGGAAGTGCCTTTTAGATTCCTCCGCAGGGGTATTAGATATGCAGACCTCTCCCCCGAAGAACAGCAGGAATACGAGGAGCGATTTAGAGACGAAGAGACAGGGGCCATTCCTGACCAAGTAAACGCCGCCGCCCTGAATCAGTGGCTGTTTAATATCAACACAGTAGATCAGGCATTAGAGTTAGTCATGGAACGGGGGCTAAAAGTGGATGGAGGCGATCGCCTGGGCAAAACCATCATTTTCGCTCGTAACCACAATCACGCTGAGTTCATTGTTAAACGCTTCAATACCAACTATCCCCACTATCAAGGGAAGTTTGCCCAGGTGATTGACAGCCACAATTCCTATGCCCAGAACCTATTAGATGACTTTTCCACAGTCAACAAGGAACCGACCATTGCCGTTTCTGTAGATATGCTGGACACAGGGGTAGATGTTCCCGAAGTGGTCAATCTTGTTTTCTTCAAACCTGTGTACTCACGGGTCAAGTTCAACCAAATGATTGGACGCGGAACTCGCCTCTGCCCGAATCTGTTCGGTGTGGGTGACGACAAGACCGAGTTTTTGGTCTTTGACCTGTGCAGTAACTTCGATTTCTTCAACCAGCAAATCGCCGAAGCTGATACCAAACCCCCCGAAACCCTCACTACCTACTTGGTCAGAACTCGCCTAGAGTTGAGTGAGTTACTACGCCAACAAGAAACCAGCAACCCGGAACTTGCCGAACTGCGGGGTACGCTGCTGGATGACCTGCATCAGCATGTGGCGACGATGGCGCGAGATAACTTTTTAGTTCGCCGTCATCTGCAACAGGTAGAGGAGTTTTCAGATCGCCAGCGTTGGCATCAATTAGATGAAACAGACATCGATGACATCACTGAATCCTTAGCCAAACTTCCCAATGGTCTACCACAGGAAAATCATCTCGCTAAACGCTTTGACCTGCTTTGTGTCAAACTGCAATTGGCGATTCTTAAAAATTCCCCAGACTTTATCAAACTCCGCGACCAAGTACGGGATTTGCTGCACCGCCTAGAAGAAAAGCAGACTATCCCAATGGTCAAGGTAAAACTCGCGCTCATAGCAGACATCCAGACAGAAGCATGGTGGTCAGATGTCACACCAGGGATGATTGACCAAATGCGCCGTCAAATCCGGGATTTAATTAAATTCATTGACCCTCAAGAACAGCGCATTGTCTACACCGACTTTCAGGATGTGCTAGGAGAGGTAACAGAGGTTAATATCCCTATCCTACAAACTGGTTTCAGCCCTTACCAGTATCGCAAGAAAGTTGAGGCATATATTCGAGAACAGTCAAACCACATAGCGATCGCAAAGCTCAAACGCAATGTTCCCTTGACCGATGCTGATTTAACATCTTTGGAGTCAATGCTCTTTGGTGCAGCAGCGATTGAAAGCCGGGAGCGTTTCGAGTCAGTCTATGGAAAAAATCTCAGCCTCAAGCTGTTCATCCGCGAACTCGTGGGGTTAGATCGAAACACAGCCAAGCAAGCCTTCGCTCAATACCTGGAGGGCAGCACTTTCAACGCCAATCAAATCCGCTTCGTGGAAACTATCATTGATTACCTAACCCAAAACGGTGTCATGGATGCAGGGCTACTCTATGAACCACCATTCACTGATTTGCATTATGAAGGTCTAGATGGAGTCTTTGAGGCTGACGATGCCGACCAAATCATCTCCATCGTGCGCTCTTTTAATGAAACTGTAGGGAAAAAGTTTGGAGCGGCTTGAGTTAGACCTTAGATAGCATTGACTATTATTCTAGTTAGGCGATGATTTATCTACAGACTAGTAAAAATAAAATGCTATTTCTACGCTAAAATTTTATATTTCTTACAATAATACACTTACTAAAAATAAAATAAGATACTTTGCTCACGCAATTTTTTTTGGTTATGATATAGTACCTATGTATTAGTTGTTGCCTATTTCAAAATAGCCAAGTGGCCAGGAAGAAAATCGGTCAATCTGACATAATCGGACAGCAAGGCATCAATATTATTGAAGATGTCGTCCTGGAAATGGGATTCCTCTGGTATCCAACTGGAGGTGTGGAAGCAGGTATTGACGGCATTATTGAAATCCGTGATTTCCAGACAGGCGAGGTCACAAACTGTATCATTCAAGTTCAAAGTAAAGCTACTCAAAAGGCTCTTCTTCAAGCAGAAAATGAAAACAGCTTTGAGTATCGATGTGAGGAAAGAGATATTGACTACTGGCTACAAGGCAACGCCCCAGTTATTCTGATTGTTGTCAAAACCTCAACTAGGGAAGCTTTTTGGGTTGCTGTTAAGGATTACTTCTGCGATGCAAAGCGACGGCAATCCAAAAAGGTTACATTCGATAAGCGTTTAAATCGTTTTAATGTCAACGCCAGAGATACGCTGATAAAACTGGCTGTTCCCCAAAACTCAGGGCTTTACCTTGCACCACGACCAAAGTTAGAAAAATTGTACTCCAATCTGCTGCGAGTCTCTCAACTTGCGGAACATCTCTACACTGCTTACACCTTTACAGAGGATGAATCTAAAGCTTATTCAGCGCTTCAAAAAGTAGGTCGAAATTTTGGGCAGGAGTGGTTGTTGAAAGAAAATTTCATACTTAGTTTCCATGATTTGCGCCAAGCTCCTTGGACAGAAATCTGCGATTTGGGAACTGTTGAGCAGCATGACGTAGACGAATGGTCACTATCAAATCGGCTGGAACGTCAGCAGGAATTTGTGTGGTTACTTAACAAGGTGCTGCGCGAGAAGGTCAAAGGAGACTTATCGTTTGACCAAAAGAAAAAGTGCTACTATTTCAAACCTACTAACGACTTATCAGCACGTCAATATTATTATCGAAGTCTCTCCAAAAAAACACATCGAGATGTTTTTCAGCCCTACTTCAAGAAAAATTCCCAAGAAATAGCATACTATCGACATTCTGCTTTTGAAGGACAGTTTATACGTGTCGGTTCAGACTGGTTTCTCGAAATCACACCAACATACTTTTTTACAAGGGACGGTTACACCAGAGATAAGTTTGAGAAAGAGCATCTTTCAGGAATAAAACGCCTTGAAAAGAATCCTGCGGTATTTGGTCAACTTATAATGTGGGCAGAATATTTGATTACCCCTACTCAAGGTGATTTATTTATTCAAAATTACCCATTTTTACATTTTTTTGACCAGCTTGAAGAATTTGATATTGAGGTTGGTATTGACGATTTGATTTGGTTAAGTAATGAAGACGATGAAACTACCGCATTGTTAGAAGAATCTTTAAACGATTTACCTCTATTTAAAATAAATAATGAAGATTGAATTTTTACAAGAACCAGAACTAGAGTTTGGCAATGGTGGGCGACATATCGATATTCGCTTTGGGATGATGCACTATAAACCACTTGACCATGACAGTGCATCTGCCCCAAAGGATATCAAATTAGGGCTTGTTGGTTCATCCGAAACAGTCGAGGGTTTAGGAATATGGCTCGAAAAATGCAGGCAGGGGATTGAGGCAAAGAACAGTAAGCAACCATACCTTTTTCCAGAATTCCCAGGCTTTGGAGAAGAAAACAATTTACCAGCCGCTATCAGCGTGGATTCTAGACGGAATGTCACTATATCTAATAAAGATATTGACAAGCTTCTTCAGATTAAAGATGTAAATACACTTATTAGTGAAACAGTCAATTTTTTTATTGAGGAGTTACGATATATCGATGAAAAAACTAGTCCAGATGTTTTAATATGTGCATTACCAGAATTGTTATTAGAAAAAATGTCTAGAGATGAAGAAAATACTGACAGTAATAATCAACCGACTTCTGGTAATAAAAATAATCAAAAAGAAGTAGAGTTAGATTTTCATGATTTATTTAAAGCAAAAGCAATGGCATTAAGAAAGCCAACACAAATTATCTTACCCTCAACCTATAACGCAAAAAAGAAGTCAAAGATAAGTAAAAACAAGCATAAACAGAAAGCTCAGACAATCCAGGACGAGGCAACCCGTGCTTGGAATTTCTATACTGCTTTATATTACAAAGCTTTGGGAACACCCTGGCGACTGGTCAGAGATTCACGAGATTTGACCACCTGCTACGTGGGTATTAGCTTCTATAAAACACTTGACCGATCAAAAATACTAACCAGTACCGCCCAAATTTTCAACGAGCGGGGAGAAGGAGTCATTTTGCGTGGAGGGCAAGCTGAATTATCAAAAGATGACCGCCAACCTTACCTTCCAGCATCAGACGCATCAGACTTACTTTCTAATGCCTTGGCGAAGTATCGCCGAGAACATCGTAACTTACCCGCAAGAGTTGTACTGCATAAAACTTCTCGATTTATCCCAGAGGAGTTTGAAGGATTTCAGGATGCGTTGGATAAACATAGCATTGATACAGCAGAGTTTATCAGCTTTGATCAAACAGGAGGAACTAGACTATTCCGTTACGGAAAGTATCCTCCTCTGCGAGGAACACTACTGAGTTTGGATGATTGTACTCACGTTTTATATACGCGGGGTAGTGTCGATTTTTTCTCCACTTATCCAGGGATGTATGTGCCACGCCCCTTAAAGTTTCGGTGTGAAAGTGTTGAAGAAACGCCGAAAGCGCTGGCACAGGAGATTTTGGCACTGACTAAGATGAACTGGAATAATACGCAGTTTGACCGAGGAGAACCTATTACCATTCGAGCTGCGAGGCAGGTGGGACAAATCCTGAAGTATGTAGGTAAAAATGACCCGCTAGAGTTTCATTACCGCTTTTATATGTAGAAATGTGCGAGTAGTAATGAAACTGAAGTTTTAAATAAATAAAATTTGTAGCTGGTTCAGAAATAGAAGCAGCGATCACGAGTTTGTCGGCTCAACGTGAGATTATCGGGCAAAACCTTGCCCCCGTTGCTTTTGCTCTAGCATCTCTTACTGCTACTGCCCTGAAAGGTAATAACCCGCAACTTGGGTTAGTAAGCGTTTTCTCATTGCCAAAGCTTGTAAACACTAGATTATTTATTCTAGATTATTTATTCTAGATTCTAGATTCAATAGAACTGCGCGTAAGCTGTCTTCTGAATCAATTTCCTCCCAGTTCACGGGCATGACTTTGAATAACTCCAGGGCAGCTTGCACCCAAACTTCCTTCGGCACTTTAGCACCATGTTGACGCTTGCCTTTTTTTAGTAGTTCATTCAGCCAGTCGTTCAGTTCGAGAGGCAGGCGCAGATTCACTGCCTCTCTATCACCTTTAATCAAGAATCTAGATTCTTGATTCTTGATTATTTCTTCAGGTGGCTCAGTTTCAACCTCAGTCTTGTTAAAAACCCCTTTTGCTAAAGGATTAGCACCGAGAACTGAACGCGACTTATTTTTATTTACTGCCATCTATACACCTCATTAACTAATTCCCGGTAAGAAGAAGCACCTACACCGTTTGGGTCGTACTCAAAAATAGATTGCCCGTGAGAAGGTGCTTCTCGGATTTTCACCGTCTCAGGAATCACTGTTTTAAACATCTTTGAGCCAAAATGCTCAGTTAGGGCATCCAAAACTTCTTTACTAAGATTGTTCCTGCGGTCATACCGAGTTGCCAGCACACCTGCTATCGCAATGGGATGATCTAGCTGATCTCTAACCAAAGTCAGGGCGTGTTCAATTCCTTGAACGCCCAACAATCCTAAATAGCTCATGTCTACTGGGATGATTACCCCATCGCTGGCCATCAGTGCGTTGATGGCAAACACACCCACATTAGGCGGACAATCTATCAGCACAAAATTATATTTATCTAATATTGGAGCGATCGCTTTTTTGAGTAGCAGTTCTCTGCCTGGACGACCAGATATTGGAATTTCTTCTTCTGCCAGCAAGATGTTAGATGGTATTACATCTACACCACTAGCAGTTGTCACCAGTACCTGTGCTAGCGGAACCTTGTGCTGCAACACATCTTTTAGCTGAAATTCTAGCTGCCAGATGGGAATCCCTAGTGCAGCACTAGCGTTTCCTTGTGGGTCAATATCAATAACTAATACCCGCTGCTTTTTAAACTTGACCAGACCCACAGCTAAATTGTAAGCGGTGGTCGATTTCGCCACCCCTCCTTTCATGTTGAAGACAGCCAGTTTTTGGGTCACGTTTACATTTGACTCAGTTTGCTTGTGTGGCAAATATTATACATAATATATTCTATATTCTTGATTATTTATTCTTTAATCTAGATTATCTGACTCATACAGCCATAATACGTAAGCTTTGAACAGACTAGATATAGCAATTGGGGAGCTATTGCTTTGACACGTAGATCAGGAAATAGAAATTAGTTGATCTAAACCTACAAGCTCTACAGTCGGCGCTTTCAAAGAGATGTCGTTTAACTATTATTTCTGGCTATCACGCCAGAAATAACCTGATAGCCGTCAACACGCAGAATCACTTGTGCCAAAATATGTTTTTAATCATGTACTATATTGCTAAAAAGTCTGACTACGATGGAACAAGAAGATTCAAATCGAGGATTAATAGAAATTGCTCAAGATGCTGTCACTGATTTGATAACAGGTTCATCGATTCCTGCTCCAATTAAAAGAAACGCTTTCAAAGCATTTGCACAGCTTTGTACCGCAGCTATTGATATCCCGGTTGCTTATTTTGAAGGGATCTCTGCGGAAAAGCGTGCCGAAACCCAAGGACGGCTGAAGATTATCAATACAGGCGCTGACCAGATCGCCACGCAAATGGATGTTGATCCAGAATTTGCCCGTGTTGCGGTAAAAAAATATGGTCAGAAGATTATACGTGAGCAGGTGAACCTTAACAAAATTTCTGAAATAGCAGCTGGCCAGATTCAACAAGAGGCACTTCTTAAGTTAAAGCCCGATGCTGCAACAGAAGTTCCTGTGATCAATGAGGACTGGTTGAACAACTTTGAAAAACAAGCTAGTCAGAAAAGTACCGAAGAAATGCAGCTTCTGTTCGGTCGTATCTTGGCTGGAGAGATTCAAAAGCCTTCTTCGTTTTCAATTAAAACTGTCAATCTATTGGGAGAGCTTGATAGGGCTGTTGCCGCTCTCTTCCTAAAGCTTTGTTCCCTATGTGTATGTTTGAAGGTTCGTGATAGCTATTTAGATGCTCGTGTCCCATCCCTTGGTCGCAATGCAGCATCAAACGCGCTTCGGGATTATGGTCTTAGCTTTGACCAACTAAACATTTTGCAGGAACATAATCTGATAATTTCTGACTATAATTCATATTTTGATTACAAAATATCCATTGCAGGTGGGATTATAGACGGTAGTTATCAGGTAGGATTGCCTCTTCTGTACCAGAATAAGTATTATGTTTGGCTTCCAGTAGCTGAACGACCAAAAGATCAAGTATTTAATCTACATGGAGTCGCACTCTCAAAATCTGGAAAAGAACTTTTGAGGATTGTCGATATTCAGCCTTCTGAAAATTACACCACAGCACTTACTGATTATTTCACAAGACAAGGCTTACAAATGCTTGAAATGAAAGTAGATGACGGCAGTTTATAGCTGTAGGGAACATTAGCTCCTGATCCAGTTGCTCACTTGAGAGCGTTAGAAATTTACACTAGTGGGTAAGTGCTAATTTTTTGCTGCCTTCTTCGTCACTGGGATGTCATGATCTTCTGCTTTCCCACCCCTGAAGCGATCGCGAGTTGGGTTAATCAGGGTTGAATGCCTTACTGCCGGTGCATTTAGAAAGATGCCGAGATAATCTCATTTCCGTTTATTATTTTTTGATTTTCTTGTTAAGGAGACAATTAGAAATGCAACTTTTCGTTTATATCATTGAATCATTACGACCAGAAGATATTAGAAATCGTAACAATCTGGCTTTAGGTCAGGTGTTATCACAATCTCTAAATTTTTTGGATATTAATTATGAATATATTTATGTAAATAGTAAAAGTGAATTCATTAAAGCAATTACCTTAAACCTTTATGAGACTATCTTGAACAAGGAAGCATTTCCTATTCTTCACTTTAGTATGCATGGTAATGAACACTGTATACAGTTTTCTAATGGGGAATTTATAACTTGGGCAGAGTTGAGAGAAAAACTATTTGTATTAATAAAAACAATGCAAAGTGATTTAATTATTTGTATGTGTAGTTGTTATGGTTTTTCGGGATGTCAAATGGCTATGCATCTTCATGAAGGAGAAAATTTTGGTATTTTAATAGGAAATGACAATGAATTAGGATTTAACGAGGGTTTAATAGCTTATCAAACTTTTTATTATCATTTATTAAAAGGTAATACAATTGAGGGTTCAGTTGAAGCAATGAAAATTGCGTCGGCAGATAAAAACTTTAGATGTATTTCAGGTATGGATGCTAAAAAAGTCTATTTAGACTATATTAGAAACCAAGCTTATGAACTAGCTAAAATTCGTATTCAACAAGCAAAATATCAATTTAATAACATTTATTTTTTAGGTGATTTTTCTAATAAATAATCTATCAATCTTGTGATATCAACTTTATGCACACACACCAAACAAAGAGAGATTGTATCCTTTTTGCAAGTCGCTAAATAACTCAACTCCTTGTGTGTTCAGCCTTTGTAGAGATGTCGTTTAACTACCAATTCACGACATAAAGCGCGATTAATTAGGTAGAGCAGAAAATAATTAATTACTGAGTACGTTTTTCATTTGACTTAACAGCTTCGCTATATTCTTTATTAGATGGCACACACGTTTTATAAATATTATTTGCATTTAAATAATCTTTAAGCAATGCTTGAGAATCTTTCAAAAAATCATCTTCTCCTATTAACTTATCTGTATATTGTGCTAAAAGAAATCTAGATTGGCGATAAATATTTGCATACGCTTCTCCAGCACTTAAATGTAATTCAATTTCTTTTTGATAATTAAAAAAGGTTTGGGCTGCTGCTAAAGATGCTGAAATAATAGATAAAATTTTTATTACAAATACTATATTTTTTAGTGTTAAAATTTCCAACAAAGGAGAAAGAACTATAACGTTTATCGTGATAATACATATACCTAAAATTCTATGTATTTTTTGTTTTTTTTGAAAAGCCAAAAAATGCGCTGTCTTAACAGTTCTAGAATCTTTATTTAACTTCTCGATTTCTTGAATAATATTATTCATAGTTTTTTTAAGAACACTCCGCATAGTATTCCCAAAATCTACTTCATTATCACAAATCACCCCAATCGAAATTCAGGAAACGTCGAGCATTCAGCTTGGTATACTTTTCAGTGTGTTTGATATCGCGGTGTCCGAGAAAATCTTGAATTTCCCTAGTGTTGTAACCCTGATTTACCAAATAGTAACCGCAAGCATGGCGCATCATGTGACAGTGAACTTTGATATCAAGCCCAGCCTGTGCCGCCAGTCGCCCAAGTAGCTTTCGCACCGCATCAGTAGACATCACCTCACCGCGCTCAGAAACGAAGATATATTTGCTATCTGGCAACATCTCTCTGAGTTCTTTGAGCAAAACCAATTCATCATCTCTCAAGGGATGCACTCCAGAATCGCTGCCCTTTTCCCTGGTGATGAAAATCTGACGTTCGGCCCACATCAGTGCATCCCAGCGCAACCCACATTTAGAACCCACAGCTTCTCCCACCCTCAGACCGTGGCGAAACATCATCAGCATAAGTGTATAATCACGGTGAGAATAACGAGCTTTGCGTTCTAGTGCAGCATCGAGTAGAGATCGCACCTCGCTTGGTGTAAGGTATTCTCTAGACCTGTAATGCTTGTTTGGTAGACGAGTTGGGGGCGGTAGCCTCATTTATTCCTGGTGGTAGTGTCCGGTGTACGCGACGAAATATGGACACTACCCATTCTCCCAAACCCTGATCCTTTCGTGAACATCCACCCCGAAAGTGACCTCAGTTAAGCATTACTTATCTTTCAAGTGCCAAAAAACTCTTTACAGAGAGCGATTGATAAAGCTGGCTTATACATAGTGGTCAGACACCCTGCGATATCAATACTGATATCAGTTGCGTCCTGGGGTGAAAGCTTGGTTTCGTAGAAGTTGGAATGAGAAACCATAAATAACTTCCTTAACCAAAGCGTATTATCGGGTGTAGGGTAACTATTGCTACTTAGAAGCCAAAAATTCTTGAACAGTCAGAATTTCAATGCCCCTCCAGGGGTTTAGCACCAGCAAATCATCATCTCCGGTAACAATACACTCTGCTTGACTACTGAGTGCTAATTCCAAGTATTTGTTATCTTTTGGATCTCGACATTCATCAATCTGCTCAGTCACGTCAATAAACTGAGCGTTTTCTGTTAAATTTTCTAGAAATTCTTGCCGCCTTTCTTTGGTGAGATACCTATCAAATTTGGGACGATATAAAACCTCTTCTAACTCCGATAAGACAGTATTTGATAATACGATAACGCCAATAACAGTAGCTTGTTCTAATGCCTGCCGTGGCTTGCTTTGACTAAACAAAAATGCGCTAATCAGCACATTCGTATCAAATACGAACCGTCGATTATTCGTCATCATTCAAAATCGATTCTAAGATTTCAGGCGTTAATCCTCGCTCTTGTGCTTCAAGGCTAGCTTTATCCATCGTGTTTCTTAAACGTGCAATCGCCTCAAGTCTTGGAGTTGTAAATTGAGACTGCATAATTGCCGCAATCTTAAGTTGCAATTGTTCCCGTTCTTCTTCAGTGGCATTGCGGTATGCCTCTGCTACCAAGGAGGGGACTTTGATAGTAATTTCTTCTTTAGTAATCATGGCCTGTTCGCTTCCATAATTTCTCATCTTTAATTATGTTACTTCCTTGGCTCAAGAGATTGACGGATTAAATAAGTTGCAGGTGCTTGACCTCAGACGCACATCGCCACTGCGTGGCTCGTTTGCCTCTTCCGGTCAAGCACCCGCTTAATAAATAATTGCTGAAGGGGTAAATAATCCTAGTTTAAAAAAGTATAGTCAAAGATAAGAATCCACAAGTTTCCCCTGAGTTGACCACTTCTCATCTAGAAGACGACAAGCGACATAAACAACATTTTGAGGATTGCGCTTGTGTCTTCCATTCGTACCCCAAGAACGAACAGTATAATCACCTTGATAACCTAAAACAAGTGCAAGCTCGTCATAAGTTAATTGCCACTTTTTCTTAAATTCTATTGGGTGCATAGTATTCACCTATTTCAAGTAATTAATTAGCAGAGACGCAAAGAGAAATTATCAAAGGTAAGAATCTATAACTTTCCCCTCAACTGACCATTTTTCATCTAGAAGGCGACAAGCAACATAAGCAACTTTTTGAGGGTTGCGCCTGTGCCCTCCATTTATCCCCCAGCAACGGACAGTGAAATCATTTTCGTAACCTAAGACGAGTGCTAGCTCGTTGTAAGTTAATTGCCACTTTTTCTTAAATTCTATTGGGTGCATAAATGTAAATCCCTCACTATTTTTAATCGACTAATCGACAAAGTTTTCAGGTTTTGTGACTGACGAGAAATATTTCTCTAACGAGCGCTAATAAATCTGAGCAAGCTATCAGGATAAAACCAGTCAGGAACTGTGACGCGCTTTGATTCAATCAGATTTCCGTCGTCATCATAAAGACCACTAATTTCAGCATGGTTTAGAGGTACGCGACCGTTCTTTGACTTGCGCTTGATTTGGATAGTTTCGCTTTGCCTTAAATCATTAAACCCCTCAGCATTGCCAGAAGCGGCATTAGTAAAAGCATGAGAAATACAAACTAGATATTCGGCTGCTTTGCGAACATCAGTAAGTGAATGTCTCACAAACTTTTTGACTGATTCTTTGCAATCATCTTGCATAGAAAGCTGTGTCAATTCATCCCAAAGTGTTTGAATAGGGGTGTCGTTTTCTGTGCGGTCACTCCAACGTTGAACAGCTTCATCCATTGCCTCACCAATAGCTAAATAATCGTTGCGTTCGCCGATTAATTCCGGCTCCAAAGGTATCAACAACTTCCAAGCTTTAGCTCTGTTCTTATGTCCATGAGCGTCAACGATTGATGTAATATTCCAATCAAAAATCGCCTTCCTACACATAACAATTGATGCAGCAAAACTACTTTTACCACTACCTTGACCTCCCAACACCCAAACTGGTTTTGTGGACTCGATGACATCCCATAGCCAACCGCCCTCATGATTTTTCAATAGTTGAACTAATTCTTGGGCGGTCGTTCCTTGTGGAGCCTTAACTTTTTCACTACTGGGATTGATGTTTTCTGCGTCCGCTTTGCGCTTGTCTCTTCTGTTTTCAGCAATGGATTTGTCAGCTACGGAGTCAGCAACCGCGAACTGTTTTTTAGTGTTGCTAAACTGTAAATCTTCAAGCTCTGACTGACGCTGATACTGTTGTTGCAATTCATCAAGAGAGATATAGCGTTCTTGGACTAACAAATTATCAGCGCGTCTGTCGATGTCCTTCTTATGTTTGTCTGATATCCGTGCTGATTCATGTGACTGCAAATCGCGCTCAGTCCTAGTAATTAACCCTTGGCGCTTAATAGCTGTCTTAAAATCTTCCAGACGTTGAAAACTTGATTCGTTGTCAATCTCATCTTTAGCAGCCCAGCAGTAATAACCCATCCAGATAAAAGCAGGCGCGACTAATAACCACAGACTAGGATTCTCTGATGGAGCCAAATCTGACGTAATGAAAGCACCGTCAGGGAGAGATACAACATCATTAAACTGTCGTGACTTCCATACTTCTGTTAGCAATCTGTACTTGAAACGACAGTATTTATTATCAAGTACTGATTGTGATTTTGCGGGTTTGTTATAGTACTTCCCAAATGTCCGTTTATTCGCGGTAGTAGGACAAAATCGCACTTCAGTAAATTGATAAGGGTGCGGTGTCTGCCCATAGTAATAAGCGCTGAAAAGCCCCAGAAGTAAAGCTGTGACAGCACCAATTTTCAGTAGGGGTTGAGCCTTCATGACTTGGATTTGTGGATGCCGTAAACAACACTACCTGCCACTAATGCACCCACCACAAACACAATAGTTTTGTCTGATTCTGGCAGACGGTTAAAATCTTCTACAGTCGCTTTGATGTTGTCATAAGTCTTGTGTGAATTCTGCATTGTGGCGTAAAAATCGCCGATAGCAGTCCACAAAATGAAGCATCCGAATATTGTTTGAAAGAGAAATTTTATCGCCTTGTCCATGTCCGTAAAAACCCATCCTTCAGGAGACTTGTTTACGGTGAACTCCAACAAATCACGATTGACTATTTGATTAATTCCCAACACAATAGCGACCGCAGGCATTAGCCCCGCCGAGCCTGTAGCTATTACTAAATACTTAGCCAAGCAATAGGAAGTAACACCCCAGCCGCAAGATTCAATTCCTTTAAGAACAGCGCGACTGCGATTAAGCTTTTCAATTTCCTTCGCTTTGAATCTTTTAATAGCTTCTTGTTCATCCTGGGTAAATGCAGTATCAGGAAAGTCTTGATAGAAGCGTGATTGTTCGGTGTCCCCGTCTTGCAATTCGGTGTCAAGTTCATCTAACATTGTTCTCATGACTAATTTTCATTTCCCCTACTGAGCGGTAACTTAGTAGGGGATTTTTAGATGCTGATTACTCGAAAATCGTAGAAACAGCAGTACGGAAGGCTTGCACTAACTTGTTAGTCGTAAATGACTTACGAGGCACTAAATCAAGGTCTGAACCTTCGCCATAAGTCAATAGATGTTTTGCCTTTTCTGTCTCATAAGTCCTATCAGCGTCTAGCTGTGCCTTAACAGGTCGGGCTAACTGCGATTTAGCAGCCGCCAGATGGTCAACTTTGCTCATGTGATAATCGATGTAAGCCTTGAGCTTAACTAGGTCGATGCTTTCTCTGTAGCGCTGATTCTCTAGTGTGCGGTCGCTGGCCAGCTTCAATCCGATTTCTGAGCGCTCATGACCGTACTTTAAATTTGCGATCGTTAAATCAGCACTGGCTTTGTCGAGAGCAATACCAGACGCACCAGCTTGCTTGTAAATCTCTGCAAGTCCTTTGTTATATTCCTCAGTGCCTTTGATGAACGCTGACAGGTTATCTGTGATGTAGGGCATGATGGTTAAGATGCGCTCACCTTCGTTACCCATTTCCCCTACTTTGGTCAGCGCTGCATCGTCGCCATTGATGCAACCCATGATTAAGCTATCAGCGACACCCAACTTTTCAGCCCTTGCCTTGAGCTTTTTACCATGCTTGCCGACTAGATTCTTGATATGTTTCACGTTTTTGACTCCTGTATGTGCAACATTCCGTCATAAACCATTGAGAGAGGGGGGCCAGCAGTGCAATTAGTAACGGTATCCCCACAAGCCCAATCAACAAATGTTTGTAAGTGAGCTTGTTTGCTCCTTTAATCGATAATTCCGGCGAAAGATAACGCGAGGTCTGCAAACTGGCTTTTGTAGTCCAGGGCGGTTGCCTCCATCGCTTGCTTGATCTGGGTCAGTTCACTGCCTGCAACATCATCCATCTCTGCCAGCGTCTGCCTTATTTCGTCGGCTTTGCGTCGGATTTTTGATACTTCCTGATTTTTGAATTCCCTTGCAAAGTGGACGAGCGCGTTAAAAATCGCCTCGTTTAACTCTTTTCTGGATGCAAAGGTGGAAGCGATGGACACTGTAATCTGTTTCACATCCGCCGCTTTGAGTTCAATTCCTGCGCCCTGTGCAATATCTGCAACGAGGGCTTGCTTTTCCTGCTCAGTCAGCACAATCTGATTCTCTGGTTCGGCAACTGCAAGCTGATTAGATTCAACTTCAGGCTGTGCATCTTCTGCCCCTACTAGAAACGTTTCTTCAACAGATTCATCAATTACAGTTAATCGGTTGGTTGCTTTTTCTTTGAGATAATCAACGGCTTGGCTCAATTGCTCTTTGGTTGGATTGTCAAGGTCATCGCACTCGACAGCGATCGCTGCTGACGTGTAATCGTCTTTGGTAAATCCTTGATAACCCTGTTTGTACAAACGAGCGCGGACATTGTTAGTAAATTTGTCAGACATGGTAATTGCTCCTTATAGGGCTAGTGTTAAAACTTCGATGGTTGCGGATTTTATCGGTTGTGAGCGCTTGTTGATTGCCCATTTAGCAGCAACAAACGCAACAAGGGCTAAATCTTTGCAGTGGTAAATATTTTCAGCGCTGAAAGATAGTTCAGCTTTCTCAAACCAGTAGTAAGGAGTGCTACGCGGTACGTGGTCAAGATTGATTTTTAAATAGTCTGCAAGAAGCTTCATAAATTCTTCTCCGTGATATTGAGCATCCATCTCGTAGAAGTGCTTGAATGCCTCCCAGCGTTCACTGAATCCCTCACCGCGACCTGTAAAGCTGCCGTAGCGACGTTTAAATCCGGCGAATGTCTCAACTATCTTTTGAGCATCGCTACCCAGCACGTTGAAACTAAAATGCTGTTTCAGAATAGAGACTGTCCGATACCAAGTAATGTCAGCAATCTCTTTCCCTAACTCGCGCTCGTAGACTCGTTTGAGTTTTCGATACTTAGCCACATACTCTTTATTTGACACATTACCTCCGTCTTATTCTGTAATGGTGTATAAAATTGATTCGTATTCCGAATGCGTCCAAGGTATTTGATGTATGTAATTAGCTGAATCAGTTATCTCGATACGACCCGCTAGCTGAAAGCTATCAATAACTCTGAAAAATAACTCTGAAAAATTTCAAAGTATGTTTTTTCGTCGGCTATAATCACGCAATAACAAGGCTTGCCAGAGTTTCTGATATATTGACAAAATTCCTTTTACCCCCGTAAAAGCGCCCGTTTTGGACTAGTTGACGCGCTTGTACCTTTGCTTTTGGACGTTTTGCGCGGTAGTAGATGTTACCAAGGTTTAGAACAAACTCAACTGTATTGAGTTCTTATTTATCTCTGCTGTGTGCTGTTTATATAAGCTCGGAATTTCATAACAACGCCTTAGCACTTTGTCACGATTGAGCTTTAAGTCAGCGCTCTTAGACTGACGCGGTAAAGGACGGAAATAATATTGTGTGTGGTTGATACTGTCACTGCTTGTTAAATATCTGTACAGCGTTCCATCAATGAAGTAAGTTTTGCTCTGGCTCAATAGCGTGACGCATCCTACAAGCTCTTTATCAATCATCATTTTTATCTCCCGCGACACACGCGCCTGTCAAGCTTGCACCCAGGAAGACGGCAATTGATGCGATAGCACTTCCTTCAAAAATTTTGGCGTTGTAGATCCATGTGGGTTGATATTCCTCGCCTCTACTTTCCTCAATCCGATCAAACCCGTGACAAAAGATAGAACCAACTACCATAAAACTAGTAGTTACCAAGCTCACAATTGCTACTGATGACGCTCCATTAAGTATGAATGAGTTAATCTTTTCACGCCAATTCTTCACACGGCGAATGTGCATTACTGGCTTTTGTTCTAGATATGAATGCCACTGGTCATTAGTAAAATTTGTGGGCTTGTAATCATAGGGTTCATGTTCGTCAAGTAGTTCGCCTACTGCTTGTATTGCATCCCCTAGCATCACATCTGGGGAGTATTCCAGTTGGTTGAATTCTTCAGAATCTCGGATTTCTCTGAGCCAGCGATCTATTGCTTCTAACCTTCGTAATTGATTTTGATTAAGCATTGTTCTCTCAAGAGGTAGTTCGTTGATTGCTTCTAAGTTGCGTAAATTAATATGCATGAATCCTCTGTCCTAATGCAGACACACACAATTACCGCGACCGCATATATAGAGCGGACGCAATGCAAATAACCTGTGTTCGTAGCTAAATAATCGTGTTTGCCTGAGTTATTGACGCATCAATAACCCAGGCACTATGATAATAGTATAGGCTAACTTGTAATGTCAAGACAAATTACCATATAAAGCTAGCCGACAATTGCAAGCTTAACTGGCATAGTGTTAAATGGGAATCTGATAATACCAGACGGGTTGCCATGCCAGTTCGTAACACTGTGAGGAGGTTTATTGAAGAAAAGCTCAAAATCACACGCTATCAATTTATGAAAGAGACGGGACTATCAAAAACCACAGTGTACGCGCTGTGCGACAATTCTGAGCAAATACCCAATGGAATAGCACTTAACAAAATCTGTGACTGTTATAAAGTCCAGCCCTGTGAGTTATTGGAATGGAGCGAGGATTAAGCGATTGCGTACAAAAAAAAAGGAGGTAATTTTACCGATTAAAAGAAACTAGGCAATGGTCAGCCGCAGTATCGGAGGAACGCTGTAAAAGAATAGCCAGGAACACTTTTAAGCGGTTGGTCGAAATCATCGACACAGAAGACGAACCTCTACCAATTGTTTGTATTTTTGAGGACTACCCAGATGACTGAGACAGCAACCCAAATACCACTAACTGCATTACTCCCCATGCTGACAGCTATCGGCGAACGGGACTATCTACATTTTAAAGAGCTTGAGATTGATTTTGCTTCTATTCACGGTGTAGAGGTGTGGGAGGATGTTTTTAATTTTCGTCTCAAGCCAGCACTAGATAAGGACTCTGACCGTTGGCTGTTAATTCAAAAATGTAGCAAGGGCTTCACAGTAAAGGATGTAGCTTGATGATGGGAATTGCCATACACCCATTAGGAAAACAGGTTCACAAATGACGAAACCCGCTCGACCGGGAAGTTAAGCGGGTTCCATCATTTCTAGATTTATCACGGGTAACTCCGAACAAAAAGTTTAAGAGGCTTTTTCGGAACCGCGATCGCAGCTCTATGATAACTAGTTCTGCGGTCGTGTTGCAATAAGGAGTTACCCGAATTTTAAAAAATTCGAGGTAATACAAGTGCATACTACACAAATCAATCCAACGACCGCAGAGCGTCTAATTTCCGGCTTACAGCAAATTCCTGGTAACTGGGCATTGACCCCAGTTACAGACAATAAGCGCCCTTATCGTCAAGACTGGCAGCAAGAAACAGCACTAAATAGGCAAACGCTGATTAAAGAACTGCAATCAGACAGAGCCTTTGGCTATGGCATCCGCACTGGAGTTGTATCAGGCGGAATTTTAGCCATTGATGCCGATGGTCACGCAGCAGAGGCACTACTACAAAAGCTTTCTGATGGCGACTTACCCGACACAGTAATTTTTAGCTCTGGCAAAGCTGGGCGCAGACAGTTACTTTACTTTGTAACACAGGACTACTGGCAACTAGTAAAAACTGTCAAGCTCAAAACTGGAGTTAAGGACGATGACGGTAAAGAACAGTTACTAGAATTTCGCTGGAATGGGCTGCAAAGCGTACTACCGCCATCAGTACACCCCCAAACTGGTAGTTATCATTGGGTGCGATCGCCGCAAGATATTGAAGTTGCAAACTGTCCAAACTGGGTGATTGAGTTGATGCTGAATCAGCAACAGCCCGTAGCAGTTCCACAGCCCCAAACTAAGCCAGTGCAAACTACAGTCAGCACTCGCCCAAATTTATCCATCTTTCTAGGACGTGAGGACAGAGATTTAGTAGAGCATGGCACTGGTGACGGTGGACGCAACGACGCAGCACAAAAACTCAGCCTTAATTTAATCGCTACTGCCCGTCGCCTCCAAGAATTGGGTATTGACTACGACGGCGACCCACGCGCCCTTTATGACCAGTTCTGCTATCATTGCACCCCACCCCTTGGCTCCGATGTTCGTGGTGAATCTGAGGGCTGGTGGAAACACGCGGACGCACACGCCAAACAACCATCTTTAGATGACGAAAAGCTACAAGGATGCTACAC
The DNA here is from genome assembly GCF_017115105.1 of Nostoc sp. NMS2. Lineage (GTDB taxonomy): Bacteria > Cyanobacteriota > Cyanobacteriia > Cyanobacteriales > Nostocaceae > Nostoc. The sequence continues at coordinate 32,011 of NZ_JABXKH010000022.1, forward strand.
CGCTTGGTTAAACAAGCAAAAAGGGACACATAGCCAAAAACGGTTAACCGTACAAAAGTCTATTGTCAGTACTGACAATAGCTTATTGTCAGTGCCACCACTGACAATAGAAAGGATTACTAGGCAAGATTCTCAGTCTATTGTCAGTGTTGTCAGTGGCATCTTAGCCTCTAATTTAGATGACATAGAAGAGAGTTTTAAATTAGACTTACTCTGTACGGAATTAGGAATTAACCAAAAGCTTTTTGACCGCATTGTTGCTAGGGAGCGTGTCAAACTGGATGAGGTTCTGCCAGAAGATGAAATGCGGCTCAAGTCGCTCATCGAGTGGCGAAATACTAAGATTGACTGGGATACTATCTTACCCGCCCCTCTCGCCCGTGATTTAACCCATGACGCGGACGTTTTGAATGTTGATCCAGTTGTAATCTGGCAGCCCTTAATCAGCGCTGTTGCCTCCTTAGCAGGCACGACAATTAATCTGGATATGCAATCTCATAAAATCCCCTCTGTACTGTGGACTGTGACAGTTTTAGAGTCTGGTGGCGGAAAAAGCCGCGCAGACAGCTTGGTTGTAGCCCCATTGCGTAAAATGCAAGCGGAAGCTATGCAGCGCTACAAAGATGCTGATAATGATTACAAACGGGCGCTAAAACAGTGGGAGAAAGGGGGCGGTGAAGGGGATGAGCCAGAACCACCCGCTTTAAGGAAATATCTGTTTGAAGTCGCAACCATTCAAGCTGTGTTAAAGCGCTCTGCTGAAAACGCCGACAATGGGGCGCTGTGGGCAAGAGATGAAATAGCGGGGCTGTTTAATTCCTTGGGGCAATTCTCCAAGGGTGAGGATGAAAGCTTGCAGATTTTGTTAAAACTTTGGGATGCAGCCGCCCTTTGTGTAGATCGGACATCTTTAACTGACAGTTATTTTGCAGAACGTACAGCCGTTTCTGTGACGGGTGGTATTCAACCCGGTGTATTTCGCAAAATCTTCAAGGACGCTGATGACAATAACGGGTTGCAAGCGAGAATGTTGTTTGCAGTTCCCCAGCGTCGTAAACAGCGATACATAGAAGGCTTTTGTCAACTTAGCGATCGCTTGCCCCTACTTTACAAGTGGCTAGAGCAATTACCAGAAATCAACGTCAAAATCAGTCCCCAGGCTAAAGCATATTACAAAAAGCTAGTCGAGGTAATTGGCGACCAAATAGAACAAACGACACACGCCGCCATCCGTAATTGGATGTCGAAACTAACAACCCAGGTTTTGAGAATTGCGTTGAATCTGCACCTGATTGAGTGTTTTTACTCACCCAATAGCCGAGATATTACAACGCTGCAAAAAGATACCCTAGAACGTGCTGTCAAGCTTGCCCAATACTATCGCAGTGCTTTTCACGTTTTACAAGAGAAAGTGAGCAATAGTGATGAAATTAGCTCAATTCTGTTGCAAATTTATGACCGTGCTTCCCAAACATCAGACGGCGTTTCTGTCCGTGACATTTATCGACCACTGGATAGCATCAAGTCACGAGCCAAGGCCGCAGGCAGAGAACCCAGTGCCTACACTCATGATTTATTTCTCAAACTGGAACAAATGGGTTATGGAGAAATTGTACGTAAAGGTCGCTCTGTAAGATTTGTGGCATCAAAAATTGAATCAGGTGAAAAACCCTTTACAACCACTGACAACACTGACAATAAAGAAAAATACATCTCTAAAGCTCTTTTTAACGAGGAATTTAATGTCAGTGATAGCCACTGCCAATCACTGACTGTCAGTACTGACAATAGCGTTTTCTACGCAGACTACGGACAAGATAATGTCATGGATAAGACTGAAATTCCGCCACCGGATGATTCAATTCCTCAGATGCCAGTTGAAGCTGTTGACACAGTATCAACTAAGCCTGAACAGGTCAAAAATAATGCAATTACACCAGAAATTACTAAAGGTGCAAGGGTGCGGGTTCACTGCCCTGGCAGCAAGCGGCATGGTTTAGAGGGGATTGTAACTAGGTTTGTCTATGAACAGGGCTTGCTCAAAGCGATCGTCAAACTAGAGAATATTGAAACCAGCTTAAGAATCTGGGAATGCTTTGTGCCAGGGAATGAGGGGATGAGACTGGAGTTAGTTGAATAAGGGCATGAGTATCAGGATTTGCCTAATATCGCGGTTCTACTTAAACCATGCTGATTAAGCAACACTCGTGTTGCCCTAACTAACTTTGGATATGAAAGCCGGACTCTCAAAGTTTTTGAGAGCCAATGAGTCGTATTGCTGTTGGGCGATAATGGCTCAATTAATTGTATCTAGCCGACATTTTGAACCCTCAAGGAGGTCTGCCGAGATACCGATAGCTTCCCGAATTACCTATGTATTCTCTTTAGGGAACGAACATTCAACAGTAATTTTCATATTACTTTTAGCAGTACCTTTTGTGACATAGGGAACACCAGCCTCTCCGCCCATTTCGATGCCGAACTCTAAGGTAACTTTGTTGACTTCAGCGATCGGAATCTGTTTAAAAGCATTTAAGGTATAAACTGTATAAGTCCGAATTGTATTTTGAATCGACAGGAAATTTTGCATCATTTTTTGTCGTACTTGTTCAGGACTTATCCCTTTACCAACTAGCGCTTCTTCTTCCTCTTCCTCATCCAACACCACCGTGTTGACTACAGGAATGTTTACATCCTCTGTAGCTTCGATGTAGATTACCGTATTGTCATCTAGTTTGATAGGTATTACTTTTGTCATGAAATGAACTCCTGATACAGAAATTTTAGTAATTACCACAACTTTATAGAAGTTTTTACGGAATATTTATGAGTTTTTTGTAATTACTGAGTGATAATGCTGAGAACAAAGATTCTCTAAAAATTTCTCCTACTTATGATTCGAGACGCTTTGGTAGTAGGAATTAATACTTATAGTTATGAACGTCTGCCTAGTCTGACAGCACCAGCAATTGATGCAGAAGCTATAGGCAAGCTACTAGAGCAGTACGGTCAATTTAACGTTAAGCGGCTACCAAGCGTCAAAGATAAGGAAAATAATACTGTTCGTGTTGGTCAAAAGACCTCAGTTACCTTAACGCAGTTAGAAGAAGCTATAGTTCAACTGTTTAAGCCGGAAGGTAAGAATGCTCCAGATACCGCACTGCTGTACTTTTCTGGACATGGACTGCGAAAAAACAGAGGTATTCAGGAAGGCTTTTTGGCGACAAGTGATGTTAACCCAGATTTGGGTAACTGGGGTATTCGCTTGAAATGGCTGCGGGAACTTTTGCAAGAAAGTGAGGTAAAACAACAGATTATTTGGTTGGACTGTTGTTACAGTGGCGAGTTACTAAATTTTGCGGAGGCAGATCCTGGAGACAGGGGTAAAGGGCGCGATAGATGTTTTATTGCTGCATCTAGAGAATTTGAAGTCGCCTATGAAGCGATCGGCAGCAATCATAGCGTGTTGACAGAAGCTTTGTTGCAAGGACTTGACCCGCAACGCTCACCCGGAGCATGGGTAACTAACTATACTTTAATTGACTTTCTCCATCATCATTGGGATAACTACCCACAACGCCCCATTTTTGCTAATTCTGGTAGTGCAATTGACTTAACACGCACTTGGCAACAGCAAAAGCAGGAGTCTGGTTATACTGTCACTGGCTCCGTTTGTCCTTATCGTGGTTTGCAATACTTTGACTGTAAAGAATCAGACGCTGAATATTTTTTCGGCAGAGAAGCGTTAACAGACCAATTATTAGATAAAGTCCGTTCTAGCAACTTCTTGGCGATTTTGGGAGCATCAGGTAGTGGAAAATCAAGTGTAGTCAGGGCAGGTTTACTGTATCAAATTCAACTAGGAAGGCGGTTGTCAGGTAGCGATAATTGGTTAATTAAGATTTTTCGCCCTGGTGAGCATCCCCTCCAGAGTTTAGCACTGGCATTTTTAGATTCTGGTTTATCAGTAATTGATAGAGCATCTCAATTAGCTACGGCTGAGGAACTGCTAGCCAAGGGTGGAGTCGGCTTAGGGCAATTGATTCATGCTGCTGATACTGAACGGGTAGTGCTAGTAGCAGATCAATTTGAGGAAGCTTTTACCTTATGTCAGGATATTGAAGAACGACAAAGATTTTTTAAATGTTTGCTGAGTGCTTTATCTCACACTAATAATAAGCTCTGCTTAGTGTTGACAATGAGGGCAGACTTTTTTGGGAAGTGTGCGGAACAAGAATATAGTGGGCTGGCACAACAGATTCAGCAACATCTGGTGACAGTGACACCGATGAGACAGGACGAACTAGAACAAGCAATTACTGCACCAGCTTTGAAGGTGGGTTTACAGGTACAAAAAGAACTTGTACAGCAAATAATTGCCGATGTAGAAGGTTCACCAGGAACTTTACCATTATTGCAGTACACGCTGACCCAACTTTGGCAGCAGCAAGAATTTACCTTAGCCGCATACACCCGCTTGGGAGGTGTCAAGGGAACCTTAGAAAAACGTGCTACTGAGGTTTATGAGTCTTTATCATCAGATGAACAGCCTATTGCCAAGCGGATTTTTCTGGAACTAACGCAGCTAGGAGAGGGAACAGAGGATACCCGCAGACGAGTTTTGCTTCAGAATTTGGTGTCATCATCCCAGGAAGTAGCAGTAGTAGAAAGAGTAATTAGCAAACTGGCGGCTGAAAATGTTCGGCTCCTTGTGACTAGTACCTTGGTAGGGAAAGGGGCAGAATCGGGTCGTTTGGCAGTGGTGGATGTTGCTCATGAGGCGTTGATTCGTAATTGGTCAGTGTTACGCCAGTGGATTTCGGAAAACCGAGAGGCGTTGAGACAACAACGGAAAATTGAGTCATCTGCTCAAGAGTGGCTGGATAATGGCAAGATTAAGGATTACTTACTGCAAGGGGTAAAGTTAGCGTCATCTGAAGATTTTTGGCAAAACCACGGTGAAAGGATTTCTTTAAGTGGTTTAGCACGGGAGTTAATTGCAGTTAGTCAAGCAGAACAAAGGCGGCTCCAACAAGAAACACAAGAACGGCAACAGCGAGAACTTCAGCAACAGATAAAAGCACGTCAAGCAGCGCAGACCACTACTAAAGTAGCTGTAGGTTCCACGTTCATAGTAGGTGCAGTGGCAATTTTTGCCTTTGCTCAGTGGAAAGAAGCTCAAGTTCAATCCGAGGTTGCTCAACTACAAAGCTTGAATACAATTGCCACACAATCTTTAAACTCAAATTCGCAACTGGATGCACTGATCAACAACGTAAAAGCCGGGAAGGAATTGCGAAAAGTTGAATCATCAGGTAGAGCAGATGCGGATACCAAGATGCAGGTTGTAGCCAACCTGCGCCAAGTATTTTACGAAACTAGAGAGCAAAACCGTCTTGTGGGTGAAGATGCGGGTGAGCAGGTCGCCTTCAGCCCGGATGGCAAGACCATTGCAAGTACCAGTAATGACAAAACAGTGAAACTGTGGCGAATTGATGGCAGCCTCATTACTACCCTCAAGGGGCATGACGGTGACGTTAACCAGGTCGCCTTCAGCCCGGATGGCAAGACCATTGCAAGTGCAAGTAGGGACAAAACAGTGAAACTGTGGCGGATTGATGGCAGCCTCATTACTACCCTCAAGGGGCATGACGGTGAGGTTACGCAAGTCGCCTTCAGCCCGGATAGCAAGACCATTGCAAGTGCTAGTTATGACAAAACAGTGAAACTGTGGCGAATTGATGGCAGCCTCATTACTACCCTCAAGGGGCATGACGGTGAGGTTCATGATGTCGCCTTCAGCCCGGATGGCAAGACCATTGCAAGTACCAGTAATGACAAAACAGTGAAACTGTGGGGGATTGATGGCAGCCTCATTACTACCCTTAAGGGGCATGATCTTGGGGTTTTTCAGGTCGCCTTCAGCCCGGATGGCAAGACCATTGCAAGTGCTAGTTTTGACAAAACAGTGAAACTGTGGCGAATTGATGGCAGCCTCATTACTACCCTCAAGGGGCATGACGGTGACGTTAACCAGGTCGCCTTCAGCCCGGATGGCAAGACCATTGCAAGTGCAAGTAGGGACAAAACAGTGAAACTGTGGCGGATTGATGGCAGCCTCATTACTACCCTCAAGGGGCATGACGGTGACGTTAACCAGGTCGCCTTCAGCCCGGACGGCAAGACCATTGCCAGTGCAAGTAATGACAAAACAGTGAAACTGTGGCGGATTGATGGCAGCCCCATTACTACCCTCAAGGGGCATAACGATCAGGTTTGGCAGGTCGCCTTCAGCCCGGATGGCAAGACCATTGCAAGTGCCAGTGTGGATAAAACAGTGAAACTGTGGCGGATTGATGGCAGCCCCATTACTACCCTCAAGGGGC
>NZ_JABXKH010000171.1 GCF_017115105.1 Nostoc sp. NMS2
CACGCCCAGATTTAACTGAGAGGTGCGGGGAATAATATCCCCCATCGACTCAACCAATTAGCGGTGCTAATTTAGCCGAACGCGCACGGCAGCAAGCTGTTAAGTTTGGGGTAGAGATTTTGCTATTACGCGAAGGAACGAAATCGGAATTTAAGAATAATCGGATCTATACAGATATGGCAGATGGCAGCAAAATGGTTGCACGAGCAAATATTTGTGCCACTGGTGTAGAATATCGGCGGCTAAATTTACCCAACGAAGACCAATTTTTAAAGGTGGGATTGTTCTACGGTGCGGGCGCAAGCGAAGCACCCATGTGTCAAGATGAACACGTCTTTGTTATCGGTGGCGGTAACTCCGCAGGTCAAGCCGCCATGTATTTCTCTCGCTATGCACGAAAAGTAACAATTTTAGTTCGTGGCAATAATTTGGCAGCAACCTTATCGGATTATTTAATTAACCGAATTACAAATACTAACAACATTGAAGTGCTGTTTCAATCTCAAGTTACTAAGCTAATTGGTGATACATCGCTGCGCCAAATTGAAGTTACTAATTGCAGTGATGGAGAAGTGCAGCAAATCGATACGGGGCGACTATTTGTTTGCATTGGTGGTGCGCCGAATACCGAATGGGCAAAAGATACCAACATTATCCGCGATCGCTCTGGTTATTTAGTCACTGGCTCGGACTTGCTTCAAGATGGTCATCTACCCCAGTGCTGGACTCTAGAACGCGATCCTTTTTTCCTAGAAACGAGTGTTCCCGGTTCCTTTGCTGCTGGTGATGTCCGGCACGGTTCTGTAAAGCGCGTGGCTTCAGCCGTTGGAGAAGGTGCTATGGCGGTCACTTTTGCTCACAAATATTTAGAGGAAACAGCTTAAGTAATTCGTAATTCGTAATTCGTAATTCGTAATAGAGCCTCCGGCACGCTCCGCGAACGTAAATTTTGTTTTGTGACGGGGATTTATACCCCTACCCAAAACGTTCTGCCCTTCTTAGGCAGGGGAATTAAACGCCTAAACTTTGTTAAAACTAAGAATTTTACCTTAACTTAGTGCCATTGGCCCTAATGACAAATGACTAATGACAAAAAATAAAATTTTAATTTGTACTTTTTTAGCGCTGTCATCAGGTTTTTTTGGTGCTTATACCAGTGGGCAAATCACCATAATGCTGCATAGCCAAAAGTGCCAAAACCAACCTTGGGGTTTAAAGGAGATGTGCAACGCTTGGATGACACCAGGAGCAGTTTGGCAAGGTAGCAGCACAGGGCTTTGGACAGGCACTATCTTAGGGGCATTTGTTGGTGGTTTGGTGACGCGCAAAACTTAGAATTAACTTAATGGGTCTAGCATCAAAAAAGCCAGTAGACAGCTTTGGTGTCAGCAAGGCTGGTAAAATCTACCCATAGCCTTAAGAGTAAATCACTATGCCTACTGAAACTAACCCAGGGAATCAAACTACCACGGGTGCTGATGCTATTGATGAAGCGATCGCACAGGGAATTGATTTTGATGGTTCTCCCATTCCGGCTGCCAAATTAGAACTTTATGGTAAAGTCATGGCGCTAGAAGGCAATAGACAACGCAGTGGTGTATCTAATACTATGCGATCGCGCATTGTGCGAATTGGTGCAAAACACATTCCCCAAGCAGAACTCGACCAATTACTCATAGATGCTGGTTTCGCACCCCTAAAAGAAAAAGAAATTGCCTTTTTTTATAGCGGCAAATAAATATAGCAGCAAAACACAGTCATAGAATAGGAAAAGGGGCAGGGAGCAGGGAAGAAACACCATAAATAAATTTAGCGAAAAGTTCTGTAGGCGGGTTTACCGCCGGAGGAAACTTTTCAAGACATGAGCTTGAAACCTTTTTTGCAGCTTGATTTGAGCGTATCTTTCTCCCCTGCCCCCTGCTCCCCTGCCTCTTGGTCAGGTGCTGTATAAACTTTTCAAAATATAACTAGATAACTCACAAAAACCTTCACCTTCGGCAGCGTTAGTAATATAAGCAGGGTGATATTTCAACTGATTCATATATTCCAAAACGTTTGCCACGCCTACAGAAACAGGAAAATAGCGCCGATCAAATAAACTTTCATCATTGGGGCTATCGCCCACAGTGACAATTTGTTCTGGCGAGTAATGGGGCAAATATTCGCGCAATACCTGCAATAATCCCACAGCTTTATCTTGCCCTTGGGGTTTAATGTGACACTGCACATTGCTATAGGTAAATCCCCAACCCATTTGTTGACAAAGACTATCTAAGGTTTGTAGTTCATCTTGACTCAAACCAGCTACATCAAAAGTCCAGTCGGTGATGCGAAAGCGATTATCAGCAGATTCTTGGATTTGGGGAAATTTGGTTTGTAATTTCTCAAAAGTCGTAGCCAAATGCTGGCGATGTTGAACTAAATCGGTAATGGGTGTTAATACTACTGGTTTGTGGTTCCCAGATGGAAAGTATAAACCACCATTTTCTGCGATCGCACCTGCCACTGGCATAATCGCACTCAATCCACTCACCCACCCAGCAGAACGACCTGTAACAATCAGCACCTTAATATGAGCAGCCGCTAAATCCTCTAAAGCTTGCAGCAGTGCGGGAGTAAATTTTCCTCGTCTAGTTAATGTGCCATCCATATCTGTGGCTATCAGACGAATATGAAGAAAGCTTGTAGATGAAACCTCAGACAGGGCAGGGATATTCTGGTGTCTGAACATACGCGATTTGTAAGATGTTAAAAATATTAATCATACAGCAAGATGGCATTGAAGATTTGGGCATCCTAAACATCAGGAGTCAAGTTTTTCAGTTTCCAACCATGCCCACTTCGATGTTTCTTGCCCAATCCCCAGGGTCAAAGCCTAAAAAAGCATCCCAGGAAGTGCCAGCAAGTAATCCTCAAATACCACCATTATTGTTGGTAACTTCTGGAGGACTGGCTTTAGCGGTGATTGCTTTAATTGTGTATAGTAAGCTCCAGATGAATAAGCTGGAGAAAAAGCTTAAGTTTGAACAATTCCGGGCGCGAGAATTAGAGAAAAAATTTAAGCTGGCGCTAGAAACGATTCGCAAAATGGAAACTAATCCCGATTTGGTCAACTCACGGGACTTTAACCTAGATTATCTGCGAATGCGGATGTCAGAGGAGGTGTTTCATTTTGCAATCCTTAATCAAGTGAAGATTCAGATCAAAGAAAAAGTTACTCAAGCTCTGCGTCCAAATCAAGCCCAACTTGGATCAGTCGGGATTGCTAATAGCGCTGGACGGCAAGTAGATGAAATTTTTGATGTAGAGTATGAAACAGGTAGTCCAGGGAACTCTGCTAAACGAGTGCTGTTTCGCATTCAAATTCGGTTAATGAAGTTACCAACGCAAGCAACTTCTGCAACTATTAGTCAAATTATTGACTGTATAGAAACTTACTTAAGTCCCATAGAAGACGAAGATAGTTGGCAACCAACAATTCAAGGTCGGATTGCTACTATGCATTGGGATCAAAAGGCTAAACCCACGCCTCTACTAGTGCTGGAACAATCGAATGAAGGCGTGAATGTGACTTTCCGTACTAGTCGCCAACCAAATGCCCCAACTCCACCAAACCAACCTGGAATGAAAAAATCAGGCTCTGCTAGACAATAAATTATGGCTGTCATTGGTCATTGGTCATTGGTCACTTGTACTGAGCGTAGTCGAAGTATTAGTCATTAGTCACTTGTACTGAGCGGCTTGCCTTGAGCGAAGTCGAAAGGAGTCGAAAGGAGTCGAAGTATTGGTCATTCACAAAAGACAAAAGACAAAGGACAAATGACAAAGAACAAATGACTAAATGGGTGCATTTGAGGAATTACGGGTTAAAAGACCATCTTCCATTTCTACGATGCGATCGGCTATGTCTAAAATGCGGTTGTCGTGTGTCACTAATAAGATGGTGGTTCCCTGATTTTTGGCTAGACTCTGCATTATTTCTACAACATCGCGTCCTGATTGTTTGTCTAATGCTGCTGTTGGCTCGTCTGCTAGCACCAGTGGGGGACGATTCACTAAGGCGCGAGCGATCGCAATTCTTTGTTTCTGTCCACCAGAAAGATTATCTGGGTAGTAATCAACTCGTTCTTCTAGACCAACTGACCCCAGCATGGCTTTTGATTTAGCCATTGCTTCTGTTTGAGAAATATTATCATTCAACTCTACCGCCATTTGCACATTTTGCTTCGCAGTCAAAAACCCTAGCAAATTGTGAGCTTGGAAAATATAACCAATGTTGCGTCGCATTTGTACCAGTTTGTTTTGGCTGACACCAAAGAGTTCTTCACCTAAAAATTTTAAACTTCCCTCTTGTACAGACCGCAAACCACCAATTAAGCTCAGTAATGTGGTTTTACCTGAACCTGATGGCCCGGTCATAATTACGATTTCACCAGGATAAATTTCTAGGTTGATGTCAAATAATATCTGTTTTCTCAATGCGCCTTTGCCATAATAATGATTGAGGTTTTTAATGGCAATTACAGGTTCTTTTTCTATCATGTTTCTGTTAGTTGTAACTTAGGTTTTTCAAAAATTAAGTTTTCTTAATTATCGATTATAAGCTATAGTTATTGATGGCAAACTTTAATTAATGTTGAATTAATTAAAAGATATCTGCTGGATCTGCGGAACGTAATTTTCGGACTGCGATCGCACCAGAAATAATACACATCAGCATAGTCAAAATCAAAACCATTACGGCACGATCAAAACTCATAAAAACTGGTAAAAGTGTTGCACCTCTGGCACTTTGATACATGAATAAAGCAAAAACTATTCCAGGGAAATATCCCAAAATGGCTAATAGTAAAGCCTCTTGAAGAATTACGGTTAATAAATAGTTTTGTGTATAGCCTATTGCTTTGAGGGTAGCGTATTCAGCTAAGTGATCTGCAACTTCTGTATAAAGAATCTGATAAACAATTACAGTTCCTACAATGAAACCCATGACAGTCCCTAATGTGAAAATAAATCCAATAGCTGTACTATTTGCCCAATAATTCCTTTCAAAATCAATAAATTCCTGCTTAGTTAAAACATTCACCTCTTTAGGTAAATACTGTCGTAGTTCTTGGGCAACAACTTGAGCATCTGCTCCCGGTTTTAATCTAATCAGCCCAATATCAATTAATCCTTTTTGACGATTAGTGAATATCCGCAGAAAGTTAATATCACTCGTAATTAAATTACCATCTGCACCAAATGATGCACCTAATGTAAATAGTCCCTCTACTTTAATTCGCCGCCTTCGTACTTCTGCTGTTACAGTCTTGCCTTGGCTATAATTAGCCGCAATCGGCCCATATTCTACGCGAGAGGAACGGTCAAATAAAACTACATCAGGGAGTTTAAGTTTATCTAAATTCTCCTGAACACCAGGTAAGTTAACTATGTTATTTTCTGGGTTCATTCCAAAAATTAAAATACTACGAGGGCGGCCTGTTACAGGATTTTTCCAGATTGTAAAGTCCAAATATATAGGATGTACTGATTGGACTGCGGGTAACTCTAAAGCTTTATATAACCGTCTTTGAGAAAAGCTCCTCATCGCCAAAACAGCGCTTGATTGACTATTAATTAAGACAATATCGCCTTGCAAGCTGTTATGGAATCGAACGTTACTATAATATAAGGCATCCCGGAAGCCGAGTTGCATAAACATTAAAATATCAGCAAAAGAAATTCCTGCTAAAGCCACAGCCAGGCGAGTTTTTTCCCTTGTCAGTTGTAGCCACGACAGAGGTATTTTTTGATTCATTTTATATGCATCCAAGCACGGGGAAAATAATTCGTAATTCGTAATTAACTTTGGTAACGAGGATTTATAAAGAGCCACAAGACTTGACGCGACTGAGCGATCGCTGAATGTCTTGTTAGTTACTCTTGACTTAAACTCTCGATATTAGTTAACGATTGTAGATTTTTCATTAAATCCATTCAGGTGACACTTGTATCGATTTGAGAGAATATTTGAGATTGATTAAACCAGATATTTAATAACATTCCCAATTCAAAATATCAAATCATAAATTGGGATTACTGCTCATCCATAACTTAACTATTTATTAATTTCAACAATAACTTTAGCGTAAGTTAAACCAGAAACTTTCTGGCTATCTTCTGGAGGCAAAGCAATTTTAACTTCTACGACTCTGGCATCCACATCTGCTGCTGGATCTGTATTCAGCACATCTTTTTTACCAATTTTTCTGCCAATTTCAGTGACAGTTCCCTTCAATTCGCCGCTAAATGCTCCATTATCGCTGCTGATAGTGGCGTTTTGACCAATCCGCACTTTACCAATGCTGTCTTCGGCGACTTCAGCAATCACATACATTTGGCTAGTTTGGCCAATTTCAGCAATGCCATTTGCACCTATGGCTTCGCCTGACTTGGTGTAAACTTTTAAAATCTCTCCAGCAATTGGTGCTTGAACGTAGCTTAACCTTAGTTGTGCTTCGGCTTTTCTGACATTTGCGATCGCATTACTAACTTGAGCTTGCGCTACTTGCACATCGGTAGGACTAACGTCCATAAGTCTGCTCAGTTTGGCCTTTTCTTCATCGATTTGTCTTTGCAAAGTTGCTAAAGTTTTGTCACGGTTAACTTTGGCTTCGATTAACTGCTGTTGCAAAGTTGCTAAATTTTGTATTTGGTTGGCTCTAGCTTCAGCAAGTTGCTGTCGCAGTGTTGCTAATGTCTGCTTGAGCGTAGCTTGGCTTTCAGCCACCTGCTGATTAGAAGTTACTGCACTCAAACGTCTACTATCCCGCTCTTGTTGAGAAATCGCACCTTCTTTGTATAAAAAATCATAGCGTCCAGCATCAACTTGGGCATTACGCTGTTGAGCTTGGATACGTGTAAGCGTTGCTCTGAGAGCTTCTTTTTGCCCACTGAGTTCAGCTTCCAGACGATTTACTGTTGCTCGTTGGACGAGTTTATCTCCACTTAACTGAGCCGCAATTCGCGCGATCGTTGCTTGTTGACCATCCCTTTCACCAATAAACTGGGCTTGTAAGCGAGCAACAACTGCTCTTTGAGCTTGAATATCTCTTGGAGATCCAGCCCTAACTTGCGCTAAATTCGCACGGGCTTCTTGCATTTTGGCTTTTGCCTCTTCTAGTCCGGCTATTTGGGTATCGCGGTTGTCCAAAATTGCCACAATTTGGCCTTGCTTTACTTGTTCACCCTCTCTCACTAGAAGTTGCTGAATTCGTGACGATGGCGATAATCCTGATGATGGGGCGGACAATTTCACAACTTCGCCTCGCGGTTCCAAGCGCCCTACAGCACTAATGCTATTGGTAGATGGCATTACGGGTACGGATGTAGTGAGTTTTCTCAGCTGCTCGATTTTGGCTGTACCTAGTATCCCAGCCGCGATTACTATTGGCACAGCTACAGCGATACCCCACCAAATCTTAGGTTGTTCTTGATTAAGTGCCTGCTCACTTGACTTTGGCTTTTCAGTCACCCTTGACATAGTATGTTGCCCGTTTACCTGAATTGTGCTGATGGAAGTAAAAATAAAAGGGTTTTTAATCAACAGCCAGCTGCTTAGGACAAACAACAGTGCTTTAAAGCTGGGTATGGCTTAAAATCCATCGCGTGATGAACGCTCAAGACTATGGTTTTGCAAAATGGTGTTTTCTATAGCAATGTCTTACGACAGGCCGAAGAAGCGTCTACGCTCGTTTGTATATCAATAGACTTTGACCTCACTTCCATTCCTCTCTCCTTTTAGGAAAGAGGAATGGAAGCTTACTTACTCCTCTTGCCTTGTAAGGAAGGGACTAGGGGTTAAGTCTGTATTGAAACCGAAAAGCGTTATAGTAGCTGGCTATTCAATAACTTTGAGTATTAATTGAGACGTGAGTGCAATGGAAATTAGCAGAATTCACAAACCTAAATATGGAGACGCTATATATCATGTCTCTACACAAAATCCCAAAATGGTATGATGCGATACTGTATTGCTACATCAACTACGGCTACAGTTAGTCACAAAATTGACAAAAATAGACTGTTGCCTTGTTTGGATACAATCTTGCTACAAAAGTTAGTCTTCTTTAAGTGAATGAATGATTAACTAACTAAAAAATATCTATCAACTTGAGCATTCCTAACATCAGAGTTTCCTTAACTTTCTGGTCAATGAGTTAGCTGTCTCTAGTTGCTTGCACCTACCAAGACAACAAACCATTTTGTAATATTCGCTTCAAATACCTGACTACTCTCCCTGTTGTTGTTTTGGGACTCCATTAAACTCTCGTTGAATGAATTCTACATTTATCCGTTACGCGAAAACGTAACAGAGCCTACAGATGGGAGATGATGGAGATGGGGGAATGATTAAGTTGGAAGGTCGAATAAAACTGTGGTCATATAATTTTCTGCCCAAGCTGGGCCAAAGGCTTTTTCTAGTACGCGGCGAGTTTTATCGTTTTTCTGCTGTTTGGTGCAGTAGTTTTGTTGTCCAGCGAGATTTTGTGTAACTTGTTCAACTGAAACAGGATGTGAAGCGATCGCTTGGATACAATGAATGTCTAAAAATTCTCGCACCCGCGACAGAAATATTGCTTCTTCTTCTGGGGAACTGGGGCGCACAAAGATGCAAAAATCCGAAAAAATATTTCCCCATTCTGGTAATTCACGGGGTTGCGAAAAGTTAAGCACTGGTAGCTGTGCCAGTGCAGTAGTATAAGATTCTGGTAAGGTGCGCTCTAATTGGATAGGAGAAAGGTCTGCGATCGCTGCACTAATTTGACCTCTACCCCCAACTAAATCGCAACCAAACATCGGCAGATTGTATTCTGGACGAGGAAACATGACGCAGTGCAAAATATCCAGCATATTTCCGATTTTTGCCAGTTCCAAGTGCATTTTCCGAAACTGGGGCGTTTGATAGCAGCGATTTTCAATCGTCAGTTTTTCGCCTTCTAGTCTACCTTCCACATACCCCAACTCATCAGGCAAATGGTAGGGCGATAGATCCAGGTGCTGATGCCAAGCTGCCTCAATACAATCAGCTAGCTGACGAATTAGGGGATGTTGTTGCTCACGCAGCGAGGGCATAGAAGTAAATGACATAAGCTAGTTGGGAATGCGATCTAATGCCCAGTCTACAACCTGTCGTGCCACACCTGTTGTAGTCTGCAATATAAGCAAACACTTCCACCCAGCCAACGTAAAGTTATACGACAGATGCTTTTCACAAATATTATTTATTTTGTAGTCTAGGTTACAGAAATAATTTTACATTAGCCCATTTGTGAAGGCTAATAGAAAGCTATGAAACTAGATTCTCATAGACCAAATTTTGCTGTGCAACCAAGAAGGCAGAATCTGGAAAATTTAAATTGGGTAAACCTTTTGCAACTTCCCAACCCCTTTAGTTTTGACGAAGCACTTTTATTGTGTCCGATTTCAGCAGATGAGTGGCTAGCCTGGATTCCAGATCATGGGGAGGCGATACTCAATATTAGGCATTTTTATCACTAAGTGTTGTTCTATAGGATTATCTCAGAGGTTGTTTTAAAGGTGTTTGGCTGTGCTTTTAGGCACTTCTTTATCCCCTTAAAAAGGGGTGAACTGGAATTAAAGTCCCCCTTTTTAAGGGGAGTCACTGCGGTCTTGGGGTCTACCCAAATGAAGCAAGTGGCGTGGATTTAGGGGGATCTAGAACGTTTTGTTACCGAGAATAGGACTTTTAAAACATCCTCTAAGTGATAACTATAGCTTTTCCTAATTAAATGAGGTACTTCATAGCCCCCTATCGAAGAGCGGGGAGGGGGTTGGGGGTGGGGTTTTTGTACCTCACTTAACTGGGAACCGCTATATAGTGAAAAATTTTTCCTAATTAAATTGAATGATCAAGATTGTTGCAGATCATCGCCTAAAAATTCCAACTTATCTGATTATCTGATTCACAACAGATGTACTCTGAATACGCCATTTACCTCGTTCTCGAATCAAATCATACCGAACTCTCAATTTATCGTTAGAAGAGTTTTTAAACTGATCATTTTCATATAACTGCGACACTTCCTTGACCGTAGCTTCCACTGCGGCACGATCTGCAAATAAATTAATTCTCTCAACAGATTCTATCTTCAAACTATGGTCGTACTTGCGGTAGCGATTGTCTGACCTATTTTGTTGAGCAATCAGCCGCCATTGAGATAAAGCTGAACCAGCTAAAATTTGCTCTAAATTATTAATCTCATGATTTGGCCCTAAAGCTGCGGCTTTAGTAGATAACCAAGTGCTAATAACTTTCTCTGCCTCTGCATTTGTTAAAGGGCCTTCTTCTGATTCTGGTTTACTGTTTGGAGGGGGAATAGATAATGGTGGTTGATTTATCTGTACAAACAACTGTACATCACGCAGAGAGGGTGGAGGAAAAAACAGATTTTTTAACCATCCAAAAGTTGTTGTGGCTAACACCCAGAAAACTAATATACTCACCAAAGAAATAAACACTCTCCATACCAACCGTGTTTTCCCTTCTATAGTGTTCGCAAAAGTTCGCCGCCGTCGGGGACGACGAGAATGAGGACGATTATCTGGTATGCGCTCTCGGCTAGCAGATGGAGTGGGTTTTCTGTGCCTACGCTTTTGGTTATGACCGGATGCAGCACTCTTAGCTGAACCGTTCAAACGCTCCTTTGTGCCTCTGCTCATCCTTTCAGCAGCAGGAACCTCTGATTTTTCACTTCCAGATGAATTCCACATAAGTGGTGATGAGTTTAGATATTCAGACGTTTCTTTTATTGGTGTTTCTGGCAAATCTGGGTTAGGTATTCTGCTGTGATTAAATGACGCTGAAGTCTTAGTTGAATTGTTATGAAAATGAGGACTCTTTGTCTTGGGCTGGGGAAAATATTGGGGGTTAATTACAGCCCATTCATTAGTTGTTTCTGCATCAGTTGGGAGTGCTTCTAAATAAGCTTGCACCTGTTGGTTAGCAAAGTAATCTTTTAGGAAAGCTTGCTGGTTTGCTAAATCTCGAAAATGGGGAAAGACTTCGTGTTGCAGCCACTGTTCTGCATATAGACACAGACCCGGTAACAAATCTGGAGAGTCTTGAGATTTTTCCCGAATAAAAGCTAAAGCTTCGTACTCCTGGCTAAGTTCTAAAACACGAGTTGCTTCTTCAGTTTGTCCTAACAGTAAGGCACATAGTGACTGTTCTAAATGTACATCTTGGCGCTTGCCCAGACGCACAAGCATTTGTCTTGCTTGACGAATTAAAGCAGGTTGCCGTTGAGCAAATCCTCGCGCTATCAAGGCATAAACAGCTAAGTACGTGGCAACAGCAGAAGAACGTTTGCTTTGAGCTTCAAATAACTTGTGCTGCTCTGCGACTGTTAGGTGGTTGCGTAACTGCTGGATAAATCGCAGAAAGTCATCTATGTTTAAACCCGATTCATCATTGTTCGTGCCATCAATCCCGCCACGATCTTCTAAGAGATTTTGCAATAATTCTAAGCCTTGGCTGCGTTCGGCAGTCTTTTCTTGAGGTAGTGCAAGCAACTCTAAAATTCGATATGGCCGCAATTTGTAAAGATCAGCCTGAATTTCTGCCTGGATACTGGAGAATAAACCTTCGCGTACTAGCAGTTCTTGACCAGTTTCTAGGGATATGGCGGCATTTTCGTAGTGACCTTGCTGCCACTGTTCCCGACCTAATTCTAGACAGGCAAGGGCAACAGTGAGAACAACATCTGGGTGTTCAGCACTTTCATAAATTTCTTCGGCTGCTAAATTATTGCTTTTTCTTGCACTTGTAGCACTATTTTTATTTACTAAGTACGGACGACCTAGTTTGAGTACAAGTTCGTATTCCCCTAACTCTTGCAAAATTAATAAAGCGCCAACTAGTTCGTCTTGGGTAATTTCGATACCAAGACTCTGGGTGTCAATACCCCTTTTAGTGCTTTCTGGACGATTTTCCAGTGCTACTGCGGCAGCAGCAAGGTTATCAGGGTCATAGGCGTGGGCAAGATAAAGCTGATCGTAGGTACTGCGTTGTTTTGGATCTGATAAAACCACGTAAGCTTCTTCTATGAGTTGTTTACGAGAAGAAATTGCTGCCTGAGAATACTCACGTCGTGGCAATTGTACAATGCGATCGCTGTATGCCTGTCGCAATTGTTCTTCACTTGCCGCTAACGGTAGTCCTAAAATTCGGTAGTAATCTAGCGGAATTCGCACAGCCTACTTCCCCTGCACCGTGATCAACATAATTCACCTAGAGCTTTCCAGGCCTGTAAAACTGTGCCATAAAAATGCCGTATAGAATTTACTCTACAAGTGTATATTGCAACAACTCGTTTTGTACCTTCCCGAAATTTTGAGTCACATTCTAGTACTAATTTTTTGCTTTCGCCTAGAAAGCCTCAATTGTTTGTCTTAATTCTTAGTATTTTTGTTTAACACGACTATTATCAGCCTTCGATACCACAAACCACAACTACCGCTTTGAATCACGGCATAAATGTTGTGGTTGCAAGAATCTATTGATGATTGATTTTTTTGAGACTTTCCCAGTATGGAGTAACAAAAATACTACTATTGGGGATTGACCCTGATAACAAGAGAACAAAATGATATCATAATTAACCTTTAATTACAATTACCTATTTGGGTATATAGATTTTTGCTTCATTTTTTTTAAATTGTTAATGGATATGCAGAAAGCAGTCTGTCTTGATTGCTAGTCTATGAAGGGGAATAGTGAGAGAGAAAAACCCAAAGCGATATATATTATCGTTAAAGTCAACTCCTTACGGGGCATGGGCTGAAAAGTTAAAAATCAAAAATTAAAAGTTCAGCTATTCCCTAAGACCCTTTTTTGGTGCATAAATAAAGTTTGATTGTTGAGTCTTGCAAACGCTACCCTGTTAAAAGCTGAGGTGTTATCAGACCAACTTATTTAAGACCGTAACTTTAAGTTGTACAACAGGGATACTCAAAAATAATGGTTCAAGAGCGGACTTTACCCACATTTAATCCTGCTACTACGCATATCACTAAGGAAGAAGGGTTACGGTTGTATGAGGACATGGTATTAGGACGCTTGTTTGAAGACAAGTGCGCTGAAATGTACTACAGGGGCAAAATGTTTGGTTTTGTCCATTTGTACAACGGTCAAGAAGCCGTTTGCAGTGGTGTTGTCCAGTCAATGCGACCGGGTGAAGATTATGTTTGTAGTACTTACCGCGACCACGTTCATGCTCTGAGTGCGGGAGTACCAGCAAGAGAGGTAATGGCAGAATTATTTGGCAAAGCCACAGGTTGCAGCAAAGGGCGCGGTGGTTCCATGCACATGTTTTCTGCGGAGCATCGTTTGCTGGGTGGCTATGCTTTTGTGGCTGAGGGAATTCCTGTAGCAGCTGGAGCCGCCTTTCAAAGCAAATACCGCCGTGAAGTGCTGGGAGATAAAAACGCTGACCAAGTGACAGCTTGCTTTTTTGGCGATGGTGCAGCTAACAATGGTCAGTTTTTCGAGACACTAAATATGGCAGCCCTCTGGAAACTGCCAATTCTTTTTGTAGTCGAAAATAATAAGTGGGCAATTGGGATGTCTCACGAGCGGGCCACTTCCCAGCCAGAGATTTATAAAAAAGCCAGTGCATTTAACATGGTGGGCGTGGAAGTAGATGGTATGGATGTTCTAGCAGTCCGAGCCGTGGCTCAAGAAGCCGTAGCTCGGGCCCGTGCAGGTGAAGGCCCAACATTAATTGAGGCTCTTACTTACCGCTTCCGTGGTCACTCCTTGGCTGACCCAGATGAAATGCGGAGCAAGGCTGAAAAAGAATTCTGGTTTGCCCGTGACCCAATTAAGAAGTTGGCAGCTTATTTGCTGGAGCAAAATCTAGCGGATGAGGGAGAAATTAAAGCAATTGATCGTAAAATTCAGGATGTAATCGACGAAGCCGTTAAGTTCGCCGAAAGCAGCCCTGAACCAGACCCCAGCGAGTTATATCGTTTCGTGTTTGCAGAAGACGAATAAATTTTGGGGAATGGGGAGGAAGGGAGCAGGGAGCAGGGGAGAAGAGTTTTTCCCTCAGCAAGAGCAGCAGCCCCTCTGTCCAATTCCCAATCCCCAATTCCCAATGCCCAATGCCCAATGCCCAATGCCCAATGCCCAATTAGGACTAAAATTTGTGTTTAGCATTGCAGTTCAACAGCAACAGTACAAGACGTACATTCTTTCTGACGAAGCCGCTAGTTCTCAATTGGAAGTCGTACCAGAACGCGGTGGGATCATCACCCGTTGGCGCATTCAAGGACAAGAAATTTTCTACTTGGACACTGAACGCTTTACTCATCCTGAGTTGAGTGTCAGAGGTGGGAACCCAATTTTGTTTCCTATTTGTGGCAATCTCCCAGATAATACTTACACTCATAACGGGCAAAAATATACTCTCAAACAACATGGTTTTGCCCGTGAGTTGCCGTGGAAAGTAACAGAACAAGAAACTGGAGATAAAGCTAGTCTCACTGTTGTTCTTGATAGCAATGAGCAAACTAAGGCAGTTTATCCTTTTGATTTTCAACTGGCTTTCACCTACGAACTTCAAGGTAATACCCTAGAAGTTCGGCAGCAGTATAAAAACTTGTCATCTACACCAATGCCCTTTTCGGCTGGTTTCCATCCCTACTTTCTGTGTGGTGATAAAACTCAGCTAGAGATTGAAATTCCCTCAAAGCAGTATCAAGACAATCAAACTAAGGAATTTCACTCTTTTGACGGCAATTTTGATTTTAGCCGTGATGAAATTGATTTTGCTTTTGGACAGCTAACAAGTAAATCGGCCACTGCGATAGATGGCAGCCGGAAGTTAAAACTTACTTTGGATTATGATGATTTCTCTACCTGGCTGGTATTTTGGACAGTCAAGGGCAAAGAATTTTACTGTCTAGAACCGTGGAGTGCCACCCGTAACTCTCTCAATACTGGTGATAACCTGACTGTGTTAGCACCAGGGGCCAGCCACACAGCATCTGTAAGGTTGACGGCTAATTTTTTCTAAACCCCTTTACAAATCTACAGATATATATGCTATGATGGCAAAGTTGCGAAATGCAGCGAAAGGGTCGCTAACTCAACGGTAGAGTACTCGGCTTTTAACCGATTAGTTCCGGGTTCGAATCCCGGGCGACCCATATAAAAGTTTAAGGAATATTGGCTGAAGCTTTTGAGATGAAAGCAGAGGCGAGTTTTGTTATTAGGAAAATTGTTAGGACTGACGCAAATAATAGCCGAAACTCTAATTTTCAGGTAGGGGCAATTCATGAATTGCCTCTACAATGTCTACCTTTGCATAAGTCCTATTTGTGAATGCGATCGCTCTGGAGAACAAAAATTTTCGGATAAGCGATCGCTTTTGGTGGTAATCAAAAAAGATTGCAATTCATAGAAATTAACTAATTTTGATAGTTAATTCAGTGATTTTACGGATACTTGGTGAAGGTTGAAAGTGAATAAATAAAGGAGTTTGAGCTTTTCAACTGGAAGTAGTAAATGCAGGCAATTTTGGGGCAAAAAGCCTTTATTTCCTTAGCAGGGCTGGAAACTGAGAACCGATGGTCAAAACAAATGCGATCGCAGGGATTGTCTGGGAGCGATCGCGACTTTTGGCAGTTATGGGCACAACATCAAGATTATTTTTACAGTCATTGCTTACGGTGGATGAGTGGTAATCCTACAGATGCTGAAGATGCACTGAGTCAGGCAATGCTCAAAGCCTGGAATGAATGGCCAAAATATGCCGGAAAAATCACCAATACCAAAGCTTGGTTGAGTCGAATAATACATAACCTCTGTATCGATATCCATCGAAAACGCCAGCGCGAAAAGATGGAAAACCTTGAGGATATTCAATGTGTAGCTCAGGCAGCAGTCAGTTGCAGCCTAGAATCTGCTGAATCAGAAATTTTTCGTCATGAACTGAGGGCATATCTAAACCACAAAATTGAGTCCTTACCACCTAGACTGCGCGACCCTTTTATCCTCCGCTATTGTCAAGACAAGTCCTACAGAGACATTGCCAAGGAACTGTCCCTCTCTGAAGAGAATATTCGCAAGCGGGTTAAACAGGCGCAAACTATTCTGCAAAAGCAGTTAAACAAGTATTTGGCAGGGGAAGATGACACTTCTTTAGATTCCCTCTCACCATCTTTAAAATCGATGATTCCAATGGTGGAATCCCAACCTGATGAAACCGCGATCTCTGATTGGGAAGCGGCAATAACAACAAAAAGCATCATCGAAGAAATTAATTATAAAGTAAGCGTGATATGGTTGGAAACCTTGCCACATATTTGGTACAGTCCTCCCAGTCCTCTGGGGTGGACATAAATATTCACTTGGTATTAGACGAAAAACCAAGTAGACAAGACCAGAAGCTGAAAACTTTAAGTAAGTACGTCCAGAAGTATCCCCAAGGATGGAAGAAACGATTAGAGCTAGCTGATTTGCTCTACGGAATGGGAATTTGGCAACAAGCGATCGCAGAGTATCGCCAAGTACTTGAGCGACAGCCTCAATTAATTAATGTGCGGCTGCAACTTGGAAAAATCTTGCAGATGATGAAACGAGAAGCAGAGGCTATAGAGCTATACGGCAGTGCCCTAGCATTATCCTGTAATCAAGGAACTCAGTACCCATAGGTGGACTAATTGCTGTCTGTAAAAATGACACCCAAAAAGCAATCATCGCTTTTGATGCTGCGGCTGATCTAGAACCGGACAAAATCGTTCACTGGCTGGCATTGGGACAGGTGCAGAAGGGAAGAGAAGATCCGATTGGAGCTTTAGAAGCCTTCTCACAGGTTTTGTCACTTAACCCAGATGATATTGTCGCTTTGATTCATAGCTATGATGCACTGATGGCAATGGGAGACTTCCAAGCAGCTAGGGAGCAGTTAAGTAGAGCTAGCGCCCTAGTTCCCGATGATTTTCGGGTACTCCAACGACAATTAGATCAGCGTTGCGGGATGAAATTGGTATTAGGTAAAGAAGGAAAGCAGACTAAAAAGCTGATTGCTTCTGTGTTGCGACAGGCTCCTCACGCTGCTGAAGCTTACAAATCACTAGCGTATTATCACCTTTACCGGGGAGATTGGGCGCAAGGGGTAGGGGTGTTAGCAGAGTTTGCAGAGCAACACCCCAATCATCCTAGCGCCTGGTATTACTACGGACAGTGCCTGTTCCACACGGGTGAATATCAGGCGGCGGCTGAGATGATGCTGAAAGCATATCGTTTGTATCCCAACGATTGTGAAATCTATCGGGCGTTGTGTAAGATTTTACCCCTTGCTGGGCGACTAGAAGAATTACAACCCTTACTAGAAGAGATGCTTGAGCGTTTTCCTGAACGGTGGAGTGTTTGGGCGACGGTGGGGCGGGTGCTGGTGGAAAGCTTTCAAGAGATTGAACGAGGGTGTAGTGTTTCTGCAAAGGGAATGCAACTCCAACCCCAATTAGCTGATGCTTGGTTTCGTCATGGGCGGGTGTTAGCTTTGGCGCTTAAACATCAAGAAGCGATCGCAACTTTGGAAAAAGGATGGCAGTTTTTGTCAGCAGAGGGGGGTTATCTGCAATCTGTACCTGCTGCGGTGTGGCTGGGAGAAAGTTACCAAGGACTGGGAAATGATGGCATTAGTCGCAAGTGGTGGGAAGAGGCTTGTGTGCGAAGTCAAAAACTGAAGTCATTTAACTCGGCTACGGCTGATTACTGGCAGGGGAGAGCCTTAGAGGGGTTGGGGGATACTTTAGGAGCGATCGCAGCTTATCGCACTGCTTTAAATCAACAGTTATTTTATCCGGCTCGTGGCGAGGTTAAGGAAGCTTTGACACGTTTACAAGGGATGGTGCGGAAAAAATCTCGTGCTTGAGTCTGGTTTGCTCGGATGGATTTATTTTAGAGAAAAAACGCCTCTAACTCGAAAAAGTCCAAAATCGATGACTGAGATCGTCTTAAAAGTGTACAAGTTGAAGAGACTAACTTCATGAAATCTCTAACTAGAATTTTTGTTGCTTTGCTGTTGGCTGTAGGCATTACCTTTGGTGGTTTTCAGGGTCATGCTAAGGCCGCGCCTTTACCCATCAACGTTTCAATTGATGCCGATAAAACCATCGAACAAATAATAGGGCTAATCAGCACATCGCAAGATTTTTCTCTTGTGATAGCTAATCAAACTCCACATACTTTACGCCGTGTGGGTGCTTATAATAAGCTATCAAATTGGCCTGTTGGTGATGTTGATTCATTAAAGGCAGTAGGTCAAGATTGGAAAGAGAATGATAATGGTCGTGGGTATTTTACCTTTGCCTCTAACTATGCAATTGGAGACACTGGAAGAAATGTACAATTTGGAGCTTCCTGGCCTCCCATAGGAAGAAGAAAAATTAATCTCTGTACCCGGAATGAAGCTGGCAACTCACCAGCAGCATTGTGTTTGGATCAGATGAGTAGTGCTGATGACCGAAATTTAGAGAATTCCAAGTTCTCAGCCCAGGCTCGGTTAGGTAGAAAAGATAACACAGTCCTCTGGACTTATCTTGTGAAATAGACTTCATTTCTGGATGATAATTTCATCTCTATATATAAGAGGTAGGAAAAAAATACCTACCTCTTTTTTAAGAAAGAATTTTTCATTTTAAGTTAAATAAAGGTATCTAATTCATGAAATATATAACTAAATTTTTTGTTGCTTTGTTACTAGGCGTAACCATTTGCTTTGGTGGTTTTAATAATTATGCAAATTCTTCAACTATAAATTCTATAGAACCCAATAAAATTAGTTCATCTAGTGATGTCCACAATGAAATTAAGCCAAATGAAACTATAGAAATACCAATGACATTAACATACAAAAGAGTAGTTGCGATCGCTAACAAAACTCAATGTGTTCTTAGACCTGTAGGTGTTTACAATAATTTATTAAGTTGGCCTATTGGTGATGTTGGTCCATTACAGGCAGAGGGGCAAAAGTTTGTCGATGAGAATTTTTCTTTTGCATCTAATTACCAAATTGATTGTGGGATAGATACCGAAAAAAGAAATGTACAATTATCATCTAGTATAGCTATTACAACAGGAGAGAGAAAAATTAATATTGGAGTTATTAATCAAGACGGCAATCAGCCAGCAAAAATAACTTGGGATAATATGAAAAATTCTGATGATAAATCTCTCAAGAATTTTCCTTTTGAAGTTCATGCTTTTATCAAACAAAAAGACAAATCCTTTTTCTGGATATATGAGATTACGGAACAAAGATAATTTTGATATAAGTGCGATGCCTGCGACGGTCTACCACTTCTTTTAATATACAAGGGTGCGTTAACTGAAAGTACGGCACCATCCCTCTCTCCTTAAAGGAAGAGAGGTTTTCCAGATGCCGTAAAAATTCAGTTTGAATTTGCAGTTGTTTTAAGGAGGCTTTAAAACATTTGCAAGCGATAAGTGCAGCTTCTCCTACTTGAGTCTGGTTTTATCAGGTAAATTGAGTTAGGAACAAATGCCTCTAACTCGAAAAATTCCGAAATTCATGACTGAGATCGTCTTTAAAAGTGTACAAATAGAGGTCTATTAGATAGATGAAATTTCTAACTAGAATTTTTGTTGCTTTGTTGTTAGTTGTAGGCATTATCTTTGGTAGTTTTCATAGTGACGCTCATGCTGCGTCGCCTTTACCAATCAACATTAAGATTGATGTAAATGATATAAAACCGATAGCAAATCGCATAAAATTTGAAAGGAAATATACTGTTCTTGTAGCTAACAAAACTGGCAAGACTCTTGAGCGTGTACGCGCTTACAATCAGACATCAAACTGGCCTATTGGTGATATTGAGCCAAATGCCATAGTTGGACAACAATTCGACGGTGCCCCTGGTACTAATGCTTTTTCCTTTGCATCTAACTATAGAGTTGAACCTGGTAAAAATATCCAATTATCAGCCACATTTCCTATGATAGGTAGAAGAAAAATTGGAATCTGAGGCATAAATCAAGACGGAAACAAGCCAGCAGAACAGGTTTGGGATAAGACCAGTGATTCATCAGATAAAGTAATCACTAATCCTCCTTTGCGAGGTAGTGCTTCTATCCAACAAAAAGACGGATCAATCGTCTGGTATTATGAAATTAAATAACCATAGTTAATGGTTTTTAGTGCGATCGCTTAATCTTGTAGGTGCATTATTTTGACTAACGCACCTTGTTAAATTACATTAAATATGCATAATATAGTCCCAAATGCAATAGTCAAGGGAAAAGGCGATCGCGGCATTTGTCACCGAAACAGTTTGAAATAACCATTTTGGATACTGGGCTACCATAGCTACTAACTGTAGGGTAACTAAATCTACAGCAATACAGAGCAACTATGGTGCATAGTACAGGAAGAACATATTTATAGTAACGATGGCATAAACTTTTTCAACATAGATACACGACACTAGTTATAATTTCCTATAAGTTGAAAAAACTCTTAAGATTTAGCGTAATAAATACGCTTCTCTCAGACCGACTAGCTGACAACCACATTAGGAGGACTATCTATGGCGCTTGTACCACTGCGGCTGCTGTTGGATCACGCAGCTGAAAACGGTTACGGCATCCCAGCTTTCAACGTTAACAATTTGGAGCAGATTCAGGCAATCATGAAGGCTGCTGTCGAGACAGATAGCCCCGTAATTTTGCAAGCTTCACGCGGCGCTCGTAATTATGCAGGAGAAAACTTTCTCCGCCACCTAATTTTGGCAGCCGTAGAAACTTATCCTCAGATTCCCATTGTCATGCACCAAGATCATGGTAATGCTCCTTCTACCTGCTACTCAGCAATTAAGAACAACTTCACCAGCGTGATGATGGATGGTTCTTTAGAAGCTGATGCTAAAACTCCCGCTAGCTTTGAATACAACGTCAATGTTACCCGCGAAGTTGTAAATGTAGCTCATGCTTTGGGTGTCAGTGTTGAAGGTGAACTCGGTTGTTTGGGTTCTCTAGAAACTGGTGCTGGTGAAGCTGAAGATGGTCACGGATTTGAAGGTACACTCGACCACTCACAACTGCTAACCGACCCCGATGAAGCTGTTGAGTTTGTAGAAGCAACCCAAGTAGATGCTTTGGCTGTTGCCATTGGCACTAGCCACGGTGCTTACAAGTTTACCCGCAAGCCGACTGGTGAAATTTTGGCCATCAGCCGCATTGAAGAAATTCACCGCCGTCTGCCTAACACCCACTTGGTAATGCACGGTTCATCCTCTGTACCTGAAGATTTACTTGCACTGATTAACCAATATGGTGGTGCAATTCCTGAAACCTACGGTGTACCTGTAGAAGAAATCCAAAAAGGTATTAAGAGTGGTGTACGGAAAGTAAACATTGACACTGACAACCGTTTAGCTATTACTGCTGCTGTCCGTGAAGCTTTGGCTAAAAAACCAGAGGAGTTTGACCCCCGTCACTTCCTCAAGCCTTCTATTACATATATGCAGAAGGTTTGTGCTGAACGCTATCAGCAATTTGGCACAGCTGGCAACGCAAGCAAGATTAAGCAAATTTCTTTGGAAGATTTTGCTGCTAAGTATGCTAAAGGTGAACTAAACGTTGTCACCAAAGCTGCTGCTAAAGTTTAATTTTGACAACAAATATAGCGCTTCTCAGTTGAGCGCAATACAGACCTAACCCCCAGTCCCTTCCCTTGTAGGGAAGGGGAGTAAAATTCAAAGCCTCTCTCCTTTTAGGAGAGAGGAATGGAAGTGAGGTCAAAGTGTATTGCTTCCATTCGAGAAGCGCTATGAATAGGAGCATAGTACTGCTATGCTCCTAAAAAATTGAAGATTCTAATATTGACATAAACCGGGTAGTCACCCGGTTTTTTATTTTATTCATGAGGATAGGGAATAGGGAACTTGTACTGAGCGCAGTGGAAGTATGGGGCATTGAGCATTAGTTATTTTTTCTTCTCTCACTTCCTCATCTCCCCCATCCTCCCTTGCTCCCTGCCCCCTGCTCCCCTTCCCCCTACCTAGAACACCCGATGTTGTAAAGAGGGCATTTGACGGCGGACTTGTTCTAACCTAGTGGGCTTGATTTCTGCGATCGCAATTCCCGGTTTTTCTCCAGCATCAGCTAAAATTACACCCCAAGGGTCAATAATCACGGCGTGTCCGTGGGTTAAACGGCGGGCGTAGTTGTTACCTGTTTGGGCAGGAGCAATGACGTAGGCGGTATTTTCGATGGCTCTAGCTTGTAATAGTACTTGCCAGTGATCTTTGCCAGTAAAGGCGGTAAAGGCGGCGGGAATAAAGATAACATCGGCTCCCTTCTCTGCTAAATAACGATACAGTTCAGGGAAGCGGACATCATAACAAATAGAAAGTCCTAGATTACCGAGTTTTTCTGAGAAATACACGGGGGGTAGTTCCGTACCAGCCACAACAGTGCTGGATTCCCGATAGGTGTTGCCGTCGGGGACATCAACATCAAATAGGTGTACTTTGTAGTAGCGGGCAAGTTCTTGACCGCTTGGATCGATGAGTAGAGTGGTATTATAAAC
This sequence comes from Nostoc sp. NMS2, assembly GCF_017115105.1. GTDB lineage: Bacteria > Cyanobacteriota > Cyanobacteriia > Cyanobacteriales > Nostocaceae > Nostoc. The sequence continues at coordinate 22,626 of NZ_JABXKH010000171.1, forward strand.
CTTGCCCGTATTGTCTACAGGAACTGGAAAGCTGCCGCCCAAGATCGTAATTTGAAAGCGTTGAGCCATTTTTTTGAGAAATTTTTCACTTTCAAGAGCGATCGCATCGCCTTGTGCGAGTTTATCTTTTTCTTCTCCCATATAGGAAAAGTTTTCTGGCAAGCCTACCAATTCAGCACCTTGACGCACGGCAAGCTCTATTAATTCTTCTGCCTGAGCCAAATTTTTGTGTAGATCGGGCACACTTGTCAATTGAATAGCGGCGGCTAAATAAGACTTCATAGATTCAACAACGAACAGTTGATTTATGGAAGATAGATTATCAAAATATATCGCTACTTCAACATCTATGGAACTTAATTAGAAATACGTCAGCCAAGATTCTCTTTAGCTATAGTTCTTTTATTGCTGATTTTAATCTTCCTCTAGGTTCTATAAACCTGAGCAAGATTGAGATTAGGTTGTGATCAAACCCTGATAAAAGGCTTATGCTGTGGATATCTATATTCTTATTAAAACATTAATTGTTGTCCTTGTCTTAGCAGATGCTGTGAGCAAGATACTGATTATTTTAACGTGAGTTCGACGAACCTCTCCCTGCCTTGAACTAAAGTTCAAGTCTGTCCCTCTCCGAATCGGAGAGGGACGGTTTTGCGTAGTAAAACCAGGGAGAGGTTTCAATATTTACGCCAATTAGGTAATTACTAAATAGCGCGTCGAACTCACGTTATTTTAGTAAGGGTATGATGCTAGACCAAAAAATAAAGCAATTATATTGCAATTTACCAATTTTAGGTTTTCTGTTGGCGGTGCTAGCAGTGGAAATTAGTAGTGCGGGAATTAGTGAGTTGTTTTTGAGATAGAAAACTCCTAAAAATATTCTGAAACTGTATACAAATGTAAACAAGTTTGAAAAACGGGAAATTCGCGCCTCTCAAACTTGTTTATAAAAATTAACCCAAAGCTAGAACAACATTGATAACTCAAAAGGATTTTGTTACCAATTGAGTCTCAAAGATACTTTTCTAGAGTGGAAGCTAATGTACTTTTAGGTACAGCGCCTACCACCATATCTACTTTTTGTCCATCTTTAAAAATCATTAATGTGGGAATACTGCGGATACCATACTGACTAGCAACTTGAGGATTTTCATCCGTGTTGACTTTGACGACCTTGATTTGACCTTTGTACTGTTCGGAGATTTCATCGACAACAGGAGCTACCATACGGCATGGTCCGCACCAGGGTGCCCAAAAGTCAACTAAAACAGGTACATCGCTGTCGAGTACTTCTTGCTTGAAACTAGAATCGGTAACTTGTGCGGCTGTTGACATGCCTAAAACCTTCGCCAATAATATCTGAACTTGGTGAAAATTCTACCATAGCAAAAACCTCAGCTTGGAAGTGCGAGGATGTACATTTGCAAAGAAGCTCTCTTATTTTATTTACAAACATAAGGAACCGCCCGAACAGTAGTCCGGGCGGAGTGTGGTGTGAGGAGTGAACGGAAACATTCGTCTCCGCTATTTCTATTGTAGGCGACATATCGGATTTTTCCAGCAATTGTTTAGGGGGCTGGAAAAATTTATTGAAGAATTTGGGATTGGGAATTGGGAATTGGGAATTGGGAATTGCTGAGTTAGGAATTCTCCCATCACTCCCTCATCTCCCTCATCCCCATGCCCCATTCTCCAATTCTATTTCCCCATACCTAATTGTTGAGCTTTTTGGTAAACTTTACCCTCGGTTAATAGGGAAGGCGCAATCACAACTTCCACTTGCTGCATTTCTTTAATATTTTTGGCTCCTAAGGTGCCCATACTCGTCTTTAAGGCTCCTAAAAGATTGTGAGTGCCATCATCTAGTCCGGCTGGGCCAATGAGTATTTGCTCTAGGCTACCGGTGGTGGCAACGCGAATACGAGTACCACGAGGCAACACCGGGCTAGGAGTCGCCATACCCCAATGATAACCCCGTCCTGGGGCTTCTGCGGCTCTGGCAAAGGGGGAACCAATCATCACGCCATCAGCACCACAGGCGATGCATTTACAAATATCGCCACCGGTGATTAAACCGCCATCAGCAATAATGGGGATATAGTTGCCAGTTTCATTGTAGTAATCATCTCGTGCTGCGGCACAATCTGCGATCGCAGTTGCCTGTGGCACACCCACACCCAACACCCCACGGGATGTACAAGCCGCACCAGGGCCAATTCCCACCAGTACGCCAGCCGCCCCAGCTTTCAACAAATTCAACGTAACTTCGTAAGTCACGCAATTCCCCAATACCACAGGGATGGGCATGGAACGACAAAATTCTGCTAAATCAAGTGGTATTACAGATTCTGGTGACAGATGTGCAGTAGAAACTACCGTAGCCTGAACAAAAAATAAATCTGCCCCAGCTTTGACCACCGCCTCACCGTATTTACTTGCACCGGCTGGAGTTGCACTCACCGCCGCAATGCCACCTTGTTGTTTAATTTCCTGAATACGTTTTTCAATTAATTCCGGCTTTATTGGTTCGGCATAGAGTTCTTGCATCAGGGCAACAAATTCATCTTTCCCCACAGAGGCAATCCGATCTAATATTGGCTCTGGGTCAACGTAGCGAGTGTGAATACCCTCTAAATTGAGGACACCTAATGCTCCCAACTGTGACAAACGTACAGCCATACGAACATCTACTACGCCATCCATTGCACTGGCAATTATCGGAATTTCTCGCTCAATATTGCCAATCCGCCACTTAGTATCTGCCAAACTAGGATCTAGTGTTCTGTTACCAGGAACTAGAGCAATTTCATCTATTCCGTAAGCTCTGCGAGCTGTTTTTCCCCGCCCAAGTTGAATTTCCACGCTTTAACTTTTTTTCAAATCTGTTTAAGCTAGGGTATCAAATTGTGAGATGAGTTGGGGCGTTTTTTTCCCTGAGCTACATAGATAAATTCCATTTACCCAAGTCACCACTCGAAACTTTGGTGGACGCAAAGTATTTACTAAGCAACCAAATGAGCAAAAACAGTTAATTGATTTTTATATTGTGTTACTTGAGGATTGGTGTTGCTTTAGTTTTCGGTAATTTGACAATGATAGTGTCTATTATTACTGAGTTAATATCAATATTATTGGCATTAGTTCTCTTAATTTGCCTGTATTGACTTAGGTCAAGATCAGGCAAATTCTCATAAATGATACCAAATTGGAATAGCTTGTATCATTTCAAATCAATAAACCTTCTGAATCGGAAGATTTTCAATTCCAAAATCCAAGTTGCGCTTTCAGCGCACCAAAGGTGCGACCCAAAATCCAAAATTGATTTGATTTACCGTTTATTTTTAGCTGCATCCACACCAGTGTAACCAGTTGCGATCCAAAGTATGGCTCTCGCTCCATCACGGATAGATTTTTCGATAGATTCAGGGGGTTTTTCTGAAGGAACTGGCACTGGTTTTAAATAAATACCTCGACTACCCAAAATAATTTCGCCGATGACGCAAGCCCGGCGCATGTGGAAGTCTGAAGTAATTAAATAAACGCTCTTGATGCCGCGAGCTTGCAAATCATCTACCAACGTAGTAAAATTAGTAACTGTATCGACGGCCTCATAGTCCAGGTGTAAACGCTTGGGATCAACACCAGCTTTGGTAAAGACTCGTTGGGTGAATCTAGGTGGACTGCCCCCAGTAATCCAAATTGGTATATTTGGATGCTGGCGGACAAATTCGGCCGTAAATTTCTCTCGCTCTAAACGTCTCGTTGAACCACCCAACACTACAACTGCTTGCGGCTGTACAAATTGGTTTTGTACTTCTTTGTATCCCCACCAGATGATTAGTGGTAGGACAAAAGCCATAAAGCGAAAAGATTTACCTGTAAACAGTAGCTTATTCAAGGCTCGATAACTTTTTTTACTGAGTCAAGAATTTCCTCTAGCTAGAAGAAAAACAATAGTTGATAGTAGGGTAGCAAACTCCTCTCAAAACTGCCCAAATTTATATTCGGGTGGTTTGCATATTACAGCGCGATTAAGCGGACTTGAAGTTTTTCCTCTAATTGATGGATCATCCTAACCTGTATTGGAGAATTCATCAAAGGGTTCTAGCACCTTGTCGGAGAATCTCATTTAGGTTATCTGGAAAACCTCTCTCCTTTTAGGAGAGACTTTGAAATTCCCCCCTTCCGCGTCGGGAAGAAGGTTAGAAGGTTTTTCGTGGGTTTTTCCAGATGACGCTAAATTTCGCGTCTCTACTAAATCTGTATTTAAATATAGTTGGCATCTATCCTACTCGCTAATTGCTGTTTCTAGCCAAACTTCCACATCATCCGCTAGCAACTTCTGTGCAGCATCCAGCATTGATGTTGCTATGTCTTTGAGGTCTTCGCGGTTATTCAAGTAAGTTTTCAAGGCTTCCATTGGGTCGATGCTGCTACTTGCAGTCAATTCAGGAATCCGGGGGCGAGCTAATTGACTCAATAATTCTGCTTGAATGGTGTAGGTGTGAGCGGGACTTAAAGCAGTATGTAGAGAGGAACTATCAATTAAATCCATCTGTTCGGAGCGGAGTTTGTAAATTAGCCGTACTACAGCATCTTGAATATCATACTTAGCGATCGCTTTCATTAACAACGCTTGCGGCTCATCTGCTTTCGAGATATCCACTTCAATGGTGCGGAAAGTCCGAACTGTTAAGGGACAAAATTCCCATTCCGCCTTCCCTCGCTCCAGTTCCAGCATCACATAGCCTTTGTCTTCTTTTTCTTCACTAAAATCTACCCGCTCAATACTCCCCGGATAAATCACTGGCGGATTGTTAGATTTATTCAGGTTCTGGTGACGGTGGATGTGTCCCAACGCTACATAATCAAAACAAGGTCGCGTCAGCAAAGATAGAGGGAGAGTAAAGCCTTTACCTACTGCCAAAAAGCGTTCTGCGCCCAAGGTAGCATTGTCAGCCATCAAATGAGCCAAAAGGACAGTTGGCACATCGGGGTCAAGACGGCGAATTTCCCCTTCCATTACAACTCGCAGACGTTCAGTTAACAGTTCGTTGACTTCTGCCAAAGACGAACCTTCAGTTTCTTGGCGAGTCATCAGAGTGGAACGGGTCAACCAAGGGAGGGTAATTACCTGCACTTTGCCATTGCGGGTTTCGATGCAGTGAGTAGTTAATGTATCACCGACAACAAATCCTGGCACTCCCAAAGTGCGGTAAATATTTAAACTCGCTCCTCCCTGTCCTTGGGAATGTTGGTCGTGGTTGCCTACCAACAGCACTGTTGGAATATTGGCATCCATAAGACGGCGAAATTGGCTGGCAAAAGCTTGTTGTACATAAGGCGGTGGTGTCGCATCCGGGAAAGCATCGCCACCAAATATCACCATATCAACAGCATCTGTCAGCGCTCTGTCAATACATATAGACAAGGTATTGACAAAATCCTCCAATCGTGTATTTAACCCAGTTGCCGGATTAATTCGTCCGTGGGAGAAACCGCTTCCCATGTGGATGTCGGAAAGATGGAGGATTTTTATCATAATTTGTCATTAGTCCTTAGTCATTTGTCCTTTGTCTAATACTAATGACTAATTTGTCCTTAGTCCTTAGTCCTTAGTCCTTTGTCTAATACTAATGACTAATACTTCGACTACGCTCAGTACAAGTGACCAATGACTAAATATGAATTCCGCATTCTGTTTTATCACTTCCCCGCCAACGTCCGGCGCGTTCGTCTTCGCCTTCGCCTACTTTGGTAGTGATAGGTTGGTCGCCAATGCTGGGATAACCTTTGTCGTGGAGTGGGTTGTAGATGACTCCGTGTTCAGCCACGTAAACCCAACTATCTTGGCGTGTCCAAGTAGCAATAGGATTTACTTTCAACCGACCTTTACCGTCTAATTCAAATATGGGCATATTAGCACGGGTTACTGCTTGGTCACGGCGGCGACCGGTAATCCAAGCGACGCTGTTGAGTTCGTCTAGACCCCGTAGCAGTGGTTCAATTTTTGTAATGTGGTGGAATTTGGCAATATCCTTGTCCCAAAGTTTATCGCCGTATTTGGCTTCAAAGGCTTCGCGGGTTTCTACGTCTGGAGTTTTGAAAGTTTGCAAATCCAGGTTGTAGATTTGTATGGCTTTGGCTACTAATTCTAAGCTTTCTGGGAAGTGGTGCAAGGTGTCGAGAAAGATCACAGGAACGGGATGCTTCAGTTCACTGTAAAGAATATGGGTGATTATCATGTCATCCACGTTAAAGGCGCTGGTTTGTACCAGTCCCGTTGGGATATTTTCTATAGACCATGCCAGTATTTCTTTGGGAGTGGCAGTTTCAAATTGCTGATTTAATTTTTCTAAGTCAAAAGCGATCGCTTGGTTTCTAGATGCCGTGGAGACTGTCATGATAATCTTCTGTTCAAATATTTTTACCTTGATTAAGATTTATTTTACTCCATAAAGGCGCGTATTCCGCTCGGAGTTCAGGTATTTATTCTGTTCGGAAATTACTACATTATTTTGGAACTGGAGAAACTAGGAAAATAACCCATTACCAGTAAAAATTAACACCTAAGTATAAATTAATAATTTACTAAGAAACGTTACGGGAATTTAAGTTTTACAATGGTTATATAGATATTTATACTGATTTTGATATGGTTAAGAAACAATTAATAAAAAGGATTTTTACTTAAATGAACACTTCAAAATCCCCCAATCGCTTAGGTGAATCTATAATTATGGGTGCTTTAATGATGTTAACCAGTGTTGGCGTTATTACAATAATGAACTTTTTCTAAGATCAATATTTTCTAATTTTAGTAATAAAACTTCACATAGCCCTGCTCAAAACCGAGTGGGGCTTTTGCTTTTCTGATGCATATATAACAATGTATGTTAAGCCTCTTGTGTGACTGATTGAGAAGGTATCCCGACTGAACCCCCTCAAAAAAAGAGCTTGCCTCAACAAATAATTAAGCTTAGTGCCATTCGATCTGAAGTTGAAGTGAGTTTTGTAGCCAGTTAGGGAAAACTACTAATAGCTATAGATGGTACTTAATTAAGAGATTTTGGTGTTTCACTGATTTTCGCTTAACTAAGTGCCATTGATGCTTGTCCTGTCTAAACATCCAGAAAATACACCATCATGGTTAACGTATCTTCGATCGAAAACCAAATAAAATCCTTAGAATTACCAATCGAGCGCGATCACTTTCTGCGTACAATGATTCGAGAATTGGCTGGAACCTTACAAGATGTCGTTGGGATTGAACAGGCAGCAGGCTTTTTGAATGTGGTTGGCTATCGAACAGGTCAACAGGTAAATCAACGCTACCAGAATGCTTTGCAACTGTCAAATCTTTCTCGAGAGCAGGTAACTGCCGTCCTCGTAGATTGGAAACGCCGGATTCAAGGCGACTTTTATGTGATTGAAGAAACTGATGAGAAGATCGTTTTAGGCAATCGCAAATGCCCCTTTGCAGAACAGGTAGAAGGGCGCGAAGCCATGTGTGTCATGACATCTAATATTTTTGGCGCGATCGCAGCCGACAATCTCGGCTACGCTAGAGTTGAGTTACAAGACACGATCGCCAAAGGCGCACAGGAATGCAAAATCGTCATTTATCTCAAACCTGGCGAAGCATCAGACGAGTTTGCAGCACAAGAATATTTCAAAGCATAGTTTAGTATCTTCATTTTTACGCCTTCAGTGCTACGAGCAATGGTAAAGACCCCTGCTTCAATATCTCAAGATCGATGATTAATGCCTTTGATCAATTTTTAGTGGTTGCCCAGATTTTACCAGAACCTCTGCTTCTTGTGACTAGCGCAGGTGAAATTTTAGCAGTCAATCAACCTGCTGCCAGACTCTTTAGCAAAACTAGTAAAGCACTCATTGGTCAACGTCTTACCGAGTTTGTCACTGATTCTTCAGACAAGATCATCGACTATCTTCGAGCTTGCTCCCAAAGTCGTCAAATGATTTTGGGAGCTTTAACCATCCACCAAGACCAAGGAGAGGGAATTCCTTGTTGTAGTCAAGGGGCTGTAATCCAACCGCGAGAGGCAGAAAGTCCAGCCATTAATTTACTGCGGTTAGAAAAGCGAACGAGTAATCAATTCGTTTTGCTTAACCAAAAAATTCATGCACTGAGTAAAGAAATTCAACAGCGCCAACGCATTGAGGTAGAACTCTCACAATCCAATGAAACCTTAAGACAAACTCTGATCAAACTGCAAAATGCCCTTGAAGCTGTCCAAACGGAAAAGATGTCTGGGCTAGGGCATTTAGTTGCAGGGATTGCCCATGAAATTAATAATCCGGTTAGCTTTATTTATGGAAATCTCACCTATGCGAGTGAATACTATAATAATTTATTGCAACTGATTCACCTCTATCAGCAAGAATATCCCAATCCGAGCCTAGTGATTCAGCAGGAAATTCAAGTCTTGGATATTGATTTTATTCAAAATGATCTAAAAAAATTACTCCAGTCAATGCAGAGAGGTTCCGAGCGGATTAGCGAGATTGTTAAATCTTTGCGAAACTTCTCTCGATTAGACGAAGCAACATTCAAGGTGGTTGATATTCATGAGGGTTTAGAGGCTGCATTGATGATTTTACAAAGTCGTCTTAACCCTAGCCATCAGCATTCTGGTATTGAAGTGATTAAGGAATATGGAGAATTGCCTTGGATTTCTTGTTCTCCTGGGCAACTCAATCAAGTGTTTATGCATCTCCTGAATAATGCGATCGATGCTTTAGAAGAAGCTGAACAAGTGCGATGGTCTGCGACCGACCGTAGGTCATCGCCACAACCAATGCAAAATGATCCTAGTCGGATCTGGATTCGCACAGACAAACTAAGCGATCGCTACATTAGAATTCGCATCAAAGATAATGGTAGCGGAATCCCCACCCAGATTCATCATCAGATATTTAATCCCTTCTTCACTACTAAGCCAGTCGGCAAAGGGACAGGATTAGGATTATCTATTTGTTACCAAATCATCGAGAGCCATGATGGTCAAATTAATGTGATATCTGATCGAGCTTGGGGAACTGAATTTAGTATTGAGTTACCCATTGTTTAGTAGGGTATCACAGCTATGATTCCACTAGTACAGCACGGCGTAAATAAACCACCCATTCCAAATCAACGAAACGCTTACGCTATATTCATTTTTAATTTTTAATTCCGCCTTGCGGTACTAGTAGGGGATGTTTTTTCACTAGAAGTCCCTAACCGCTAATGACCGACTGGTGCTTTCGCTCCGGCACCGCCTTTACCCAAGAATAGTAATAGGGGTAAAGAGCAAAGGAACCCTATCCCTACAACTCGAAAGCAATCTGCGTAAGATAAAACAGCAGCTTGAGTATTTACTGTTTGACTTAATAAAGCTAGTGCTTGTTGCTGTGCTGTTGCCGCATCCATACCTTGGCTTTGCAGGGCCCCATTAAGCAAATCTAGACGTTGATTTGTTTCTGGATCATAAGGGCTAAGTTTTGATAACAAGATGGCTCTATGAAATGCCTCTCGTCGGTCAAGCAGAGTAGTAAGTAGGGCAATGCCGATGCTACCACCTAATTGTCGAGTCAAGTTGTAGAAACCAGAACCAGCAGAAATATCTTGTTTGGGTAGCGGGCCTAAAACTGCCAAACTCAAAGGGAGAAACATCAACACAGTAAAAGCTCCACGCCATACCAATGGCCAAAATAAATCATCTGTGCCTGTTTGTGGGGTAATTGCTGCTAGTTGAAACATAACTCCAGATGAGCCGACAGCGCCCATTGCAATTAAAAATCGGGCATCAATTTTACTGGATAGCTTGCCTAATAGAACCATGACGATCGCAGACGCTAAAGCACCAGGCGCTAACAATAGTCCTGTCTGCGTTGCCGTAAAGTGCAGTACACTCTGAGCAAATATCGGCACAGCAAAGAGTGTGCCATAAAGCCCCATACCGACCACTGCTGAGAGAACGCTTCCCGCAGCTAAAGAACGGTGACGCAAAACTCTCAAATCCACAGCAGGGTGATTTGTTTTCAGTTCTCGCCAAATAAACAACCCCATGCCGATAATACTGGCGATCGCTAACGTGGTGATAAAACTGGAGGAAAACCAGTCTTCTTTCTCTCCTTCTTCTAACAAAGTTTGCATAGAACCGATCGCAATAATCAAAAATCCAATGCCGAACCAATCGACGGATTGGCTTTGCGTCTGGCTTTTGTCTTTGTCTTTGGGCAAAAACACGAAGGACATCGCTACTGCAACGATCCCGAAGGGAATATTAACAAAGAAAATCCACCGCCAGCCCAAACCATCTACCAGGAATCCTCCTAAAGTTGGGCCGATAGCTGGGCCAGCAATTACACCTACCCCAAAAACTGCCTGTGCCAAACCCTGTTCAGCAGGTGGAAAAGTCTCAAACAAAATCGCTTGTGCTTTAGCTAGCAACCCGCCACCACATAAACCTTGAAGAATTCGAGAAAGAACCAGCATCGGTAAATTGAATGCTAACCCGCATAAAACCGAGGCAATGGTAAAGCCAATCAACGAAAATATAAAGTAGGTTTTGCGTCCAAAGTAATCTCCCAGCCATGCAGATAAGGGAATTAAGACAACATTTGCGATCGCATATCCAGTTACTACCCAACCTACCTCACTGACAGTTGCTCCTAGACTGGCTTGAATATCTGTCAGGGCAACGTTAACAATACTGGTATCAATTACCTCCAAGATTGCACCCAGAGAAGCCGTCAAAGCGATCGCCCACTTCAATGGCCCGTGGACATAACCAAATTGATCAAAACTAGAACGTTTAATGTTGGTAGCCATCAATATAATTCGTAATAGAGCCTCCGGCACGCTACGCGAACGTAATTCGTAATTCGTAATTAAGAAACCTAGATTAAATCCGACTTTTGTGTGTAGCTTTCTTTTCGATAATTGGGATCAGAGCGATCGCAAAGCTAAAATTAGACATTACATCTATACGATACGGTAGCGTATCATATAAAAATGGTCAAGGGAGACTTCAATGAAAAGCAGCAGAAATACTTATGCTAAAGATGGATAGTCACTTCTGCTGTTTTTGTGCATGAAAACTGGGTAGTAGGGCTTATTCGTTTCCCAGATGGTACGTTCTATACCCAAAGGTAGAAGCAAATTGCCAAGAAGATATTGCTTGGGGATGATATTTTTATGAGTAACCAAATCAACAGTCCTTCTGGACGACCACGCAGCATCCACGCTGACCAAGCGATTCTGCAAGCGACCTTAGACTTACTTGCAGATGTAGGATATCAGAGTATGAGTATAGAAGCGATCGCTTCTCGGGCTGGAGTTGGTAAAACGACCATCTATCGGCGTTACACTTCCAAAGAAGAACTAGTTGCAGACGCGATAGAAAGTTTGAGAGATGATTTAGCGATCCCCGATACTGGCAGCTTTTGGGGAGACATGGATATTTTGATCGAGAATGCCGCCAAAAAGATAGATAGTCCCCTTGGTCGTCAGACACTCGCTTTGATAATTAGTACAGCGTCTAGCAATCCTCAGTTTGCAGAGGTTTACTGGACAAAATATACAAAACTTCGACGTGAAGCATTCTCTAAAGTACTTGAGCGGGCCCAATCTAGAGGTGAAATACACAAGGATGCAGACGTAGACTTAATTATCGATCTGGTAAGCGGATCACTATATTATGCACTGATCTTTAAACCCACAACCGAGCCAGTAGAAGCATATATGCGCCGCACCGTGAATCTTCTTATGAAGGGAGTGGGGAGTGGGGCAGGGGGCAGGGGGCAGGGGAGCAGGGGGAGCAGGGGAGGATGAGGGAGATGAGGGAGATGAGGGAGCAGGGGGACAAGGGGGAATTATTGAACAAGTCTCTCCCTTGTCTCCCCCCCTCTTCCTTGTCTCCCTTGTCTCTTCTTCATGCCCAATGCCCCATTCCCCATTCCCAACTTGTTATCAAAATAACTTTCCAGTACAGGTCATAAATGAGATGATGAATTAATTAGAGAAAAAGGTGAACAATTGTTATTTTTCTCCTTCCGCTTCTGGTTGCAGAATAGCATTACAGTACTGAATGAGGGTTGTCAAGCGATCGCTAATCGTCTGAAGTCTCGTTTGTGCAGTCGATGCTTGCCGCGCTCCTTGCAAAAACATCACATCTATTGCCAACAAACGCAATTGCTTGCTGATTTCCGTTTGATAAGACTGCACTCGCCAGTTTTCATCAGCCAAAGGCACAATTTGCTGTCCAAAAAATTGCTGCAACGAGGCTACACGCACTCGCAGTTCAGGCGCAGCTATTTGGGTAGTTGTGGCATCGGAGCGTAATTGCTCTAGCAAGGTTACGAGTGCCAAATATTTCTCAGGGTTTAAAGACATCCAGTGCTAGTTAAGATAGTATTAGTGTCAAGTAATTTTTCTTTTACAATAAACTTTCTTAAAGACTTATCAGCAGTAAAAGTCTCAAATCCTGATTTGAGGCTTTGTTTGCCATCAATGGATTTTCAAGCTTATTGGGCGACAGCATTTTCTTAGGGTGATGCTGCCACTTTTATTTATCATTCACTTATCTACCGATCCTATCCAAACCCAATTGTATGAGCAGTCTAGCTATAAATTCATCAGTTGATCTAGCCATTCCGGAATGGTTAAAAAAATGTTTGAAGGAGTCATCCACAAGTAACGGCGAAGCGGAAGATGACCGAAGGCATAGTGATACAGTCTTAATTGGTCGCGCATTTGAATTTGCTTACCAACTCCATCAAGGTCAATACCGCAAATCGGGGGAAGCATACATTGCTCATCCCATTGCTGTAGCCGACTTGCTGCGTGACTTGGGAGGTAGTGCTGCTATGATAGCAGCTGGATTCCTCCATGATGTCGTTGAAGATACAGAAGTTACAAGTCAAGAAATAGAAGAGCGCTTTGGCCCAGAAGTGCGGCAATTGGTGGAAGGTGTCACCAAGCTTTCTAAAATCAATTTCACCAGCAAAACCGAAAGTCAAGCCGAAAACTTCCGGCGGATGTTTTTGGCAATGGCGCAAGATATTCGGGTAATTGTGGTGAAATTGGCAGATCGTTTGCATAATATGCGAACTTTACAATATATGTCGGAGTCCAGCCGCCGCCGCAGTGCCCAGGAAACACGAGATATTTTCGCGCCTTTAGCCAATCGCTTGGGGATTTGGCGAATTAAATGGGAACTGGAAGATTTGGCTTTTAAGTATTTGGAACCAGAAGCTTACCGCCAAATGCAAGAGCATGTTTCCGAAAAACGGACGGCGCGAGAAGAGAAACTGGCTAAAGCGACGAATATGTTGCGAGAACGTTTACAGCAAGCCGGAATTCACTTCCAAGATATTAGCGGTCGTCCCAAGCACCTTTATAGCATTTACCAAAAAATGCACCGCCAGCAAAAAGAATTTCATGAAATTTACGATTTGGCAGCGCTGCGGATTATTGTTCAAACCAATGAGGAATGCTATCGGGCGTTGGCGGTAGTGCATGATGCTTTTCGCCCAATTCCTGGGAGATTTAAAGATTACATTGGACTGCCAAAGCCTAACCGTTACCAGTCGTTGCATACTGGGGTGATTGGACTAACTGGTCGTCCTTTAGAAGTGCAAATTCGGACAATCGAAATGCATCATATCGCCGAGTATGGGATTGCTGCCCATTGGAAGTACAAAGAGACAGGAGGTTCTAGTATTAGCCATTTGACAGCGACAGATGACAAGTTTACTTGGCTGCGGCAGCTGCTGGAATGGCAAACCGATCTCAAGGATGCACAAGAATATCTTGATAGCATCAAGGACAATCTATTTGAAGATGATGTCTATGTCTTCACCCCTAAGGGGGATGTTGTTCCTTTAAGCCCCGGTTCTACCACTGTAGATTTTGCTTATCGCATTCATACGGAAGTGGGAAACCACTGTTCAGGGGCGCGGGTGAATGGGCGAATGGTGTCTCTGTCAACTCGGCTGCAAAATGGCGATATTGTAGAAGTTCTTACCCAAAAGAACTGCCATCCGAGTTTGGATTGGTTGAACTTTGTCAGAAGTTCGGCGGCGAAATATCGGATAAAACAATGGTACAAGCGATCGCGCCGCGAAGAAAATGTTGCTCGTGGACGAGAATTGTTAGAAAAAGAACTCGGTAAAACTGGTTTTGATAGTCTGCTAAAGTCAGATGCAATGCAGATTGTCGCCGAAAAGTGTAACTATCATAGCGTAGAAGATTTACTCGCTGGTTTGGGTTACGGAGAAATTACGTTGAACTTGGTGCTAAATCGTTGGCGAGAAGTGGCGAAGGGACAACAACCAGTTTCCACTGTGTCGCCATTTCTCCCCAAAGAACCAACAACATCAAAAGCTTTGCGAGATGCACCGCCAACGACTTCACGCGCCAGTGATTCGCCAATTTTTGGGGTAGAGGGATTGGTGTATTATTTAGCTGGGTGTTGTACCCCGATTCCTGGCGAACCGATTATTGGTGTGGTGACGCGAGGTAGGGGGATTTCAATTCATCGCCAAGGCTGCAATAATCTAGAGACTGTGGAGTATGAGCGCTTAGTACCAGTCAGATGGAACCCAGCCGCCGAAAATAGCGGTCGTCCGCACACTTACCCGGTGGATGTGCAAATTGAAGCTCTTGATCGTGTGGGGGTGCTAAAGGATATTCTCTCACGGTTGAGTGACCAAGGAATCAATGTCCGCCATGCTCAAGTGAAAACGGCTGTTGGTCAACCTGCATTGATGGACTTAGGAATAGATATACGCGATCGCTCTCAATTAGAGCAAGTGTTTGTGCAAATTAAAAAAATGAGCGACATTTTGAATATCCGCCGCGTTGGTCAAATTGACGAGTAGGTGATTGGTGGGGTGCGTTAACGGAGTTTGACGCACCAGTTTGCGATCGTTTTTAGGAGTCGAACCGCAGAGACGCGGAGGGCACAGAGGAAGAGAGGAGGAAATGATTTTACCGTGTTTTTACTTAAAGAATTGTATTATATTTGATAGCTAAAGATTAACGGCAGTAGATTTTACATCTTTACTAGGCTTTATCTGTCTTAACCTCTGTTAAGACGTGATGTTACTTGCAAATTCACGTTTTATACGGAATATTTAACTTTAACCTTTATTTAATCTTCATATTTTAGTTGTGTGAGATTACGGGTGT
This sequence comes from Nostoc sp. NMS2, assembly GCF_017115105.1. Lineage (GTDB taxonomy): Bacteria > Cyanobacteriota > Cyanobacteriia > Cyanobacteriales > Nostocaceae > Nostoc. The sequence goes on from NZ_JABXKH010000171.1 coordinate 37,828, forward strand.
TAGTTAGTAATAATTAAGGCTAACTTTGACATACTTTAAATTTATAAAAGTTTAATAAAGTATGTCCAAACTTCTGGTTAGTCAATATCACACAGAAGTAGAAAGAATTATCCAATATGGCGGTTCACGTAAAGCAGGGTTAGCGCGTCTCAAACCCTATTGACAGAGGGATTATGGCAGAGGGTCTGAGTTTGGGAGAGCCGCAGCCAAAACAGAAAC
>NZ_JABXKH010000066.1 GCF_017115105.1 Nostoc sp. NMS2
GTAATTCGTAATTCGTAATTCGTAATTCGTAATTCGTAATTCGTAATTCGTAATTACCGTTGCGTAAGGGTTTTAGACATTTCAAATGGTCTGTTTATTTCCGCCGTACTGTACTAGAAGTCGCTACTACACAAGCAAAGTCCACCTTCGTGGACTAAGAAAAGATGATGAAAAAAGCTGTTTCAGCTAAAAAAGTAGAGCAGTGATAAACCCACTCCGCCTTGATGGAAAACTTTTATACCGTTAATCAGCAACGTTGAATTTTTACTATTCTTGTAAAACGGTTTTTGATACAATCCTAGTTTTCTTGAGGTCTGCATCCGACAGTTCTTCTCCAGCTTGCAGGCGAGTGGCGGAACTTTGCAACACTGTCGCTGCACCTTTATCTCCGATTTGTAAAGCGGTTTTAGCGGCTGTTTGCAGCATCGTTGCTGCACCAGTGCGATCGCCTTGTAGCAATTTCGCCTCGGCTAACTGGGTTTGGCGGTACTTAGCTAATGCTAAAATAGACTGTTGCACCTGGGGATTAGAATCTGGTTGATACGCCCGCACCACATCTGCATACACCGGCATCAAGGGCGAAAGTAAGCCTTCTTGGTTAACCAATGGGTCATCATAACGAATTTGCAGATGAGCGATCGCTTGTTTCCCCTCTGGCAATTGTCCCAGATAAATGTTAGCCAAAACTACCCTTTCTACATCCTGCATCAAATCTCCCAAACGCACAGCAAAGCTACCATCAGCTTCTCGTTCTACTGGTAACTCAATTGTGTCTGGGGCAACTTGGGCAACGGGTTTCAATTCTGCTAGTCGGACATTCGGCACTAGAGATAACAGCAAGTAAGCATTAGTTAGCCCAATTGACTTAATCCGGCCAAATAGTCGGCTAAATTGCTCCACAGCTTCTTCAGGACGTTCAATATGAGCTAGAGTACCACCACCGACATCAGCAATTTTTTCTAGCAAATCTTGATTCCAGCTATTGCCAAATCCGAAAGTGTTGATAGTTAGGTTGAGTTTGGCAGCCTTTTGCGCCAGTTTAAGACAGCGCTTATTGTCATCTCGCCCAATATCCCACTTCCAAATCCGCAAACTGCTTTCACCATGCCCATCCGTCAGCAGAAAAGCCTGGGAAACAGCACCTCTTGTACCCTTCATCAGTTCTGTAATTCCCAATTCCAAACCCTCAGCGATCGCAGTACCGCCGCTAGCGCTGAGTTTGCTTTTAATTTGGGATTTGATGCTTTCGGGGTCTTCGATGACTTGGTTGGGGATAATGACTTCCGCAGAACCGGAAAAAGCCACAACTGAGATGCGATCGCCAACTTTCAACCGATCGATTAATCCTTCCACTGCCTGAATCACCGTTTTAATCGGTTGTCCATGCATAGAACCACTTCTATCCAGAATCAGGCAGAGGTTAAGGGGCAGATTTTGGTCAAACTCGCCAGCGATTGCAAAAATCGTTATTGCTAGTTGACGTTGGCTACTTGTTTGAGCCATATCAACATTGTTGTCATTTAACGCCGAGAGCAATTTAACTTTCATCTAAACCTGAGTTTACTGGGGAGGGGTATCTTGCAAAATTGTTTTTGAGACAATTCTGGTTTTCTTGCGATCGCTTTCAGATAAATCTCCACCAGATTGTAGCTGAGTGGCAGAAGTTTGCAACACCGTCGCCGCCCCAGTATCTCCCATTTGCAGCGCAGTTTTAGCAGCCGTTTGTAGCATTGTTGCTGCACCAGAGCGATCGCCCTGTTGCAATTTCGTCTCGGCTAGCTGGGTTTGGCGATACTTAGCTAATGCCAAAATAGACTGTTGCACTTGGGGATTCGGATCTGCTTGGTAGTTTTTCACTACATGGGCATAAACTGGGATATTTGGTGTAACTAAACCTACCTTGTTGGCGGCTGGATCGTCGTAGCGGACTTGCACATTAGCGATCGCTTGTTCACCTGCTGACAATTGTCCCAAATAAATATTAGCTAAGATTACCCTTTCTGCATCTTTCATTAAATCTCCCAACCGCACAGCGAAACGTCCATCAGCTTCTTGTTGCAGTGGTAACTCAATTGTGTCTGGGGAAACTTGGGCAACGGGTTTAAGTTCCGCTAGCCGGACATGAGGCATTAGGGATAGTAACAGATAAGCATTAGTCAATCCCACTGTTTGAATGCGGCTAAACAGGCGATTAAACTCATCCACTGCCTCTTCCGGTTTTTGAATGTAAGATAAAGTACCTAAACCAGCATCAGCAATTTTTTCTAAAACATCTTGGTTCCAGTTGTCACCAAATCCCAAAGTGTTCAAAGTCAAATTATAGCTAGCAGCTAATTGGGCAAATTTCAAACAGCGATTATTATCACCATGTTCATTTTCGCCGTCGGTTAATAAGAAGGCTTGGGAAACAGTATCTTTTTTTCCCTTCGCCAACTCCTCAATCCCCAAACGCAATCCTTCATCAATCGCAGTTCCCCCATCGGCAGCTAGGCGGTTAATTTGATTTTTGATTTTTTCTGGATCTTCGACACTTTGACTAGGTATTAAGACTTTGGCACGGTGATCGAAAACTACAACACTGAGGCGATCGCCAGGATTGAGTCTATCCACCAGACGATTTGCCGCTTTTTTGACCGTTTCTAGCGATCGCCCATTCATCGAACCACTGTGATCCAGAATTAAACATAAATTCAGGGGCACATGGCGGTCTTGAGTCTCTGCGATCGCTGAAATCGAAATTCCCAACTGACGTTGACTATTCAGTTGATTTGCGTCCAAATTACCATCATTCAAGGCAGGCTGCAAGCTAACCTTCATAACTTAAACTTCCTATTCAGGATATACATATTAATAAATAACTTCAAAGCACCACTTTAGCTCTACGGAAAACCTATCCAACACAAATACATGAATATAATCAGAATATCTTAGAAGCCAAACATTGGCAGATGCAAAGCCACCTGAAGTATTAGGGAGAAATCCGCACCTTGAGGGAAGCGTGCATCGCGCTAGGATGTATTACAGTTAACGGCATAGTTTCAGGCGATCAGTTGCTATGGACATTTCCCCAATCAAAGCTGTTCAAGCCCCATATTACGGCGATAGCTCTTACCGGACACCACCGCCAGATTTACCTTCCCTCTTATTGAAGGAGCGAATAGTCTATATTGGGATGCCACTGGTACCTGCTGTCACAGAATTAATCGTGGCTGAGTTGCTGTTTTTGCAATCCGATGACCCAGAAAAGCCCATAAAAATCTATATCAACTCCACCGGCACATCCGGTTACAGTGGTGAACCCATTGGCTTTGAAACCGAAGCCTTCGCCATCTTTGACACCATGAAATATATCAAGCCTCCTATCCACACCATCTGCGTCGGTTCTGCGATGGGTATGGCAGCCATGCTTCTCAGTGCTGGTACAAAAGGTTGCCGCGCTAGTTTGCCTCACTCTTCGATTATCCTGCATCAGCCCAAGAGCTACGCCCAAGGTCAAGCAACGGATATTCAAATTCGAGCAAGGGAAGTTTTGGTAAATAAAGGGGCGTTAGTTGATATTTTACATCGCACCACCGGACAGCCCCCAGAAAAAATTGCTAAAGACATGGATCGGCTGTTATATCTAACACCTTACGAAGCGAAGGAATACGGGCTAATTGACCGAGTTTTTGAGAAAGAAGAACTTGCAAATCCCCCCCTCCCAGCTAGTGTCCTTTAATTTGTTCTTTGTCATTTGTTAATAACCACAAATTATTAATAACCAATGACTAATGACTAATGACTAATGACCAATGACTAATTAAGAACGGAGTAAATTATGCCTATAGGCGTTCCTAAAGTCCCTTACCGGATGCCCGGAGGACAATATACAGATTGGATTAGCATCTACGATCGCCTTTACCGGGAACGGATTATATTCTTGGGACGAGACATTGATGATGAAATTGCCAATCAAATAATTGCTGTAATGCTGTATCTGGACTCCGACGATCCAGGTAAAGATATTTATTTATACATCAATTCTCCAGGTGGAATGGTTACATCTGGCATGGCTATTTTTGACACCATGCAACATATAAAATCAGATGTAGTGACTATTTGCGTGGGTTTAGCTGCTTCAATGGGGTCTTTCCTGTTGGCTGCTGGCACCAAAGGTAAACGCCTAGCATTGCCTCATTCACGGATCATGATTCACCAACCTTCAGGTGGAACCCGTGGACAAGCAACCGATATCGAAATTGAAGCTAAAGAGATTCTGCGGATTCGTCACCAGCTTAATGGCATTTATGCCGATAAAACCGGTCAGACCATAACAAAAATTGAAAAAGATATGGATCGTGACTTTTTCATGTCTGCTGAAGAGGCTAAGGAATACGGTTTAATTGACCGTGTGATTGAAGAAAGAACCTCTATAGTAGCAGGGGAGTAGGGGAGGCAGGGGGCAGGGGGATGAGGGAGATGAGGGAGATGAGGGAGATGAATTAATAACCATTTCCTAATGCCCAATTCCCAATTCCCAATTCCCAACGCCCAATGCCCAATGCCCAAACAAACTGTCAACATTGAACTTTAAAATAGAAAATTAGCCTTTATCATTAATAGTCCAGGCTTAAAGCTGATATTGACAGATAATAGCCGATAGCTAAATATTCGATAGCTCATAGCTCACGATGGATCTTGGAGATTGCTACCGTTTGCTAGGTTTAAGATCGGGAGCTTCTTTTGCTGATATCAAAGCGTCTTACCGACGATTGGCGCAGCAATATCACCCCGATATCAACCCAGATGACAACAAAGCCAAAGATAAGTTTATTGCCTTGACAGAGGCTTACAAACTCCTGCTGACGGTAGTACTGCCAGAGGAAACTGCTGCACATTCAACTCAGGTGTCAACTGGGCGTGATGTTGCTAAGACAACGCAGCGACAGAAAACACCAGTCACAACGGTGGTAAACCAACAACCAGGGAAATCAAAGCCGCCTAATCTGTTGGAAATAGAAGAACGGCTGAAGTGGAAAACTTATGAGCAATTGCAGCGATTTTTGCAAGAGAAACGATTTCCGCAAGCGATCGCACTGGTGGAAGCTTTAGCAGATCGTTTGTCAACAGATGCAGAAGTTCGCCAATGGCAAGCGATCGCTTATCAAATTTGGGGACGGGCGCTAATTTCCGAAAACCAATTGCTCAAAGCTAGAATTTATCTTAAAAAAGCTTTGAAAACAGACCCCCATAATAAAAGTCTCTGGTATGAAGTTCAACGCGATTTCCAACGTTTAGAACAAATTTTTTAAAGATTTACAAAATTTATTTAAAATCAAAATCTCTTTTCCAAGTTATAAGGTAATACGCTTGGGTTAAGGCTAAAACTCTGGTTCCAAAGTCAATTTTTTAACGAACCGCCAAGACGCAGAGAAGCCAGTGCGCCCTTGCGGTTCCCCGACTTGAAGCAACTGGCGCAACGCAGAGAGAAAAAAGAGAGGCTTAACTGAACTGTATTGAGTTATAAGGAACTTCCAAATAAAAAAACATCCAAAATTTTCTTGTGGGATGGGTGTCCGCACCCGTCCCATATTCAGGGCGGGCAGGATGCCCACCCCACAAGATGGATAATTTATTTCTTGTCAGTCCATCCGGTTAAACTGATAAGGAAGAAAATAGCAGATTAGGCAGTGAATAACATAGTGCGGTTAGTTTTGACAGCAATATTGCTGGTGCTAGTGACAGCTTGTGGCAGTATTGGATTGCTACCGACTAGCGAGTTAGTGCAAAAAGCGATCGCACTTGGGCTAGAGCAAACTCAACAAAAACTTAGCCAACAGTTGGATCTAGATTTTCAAGGATTTGAAATCAAGCGGCTATCAATTACCCAAGAACAACCCCTAACGATTGAAAATTTACCAGCTTTCCACGTTCGGGGAACCTACGATTTGATTCTCAAGCTACCAAAACGGCGCTTGACGCAACCAAAACAACCCTTTGATGTTTACTTGCAAATTCAGCAAGAAGGTAAAACTTGGCGATCGCTAATTCCAGAAAAGGGTAGTAAAAATACTCAACCAATTTGGCGTAGTTATCTCATCCAATAGCGATCTGGATGGGTTTGAATTGTCTCACGTTTTCCCAAGCTACAGGTTAAATTTTGTGTATCCTCTACCGTCATCTTCTGCAAGAATTAGAAAATCGAGGGATTCAACTAACGCCTGTATTGCACCAGTTCCGCCATAGGGATAGCTAAAGGGTTCAAATTCAAGTTTAGCTTTGTCGGCAGAAACCATCCTACGGGACTTCCGCAGTCAAAATATTCAGGCAGTAAAGAAGCAACAAAGTTAGTCTCCTGCATCAATTAATTCAAAAAATTGCGAAATTTGTTTAGTCGAGCGAATGTGATAAACATTTTTGATGCTTTTAGCCTGCTCGATATACTCACGATATTTTGGGGTCAAATATTTGTAACACAACCAAAGCACGCGGTAGCTAGTAAGTGAACTCCTTAATATTGGACTATTGGAGGGCCAGCCTTCTGGCGGTTTAAAGTAACCTGTGATTAGTCGTTTAGTTACCCACCATCCATGCACATATAGCGGTAAATCGACAAAAACCAGAGTATCTGCCTCGTCAAGTCGTAGCCAGAGAGTTTCCATGCAACCAAACCCATCAATAATCCATCGGTCAGTTAATAAAATTTGCTGATGGGCGTGCTTATAGTCTTCATGTGGAACCTCTGTGCCTCCTGATTGATATTGAATCTTGTCCAAGACGTAAAGTGGCAAACCAGTGATTTGAAATAATCTCTTGCTTAGAGTTGATTTCCCGCCTCCAGCATTGCCAAACACCGCTACTTTTTTCATTGCCACTCTCCTTTTAGTGCAATCAAGTCAAAATTGGCACAAGCTTGTCACGAAAGAATAAAAGTTTTAGCTATATTACCTTTATACTACAGAATGTGTTGCCAAAAAATTTGTACTACCGGGACTTAAAATTTTTGAGGCATAAAAAAGACTCAAACCTTGAAACTCTACAAAGCAGTATTTCATTATTTCTAACTTCTCTGTTTCTAAGCACTGATTCATTTTATTTATATATGTCCAACTAAAAAAACCATCACAATCACGTTTGTTGCTACTTTTGTTAAAAGGGTAGCAAAGAGAATTAACCTAATTGGCGTAGCTACTTTATTGAAAAACTCGTGTGTGCAAATAGAAAAACCATCACAATCATTGCCGTATAACTGCTGGGGCATAGTCATGATCGAGGTATAGTTTCACTGGAGACAGGGCAAGATGTATATTAACTTTTTCATCAGTTCCATCGCTGGAATTGTAATTGTGGTGCTAGCGGCTTTTGGCTTACTGCAATGGTTGCACATCCCTGCTGGTAACTTTCTTGATTGGGTGATTGGTGGTGCAAGCTTTTGGTGGCTGTTAGTAATTGTTACCGTCCCGTGGAATGTGCATTTTCAAGCCAAAGAAGTCTTAGCAGAAGCAGCACAATCAACTGAGAAAGGAATTCCAGTCGATGAGAAACAAGTGAAGTATGTCACATTGTTGGCGAAGCGATCGCTCTGGGTTGCCATTGCTTTACACTTATTCTCAGCCGTTGGTCTTTATACCCTTGCTGCCACTGGTATTAGTACGGTGGGATATATAAGTTCTGGTGCAGCTTTATTATTAACGATTCTGCGTCCAGCGATTCGAGCTTATGAGTATTTATATGCACGGTTAGCGATGATTCGCCAAGAATGGAAGTATCCCCGCGAAGATATTTTTGAATTGCGCGATCGCTTCTCGATATTGGAACAAAAAATCCAGTTATTGGAAGATCAACTCAACCCAGAACAGCCCTATTCATTACCCGCAACTCAACAACGCTTTGCCGAAGAGACTCGCAGAGATTTAGCCCGGATTGCAGCTAATTTTGAGGAATTACGGGCGACAAATCAAACTGAACATGAGCGTTTGGCAAGAGAAGCACGAACTGCGATCGCGCAACTTTCTACCGACGGGCAATTTCTCGATCATGTCCGCGAAATTATTCGATTTTTTAAGACTGCTTAATTATTACTCTCATCGCTAGCTGAATTTTAAATTTTGGATCGTGGTATTGAATATTCATTATCCAAAATTTAAAAACTTTCTTCAAAGAGGGTTAACGAGACTCTACAAACAGCAAGAGAAGTTTGACATAACAGAAACGTTAGTCATTTAGTATATAAAGACACTAGTAATTTCCAGAGCAAGAAAGAAAACCAAATATGTTATAACTTTGTACGGATGATATTTGGTGAAGCTCACATAACTTCAGGAGTACTTACGGTAAATCAGATACAACTGACTTTAACTAGTGGTTATCTGTTAATGACATGTTATTTTTTAATCAATTGGTTAATATTTTCTCTACGTCATCCTGCTTCCACTCCAGAAGATAAATTTTTATCGGTTGTGATGTTTTTGGTAACAACTATCTTCTGGCCTCTGATGATTCCGATATCTTGTTTAGAAATAGTTCAAAAAAAGCAAATAGATTTTAATAAAATGATTCCTGTTCTCTTAGCAATATTTATATTTAGTATTTCATATTATTTGACCGAATAATTCATAATTTCTCATCACGAATTGCATAGATATAAAAAGAAGCCGGAGGTTTGACTTGTGACCCTCCGGCTTCTTTATGCAACAACTACTTTAACTTCTTAGGCAGTCTATCGAATTGAAAATCTCCTAACGCCGTCTGCTACCAAAACCACTTGAGCGGCGGGGTGCTGTACTACGCCCACTACCAAAACCACTGCCAGAATTGCGTCTAGTAGTGCTGGAATTACCAGAGGGTCGCAATGTACTACCACCAAAACCAGAACCAGAAGGACGGTTATTACCTGTAGTGCTACGCGGGACATTGCGTACATTTGAATTTCCAGGATATGACCTTCTAATTGTGCCTGTATTGCGGAATGCAGTGCGATTTGTCACGGCTGCGGGTGGCGCATTATAGCGAGTTTGGTAGTTTTGAACTGCTTGGCCATAGCTTCCACCATATCCACCAAAGCCACTTAATCCTCGTCCTGATTGATAAACAGGGGGTACATAATACTGGGGTCTGAACAACATACTACCAATTGCCTGTCCCGCCAAGCTACCAGCTACAGACCCAGCAAATGGTGCCCAGAAGTTATTTTCTCGACGGACTACAACCGTCTCTTGTTGCCCTGTTTGGGGATTGGTTTTATTTTCGGTAACATTGTGGACGTACTCGATTTTAAAGTCTTCCGTCAGATATAAAATCGGTTGTCCTTTTTCTACCTTTAGATAGGTTTTCTTACCTTCCTTGATTTCATCATCAGTTAACCGTGCCATTTGCAAATTTTCGGTTGCAAAGGTTGGGGGATTATTATTAAGTAAAAACAAGCTGTATTCACCAGTTGCATCGTCATAAGTAGCTTGTTGTATTTTATACTCTCCATCACTCAGCTTTGTATTAGTAGAGGTTTGGCTAACGTTCTTAGCGGAAGGAGTAGTTTCGTTTCCCCCACCACAAGCGACAGTTGTAACACACAAACTCAGAGCTAAAAAAACGGCTGTAAATTTACGTACTATGGTCATGATCATTGGATTATTGTCCTATCTCTGAGCTTAACAATTTCTCGATGTGAGTAGTAAGTACGGACTACCCAACACATTATAAAGGAATCAGTTCTGGGTAATATTGCAACAGTTGATCGCTAGTGAGTTCATCACCCAACTGTGCTGGGGAAAAATGTACTTGGATTGCCTTTAATCTATGTTTATAATGCAAATTTATCAATGCTTTCAATCCTTCCTTGAGTGCTTGAACGTTAGAAAGATCGGTTTCTAACTCTGGTACTTCTCCTTCATAAGCTACTGTAATCATCACAATGACGTTGCGGGTTACAGGTATAGATAAAGGTTCATTCAATCCAGAGTCAGAACTGTAATCTGGTTCACTGAGATATCTTTCGGCAGAGTCAGTAAATAATTCATTAACGTAATCTCCCGCCTCGCCTTCATCCCAAAATACGTCACCTTCGTTGGCAGCAGAAAGCCAATATTCATCGTATTGCAGAAGAGTTTGGCTAATTTCTACCAATCCTTCTCCTAAAACTTCTAAGTCGCCATCGACATCGATCGCATCTCGTCCAGCACTATTTAATACTCCCAAAATTGGCGCTACTTCGCCTCCTCCTAAGTGCAGAAATAGACGAAATACTACATAGCGAGTTCGACCGATCATTTTATTAAAGATATTGCTCATTTTTCCTCCAAAATTTTTTATTTGTCATTTGTCTAATAACTAATGCCCCATTCCCCATTCTCCACTCCCCATTCTTAATGACTAATATAGTGAAATCCTTTAACAAAATCTATAATCATACTTAACGAAGGTAAGATGTATTTTGTTGGTTCATTAGATATATCATCATAAGTTGAAGCATTAACAGCAGAGCGATTAATAAATCTTTTTCCAAAGTTGGGATGGTCATGGACAATCAATGTGTGGGCGCTAGAATTTGTTAAAACTATTTGAGTTGGGGCTTTACAAAAATTTAACTTTGTGGCTACTTCAATATTTTTTTTCGTTTGTTTAATTGTTGTCGCCTGACTCATGGCTTGCTCTAGAAGAATATTTAATTGTTTCACAATTAGGGGCGATTTTGGCAATTTTAAATCTTGATTTTCAACAATTTCACTGTTAATCATTTCCACGACACTGGAAATATTATTTTGAGTAGATGCCGCATCTAGAAAGGGAAGAATCACAATGTAAGCAGTGGGAAATAATGCTTCGTCGCTATCTAGATAAAATGTGAAAACGGTTCGACGACGACCACTTTCGATGCTTGGGGGTTGTTTTAGTCCCCGGTATTCCTGAGCAATTTGATAGTAAGCGCCTGCGATCGCAAAATTGGCTTCGTGTTCTAAGGCTGCATCAACTATAATGCGGATTGTGGGCGGTGTTTCGTTAAAAAAGTCTCGTGAGTCTTCGGAATGGAACTTCTGGATAATGGAGCGATCGCCAGATGGACTAAGATCGACCCATTCACAAATCATGCCTTCGGTTTTTAAACCAAACCGGGAGGTGGCGTAAAGCTTGGCCCCAGTTAATGTTGCTCCCGTTAAGTCAGCACCAATCCATTCCGCCTTAATTAATTTTGCCTGAGTTAAATCGGCGTGGATGAAAATTGTATTCGTTAAATTAGCATTGCTTAAATCTGCGCCAATTAAAGTAGCTCCGCTCAATTTTGCGCCGCTCAAATCTGCCCAACGAAGGTTTGCGCCGCTCAAATCTGCCCAACGGAGGTTTGCGCCGCTCAAATCTGCTCCACTCAAGTTAGCACGGCTAAGATTCGCTTGTCTGAGTTCAGTATCTCGCAAATTTGCACCACTCAGATCGCAACGACTGAGGTCACTGGCATTTAAGTTAGCCATCTCTAAATTTGCTCCCGTCATAGAAGCGCCTCTCAAGACACTCTCACTTAAGTTAGCGTGGCGGAGATTCGCTTGGCGGAGTGTCGCCTCTCGCAAATCAGCACTGGTAAGGTCAGCCTCCGACAAGTCAGCGCGACTGAGGTCAGCGCGAATTAACTCAGCGCGAATCAATAAGGCTCCTTTCAGTTGAGCGCGACTGAGATCGGCTCGAATCAAATTAGCGACGTTGAGACTAGCGTTATTTAAGATGGCGTTGCATAGATTCACGCCACTGAGTCTGGCTACATTCAGCTTGGCATTGCTCAAGTTAGCTTCGCTCAGATTCGCGCCACTGAGGTTAACTATACTCAAATTAGCATCGCTCAGATTCACGCCACTGAGTTTGACTCCACTCAGATTAGCTTCCGCAAGGTCAATACCACTAAAGTTTAAGACTCCTGCTGCGTATTTTTCTAGTAATTCCTCTACAGTCATCGATGCTACCCCTTGGATGCCAACTTTAATAGTTGGTAAAGTCATTAAAACGGAATGTCAAAATTAAAAATGAATATTGGGATTTTAGGGTTGGGATTGATCGGCGGATCTTTGGGTTTTGATTTGCGATCGCAAGGACATCATATCTTAGGAGTCAGTCGCCGTGAATCTACCTGTCAAAAGGCAGTTACTATCGGCAGTGTTGATGAAGCATCAGTTGATCTGAGTCTGTTAGCAGCCGCAGAGGTTGTATTTATTTGTACACCTCTAGCGCTTATTGTGCCCCAATTGGAGCAAATGATCGCTCATTTGTCTCCAGCTACCATCGTGACTGACGTGGGTTCGGCGAAAGCACAGATAGTCAAGGCGATTTCTCCCCTTTGGGATAATTTTATCGGCGGTCATCCAATGGCGGGAAGAACAGACAGTGGTATAGAAGCTGCACAACAGAATTTATTTGTTGATAAACCTTATGTATTAACACCGATAGCGACAACGCCAATTAGTGCAATTGCGGTTGTAGAAGCAATTGTGCGATCGCTAGGAGCTAATATCTATTATTGTCAACCAGAGCAACATGACCGCGCTGTTAGCTGGATTTCTCATTTACCTGTAATGGTGAGTTCCTCATTGATTGCTGCTTGTTTGAGTGAAACAGACCCCGATGTTTTGGAATTAGCCCAAAAGTTAGCTAGTTCAGGTTTTCGAGATACCAGCCGTGTGGGTGGTGGAAATCCAGAGTTGGGCGTGATGATGGCGCGGTATAATCGTCAAGCATTGCTGCGATCGCTGCAACAATATCGTCACAATCTCGATGAGTTAACTAACTTAATTGAACAAGAAAATTGGACAGTTTTAGAGCAAAAGTTGAAATCAACAGGTAAGGCACGACCTGATTTTGTTGATTAGAATTCAGGAGTCAGAATTCAGAATTCAGGAGTCGGAGATTCAGACTTGCGACTGAATTGTTGCACCACCAATTTTTCTTGTTTTGTGGGGGTGCAAAAACGCAGATTATTCATCCGCCAGCGATGCACTAAGCTATTCGTTGTGTCGTACAGAATTAATTCTGTTCGCGGATGCCGGAGGCATTATTCTGTTAGCGATAGCGGGGCGTTTAGCCCGTCCTGACTCCTGAATTCTTCTTCAAGAATTTTTTTTGATATAGTTGATAAAGTCAGGTAGCTACGTTCTTTCTAAATCAATAAACATAGCTATTTAATAATTTTAACAATAAAATTTTTAAAAAAATGCTACTTAACAGTTTTACAGTCACCAAACCGATGTACTATACAGATAAATTTACAAAAATCAACAATGGTAGAACGCCCAATCAAAAAATCGGAACGTCAGTCCCAAGCAAATACTGACAACAATTCCGAAAATAAGGATTCTATAACTCCTATTGAGTCCAACCCCAAAAGCTCAAAACCGAGCCGCAACCGCTCATCTGACAAAGGCAAAAAAGCATCTTACGGAGATGAAAACAGGCAGCAGGGAAATCCTGCACTAGCGCGTGGCCCAAAACCCGTTAAACCTCCAGTCAAAGTCCAAACAGAAGAACTTGAAACCGAATCGGAAACAATCTCTGAGGAGTCTCAAGACTAACATTACTCCTGCTTGTGATGTGGGAGGCTTTAACTAGTCGTTATAAGTATATGAAGACAGGATTTCTGCCTCCGTAGGCAGTAATTATGCCCCCCATCACCATTGGATTATTCTTAATATTGAATGCTTTTACTAAGTAAGCTGTCATAAATAAACCAAATTATGTTAAGAAACATAATAGGCTTAAAAGCTATGAAGATAATGTACTCTACAAAATCATAGCCAAAAAACAAGCTGATACCCAAAATTCTGTTCTGATAGCCACAAATGCGATTAAGAGACTTAGCTTTTGAACATCTAAATCTCTTAATAAGGCTGAAACCCTTGAATTTCGGTTGATTGTTCTGTAAATTTAAAAAGCCCGTGACGAGGATTGAACTCGTGACCTCACCCTTACCAAGGGTGTGCTCTACCACTGAGCCACACGGGCAAAATGTAACTTTAGTTTTTTAGTTGTAAGTTACAATGCTGGGAGTTTTGATGCTTACCCAGCGATTATAACCTATAACTTCGTAAGTGGTGGGCCGGGCTGGATTTGAACCAGCGTAGGCGCTAGCCAACGGATTTACAGTCCGTCTCCATTAACCACTCGGACACCGACCCGATTTGTCTCACGATTTAAAATCTTAGCACCATGTTTTATAAATTGCAAGTGATTAAAAAAATAACTTATGAGTAGAGATTGCAACAAAACTGCATCTCTACCACATATATAAAAAATACCAGTTACACACTCATCTCCAGCATTCGTTGCATTGGTCGCAGTGCAGCCAGGCGGATATCCTCTGACATGGTAATTTCGGGAGTGCGATTTTTCATTGCCCAGTAGAGCTTTTCTAGGGTGTTTAACCGCATAAACGGACATTCGTTACAAGCACAGTTATTCATCGGCGGTGCAGGAATAAAATGCTTTTCGGGAGCTAGTTTTTGCATTTGGTGAATGATTCCCGGCTCTGTCGCCACGATAAATTCCTTGGTAGGGCTGCTTTGACAATACTTGAGTAAGGCGGCTGTAGAGCCAATAAAGCTGGCGTGGCGCAATACACTACTTTCACATTCTGGGTGTGCGATCGCTTCTGCTTCGGGATGGGCAATTTTTAACTGGACAATTTTCTTTTCTGAAAAGGTTTCATGGACAACACAGCTACCTTGCCATAGCACCAAATCTCGTCCAGTCTGTTCCATGACATACCGCCCCAAATTGCGATCGGGGGCAAAAATAATCGGCTGTTCCTTCGGTATCTGCTGGACAATTTTCACAGCGTTGGAACTAGTGCAAATAATATCGCTCATCGCCTTGATATCAGCAGAGCAGTTGATGTAAGATACCACCAGATGATCTGGATGCGCGGCTTTAAAAACTGCAAACGCTTCTGGTGGACAACTGTCTGCTAAAGAACAACCAGCATTCAAATCTGGTAAAAGTACTAATTTATCAGGATTAAGTATCTTTGCTGTTTCTGCCATGAAGTGAACACCAGCAAAGACAATCACATCCGCATTGGTTTTTTCGGCGGCTTTCGCCAGTTGTAATGAATCCCCAATAAAGTCGGCAATATCCTGAATATCTGGCTCTTGATAATAATGTGCCAAGATAACTGCGTTGAGTTCTTTTTTGAGACTCTCAATGGCGGCAAACAGATCTAGTGGTAGTTCACCCGGTTGGGTTTTTTCTCGTTGAGCTAGTGCAGTAGTAAACACAGTTAAGGGGTGCTTTATGTTGCAAATGTATGTCCTGTGGATTCAATTATAGTAGTTTTTACCAAAAATAGTGGACGGTTGATATTTTGGGGTTGTGTTCAAATCGGGCTGAGTTTCATATCCTGGAGATAGACGGCAAGGAAAGTGGCATGACCAGTCAGAAAACTCAATCGATAAACCTCAAAATTGCTGTAGTTGGAGATATTCACGACCAATGGGAAGTGGAAGATGGCGTTGCACTCAAGCATTTGGGTGTTGACTTAGTACTGTTTGTCGGGGATTTTGGCAACGAGTCGGTGGAAGTGGTCAGAGCGATCGCATCTCTCGATATTCCCAAAGCAGCCGTGATGGGCAACCACGATGCTTGGTACACCGCCACCGAGTGGGGACGCAAAAAGGCTCCTTATGACCGCTCTAAGGAAGACTGGGTACAAGAACAACTCGATTTATTAGGCCCGTCCCATGTCGGTTACGGTAAGTTAGATTTTCCCGCTTGGAATTTAACTGTAGTGGGGGGTCGTCCCTTTACCTGGGGTGGCCCAGAGTGGAAATTCGCGGAAATCTGTCAAGAACGTTACGGTGTGACGAGTTTGGAAGAATCTGCCGATCGCATCTTCAAAGCAGTGAAAAGCGCCGCTTACGAGACAATTATATTCTTGGGTCACAATGGGCCGAGTGGATTAGGCGATCGCCCCGAAGACCCCTGCGGCAAAGACTGGCACCCAATTGGCGGCGACTTTGGCGATCCAGATTTGGGCGAGGCGATTTCTCAAGCCTTGACTGCTGGTAAAACCATTCCTCTGGTGACATTTGGTCACATGCACCGAGATTTACGCCATACCAAGAAGGTGCAGCGCAAACCCGTTTTTAGAAGTCCAGAGGGGACAATTTACTTAAATGCGGCTAGTGTCCCCAGGATTGTGGAAAATGACAGCGAGAAGTTGCGTAATTTTTCCATTGTCACGGTAGAGGCGGGTGTGGTTTCGCAAGTTTCCCTTGTTTGGGTGGGGAATGACTTTCAGGTGGCTAAGGGGGAAATTTTGTATGAGCGATCGCGGATTGTGTCGTAGACATTCGCATCCAGTAGTGCAATCTGCGTAGATAATAGGGTATAGTATGATCTGTCAAGTTTAGTGCTAACCAACAAAAGCGCCTGAATAGCGTCTGAAAGTAGAGTATGCACAAGTTTGACAGATTTACTGGAGAGGTGGCAGAGTGGTCGATTGCGTCCGACTTGAAATCGGATGAGGCTAAAACCTCCGGGAGTTCGAATCTCCCCCTCTCCGTTG
The DNA here is from genome assembly GCF_017115105.1 of Nostoc sp. NMS2. GTDB lineage: Bacteria > Cyanobacteriota > Cyanobacteriia > Cyanobacteriales > Nostocaceae > Nostoc. Next base: position 16,514 of record NZ_JABXKH010000066.1, read on the forward strand.
AATAAATGTTGTTATCAAGTAGTACATATGTTTTGCATCTACAATATATGCAAATATATGCACAAACAGTATTTGGTTAACTACTGATGAAAAATTTAAATATTAAAGAAGAAGCCCGCAAATTGATTGACAAATTGCCAGAAAATTCCACATGGGATGATTTGATCTACCAAATTTATGTTCGGCAAAGTATTGAAGCTGGACTAGCAGATAGCAAAGCTAGTAATATGATTTCTGTACAAGAAGTACGGAAATAATAATTTTGACTGTCAGAGTGAAGGCTCAAGCCTTTCCTTGTCCGTTGAGTTTTTCATGAATGAGTGAAGATGGAAGGCTGGCGTTCGTGTTTACCTTTGTTTTACAAAACAAAATAAGTAGTTATTTAAACATATCAAAAATAGTCTGATTTAATCCTACATGAGGGTTAAATGTTGGCATGGGGTTGGTGATTTGTGCATATACACCTAGCAGCAATTCTGGATCAACCACAGGTAAATTGTTACTCAAAACATGAGAATTTCTTGTAACTATCAATACTGGTTGACCTTGGTACAACACGATAGGAGGATTGAGGCAGTAAATATTGTAAGGACTGTACACGCCATATTGACTACCATATAATCCATAGGAATTCCGAATGCTATGTATACTATGGGAACCGCCGTAGATACCGTGAGGATTACTAATAGAGTTTTGGTCGTATAGATTACTTGATAAAACGCCCAAAAATTGTCCATCAGCAGCCCATAATTGAGCTACACCATTTACGGAAACGAGAAAATCTACAATTGACATAGGTTTTTACAATAAAAACTTATTTTCTTCAGCTTCACCCCCTAAGAGTGGCAACAACCTCAGCAAAAATGCCTAATTTGTGGATTTGGTAGCGTGGTAATATTTTTATCGGAATTAAATAGGATTTTACATAGAAAATATTGAAGCGAAAATCTGACTAAAAAGTGCGATCGCTCCGCTCCCTAACCTCTCCCCCTACTGCCATCGTGCTACCATTACCAATAAATTCTTTGGGGAGGTCAATCAATGGCTACCATTCATGCGCTCAATATACCTGATGAATTATACGAACAACTACAACACTTAGCTAAAGCTGAAAATAACTCAATTGATGCTCAAGTTATTACAATCTTGCAGAACGCTTTGCAGGCAAAAACACAGCCAACGGAAGAGGAAAGGCGAAAAAATGTCCCAAAACTCCTAGAGGAAATTAGTCGCCGTCGCCGCCGCTTGAATCCAGCAGACTTTGGATTACCTGATAGTACTGAACTAATTCGAGAAGACCGCGATAGATGAGCAATCCTCTTAGATGCGTGGTAAATACCAGTGTGTGCATCAAGTATTTTATTGCTGACCCACTAACTGCCAAAGTTAATCAACTCTTCGTTCATCTCGCCAATCCACAGACAGAAATTTTTGTTCCAGACCTTTTTTACATTGAGTGTGCTAACACGTTCTGGAAGTATGTCCGTGCAAGGATGTACACTGCTGCTGAGGTTCAGACAGATTTAGCTACTCTGAAAGCTTTTCCGTTGCGTGTTGTTTCAACAGCTGATTTGATGGCGGATGCAGTTACGATCGCATTAAATTATGGAATCTCTGCCTACGATGGCTCTTATGTTGCACTTTCACAGCAGGTAGGTAGCTACTTTGCTAACTCTTGACGGTAAGCTGGTAAAGGCAATAGCCGCTTCGTCTTACAATGTTTGCTCGTTTAATGACTTCGAGGTTCCGCTGTTGGAGTCAATGTAGAAGCGATCGCTCTTTCTTCACCATATATTTAACCCTAAAGCATTGGATGAGGCTAAACAAATCGATACAAACTCAGAATTGGGGAAATTGAATTTTTATCACCGACTTACTTAGTTGCAATAAAATTAGTTTGTAAAGCAGGCTATAAACCTGCTGTTTTTTAATATTCAATTGTCAAAAATGCCTTTTACTTATAACCGCACGGTTCGCTTTCAAGATACTGATGCTGCTGGGGTAGTTTATTTTGCTAACGTTTTGGGTATTTGCCATGAGGCTTATGAAGAATCTTTAGAAGCATCAAGTATTAATCTCAAAGATTTTTTTACTAATCTGCCTGTAGCTTTCCCCATTGTTCATACTAGTGTCGATTTTTTGCGCCCTATGTTTGGTGGGGACAAGTTGCTGATTAGTTTAATACCTCAAAAACTAGGTGTTGATAAGTTTGAAATTACTTACCAAATTACTGTGGGTGAGGTGATAGTTGCTAAGGCTATTACTCGCCATGTTTGTATTGATGTGAGTAGTAGAAGTAAGCAGGAATTACCGGAAGAGATTATCCAATGGCTGGAAACGAACCGCAGAGACGCAGAGGGCGCGGAGAGAAGAAAGTCGAGAGAGATTATGTGATGGGGTTTTGTAGGAATTCTGTGGCAATTTTCTGTAGCTGTTGGCGGTTAATTTTACCTTGAGAGTTGCGGGGTAAGTTTTGCTGGGGAATCCAATATTTAGGGATTTTAAATTTGCTGAGTTTGTCTTTGAGTAGGGTTTGAATTTTTAAAGCGGAAGTATTTGATTGTTTGGGAATGTAAATCGCTGTTAAGGCTTGTCCCCAGTGTTTATCTGGAATGCCAATGACACAAATATCGGCAACCATTTGAGTTGCTTGGATAGCTGATTCAATCTCTGCTGGGTAAATATTTTCTCCACCTGTAATAATTTTGTCGCTGTTACGTCCGACAATATTTAAATGACCTTGATTGTCTAAAAATCCTAAATCATCTACTTGGAAATCAGTTTGATTTTCTCTGGTTATCGGATAGTAGCCAAGGGCTAAAGATTGAGCGTGAATGGTGATATTTCCGATTTGATTAGAATTTAAAATCTCGCCTTGCTGATTGCGAATAGTTACTTTGGCATGGGGAAGAATTTGACCGCTGCTAATTTTCCCGCAAAGAAAATCATCTGGTTTGAGGGTGGCAATTTGAGAGGCGGTTTCTGTCATGCCATAGGTAGGTGCTAACCGGATGCGATGAAATCTGGCTTTTTCTAGTAGTTCGTTCCATGCTGGCGCACCTCCCAAAAGTACAGTATTAAATTGGGATAGCCATTCAGTTAATTCTGGATTTTGCAGGAGGCGTTGTAACTGTGTTGGTACTAAAGATATGAAAAATTCTGATTGTTTAATATTTAATATTTGACCAAATTCTACGGCTTTAAATGGTTGAATAGCCAGTTTACCTGCGGTGGTGAAAGAGCGCATAAATTGCATTAAACCGCTAACATGATATAGCGGTAATACACAAAATGAATTTACTTGCTTGAGTTGAAAGTATTCGGTAAATCCTTTTACAGATGCTATGAGAGTTTCCCAAGTGTGGATGGCAAATTTAATCTGGCCCGATGAACCACCTGTGGGAATCATAATTTTTGGGCATGGGGCATTGGACATTGGGCATTGGTAATTATTCCCATTCCCTATTCCCCATTCCCTATTCCCTATTCCCCAAATAATATCTGGCTGTACTAAATCAAAGACTTGTTGCCATTCTTGTGTTCCCCAGTCGGGGTTACAAAGGAAAACTGGACAATTAGCTGCACAAGCAGCAATAAAACTTGCTAAAAATCGTAATGGTTCGCGTTCGGCTAAGATAATTTTTGGTGGTGTTCCACACGGTGATCGTTGTGTTAGTTCTAAATATAATTCTTGAGCTATTTGATTAAAATGGCGGCTGTCATAACCAATAAGCCAATCATTCTGAGCCAGGTTATAAAGACAGTCTAAAGGTCGTTCCATAAAGTTTGAAACCACGTTTCTTCTTGTTCAAAAAAATGGTCTATGCCAAAACCAATTGCCCTATTATTTCGGGATAATTCGGCTGCTAGTTGGAGTGCGGCTTGTCTTGCGATCGCAGTTTCAAATACTGATGAAAATACAGTATCAATTTGATGCTGGTGGCAAAACTTTCTCAGACGAGATGGCGATCCGACTATCCCAGGCTTTATGACAAAAATCCCTCGCCAACCTTGTTGATAACAGGCGGCGAGTTGTCCAAGTGTGGCGACAGATTCATCTATTGCGATCGCAGTTTCATAACTCAGACTCAATTTCAACATCTCCTGAAATTGCTCAACAGGTAGTGGTTGCTCAATAAATTCGATTTCTAGGGCTAGTTCTCCATTTGCCTTGAGATTGTCGCAAGTTTGCAACCATAAGTTAGCTTCTTCATAGCTGAGTCCACCGTTGGCATCTAATCGCAGTTTGTTAAAGGCTGGTAAGGTGTGTATCAGTGACTCAAAAATTTTTAGTTCATCAGCGATCGCACCGACTCCGATTTTCCACTTAAAGGTGCGATATCCTTGCTCCCATAGAGTTTGCCATTGATTTAAAGCCGCTTCCCCAGATGGTAATAAGGCACTGTAAAGGAGTGAGGAGTTAGAAGTTATCAAATTATCTCCCTCATCTCCCTCATCTCCCTCACTCCCCACTCCCCACTCCCCACTCCCCATTTCCCACGCTGACTCAAAGCCAAATTGACAAGCGGGTAGCTCATCTGGAATGGAAAAAATCGTTTTTTCTGTAATTTCTCCTGGTAGTTGGCGACAAAAATCTAAGGCTTGTTCTAAGGTTTCGGAACCGAACCAGCTAATGGGGGCAATTTCTCCCCAGCCGACTTTACCTGATTCATCGGTGAGACGGAGGATAATACCTTCACGAATATCCCACTTACCATGATTGGTGGTAAGCGATCGCAAAAATCTTCGCTGATATGGACGAAATTTAAATTTGTAGTCATTTGTCATTGGTCATTTATCATTGGTCATTGGTTACTAGTACGTCACGGCGGAAATAAACCTACCATTTGGAATGTCTGAAACCCTTGCGAACAGTTAATTACGAATTACGTTCGCGTAGCGTGCCGGAGGCTCTATTACGAATTACGAATTCCGCCTTGCGGTACTAGTTATTAATTAATTCTCCCTAATCTCCCTCATCCCCATGCCCCATGCCCAATGCCCAATGCCCAACTAAAGAATAAATCCCAAACCAAATAGCAAGCAAGTCCAGAAATGCACGGCTACGGCGATGAATTTACAGTTACTAACTTTGTCTGGCTGGTTGTGATTTTCTTGGACGTGGCGACATAATTTGACAGCAAAGGGTAAACTTACCCAACTCAGTAATGTCCAAGCTGGAGAAATTCCTAATAGCACAAACAGCAAGGTGAGAGGATAAATGCTACCGGTAAACCAAACTAGGAGTTGGGCCCCTTTTTGAGTTCCGAGACGGACGATAGGCGATCGCTTACCTGCGGCTATGTCATCCTTAACTTGGTGAAAGTGTGAGCAAAACAAAATTAAGGTTGTGGCAATCCCGACAATCACTGAAGCTGCTAAACTCGTTATTGACCAAGTTTGCGTCTGGCTGTAATATGCTGCCTCTACTGCTAAGGGGCCAAAGGCAAAAAAGCAAAGAATCTCACCTAAACCCTGATATCCTAAGCGAAAGGGAGGCCCTTGGTACATATAGCCCAAACCGCAGCATAGTAGAATGATGGCGATGACAGTTAGGTCTTGTTGCCAAAATGCGATCGCTAGTATGCCCAGCAACCCCAAACCTAAAAACAAGTTTCCTAACCAAAATATTAATAGCTTATTGCCTGTTAAGTTCACCAGAGAATGGTGCTTATTTTTATCAATACCTGTTTCGGAATCAAAGACATCATTACTGATATTTTCCCAGGCAAGAATTAAAATTGCGGCAGCCACAAAAGTAGAAAATACTGCTCCATTGAATATTTGAGTTTCGGCAAATGCTACTGCTGTTCCTACCCAAATGGGCATAATGGCAACGCTGTACATTGGCGGTTTAATTGCTGCCATCCATAACTTAGTGTTGGGATATAAAATTTGCTTGGTAGTCATCAGTTGTGATTAATTAAATTACTGGAATATTACTCACACTTGAGATTTTATGATTTAAAGAGAGTCTAGACATGGGTCATATACAAACAACTGTCACTTTTACTATGGCTTGTTAACCTTGTGTTGTTAACACTCACACTCACGTTGCAATCTTAGGCTGAAACTGTCTTATCATGGTCTGAGAACACCACAAATAAGGCAAACCCTACGCTGGTGAAATGGCAACTTAATATGTTACCTGTAAAAATACGACCACGATTAATTACACTTTAGGAAGTTAACTTAAAAAAAATTTACTATAGATCCATGACAGTTTCACCTTGTCGTAGCAACTTGTTTGTAGAGCGCAAAGATTTATATCAATTTCTGCTATCAGTCCAAGAAAAGTGCCTCCAAAATAATGACAAGCAAATTGTCAGCATCTCTCAAGAGATCGATTTAGTTGATCCTTTACTTGTATTGGATCAACTTACACAAGCAAATGAAATAAATTTTTACTTTGAGGACAGAGCTAAAGGAGAAGCGATCGCAGCAATTGATTCTGTAGCAAAATTACAGATTGATGGTGCAGAACGTTTTACTCAAGCTGAATATTTTATCAAATCTTGTCTTAAAAATATAATTAATTTTAGTAACGCTAATCAGCCATTTTCTGGTCCTCACTTTTTTTCTTATTTCAGCTTTTTTGATAAAAATGCCCAAATAGATTATCCATTTCCATCCGCCACCATTTTTCTTCCACGTTGGCAAGTAGCTGTAAAAAATCAGCGTTGTATATTAGTAACAAATATAATTATCAATGAAAATGCAAATATTCAAAAATTGTTGGAGAATCTGCAAAATAAGATTGAATTTATCCAATCTTTAGAATATTACTCTGCTAATATTGATTGTTTTCCGGCAAACTTTTACAAGAAATCTGTCACTAATGCTACTCAGTTTAAACGTTCAGTAGTATCTGTTTTGGAAAAGATTAGGTCTAGTCATTTAAGGAAGATTGTCCTAGCCGATATATTAGATGTCAAATCAAGCAGCCATTTTGACTTAGTTAAATCCTTAAATAATCTTAGACAAATACATCCTAATTGTTATATTTTTTCTACAAGTAATGGCAAAGGACAAAACTTTATTGGTGCAAGTCCAGAACGATTAATTAGTATTAATAATCAACAGTTAATTACGGATGCTTTAGCTGGTTCTGCACCACGAGGTAAAACCCCTGCTGAAGATGCAGCTAATGCCAATCGCTTACTAAATAGTGAAAAAGAAAAACACGAACATTCGCTAGTACTTGATTTTATTACACAACGCCTACGCCAACTAGATTTGTCACCACAAATATTAGCACCACGGCTACGACAATTATCGAACATCCAGCATTTATGGACACCAATAAGTGCTATAGTTCCAGCGAACATCCACCCATTAAAGATTGTGGGACAATTGCATCCTACACCAGCCGTTGCTGGTGCAGCAAGAGATGTAGCCTGTGCCGAAATTCGGCGTTATGAAAGCTTTGAGAGAGGTTTGTATGCTGCGCCTTTGGGTTGGATAGATTCTGAGGGGAACTGCGAGTTTATTGTAGGAATTCGTTCAGCATTGATTGATGGCGATCGCGCGAGATTGTATGCTGGTGCTGGTATCGTTGCGGGATCTGATCCTCACAAGGAGTTTGCAGAGGTACAACTTAAGCTTCAGGCGTTACTCAAAGCATTAGTTTAAAGTTAATTACTAATCTAGTATGCCAGCTAAAGATATTTACCACGATTCTGTTAGAAACGCCCTTGAAAAAGAGAGTTGGCATATTACCAATGATCCATTTATCTTAATTGATATTATCAACGATAAAATTTGGATTCAAAGAGATGGTACTGAAGATGGTATTGCTAACGAATTCGTCAGTGTCGGCATTCCTAAAGATCGTATCGTTCTAGCCTTTCAACCGACCGAAGTAAGAAAGTATACTGATTTTGCTGTTACATCAATTTTAAATCTGGCGATCGCGCGAGATTGTATGCTGGTGATGGTATCGTGGCTGGATCTGATCCTCACAAGGAGTTTGCAAAGGTGCAACTTAAGCTTCAAGCATTACTGAAAGCATTAGTTTAAAGAGATTTCCAGTTTCCCGGCAGTTGGGAAGTACGGCAGACTGCTTTAAACTTAGGCGCACAAGCTTTTTGGAGCAAGGTAATTAGTCAATACACTAATGGAGCTTTTAACGAGGTTTTCTTAAATGATCATCGATGGCATGGCCCAATTAAAACTTTTGATAACTCAAATAAACTATTAACATAAAAAACACACCGGATAAATCGGTGTATTTCTAGCATTACTAGAGCATATACTTTTGATGATGTTTTACACTAAATCCTGATGAGTAAAAGCTTTAGCATTCGCCCCGGTGTAACTAGCTACAATATGACCATCACCAGTCATTTGATACTTGTATGTCACCAATCCTTCTAAACCAACGGGGCCACGGGGAGGCATTTGTTGTGTACTAATCCCTACTTCTGCACCAAAACCATAACGGAAACCATCGGCAAAGCGGGTAGAACAATTGTGGAATATATTAGCTGAATTTACCAGTCCAAAGAAATTTTCAACAGATGCTGAATCTTCAGAAATAATCGCGTCAGTATGACGAGAACCGTATTCGTTAATATGAGCGATCGCATCTTCTATAGAGTCTACAATCTTTATCGACAAAATATAATCGCTGTATTCTGTTTCCCAGTCTATCTCTGTTGCAGTTACAATGTTAGGCAAAATCTCCAAGGTGCGTTTATCACCCCTTAATTCTACGTGGCGTTCTTGCAAAGCCTCAGCAACTTTTGGTAAAAATTCTGTAGCAATTGATTGGTGAACTAGCAAAGTTTCAATGGCATTACAAACAGCAGGATATTGAGCTTTGGCATCGACTGTAATCGGAACTGCTTTAGAAATATCAGCAGCTTTATCTATATAAAGATGACAAATCCCGTCGGCGTGACCCAGTACTGGAATCCGCGTATTTTCCTGTACAAATCTGACAAAGGAATTAGAACCTCTGGGAATAATTAAATCCACATATTTATCTAATTTCAAAAGTTCTAGAGTTTCTTCTCTAGTTGTCAGCAACTGTACCGCATCTGGGTTCACAGCAGTATGTGATAATCCTTGTTTAATTGCCTTAACTATTGCTTCACAAGAACGCACCGCTTCCTTTCCACATTTGAGAATCACACCATTACCCGATTTTATCGCTAAGGAAGCAATTTGAATCGCCGCCTCTGGACGGGCTTCAAAAATAATCCCCAAAACACCTAAAGGACAAGTAATTCGTCTGAGAATTAAGCCAGTATCAAGTTCGCGGTGAATTTGGACTTTACCAATTGGATCGTCTAGCTTACCTACATCTTGTACCCCAGTGATCGCATCTCTTAATTTATGTTCATCCAATTGCAAGCGCTTATAAAGCGGTTTGGGAATTCCTTCAGCATTAGCAGCTTCACAATCAGCAATATTTGCTTGTAAAATTTCATCTTTAGCTGATTCTAAAGCTTGCGCGATCGCAACAAGGGCTTGATTTTTTGCCTCAGTGGAGAGAATCGCCAGCTTACTTGCAGCTTTGCGAGTTTTTTGAGCGATCGCAATTAGGGGAGAACCAATATCAAAAATAGTCATAGCACAAATCTTTACTTTTTCTTCATCTTATCAATCTGAGTTAATCGTTGCTTATCGTCTTCCCCCAATCGGGTGAACCATTTGGGTAATCAATAATTACTCTGATCGGGTGAAGCAAAACCTGGTTCAAAAAACTTATTCTGTAAATATGAAACACAGAGACAGCAAAAGTAACAACTTTGCGGCTATATAAATATCTTAAGTATTATTACAGGCATTATTTGAAAGCCTTAAAAATGATTTATGCGTACCATAGGCTAGAGAGACATTTATGTTTCTCTGGTCTTTTACTTCAGTAGACAATTTATACTGCAATTTAAAACTGTTGGCTACTTTTGACTAGATTCGCCACTACTTTCACCAACTTATCTGGCTCGATTGGCTTAGATAGATGAACTTCAAATCCAGCTTCCAGAGCCAGCTTGCGTTCTTCATCTCTAGCATAAGCCGTCAGTGCTACAGCCAGAATCTTCTCACCACGAAGGGCTTCCTGCTCGCGAACTTGGCGAATCAGCGAATAACCATCCTCATCTGGCATTCCAATATCACTGACTAAAATATTTGGTCTTAATCGAATTAGCGCTTCTAGGGCTTCACCTACTGAGCTAACCGATGTCACCTGCGCTCCTGACTCTTCAAGAACAAAAGCAATTAACTCACGAGTATCGGTATTATCATCTACAAGAAGTATTTGCAAGCCACCAAGCGCTAAGAGGTTATTGACTTTTACTTGCCTCTCTTTAATTAGCTGCTCTGGTTGCGGTTTTATTAGAGGTAACAGGACTGTAAATGTTGCTCCCCGTCCTTCCCCTTCACTCACTGCATAAACTCTGCCAGAGTGCATTTCTACTAAGTGGCGTACAATTGCCAGTCCTAGCCCCAAACCACCTTCTACTCTAGTAGTTGTGCTATCAGCTTGACGGAAGCGCTCAAATATATAAGGTAGAAAGTCAGCACTAATTCCCTTACCTGTGTCGGAGACAGAAATCTGAGCATTTGAGTTTACCTGCTTCAGACACACTTCAACTCGGCCTCCGCTAGGTGTGAACTTAACGGCGTTAGAGAGCAAATTCCAAACTACTTGTTGGAGGCGTTCTGCATCACCCATAACCTCACCTACTGACCAGTCAAGCTTAGACTCAACTTGAATATCTTTAATCTCAGATGTGGGATATATACCCTCAATCGCCGCCTTAATTACATTTACAAAGTCAACTTTACGGATATTTAGGCGGATTTTACCTTGTACAATGCGTGAAATATCGAGGATATCTTCAATCAGTTTGCTCTGAAGTTTTGCATTTCGCTCGATTGTCGCCAGCGCCCTAGAAGTAATTGCCTCATCCAATTTTCGATGACGGATTATTTGAACCCAGCCCAGCATCGAGTTGAGAGGTGTACGAAGTTCGTGAGAAACAATTGCTAAAAATTCATCCTTAATTCGGTTAGCTTCCTGAGCTTGCTGATAAAGCTGTGCATTTTCAATGGCGGACGCTGCGCGTTGGGCAAGTTCTTCAGCCATTGCTAGGTCTACAATAGTGTAATAGCGCCCTAATTGTGCAGAGACAAATACAATTGTTCCTAGCTTGCGTTGACGCACCAGCAATGGCACAACCATATAAGACTTAACTTGCAGTAAATTAAGGTATTCCTCGTTCCATGCTTTTCTTTGTAATGAAGATTCCAGAATGTTTGTAACCAGTTCTGGCTTACCAGTCCGTAAAACCTTCGGTAGTCCATAATCTGCATCAATCGAAATTGGATAGCGTTGTCGGAGTTCTCGGACTAGTGCTTCTTTCTGCGGTTCAGATGCAGCGATGACTGGGTTACTGAAAGCTGCCGAATTATTTTCAACGACATCTACAATACACCAATCTGCGAGGGTAGGCACTGCTAATTGGGCGACGCTCGTTAGGGTACTGCGGTAGTCTAAGGAAGATGCTAGTACACGACTTGCTTCAGCCAAAAAATTAGAGCGCCTTTCTGCGGTTTCGGCTGCAATCCGGGCAGCTTGCTCACTGGCAAATAACTGCTTACGCTCCGACTCTAAACGCCTACGCTTGCTAATATCACGCATTAGCCAGCGTAGAGCAACTCGCTTACCCACCTGATTACGGACGGTAACGACTGTCAAAGCAACATCAAAACAAACTTTTTCCCGTGGTTGCAAACACACTTCCCATTCTCCGCCCCGGTCGAGATGCTGCAACTGACTTAGGTAATTAAAAAAAGCTTGACGATCTGACTGTCCGATAAAACTAACCAACGGTTTCCGAATCAAAAATCGCTGTGAGATATTAAGTAAGATAGTAGTCGCCTGGTTAGCTTCAAGGATAGTGCCATAAGTATCAGTTACCAAGTAACCATCAGGCGCAAAATCAAATAATTCTTGGTAGCGCTGACGCTCCTTCTCGACTGCGATTCGTGTTGCTTGTAGTTCCTCAGAGGCGATTTTCAGTTCTTCTAAAGCGATTTGAAGTTCTTCAAAAGCTTCTGTTGTTAGCTCTTCTTGCGAATACCGCTCACTTGCTGTACTTTGCAATAATTTCGTCACCCGTGAGCGCAATATCTCTATTTGCTGACTAAAATCGTCTACATTCATATTGCTCACTTTACTAAGGCTAAAAAGCGCACGTGAGAGGAAGATCAAGCAAGTACAATTCCAACTGTACGCTCAAAGCTGAACTCAAAACTATTGCTCAAAAGATAGAGGTTTGTCTTGCCAACGCGAGTTCTACAAAATGAATAAAATACAATGCAGTTATCTCATCCTCTAGATACTATGTTACAATAAAGGGTTAATAAAAAAATCTATCTAGAGTGCTGTACAGCTAGAAACATAATAGGTAGATTTAAGTAAATTTTTTTATAGCTTAAGGAGGGCCTGATGGTTACAGCAGCAGTATCAACAACAACAGGTCAAAATTGGTCAAACTTGGCTGCTGATTAACATTAGCCATATTCATCCCCCTAAACCTAAAAAATCTGTTTTAGGGGGATGATGAATGTGATATTTGATCTGGGGTAGGCATGATAAATATGCCTTGTATACAACCTCAAGATAATTATGATGATAAATGCGATCGCTACTAAATTTCGCCAACTTATAGCTGGAAGAAAAATCCCGATTGGTTATTTTGACAGACATAACCGCAAAAATAAAACTAGGCGTTCCATAGCGCTGTATACCTGCATAGGATTAGTAAGTGCAATTTTGGCATTGTTGTTAATCGCATCGCCAGGACTGGCCCAAAAACCGGAACCCCAACAATCCCCAAAACCTCAACAACCATTATTAGTAGCTACACGAGTTATACCGCCCTTTGTGCTATCAAACAAAGGTGAGCTATCGGGATTCAGTATCGACCTCTGGCGCAGCATCGCTACCCAAATAGGTGTAGAGTCTAAATTTATTGAATATTCCAGTGTGCCGCAACTGATTTCTGCTATTAAGGACAACAAAGCCAACTTGGGAATTGCAGCTATCTCAATTACAGCCGAACGCGAGCAAAATTTTGATTTCTCATTACCCATTTTTACTGGTGGACTGCAAATTATGGTACGCAACCTAGAGAGTAAAAACAGTGCTTTTCCAAATATTTTGCAATTGTTTTTCTCTACTAGCCTCTTGCAGGTAATAGGCGTTGCCCTAGCGCTAATTGTCGTAGCAGCCCACATTATTTGGTTATCTGAGCGCAATCACAAAGAAGGGATGATTTCTCAATCATACTTTCCAGGCATTTTTAAAGCTTGTTGGTGGGCAGCAGCCACATTAGCGACTCAAGCCGATGAAATGCCCAAGGGAGTGCTGGGACGTTTAATAGCTATAGTCTGGATGTTCATCGGAGTCCTTTTTGTTGCCTACTTTACAGCCAGTGCGACTACTTCATTAACAGTGCAGCAACTTCAGGGCGATATCAGGAGTATAGACGATTTACCCGGCAAGATAGTTGCTACAACTGCGGGTAGCACAGCAGCGAGATACTTACAAGAACATCATATTTCAGTTTTAGAAGTCCCCAAAATTGAGGAAGCTTACAATGCTCTGCAAACAAAAAAAGCCGATGCCGTGGTGTTTGATGCACCTGTACTCCTCTTTTATGCTGCCAATGAAGGCAAAGGGAAAGTAGAGATTGTTGGCAGTATCTTGCGTGAAGAAAGCTACGGAATCATTCTGCCTAATAACAGTCCCTACCGCAAACCAATTAATCAGGCTCTGCTGAATCTTAAAGAAAATGGCACTTATCAATCGCTATATGATAAGTGGTTCGATGCTAAAAATTCTGAAATTTTGCCGAAAAATTAGAGTTCTGCCCCCGAAATGTTGGGTTTCGTTCCTCAACCCAATCTACTAGTCTGTCCCATTAATTCTGAGAATTAAGAGAATGAACCGCAAAGGACGCAAAGAGCGCGAAGTATAAGAGGTAAAGAAGAGAAGCGTATTGCTAAATTTCTTGTAAAAACTCTTGATTTTCATTACCGATTGTGAGAAAGTCTGATTTAGTATCTATAAAATACTGTAAGTCGATAAATTTATAGTACTTTTGTGGTTTGACTAAAAGTAAGCGGTGGTTTTAGCTGTGCTTTAACCCCGGAAAGATGCTATCAGACTGATTACAAGTACAGAAGTATAACAGCCATCTGATGAAGGCATCATACCAGGACTGAATGTCTATATGACTTTCAGGAGAATCATCTTCTATGCAAGTTACCTTCCAGTAGAGTAACCACAGATTTCATCCCAAATCTGGTGAAATTGCCCTACTTCTCTGGAGTTAGGTGTCTTATGTGTGGCTAGTTGTTCTAGCTTTCAGATGCTCATGTATTCATTCATGACTATATTTTTGCGTTATTTTTTGCCAGTGGAGAACATCTCATGCAAGTAGATCCTAATTCTCATCAAGGTTCCGAGCAAGATACTCAGGCTAATAGCGAAATAGAGAAACTGAAACAACCCCGTGTAAATAGCAAACGTTTTCTTGGTAGTCACACCAGCAGACGCTCATTTCTCGGTCGCGCTGGTTTATTTAGTGCTGCTAGCGTTGTTGCAGGAGTTTTCGGTTCACCTTTCTCCTCAAAGAAAGGAGGAGATGTTGTACAAGCTCAAGATATTAACAGGCGGTATAATCGACCATTCGACTACAACAGGTTTGTTGATAAAGCCTATCGAGTCCGCGTTGAAGCAGCCAGAGTTGAACGGAGTATTCCCATTCCGCCGCATCCGACTAATGGCGATGAGGAGCGTTATGCCAACAAAATCGGCTCTGACAGTAGGGGATTACCACATAATGGGCTTGGCGAAGTTAAGTTGGAAGCTTACAATTCTTTGACCAAAGCACTGACAACCCAAAATCCGAATGATTATGAAAATATCATCTTGGGTGGCGGCAGAAAGCTGGTTAATCCTCAAGGTCCCCTGGCAATTAGTCTAGAAGGAATCAATGCAGCGCAGATAGCAGTGCCACCACCACCGGCTCTAGCTAGTGCAGAACGCGCTGCTGAAGCAGTTGAACTCTACTGGCAAGCTTTACTCCGAGATGTACCTCTTTCCAAGCTCCAAAACAATACTGACAACCCAAAAGTCTTAGCAGCCGTTGAAGACCTCAACAACCTTTCGGCCTTCCGAGGACCAAAACAAAATGGCCGTGTCACCCCTCAGACTCTATTTCGTGGTAGCGTCAATTACGTCAATATTTACACTTCAGGTATAACTACAAAATATGTTATTCCGCCAGGGGTACTAGATGGCCCTTACATCTCACAATTTTTGTTGCGGACTATTCCTTGGGGAACTCAGTCTGTTTCGCCACTGATTCGTACTGCTCTTCCTGGTAATGATTTTCTACTCGATTTCCAGGAATGGTTGACTATTCAGAATGGAGGTAGTTCCGGGAAGTCTATTAAATACGACCCCAAAAACCGTTACATAGCTACAGTTCGGGATTTAGGTGAGTATGCCCATATTGGCGGCCCTACATACCTTGGAGCCTCCTTGATTCTTGGTAGCATCGGTATACCTTTAAATCCGGGCAATCCCTACGTCAGATCGAATACCCAAATTGGTTCTAATGCAACGTTTGCAGTGGGACATTTACAAGCCTTGCTTAATTTGGGTAGCTCGCGTGTGATTAGAGCGTCATACTGGCAGAAGTATTATGTACACCGCATTCTGCGCCCAGAAGCTTATGGTGGGCTAGTTTACAACAACATTGTCAATAAAACTCAATATCCGATTAATTCTGAGGTCTTTAATTCCAAAGCTTTGGCGCAGACCTTTAGCACCTTCGGCACTTATCTATTGCCCCAAGCATATCCAGAAGGATCGCCAACCCATTCCTCATATACGGGTGGTGCGGCTGCCAATGCTGGCGTTAATGTCACACTGTTGAAAGCATTTTTTGATGAAAACTTTGTTATCCCCGATCCAGTAGTGCCCGATCCCAATGATCCCACAAAAGTAATTCCTTACAGTGGGCCACCACTAACTGTGGGTGGAGAGTTGAATAAACTAGCAACTAACTATGCTATTGGTCGCGGTCACGGTGGTATCCATTGGCGCTCGGATGGTTCAGCTGCTTTGGCTTTGGGAGAAGAGGTTGCTATTAGCCTTCTCAGGGATGAGAGACTGGGTTACAACGAAATATTTAATGGCTTCACCTTCACAAAATTTGACGGTTCAAAAGTCACAGTTTAAACCGTCAAATTTTGTGATTTCAAAAGCGCTGTATGAAGTTGCAACAGGGTGAATGTAGAATCTCAGCGTCTTCAAACCTGAGAGTGTCAACACAGATGTTAAATTTAATACGCAATGACTTACTTAGGATAGAGAATCAATGATTACTCTAGGTTATGGCGTTAAAAAACAGTACAAGCCCTGTACGCTGGAAATTCTACCCTCTCTAGTGCCAGAGTTAAGCTAGTACGCACTTTAATTGCACATTTTTTCGTTAAAACTGTCATTTGTCATTAGTTATTGACAAAGGACAACTGATAAATGACTAATGACAAAGAACGAATTTCACGAATAAATAAGCAATTAAAGTGCGTAACAGCCTAGCAATAATTGCAGTTTGCTCTAGAAGCTTAGTATGACAAAGGCATTCCCAAGCATAGCAAGGCGCTTGAAAAGTACAGGAATCAAGTTGTTGAAGATGGGAACCTTCCTAATAACCCGTTTTATCGAAAACTGGAAACGCTACTTCTTGGGTGACACTGTTGATGTTCGCCCCTCCCGCTTACCCTCCTTAGATGTCCGTCCTTCCTTAGCGGGCCCCGTCCTGAGTTTGGGTGGGGGTGGCCCCGATGTCGATGATGCTATCCAGTGGATGATTAACCAAGTTAGAGGAGGTAGCAACTCCACTACCAAGGTTAATGTCGTAGTTCTCCGCACTAATGGTAATCATGATTACAATCGGCTAATTTATGCCATGAAGGGCGTAAAATACGTGGAAACTCTTTTAGTGAACAATAGGCAAGAAGCAAACAAAGCTGAGATTTTTGAAAAAGTCAAAAGCGCTGATGTAGTTTTCTTTGCTGGCGGCGACCAATGTCAATACATCCGCAACTGGAAAGATACCAAGCTTGAAGCTGCTGTTAAGTCAGTTTACCTTAAGGGAGGCGGTGTTGGTGGCACTAGTGCGGGTGCGATGATCCAAAGTGATTGTGTGTATGATGCTTGTGCTTCTTCTGAAAAAGGGATTGAAACTAGAGACGCACTAGAAGATCCTTACCGGGATATCACTTTTACTTACAACTTTTTCAATTGGAGTAATTTGAAGGGAACTATCGTAGATACACACTTCGACAGGCGGGAAAGAATGGGTCGAATTATGGCTTTCATTGCCCGTCAAATTAAGGACGGTGTATCTAGCAGTGTTTTAGGCATCGCGGTTAGTGAAAGTACATCGGTTCTTGTGGATAAAAACGGCTTGGTGAAAGTTTTGGGTAGGGGTGCGGCGTACTTTGTACTTGGTAATCATACGCCAGAAGTATGCGAACCCCGAACGCCTTTGACCTTTTCTAATTACAAAATTTGGAAAGTTCGCAGTGGTGACACCTTTAACTTAAGAAACAGACCAACCTCTGGGTACTATCTCAGGAGTGTCAAAAGGGGACGGATTGATTCAAATCCTTATTGAGTTGGGCATGGGGAATGGGGAAGAAGCAAGGGAGCAGGGAGCAAGGGAGAGGAGTTTTCCTCTGTGCCTCTTTTCAATGCCCAATACTTCGACTTCGCTCAGTACAAGTGCCCAATTCCCAATTCCCCTACCAAGGAAGCACACCATTTTCATCAAAATTTGGATCAGAGTTCTGAATCAGAGAACCTAAACCACTTGATAAATTTACTATTCACCCTGCTGTTAACTTCTTCAAAAGTGGCAGCAGGGCTTTTGTATTTGAGCAAATCTAGTGTAGATGTAGTGTTATAAACACAACATTTATGATTTAGTAATCCTACTTAAGCGGTCATTGGCTGTGGTATTTCCAGCAGTAGTAATTCACACCGCAGATAGCGGTTGAGAAAATATTTGCAGCGTAAACTAACAATTGACTCAAAAATCTTGGAGAAAGTAGATATGCAAACCAAACAGCTTGGTAATTCGGAGCTTCGTATTACCCCAATTGGCTTTGGTGCTTGGGCGATTGGTGGTGGTGGCTGGGCTTTTGGTTGGGGAGCGCAGGACGATCAAGAATCTATTGAAGCGATCGCTCGCGCTCTCGATCTCGGCGTTAATTGGATTGACACCGCAGCTATCTATGGTTTGGGGCATTCTGAGGAAGTTGTTGCTAAAGCGCTCAAAGGTCGATCTAGTCGCCCTTACATTTTTACTAAATGCTCAATGATTTGGGATGAAAAGGGCGTAATTGGTCGCAGCTTGAAGGCGGATTCTGTGCGGCGGGAGGTTGAAGCCAGCCTGCGCCGACTGGACATTGAAACCATTGATCTCTATCAAATCCACTGGCCTAACCCTAACTCAGATATCGAAGAAGGCTGGACGACTCTCGCCAAGCTCAAGGATGAAGGTAAGGTTCGCTATATCGGGGTTTCAAATTTCAATGTAGAACAGTTGAAACGTGTCCAGGAGATTGCACCAGTTACTTCATTGCAACCACCTTATTCACTGGTTAAGCGCGATGTCGAAAACGAGATTTTACCTTTTTGTAAGGAAAACAACATTGGTGTAATTGTGTATTCACCGATGCAATCTGGCTTGCTTACAGGAAAGATGACATCTGAGCGGGTTGCCAATTTACCAGATGATGATTGGCGCAAGAAGAGTGATGAGTTTCAGGAACCACGTCTATCTCGTAACCTGAAGCTAGTGGAGGTGTTGCAGGAGATTGGTGAGCAATACGATCGCTCCCCCGGTGAGGTGGCGATCGCTTGGACTTTAAACAATCCGGCGGTGACGGCTGCGATCGTTGGCGCACGCAATCCTAAGCAGGTGGAAGGAATCATCGCTGCTGGAGAATTTCGCCTCAATCAGCAGGAGCTAGATCAAATTGGGGCTTTCCTTGGCGAGAATCCATAAAAGCAGGCTGGCGTAAACTTTGAATAGTAGCGATCGCATGTTTCGCTACAATATCAATCTCTTCTTGGGTATTAAACCGTCCAATACCAAACCGCACTGAGGCATAAGCTAGCTGTTGGGGGTGTCCCAGTGCTGTCAGAACACTGGAGGGTGAAGTATTTGCCGAAGAGCAAGCAGATCCCGAAGAAACCGCCATTACTGGCTGCAAGCCTAGCAAAAGTGCGGCTCCATCCACTCCCTCAACACTGATATTTAAGTTTCCCGCCAATCGCTCTTTAGGGTGTCCGTTGAGATGAATTCTTTCAAGTTGGGAAAGCTGTTCCCACAAGCTTTGTCTTAACTGGGTGAGACGTTGGGTTTCTGTCGCTTGTTCTGCCAAAGCGATTTCTACAGCTTTCCCAAAGCCGACAATTTGCGGTGTATACAATGTCCCAGAACGCATCCCCCGTTCATGTCCGCCGCCGTGTTGCTGGGGAGCCAGTTGTACTCTGGGGTTGCGCCTGCGGACGTACAGCGCCCCAATGCCCTTTGGGCCATATACTTTGTGTGCTGTGAGCGACATCAAGTCAATTTGCATCGCTTGCACATCTAGGGGAATTTTACCAATAGCTTGGGCTGCATCGGTGTGGAAAATGATGTTGTGTTCATGGCACATTTCCCCAATTTCAGCCAAAGGCTGTAACACACCAATTTCGTTATTTGCAGCCATCACCGAAACCAAAATTGTCTCAGGACGGAAAGCATTTTTTAACTCAGTTAAATCAATCAGTCCATCTTTTTTAACTGATAGGATAGTAATTTCAAAACCGAGAGTTTTTAAATAATTACAAGGGTCAAGAACTGCATTATGTTCAGTGGCGACAGTAATAATATGCTGACCTTTTTTAAAATAAGCTTCGGCAACACCTTTAATAGCTAAATTATTAGCTTCTGTTGCACCACTCGTAAAAACAATTTCTTCAGGAGTAGCGTTGATTGCTGCTGCTAAAATCTCTCTTGTTTGTTTCACAGCAGCTTCTGCTTCCCACCCATAAACATGACCAATACTAGATGGGTTGCCAAAGTGTTCTGTGAAGTAAGGGATCATTGCTGCTAATACCCGTTCATCTACGGGTGTAGTGGCGTGACAATCAAGGTATATAGGGCGAATAGACATATTATTAACTCAAACTTTGACTCAAATTTTTTAATACACTTAGAACCTGATACAGTTCACTTTCTCGTTTCAAAAGTGTAAATTGGTCAGACATTGCATACTTTGGCTGATTTTCTTTGGTAAGTTTCAGAAAAATAAAATCACTACCATTTGTTACTAATCCAAAAGCAGGTTTGTCTTCACTAGGATTAGCCAGCATATAAACAAGTGCTTGAGGTACAGCTTCTAAAAGAGAAAAGCTAGACCTTTTAGATTCAATTACTAACAACCAAAATTGTTCTTGAATAATTAAAACATCAATTCTACCTCTAATAATTTCTCCTTCATCTTCCGCAGAAATTTCTATTGATTGCTCGCCTCTTATATAAAAAGGCTCATCATAAAATCCAGCTAAATTGAGTAAAGGAGATAAAACTACTAATTTTACCGTTTCTTCTGACAAAGGAGGATGCTTGACTAAACGGAGAAAGTGAAGTTTTATTCTGTCTAAATCTTGCTTTTCTAAATCTGTAATTTCCGGTAAATTTTCAAACCATTCTGTGAAGAACGCATCATCTTCGGCTAGTTGTAGACTAAATCTTTCTTCCAAATAAGCAAGCCCGACATTTTGTGCTTGGATAAATTGAACCATAATTCATTTTAAAGATGCAGCTTAAATATTATAACAGTTTTCTAGGATTAACCTAGATAGGAATATCAAAGATAATTAACTTAAAACTTGACCTATTTTTTTTAATATATTCAAAACTTTATATAATTCATTTTTGCGTCTATATAAAGTGAATCTATCAGATAAAGCATACATTGGTTGATCTTGTTTTATCAACTTGATAAATTGGAAATCTTCTCCATTCATTACTAAGGAATATGCAGAATTTTCAGGGTGAGGATTTGCCAGCATACAAGTCAGTGCTTGAGGAATCGCCTTTGCCAAGGAAAAACTAGACCTTTTAGATTCAATTATTAGTAACCATAGCTGATTTTGAAGCAGGGTTAGCGCGTCTCAAAGCCTATTGACAAGAGGACTTGCCTGATCAGCAATCTTTGTTGGAAACAAAGTGACACCATCCGAGGTAGGGTAAGATTTAATTC
>NZ_JABXKH010000131.1 GCF_017115105.1 Nostoc sp. NMS2
GGAGTCTTTGAGAAGCCTACACTTACCTGTACTCAGGAAGTGTAGGTACGTCACTGTCTGAAGCCAATTTCAACCCGATTTGTAGTGGAGTTTTTAAATTATTATTAAAATTTTACCTTAAGTTAATTAAACTTAAGTGAATATACTGGATGTCAATCCAGTCAGTCTGAAGATATCAGTACGAGTAATGTTGATTACATAAAGTAGTCCTTGCCAGGGTGCGATCGAGGTGCTTTAATAGCGATCGCATTCCGCAAAATAGTTTTACTTACAAAATATGTACAAGACCCGCAGCAACTCGATATTGCTACTGGTGTTCATAAAATTACAGACTCAAAACATTAAACTCTAAAGATATGACAAGCTAGTAGCATATCTTTGACACTAAATTCTCCCCAAAGCTGAATAGGAGCATACATGGAGCCAATTATTGCTATAGTTTTAGCCCTTATAGGTTATGCATTAGGTTCTGCAAAACTTATTAATCAAGGAAATGAAGCCCTAGTCGAACGCTTGGGACGGTATCATCGGAAACTTAAACCTGGGTTGAACTTTATTGTTCCCCTGGTAGATCAGATTGTGATGGAAGATACTACACGAGAGCAATTTTTAGATATCAAACCTCAGAATGTAATCACCCAAGATAATATTTACGTAGAAGTGGATGCTATTGTTTACTGGCGGATTCGAGATATTGAGAAAAGCTTTTATGCTATTGAGGATCTGCAAGGGGCATTGACACAGGTAACTACAACCACGCTCCGAGAAATCATTGCTCAGAATACTTTAGAGCAGACCAATGTTTCCAGGTCAGAGATGGACACAGCTATCTTAGACCAACTGAATAATATAACGACAGATTGGGGAGTTGATATTCTCCGGTTAGATATTCAGAGTATTACACTACCTGAGAGTGTGCGAAAGTCTAGGGAAGAGGAACAAGCCGCCGTAATCAAAAAACGGGCGCTGATTACCGAAGCAGAAGGGGAAAAGGAAGCTGCTATTAAGAAAGCAGAAGGAACTATGGCTTCAGTGCAAATCATTTCTCAAGCTCTCCGTTCCAATCCAGATAGTCGGGATATTTTGCGGTATCTTGTGGCTCAAGATTACGTAGATGCTAGTCAAAAACTTGGTGAGAGCAGTAATGCCAAAATTGTCTTTGTAGACCCAGCTAACTCAAGTGAAATGTTTCAGGAGTTGATAGCCGAGTCAGTAACTCAAGAAGGTAACGGCAAGAAAAACGAGGAACGGTAATACTTAAGAGTCAAACGATTTTGGATTTTGGATACTTCGACTTACCTCGGCTTCGCCCTTCGGCTACGCTCAGGACAGGCTCGGCACAAGTCGCTCAGTACAAGTTTTGGATTTTGGATTGACCCCATAGATAAATCTAGAATCTGGTTGCTCTGTAACATCAAGGAATTATTGGTAACACTGTGCTGTTTGCCTCAGTATTGTATCGGCTACTAGTGAAACATCGTGCATTTCTTGAACATCGTGAACTCGAAGGATATCAGCACCATTAAAAATAGCAGCACAACAAGCTGCTGCCGTTCCCCAAACTCGTGCTTTGGGATCTGGTTGATTTAAAATGCGACCAATGAAACTTTTACGGGATGCTCCTACTAAGATAGGACAGTTGAGTGTTGTTAGCGATCGCAAACCGCGAAAAATTTCTAAATTTTGCTCATAGTTCTTAGCAAAGCCAACACCAGGATCAATAATAATCTTATCCAGGTCAATACCCGCAGCAGTTGCTAACTCAATTTGTCGAGCCAAAAAACTATAAATCTCTCTGAGCAAATCTTGATAATCAGTTTGTTGTTGCATCGTCTGTGGTGTCCCCCGGATGTGCATCAAAATAATCGGCACACTTAACTCTGCAACTGTCGGCAACATTTCTGAGTCAAAAGTGCCGCCAGAAATATCATTAATAATATCCGCTCCAGCTTTTACAGATGCCCTAGCTACAGCAGCACGGGTTGTATCTACAGAAATCGGGACTGAAATTTCTGGTCTTAGCACCTGTAACACCGATAATACTCGGTCAAGTTCCTGTGCCAGAGTTATTTGCTTTGCCCCTGGCCGAGTTGATTGACCGCCCACATCAATTATGTCAGCACCAGCAGCTACCAGTGCTTGCGCCTGCACTAAAGCGGCAGAGGTAGTGTTAAACTCACCCCCATCACTAAAGCTATCAGGCGTTACATTCAAAATACCCATTAAATAAGTTCGCTGTCCCCACTCAAAACAGCGTCCTCGAATTATTAAGTTGTTTGGCATAAATCTACATTAGGCATTCCCATGCAGAGCATGGGAACGAAAAGAAGGCACATTAGGGAACTCCAATAAATAAATTATCCAATCTTGTGGGGTGGGCAACATGAGCGCCCAGTTTATATGGCGGGCAAGATGCCCACCCCACAATAATTAATTGAATATTTTTTATTTGGAAGTCCCTTACACTAAATGAAAATTCACAATCCGAGCGAAACTTTCAGGTTCTAAACTTGCTCCTCCCACTAAAACGCCATCGATTTCTGGTTGAGCCATGATTTCATCAATATTATTTGGCTTAACTGAGCCACCATATTGAATTGATACATTTGGATTACTCAACTGACTCCGAATTAAGCCAATTATTCGATTAGCTTCCACTGCTTCACAAGTGTCACCAGTGCCAATTGCCCAAATTGGCTCGTAGGCAATCACTAAATTATTCTGGTCTATATCTACCAAACCTTTGTCGAGTTGGAGAGCAATCAGTGATTCAGTTTCTCCGGCATCTCGTTGTTGTTTAGTTTCGCCAACACAGAGAATTGGAGTCAAACCAAACCTTTGAGCAGTTCGGAGGCGCAGATTAACGGTTGCGTCCGTTTCACCAAAGTATTGTCGTCTTTCGCTATGACCGACAATCACAAAACGCACACCACTTTCTGTCAGCATTGGGGCAGAAATCTCACCCGTATAGGCTCCAAATTCTTCCCAATGGACATTTTGTGCCCCCAGTTGGATGAGGCTACCGTGCAAACTCTTGGACAAAACACTCAAATTAGTGAAGGGAGGGCACAATATCACTTCTCGCCCTTGGGGGGTTTCCTCTAATTGGGGCAGAAATCCTTGTAAAAACTCCTGGGTTTCTGCCTGGGTTTTGAACATTTTCCAGTTGCCGGCAATAACGATTTTCCGCACAGGTAATTTAGTCAAGATCCTAACGCGCTATTTAGATGCATTTTTCAGTTTAGGACTTTTTGTTAGTCATTGGTCATTTGTCATTGGTCATTGGTCATTGGTCTATCCCTTCTTACTTCCCACTCAGCACTCAGCACTCCCCACTGATGAGGGTTATTCTCCTTTGAGCTACAAACCCCTGTTAAAAATAACTAGGATAAGAGACGGGGCTAATTTAAAAATCTAAAATTTAAAATCTAAAATCCAAAATTGACATGACTTCGACATTACCCGTGCCTGAACCTCATCAAAGCGATTCCGCTAACACTGACGCAAATTCTCTCAGTTGGGAGGAAGAATTGGATAGTGCTATTTTCAGTTTTGAAGACATTCAGACGGAACTGAACTATAAACAAGCACAAACGGCGCTGCGAAACTTGGTAGCCAATCTCGACCTCACCCCGCAAGAAAAAACTGGATTGGAAACGGAAATTGCTGATTTGGAAACCATGCTGGGGAAGTTAGACCGTATGGTGGTGCAGATTGCAGCTTTTGGTATGGTAGGACGTGGTAAGTCTTCGCTACTCAATTCTTTGATTGGACAAACAGTATTTGAAACAGGGCCGCTGCACGGTGTCACCCAGACTGCACAAACAGTTAATTGGAGTATTAGTGAGGAAGCAATTGGAGAAACTGAACGAGCTTTGCGGGTTACTCTCCCTGGTGTAGGTCAATCGCAGGTGGAATTAATTGACACTCCTGGGTTAGACGAAGTAGATGGTGCAACCCGGGCTGTGTTAGCTGAACAGATTGCAAAACAAGCGGATTTGATTCTGTTTGTGATCTCTGGCGATATGACGAAGCTAGAATACGCCGCTCTTTCTCAGTTGCGAGAAGCAGGTAAACCAATCATTCTGGTGTTTAACAAAGTAGACCAGTATCCCGAAGCTGACCGGATGGCAATTTATCACAAAATTCGGGATGAAAGGGTGCGGGAATTACTTACACCTTTAGAAATTGTCATGGCTGCGGCATCGCCATTGGTGAAAACGGCAATTCGTCGCCCTGATGGTACTAGGGGCATACAGTTGCGTACAGGAAACGCCCAAGTCGAGGAATTGAAGCTGAAAATTTTGGAGATTTTACACCGTGAGGGTAAAGCCTTGGTTGCTCTTAATACCATGCTTTATGCCGACGTTGTAAATGAGCAGTTAATCGAGCGAAAACTGATGATTCGAGAACAGAATGCTAATCGGTTGATTTGGAAGGCTGTGATGACTAAGGCATTAGCGATCGCACTTAATCCTTTAACTGTGGTAGATATTCTTAGTAGTGTGGTCATTGATATTGCTCTGATTTTGGGTTTATCTAAGCTTTATGGCTTCTCTATGACCGAAGCCGGTGCTATACAACTACTACAAAAAATCGCCCTGAGTATGGGCGGAATTGGTGCTAGTGAATTGTTGGCAAACTTAGGCTTAAGTGGATTGAAAACTTTACTTGGTATCTCTGCAACAGCTACGGCTGGTATTGCCCTTGGGCCTTATATATCAGTGGCACTCACCCAAGCGGGAGTCGCAGGTGTTTCTTCTTACGGTATTGGACAAGTGACCAAAGTTTATTTAGCCAATGGCGCGACTTGGGGGCCTGATGGGCCGAAAGCAGTAATTAATCGCATTTTGGCAAACCTGGATGAAACCTCAATTCTCAACCGAATTAAAGATGAATTGCTCCACAAGGTAAAACTCAGAAAGTGATGTAAGAACGCGGCCCTGTGACTTTAATACTGGATCAAGAGGTCGTTTAAGTATATACACTCAAAAAAATAATAACAGGAGCCTATAGACACTGGAGTTCTAATTGATGAGAGAATATTAAATTAACCATCATAAAAGTTTAAATCCATTCATCATGGCGAAAATCCAGTTTTCTAAAGGTCTTGACGAAGTAGTAATTCCAGAGGTGCGGCTGACGCGATCGCGTACTGGTGACAGTGGTACAGCCACGTTTATTTTTACAAATCCGAAGATATTAGATCAAGGTAGCACCGAAGACATTACTGGAATGTACTTGAGTGACGAAGAAGGCGAAATCGTTACCCGTGAAGTTAAGGCTAAATTTGTCAACGGGAAACCAGAAGCATTAGAGGCACTTTACGTGATGAAATCTGCCCAAGAATGGGAGCGCTTTATGCGCTTCATGGAACGGTATGCTGAAGAAAACGATCTTGGACTCAGCAAAGCTGAAAAATAGGGCGAATGGCGAATGGCGAATGGCTTATGTTGTTTTTTCATCACCGAGACAATTTTGGATTTTAGATTTTGGATTTTGGATTAAATCTAAATCTAGAATCCAAAAAACGGTTTCAAGCCCCTGAATTCATTCATAGAGAAACAAAAAACAATTCCTTTTTCAAGCCTCCGACTTCAGTCGTGGGGTCAATCCAAAATCGTCAATCCAAAATCCAAAATCGAGTGACCAATGCGCCATTCTCCGTGCCCAATTGCCCATTATTAAAAGTTAAAAGCTGAACCCATGACACAACAACCACATCCAGATTCGCTTGGGATTACGATAACTTGTGCTGTGGTTACTGTCAGTGATACACGCACGCCCGAAACAGACAAAAGTGGTCAGCTAATTCAGCAGTTACTTGTTGCTGCTAACTATGCTATCGGAGCCTACACGATTATCAAAGATGAACCAACACAGATTCAAGAGCAGATAGAAAATTTGGGTAAAAGCTCAAATTTGGATGCTGTAATTTTTAATGGTGGTACAGGTATTGCGCCAAGAGACACTACTTATGATGCCATTGACAAGTTATTGGAGAAAACTTTGCCGGGATTTGGTGAGTTATTCCGTTTTTTAAGTTATCAAGAAATTGGTTCGCGGGCGATCGCTTCTCGCGCTGTTGCCGGTGTTTATCAAGATAAATTAATCTTCTCGCTTCCTGGTTCCAGTAATGCTGTGCGGCTAGCGATGGAAAAACTGATTGTGCCTGAACTCACTCACTTGGTAAGTCAGCTTTGTAAGGGTTTGAAATAAGCATTTCAGAAAGCTTCCATAAAACTAAAGCATGAAGCACTGAAATCATCCTTTCTCTACTTACATCTTGTAACTACCCAGAATTATAGTGAAACGCATCAAATATTTATATCAGATCAGCAATGCAGCCTATTTACTGGAATTGCATCATTGCTCACGGCATCACTGCATTTTCATACTTTGGCATACCCATATTAACAGGGGTTTTCTTTGCCAAAACCAAGGCTACTATCCCTTCTAAGTTTAGACCAGCCTTTTTTTTGTCAGGTGGATTCGTACTAGTTTGCGGATTTCATCATCTTTTGACGATTTTTGAAACACATTCGGCAGTGTCGCTGTTGCACTTAGTTGTACTTGATGTAATGGCGTTTGTTTCAATATCTGCCTTACTCTACCTAATGCCAACTGCTTATCAAATTTTAGAGGCGATCGCCAAATCTCAAGAAGATACCCGCGAACTTCAACGCAGCCAGCAGATGCAACGGCTATTCCTAGATCAGGGTCCCTTTGCGGCCTATATTAAAGATGAGCAATCTAGAGCGCTTTACTATAACCAGGAAATACAGTCTAGATTTTCGGTAGATTCACAAGAATGGTTAGGGAAAACGGATAGTGAATTCTTGCCAGATCCAGAAGAGGGACGGCGGGTGATGGAAAACGATCGAGTCGTTTTGAAGACTCTACGCCCTTTGAAGCTGATTGAAGAGGTAAAAGTCTCTGGTAACAATCAGCCGTGCTACTGGCTATCCTTTAAGTTTCCATTTAACGATTACGCAACGGGCGATTGCCGCATCGGTGGCATTAGTATCGATATTACAGAATCTATAGAAGCCCAGCGATCGCTCACCGATCTAAATCGGCAACTAGAAGAAAAAACACTGAAATTAGAAGCAAAAAAACGGGAACTTATATATCTCTCAGATATGGCAGATATGCTTTATTGCTGCGAGTCTGAAGATGAGGTGTATCAAGTAGTCGCTTTAACCTGTTCCAAGCTGTTTCCTAATATGAGTGGTTGTATATATATAATTGCTAATTCTAAGAATTATGTTCAGATGAATAGTTTTTGGGGAGATAACAGAAGCAGTAAAGAAATATTTTCACTATCTGATTGTTGGGCATTGCGGAGAGGAAAATTCAACCTTTTATCGTCTTGTAACTCAGGACTAATATGCAACCACTTAATACAGCCTGTTAGCGGCGCACATTTATGTGTTCCATTGTTTGGGCAAGGCGAAGTAGTTGGGATTTTACATATCTATGCCCTTGAAGAAATCAGTCCAGAAGATCAACAAATTACTGAGATTATTGCTAGAACATTAGGCTTTGCACTAAATAATCTATCGATAAAAAAACGTCTAACTCATGATAACTTGCGGGATAGGATGACCCAACTATTCAATCAAAGCTACATGGAAACCATAATGGAACAAAGGTTAGCGGAGGCTGAACGGTCGGGACAACCTCTTAGTGTTATTTTTCTTGATATTGATAACTTCAAATCTTACAACTCGCGTTATGGACATGTGACTGCCAATATTGTGATTCAGGGATTAGCAAAACTGCTGTTAAAATCTATTCGCTCTTTTGATATTCCTTGCAGATGGGGTGGTGAAGAATTTGTGATTGTTATGCCTAATATGACGCTGGAAGCGCTCAGGAAGCGAGTAGAACAATTAAGGGTAGATGTTGAACAAATGCAATTGAAGGACGGCGATCGTATCCTTCAAGGCATCACCGCCTCTTTTGGAATAGCTATATCAGAACCAGGGATTACAGTTAAGGATTTTTTGAATCGGGCAAATCAAGCGATGCTTGAAGCAAAGCGAATAGGGAAAAATCGGGTTATGGAGTATGTAAATAGGTACAATTAAAATAATTCGTAATTCGTAATTCGTAATTCGTAATTTTAGAACTTAGGCAAAACTACACGCGGTAGGGGCAATATCCGGCGGGAAGCGGCTTTGCGTGTACGTGAACATTGGTGTCAACTTAACGTGAAATTCTGGCAATGACGTTATATCAAGCCTACTCAATTACCAATTAAGTCTTCGGAACCCCACCCCGCTTTTGTCTAGCGACAAAATCTCCCCTCCCCGTGAACGGGGAGGGGATTAAGGGGAGCCAGTGCGGGAACAGGGGTTTCCCCCGCCGCAGGATGCGCGTTCGCAAAGCGTCTCGCAGAGAAGCGCTGTAGTGGAGCATCTGGCGTGTGGGGTAAAATGACTGTGGAATGAGCTTTCTGACTTGAGTTGACAGCAATGGTACATGAATTGCCCTTATGTCTCTATAAGGATTATGGATGACGCATTTTCCTTTATAAAAAAACAACTCCCTGAAGAAGTGGGAGTTGTTTTTTATCTTTGACTATTTTCTCAAAACATGATTCAGAATGGAGCGATCGCCAAGCAGGTGGCAGCCAAAATAGCCGCGATAACATAAAATACTCCAACTACTTGCAATTCTGACCAGCCAGTGAGTTCTAAATGATGGTGTAAGGGTGCCATTTTGAAGAGGCGCTTGCCTTTACCATCGGGGCCCTTGGTGGCTTTGTAATAACTTACCTGTGCCATCACCGAAAGGGTTTCTACGAAGAAGATACCACTGAGAATGAACAGTGCCACTAAGGTGTTTGTCAATAGCGCTACAGCAGCTAAAGCTCCTCCCAGTGCGAGGGAACCAGTATCTCCCATGAAAACGCGGGCTGGGTTACGATTATGGGCTAAGAAACCTAAGCAACCACCACTTAAAGCCGCACAGAAAACCATTAACCCTGGTGCTGTAGGCGCAATCAAAGCACCTAATGCTAAAAGTGCGATCGCAACTGTTCCTGCTGCCAAGCCATCAATACCATCTGTTAAATTAGTTGCATTACTTTCTGCAACTAGCACAAAACCGGCTATTGGCCAAAATAGAAATCCTAATGGTAGTGTGAAGCTTACCCAAGGTAAAGCAATATTTGTAATATTAGAAGGTTGATTAAATATCAGCCAGAGACAAAATACTGCCGCAAAACCCACTTGCAAAGCGAGTTTTGTTCGGGGAGATATACCTTTATTTGATTTCCGACGGAGAATTTGCCAATCGTCGAGCCAGCCAATCAATCCGTAGCTGATTGTCAAAGCCGAAACTGCCAAAACATCTGTAGCAAAGTTAGACAATATGCAGGCAATTATCACACCTACAGGGATAAAAAATATACCTCCCATTGTAGGAGTGCCTGCTTTTTTTAGATGGGCTTGGGGGCCATCTTCACGGATTATTTGTCCAGTTTTGAGGGCTTGAAGTAAGGGTATTACCCAAAAGCCAACCCCACCTGAACCCATAGCACACAACAGCAGTGGCAGGGTTAACGACATACTTTGCCAGGGTAGCCTGTTAGCCATCGAATCCAAGAAAAATGCTGTTGTACCTAGCCCAACGGCTAATAAAGAAGCTAGCGCGATTCCAGAAATATTTAATCCTTGCTCAGGAGATAATTTAGCGTCCACAGAAGTTTTCCTTCACTCCACACTTATTAAAATTGAATATCAGTAGCTAGGGATACTACCAAGTCCCTAGCCTGAAAAGGCTAATCCTCGGCGATTCCTATATCGTCATCATCATCAAGGTCGTAGCCAATCCCATCTTCTACACCCATTAAAGAGTCTATTTCTTCTTCGCCATCTTGAAAATCCGGGTCTTGAACGTCACGTGTTATGATCCGACCTTTATTTTCCAACCAATCCAACAAAGAAGACTCTGGCTTTAGGGGGATGACATGGGCTCGTTGGTTACGGGGTTCTTCACGTAATGGAGAGTTCAACATATCAAAGAAGACAAGAAAAGGTTTACGTAAGTTGACATTTAGAGTCTATCACTTGACACGGATTAATTTAGTTATCTTTTCAACCCTTTGATTAATAAATCCGCATTCAGATAGAAATTTTTTATTTAATAGGCATAAGGCTTAAGTCAAGCGATTCTTAGTAATTTTTATGGCTCTACACATAGGTTATGAATATCTTGTTTATGCTGATGGAAAGTGACTGATTTTAGAGGTGACAGGCGATGATGGGAAAAGCGGCTCTCATGGATGCGATCGCTGGTACAAATCGCGGTCTACTGGCGACTGAAGCGCAGAAACAGGCTATCTTAGCAGCGATCGCCAATTTAGAAGACTTTAATCCTACACCCCGTCCGGTAGAAGCTGGTAATTTGCTAGATGGCAATTGGCGATTACTATACACCACTAGCAAGGCTCTTTTAAATTTAGATCGTCTACCTTTTTGTAAACTGGGTCAAATCTATCAGTGTATCCGGGTAGAGACTACCAGTGTTTACAACATAGCTGAGATTTATGGCTTACCTTATTTAGAAGGATTAGTCAGCATTGCTGCTAAATTTGAGCCAGTTTCAGGTCGGCGTGTCCAAGTGAAATTTGAGCGGTCTATTATCGGCTTACAACGTTTAATAGAATACAATTCTCCGGGAACTTTTATCCAACAAATTGAAGAAGGTAGAAAATTTCCGGCGATTGATGTTGCTATAAACAGTGATAAACAGCAAGGCTGGTTAGATATCACTTATATAGATAACGATTTGCGGATCGGCAGAGGTAACGAGGGGAGCGTGTTCATATTGAGTAAAACATAAAGTTTGTACAAAAATACTGTTTGCGAATGAAGATAAGCTATAATGTCAACCTTGTCAAGTAGGTTCTGATACCATTCTTAATTTTGGGGGGAGTGGGAGCAGGGAGCAAGGGAGCAAGGAGCAAGGAGCAAGGGAGAAGAGTTTTCCCCCTGCCCCCCGCCCCTCTGCCTCTTTTCAATGCCCAATTCCCAATTCCCAATTCCCAAATTCAGACAAATAACTTAACAAAGACTCTTGCCGCGACCTTCAGGTTGTAGAGTGAAATCAATTAGCCCTCTAGATTGGCGATTGATAACTAAAAGGGAAAATAATCATGGTTCAACGTGGTTCTAAAGTACGTATTCTCCGCCCTGAATCCTACTGGTTTCAGGATCTAGGAACTGTGGCTTCCATTGACCAAAGCGGCATCAAATACCCTGTAATTGTCCGCTTTGAAAAGCTCAATTACGCTGGTGTCAATACCAACAACTTTGCCCAGGATGAATTGGTAGAAGTTGAAGCACCAAAGGCTAAAGCAGCTAAAAAATAGCAGCAAAGCTACAAGGGGGTTGTTTGATGCGATGATGAAGGGTAGTCTTAAGTCTGAAGGATGAAATCTGAAAATTTCAGTTCATTCATTCTTCACCCTAGCCTACCCTAATCTATGTGAGCCGCCCTGCGGGTATTCACGGTTTATCTTGGGTAATAATACGAGCCTTCTACGGAAGTGTAAGTTACTATCCCATCTCTTCTTTATTGAACCCCCAAGTACATCAAAATTGTCTGCTTAATCAGCTTAAATGCCTGAACTGCCTGAAGTTGAAACAGTCCGAAAGGGTCTAAATCAATTGACCCTTAACCAAGAAATTACGGGTGGAGATGTGTTGCTCAATCGCACCATTGCCTACCCGTTTTCTGTTGGTGAGTTTGTTGATGGAATTGAAAAGAGTGCGATCGCTACTTGGCATCGTCGTGGTAAATATCTCCTAGCTGAACTCACTCCCTCATCACCCTCATCAACCAGTTGGCTAGGGGTTCATCTGCGAATGACCGGTCAATTACTATGGCTGCATCGAGATGAACCATTACATAAGCACACGCGGGTTAGATTATTCTTTGGGGAACACCAAGAATTACGCTTTGTCGATCAGCGCACCTTCGGTAAAATTTGGTGGGTTCCGCCTGGTGTTACTGTAGAAAGTATTATGACTGGTTTGGCAAAACTGGCAGCAGATCCATTTTCGCCAGAATTCACTGTCGAATATCTAGCAAGCAAACTCAAAAACCGCCGTCGTCCGATTAAAACTGCGCTACTCGATCAATCGGTGGTGGCGGGATTAGGGAACATTTATGCCGATGAAGCCCTATTTAAAAGTGGAATTTTACCTGAAACCTTGTGTATAGATTTACAGCTAAAGCAAATTGAACGTTTGCGAACAGCC
This sequence comes from Nostoc sp. NMS2, assembly GCF_017115105.1. Lineage (GTDB taxonomy): Bacteria > Cyanobacteriota > Cyanobacteriia > Cyanobacteriales > Nostocaceae > Nostoc. Next base: position 12,276 of record NZ_JABXKH010000131.1, read on the forward strand.
ATCATTCAAGTTTTAGAAACCAGCATTGAAGCTGGCGGTACAACTTTTAGTAATTTCTTAAGTGTTCAGGGTGTCAACGGCAATTATGGTGGTGTTGCCTGGGTTTATAATCGCGCTGGAGAACCCTGTCGAGTTTGTGGTACGCCAATTCAACGGATTAGGCTAGCTGGGCGATCTAGTCACTTTTGCCCACAGTGTCAAACGCTACGGGGAGTTAGGAGCTGACAATTCAGATCATCTGGAAAACCTCTCTTCTATTTCTCTCTCCTAAAAGGAGAGAGACTTTGAATTTCCCCCTTCCCGCGTCGGGAAGGGGGTTAGGGGGTTAGGTTTTTGGTGGATTTTTCCACATAACGTGAAAAGTCAGGAATTAGGAGACGCGATTAATCGAGTCTTTACAAGAGTTAGGAGTTCTAGCTCAGAACTCTCTTAAAATGCAGATAAAAGAAGTTACAAATTTGAGAGGGGAATTCATGGCAGTCAAAAAGGGAGATATGGTTCGCGCTATCCGCGAGAAACTGGAAAACAGTCTAGAAGCAAAAGCCAGTGATGCTCGCTTTCCTTCTTATTTGTTTGAAACCAAGGGCGAAATTGTAGATATCAAAGGTGATTACGCCCTGATTAAGTTCGGGAAAGTACCGACACCAAACGTTTGGTTACGTGTGGATCAACTAGAAGAGTTTAAATAATAAAGAAGAATTCAGGAGTCAGAATTCAGCATTTATTCTGACTCTGGATTTTTGTTGATAAAATCGCACTTTAAGAATTATGTCTTCTTCCCCTAACTCCCCAATTGTGTGTAATTTACCCCGTGTCAGTATTGTGGGTGCGGGTAGGGTTGGTAGTACTTTAGCTCAACGTGTTGCAGAGAAAAATCTGGCAGATGTAGTTTTACTAGATATTATTGCGGGAATGCCTCAAGGTTTGGCGCTGGATTTGATGGAAGCCAGGGGAATTGAAATACATAATCGCCAGATTATCGGCACAAATAATTATGCTGATACATCTGGTTCTCAAATTGTGGTGATTACTGCCGGACTTCCCCGCAAACCAGGGATGAGTCGGGATGATTTATTGAAAACCAATGCCAAGATTGTGGTAGAAGCGGCAAAAAATGCGATCGCTTATTCTCCCAATGCGATTTTTATTGTCGTCACTAATCCGTTGGATGTGATGACTTATTTAGCTTGGCAAGCAACAGGTTTACCACGCGATCGCATAATGGGTATGGCTGGTGTGTTAGATTCCGCCCGTTTTGAAACCTTCATTGCCCTAGAATTGGGCGTTTTACCTGCCGATGTCAAAGCGATGGTATTGGGTAGTCACGGCGATTTAATGGTGCCGTTGTCTCGTTATGCTACCGTTAACGGCATTCCCATCACTGAATTGCTGGATGCAGCCACAATTGAACGCTTGGTAAAAAGAACTCGCAACGGTGGTGCAGAAATTGTGGAATTGATGCAAACTGGTGGTGCTTTTTTTGCTCCGGCATCGGCTACTAGCGTGATGGTAGAATCGATTTTGTTAAATCAGTCGCGGTTGTTGCCTGTGGCGGCGTATCTGCAAGGTGAATACGGTTTAGAAGATGTTGTGATTGGTGTTCCCTGCAGGTTGGGATGTGGTGGAATTGAGAGTGTTTTGGAATTGACACTCAGCGATGAAGAAAGAGAGGGTTTGCATACTTCGGCTCAATCTGTGCGTCAAAATATTGAGCGATCGCAGGAAATAATTCGTAATTCGTAATACTTCGGCTACGCTCAGTACAAGTTCGTAATTCGTAATTTTTAGAAATGGCAGCAAAAATAAAAGGCAGTAGGTTGAAGTTCTACTGCCTTATTTCTTATTGCAAAATTTATCACACTATGAAAAGCAACATCACAAGATTAATTTGGCGTTAACGGCGGGAATCCTGATCTGCGGGGTCGCCGTAGGGGTCTTCGCTAGCTGGGCGGACGTTGCCAAACTCCCCTGTGTCTGCGGGGTCGCCGTAGGGGTCTTCGCTAGCTGGGCGAACGTTGCCGTAAGATGCGATATCTGCGGGGTCGCCATAAGGGTCTTCGCTAGCTGGGCGAACATCGCCGTAAGATGCCGGATCTGCGGGGTCGCCGTAGGGGTCTTCGCTGGCTGGGCGGACATTGCGATCGCGGAATTCGGCATCTCTGTCAGCTTTATCGCTGTCAGATCCCAAAAGCAACTCCTTCGCTTTTCGGAAAAATTCATCTACCATAATCTGTCTCCTGATTTAAGTTCGTGTTTCCGACGTGCGCGATGGCGTTATCCTCCGGGAAACCCGCTTTCTTATTTACACACGCTTCGCTGATCTAGAGTGCCGGTGCTGCGGATGAAGTTATGCCAGTGAGATCGCGACCTGTAGAACTCCGGTTATAGCCTTGGAATTGGCGATATTGTTGTGCTTCAGATTCCGGTACTCGAATTCCTTGTGTGGGTGGAGTTACCCAGTGAGCGCGATGTTCAGCATCGCGGTAGTATACACGCCCATTCTTGGAAAGATAGTACTTACCTTGCGCTCCTTCTTGGGGAGCATTCTTATGCTGGTTGTACATATAGTAAAGTGCCGCAGCGCCTGCCAAAAGTGCCACTTTTTGCCCTGTACCTAATCCCTTCTTGGCTTCGGGTTGGTTTGTAGAGTTGCGATCGCTCACTGTTCTACCAACACTATCATCAACTGGTGGTGGAACTGAAGCGTTTCGGGAACCGCCTCCGCAGCTACTCAGCAAGGGTACCATTAGCAATCCTGAAAGCAGCACTGCAAATAGACGCGAAACTATTTTACGTTCTTTAAATATTGTGTTCATCGGATTTCGTCATCACCTGTATTTGCTAAGAGCCTTGCTGTTGTAAAAACCAAATTGGAATTGCTGTTATTTCACCTGGGATTGAAATAACAGATACCACTCGATTTGTAACTGCACAGCTACAGCGTTTAACTGTCATGATCAGCCATTTTCTCAAGTCTTTCATCCTGCCTTTGAGAGAAACTGCATTCATCCCAAGGAAATATATTGTTGATTTTTGATTAATCTATTTAGCTGAAACGCCGAAATATTCAGCAATTCCTCGGTTATTTTTTTTGGGTAAATAAATTAGAAAGATACAGTTACTATGCTGATCTTTGTCAAAAAGTACACTCAATATGACATCAAAAAATACTAGCACTCGTCTCCTTTTGGCTTTGTGGGATTTGGGAGGAACGCAGCAGGAAGTTAAAAAGGGTCAACTTACCAAGCGAATTGTATCCAAAAGCCAGAAGGTAGCAGATTATCAGGGTTCATTTGAAGAATTGCAGAATCAGGGTGCGATCGCAATCTCCAAAAAGGGATACTCTCTGACATCTCCCAAGGGTTTAGAGGTATTGGGTGAGGGTTTGAGAAGTGGCGATTTTAAATTTGAAGGAACGATTGTCGGAACTTGGGCGGCAAATGCGCTGGTGAAATGGATTAGTCAGATAGATATTGCGGTAGTTAGTGCAGATGTACTGGTTAATGGGAAGGGTGCGATCGGATCTTACGACGAGTTTAAGTCAGTGGCGTTGGAAGTCTACGACAAGCTGAACTATGAGTACAACTTTAATAATCTAGTGCCAATTTACCGCATTAGAAGAGGAATTGGCGATCGGGTTAGTCGTACAGAGTTTAATGACTGGCTATTGGAAATGCAAGCCGACGACATTTTGCAACTGCAAGGCGGGAGTGTAGAAGACAGCGCACCCGACAAAATTGAAGATTCGGTAGCTACAGAATTAGATGGATTACGTTGCTATGCCACACGCCTGAAACCTTAAACCTTATTTGACTCTTCAGATATTAACCTCACAACACTTATGACTGTTACCAAATCTACCATTGATGATCTGATTAGAAATCAAAACCCTTTTGCAGGCCATATTGTGGTCAGACCGCAACAAATCTGGGGTAAAAGTTTTCCTGATATGCCTTCAATTAATGCTCACGCTTCCAATGCAGTTTTTGATGCTGTTGATCAAGTCCGTAAAGGAAAACGTGAAACTGTAGGTATCACAATTACAGCAGAAAAAGGCTTAGGTAAAAGCCATATTATTAGTCGGATTCGCCACCAATTGCAGACAGAAGATAGTAGCTTATTTATCTACATGAGCAAGTATGATAACTTAAATCAAATTAAGTCTCTGTTTCTGCAAAGTGTCGCCTCTAGTCTTAGAGCTTTTGGTAGTCAAAAAATAATGCAATGGCAGGAAATTGCAGCAGCTTTAATTAACGAAGCAAAGCAATGGACTTATACGCCACAACAATATATTAATATGTATCCAGGTTGGTTAAGCCAACACTCAACTAAGGCGATAGCTCATTTGACAACAAGTGTTCTGAAAGTCAAGCCTGAAATAACCAACTCTTATATAGTGACAGCAATTTTGTGGACACTTTCTTCCGATCATATTAATTATGCAAGCTATTGGTTATCTGGTTTGGAATTAGCACAATCACAAGCTGAAGAGATGGGATTACCAAATCCTAAAAATGAGGATAGGGAAGCTGAAGCATTAAGCACTGTTCGTCAAATTCTAGATATCACTAGTAATTATCGAGTTCCAGTGATTTGTTTTGACGAATTAGATATTGCAGATACTGCTGATAACGGATTTTTAGCAGCGCAAGTTATTGCAAGCTTAGTTAAGGATTTATATAACAGTCTTAAACAAGGTGTTTTACTGTTGGCAATGTATCCTCGTACCTGGGAAGACCAAATCAAGGCTTTACCAGAAGCTGAAGCAGTTATAGATAGATTAGTAAGTGATCAAGCTGACAGACAGCCTATAAAATTAAGCTTTCTCAATTCTGATGATATCGTTGCTCTAGTGAGTCAATGGTTACAAGATTTTTATGAAGAACATCAACAAACCCCACCTCATCCTCTCTACCCATTTGATGAAACTAAACTCAGAGAACTTGGTAAGAGTAGACCTACAGTTAGGTCAGTTTTGAAATGGTGTGCAGAGAATTTTGTACCTAATAAGCATATTATTGATGAGCCTATAAATTCCACAAAAAGCACTAGGAATACTACAAGTGCATGGACATCTACAACAATCCATTCAGTTAAAGCATACTTCGATAATGAATTAGCAAATGTTGAGGCTTCTATTAATTCATTAATGGAAGAAGAAGCAACAATTACTGATGCTCTTTTGCTTGCTTTCAATAATTTAATAGGTAAAACTGTAGAGGGAGTAACAATTGAATCAATTGAAGAAGTAGAGCCTAGTGCAGCAAATAATGGCTTTATGGATTTCAAAATTATCGGTAACAAGAGAAAAGTGAGGATTGGAGTAGATGTAGTTCAGCAAGACTACACGGTTATAGGTGCTGCATTGGGAAGACTAATTGATTACAAAACATTTGACCTAACTCGCGGTTGCTTGGTGCGTTCAAAGATAATTAGTCCAAAAGCAATATTAGCTAGAAAGCATTTAAAAATACTGTTGCAGAAAAAGGGTGGAGAATGGGTAAGCTTGCAAAGCCAAGACATTAAACCTCTTTTAGCTATCTGTTTTGTTTGGTATAACAGAGAGAGTTACGAAGTGACAGAAAAACAGATATTTGATTTTATTGAGCAAAAGAAACTAGCAATCAACAATCCTTTGATTCGAGAAATTCTCAGCGCTCCTTCTGGGCAAGAACCTACTAATTTAACTGATGATGGATTACCGATTAGTATTCCTAAAAGTGTTAGTACTGCCGATTACGTCGAACTAAATTTATAGTTAATTAGAAATGAATCAGCAGTTTTCGATTCCAACAGCACTGTGTTTACCCGTCCCTGATATTGAAGCCTTAATACAGGGACGTACAATTGCAGCTTTACCCAGGATGTTTATTCGTCCTGGGCAAAGATTTGCACTTTATCCTGCTGACTCTTCAGTTTCAATTAAAGCTTGGGCTAAATGTGAACTTTGCCAAATTTTAGACGAGACTAAGCCATTAGATATTTTGTCTAAGTTAACAATATGGACACCAAAAGTATTAAAAGAGATACTACAAAAACAACAGTATCTTTTCCTGGCTTACTTGCGTGTCTATCAGTTACCTCTGTTACAAGAAATATCAGTCAATCCCAACATTCACGAAAAGCTAGGAAAATTTGTTAGTTTACCTAATTCTCTAACGGTTTCTGAAGAAAAGCCAGTGTTAACTGATCGCACTTTCGCCCAACGCAAACGCCAATTAGAAAAGCTAGAACCCCCGCTACACCCTGAATTGGAAGAATTGCAGAGTGCGATCGCATCTCTAACCATTAGCCAACCAGCAGCGAAACAATTAGATCATGATATTCAAGTATTTTTCGGTTGGAGTAGTAATCACTCTAATCAAAGATTTGATTCAGATTTAATCTGGATTAAGAAGATTGCTGATGTAGGAAATTCTAGTGATGGTAATGAATTTGAGAGGCTAGTTCGTAGAAGTTTGATAAAACTAGGATTTTCTTGTTCTAACACTAATCCTAAAGCAAACCTAGACCCTGAAAAATTAGGAGGCGCCGGAGGCGTAGATTTTTATTGTGAGTATCCTTATCCAGTAGTAGGAGAATGTAAAGCTACCAAAAGTGAAAATGTTCCCAGTAAAACACCGGGACAATTAATACAACTAGGCAAAAATCATCTTCAAGAAAAATATGATAGTTGTCTCAAGATAATTGTGGCTGCTGGTGAATTAACTCCTGATGCCCTCCTAACTACTATAAATAATCAAATGAATGTAATTCGTCCTGAAACACTGCAAAAACTAGTTGAACTGCAAGCACACTACAAAAATTCTATCAATTTGTTAGAACTAAAAGAGTATTTACAACAAGCTCCTTTTGGTTTAGCTGAAGATAAAATTAATACTTATATTGATAAAGTTGAACAATCTATAAGGTTGCGATCGCAGGTTCTCACAGCAGTCAAAGAACTCTCTGAACAAGATAACGAAACTTCAAAAATGACACATCAGAGTGTCACAGTTACAGAAATTCGTGTTCATTACAATGCTACTCATAACCCGAAGCTAAACCCCATGCTAAATGATGAAGTAGTTCACGATTTACTGATTGAACTTTCCTCACCATTAACAGGCTATTTAGGACGAATAAAAAGCAGTGATTGGAAGAGCGATCGCTTTTACTTTCTCCGCGATTTACCTATTAACTAAAAATAATACAATATATCTCTTTTCTTCCCTCTGTGTTCTCTGCGCCTCTGTGGTTCGTTTAAAAATAACTGAAGTGTGTAGCCGTAGACAGCCGTAGGTATCGCAGTTATCCCAAAGTCAATGTACCAGCTTGATAATTCACCACCAACGGCAAAATTTTTAGCCACTCTGAACCTAACAATACTTCCGTAATTTCATCACCCACATAAACATTAATTTCATACTCATGTTCGTTTAATATCACCGTACCGAAATAAATATCAAATCTTGATTCTCCCTTAGCAGTTTGCAAAGGTTCTTCACCGATGTAAGCCCAATCAAGACATTCTAAATCTTGTTTATTAATAGCCACAAAGCCTGTGAAACCAGTATCTAACATGGCATCCACAGGCAAGTTTAATCCATCAGATGTGATTAAATCAATTTCAAAAAAAAGTTGCCCGCTATCCCCAAAGTTACCCTCAATCATATTGTGCCAGTTGTTCCCGTTTCATTTAGGCAGAATACACAATGTCTACTATTTGGGTATTTTTCAAGGGATTTTTTATGAGCTTGCATTTTATCCGCATCAATTAAGTAATCACCACTATCTGGCTCCACTGCAATATACCAGCCATAATGTTCCTTAATCAAATCAGGACGCACACGCTCAAAAATTGCCCGACAACGCCGATAAAATACTTCATCTTCAGCTTTGCGTCTAGCAAGTTCTTCTGGTGGTAAAGTCCGTTCAGGAAAAATTCTACCCCGACGGGCAGGTTGTTTTGCAGTTGATTCAGTCATAGCATTGATCCTACTTATTGATGCTGCCTTAACTTTATTTTATGGGAAGCAATAAAGAGCGATCGCACAACTCACCCCAGGTATCGCTATTTTACTCAGTATGTTTTATTTATGGTGACAAACTTTACAGAAATTTTATACTTAGCCACTGTGTAACTTCATTTACATGAGATAAGAGATTTAGTACTGTCGAAGAAACACATTATACTTACTACACTGGTATTCATTGATAGCCAATCCGTACCAAGTTTAAGACTTAGGTGAGATGACCCATGTATTATCAAATTTGGAATTTCTTTCTTAAAGAAGATAAATATATTTTTTGGAAAGAAAAAATAAAACTTAACAAAAAATTTGATAAAGTTACATGGCAAAAGATTATTGATTTTTTGTTACTAGTAGAGCAAACTTTCCAATTAAAAAGCCAACTAGCAGAAACCGATAGCCTTGAGCCGTTTCTCAAGTTAGCAACAGAAAATGGTTACAATTTGACGGCAGAAGAACTAGCGTGGTTTCTAGTTACAAGAAGACAGATTTGGGATCTTTTTGATTTTGCACAAAAAACGCCATCTCTCAAAGAAGAATTGCTCATTGCTAAAGATCCGCAGCAGTTCGTTAACATAGCTGCTGATAATGGCTATTCCTTTTCTGTAGAAGAGTTAGCTTGGCTGTTAATTGAAATCAAATCATCGCCAGAAATAGTATCTATCAACAACAGTGTTGGGGAGATTCTCACAGGTTCAAACTATGGCAGAATTGACATAGGCTACTGGATTTGGCTAGCAGAAGACTGGGGAATTGTGCCACCATTTTGTCATCGAGAGAAGCCAGTTAATTTATTATCTGGAGATACCAACAATCCTTTTTTACTCGATCGCTGTTTCCTACCCAAGAGCTATTTTAATCAACGCCTATTAGTAAGTAGTAATTCGTAATTCGTAATTAAGTTTTATAAATGGAATTTAGACGCAGCCACACGCAGAGGCTTAGATCCCCAACTTCTTCAAGAAGTCGGGGATCTTTTTGTTCATAACTCCTGCACAGATTGCTATATACATCATTACGAATTACGAATTACGAATTACGAATTATACAGAAGCATCCTAGACGGAAGATAAAACTTATATCTAGGATGCTTCACAATAAAAAATTGTTGCTGATACAACAATTAGGGACAAAATATGATATGTAGACTAGAGCTATCAGCTAGCAGAAACTGTTAAACTACCGGGTTTCTGAAGATCGCCTTGCAAAACCACGCCTCGCTGATTGGCATAGATATGACGCAAAATCTTATAAATTGCCTCAACTTGCTCTGATGCACCTGCTTTTTCGGCGAGTTCTTCAAGGGAAAGGGGAGTTTTTTCTTTTTGTAGAACTGCTACCACTCGTGTTTGCAAATCGAGAATGGAGGCGGCAGCTTTTTTGCCAGCTTCTACCCCTGGCTGATGGTAGGCATTGACGTTAACTAAGCTAGCGTATAAACCAACAGCACGTTCATACAAAGCTATTAATGCCCCTACAGTTCGGGAGTTAACTTGGGCAATGGTGACTGTAATCGAATCGCGGTGATTTTCATAAAGCGCTTGTCGGGTTCCTTGGAGAAAACCGGAAAGATAATCGCCTGATGTAACTCCCGGATCTATTTCAGTGGATGGGCCCTGACGATCTTCCAACACTTCAACGAAGGTAGCAAAGAAATTTGCTACACCCTCACGCAACTGCTGGACGTAAGCATGTTGATCTGTTGAGCCTTTATTGCCATAAACGGCGATACCTTGATGGACAACGTTACCGTCTAAGTCTTTTTCCTTGCCCAAAGATTCCATCACCAGCTGTTGCAAATAGCGACTGAATAAAAATAAGCTGTCCTTGTAAGGTAGGACAACCATATCTTTTTCACCCTTGCCATTGCCAGCAAAGTACCAAGATAAAGCAAGCATTGCTGCTGGGTTATTTTTCACATCTGGGACGCGGGTAGCGTCATCCATTTCTTTTGCACCATCTAACATGGCGCGGACATCAATGCCCTGTAAAGCGGCTGGTACTAGCCCGACAGCAGACATTTCTGAGGTGCGCCCTCCTACCCAGTCATACATGGGAAATCTGGCTAGCCAACCTTCATCTTTGGCTAGTTTATCGAGGTTGCTGTCAACGCTGGTAATTGCTACTGCATATTGAGCAAATTCCAAATTGTGTCCGGCGTAAGCTTTTTTAACTTCAATCATGCCGTTGCGGGGTTCCGGCGTTCCTCCAGATTTGGAAATCACCAATACCAAAGTGCTGGCGAGGCTATTTCGTAGGTGATTGATGACGTGATCGATACCTGCCGGATCGTTGTTGTCGATAAAGTGAATTTTCAGGGGCGGGAAATCAGGAGCAAGGGCTTCTGCGACGAATTGGGGGCCGAGGGCGGAACCACCAATGCCAATGGAGATAATATCCGTAAAGCGGCTTGCTCTGGGAGGATGAATAGCACCTGTTTGGACTTTTTCCGCAAAAGCTTCGATTTGTTCTAGGGTTTGGACGATTTCTTGTGTAAGTTCTGGAGTTGGCGCTAAATCAGGATTTCGCAGCCAGTAGTGTCCAACCATGCGATTCTCGTCAGGATTTGCGATCGCACCCTTCTCCAGTTCAGCCATATCCGCAAACGCCTTGTCAAACTTCGGCTGCAACGATTCCACGAAGGCATCATCGAACCGCATCCGACTTATGTCTAAGTACAGTCCCAATCCCTCGTGGAAATATAACCAGTTTTGGTATCGTTGCCAAAGTGCCCTAGCATCCATAGGGAAATCTCAAATAAAGTGTTTTTCAAAAACCAGTTTAATGTAAGGTTATAGCGATCCCTGCCTAGCCTTATACAGTTTACAGTTTTAAGTGTTCGGTTAACCCTGCCAATTTTAGATTTTAGATTTTAGATTTTAGATTAAAAATTATTTCGGTTCATGCCTTGCACTTTTCTACAAGATACCGCGAACGTGGGTGGAACAATCCAAAATGCAAAATCCTCAAGCCCCGTACCTTTGTGGTCGGGGTCAATCCAAAATTGGTTAACTCTTCACTTTAAACATCTGGCATAGGAATGACACGCAGAAATTTCACAATTTCACCTCTGATTTCTATACCAATTAGGTAATTATCGAGGGTGAAGCGGTGAAAAATGCCTTCACCATCAAGCTGTCGTAGTTCTCTTAGATCGCTCAGTTGCCACTTTTGGGCTAACTCAATAAAGACAAAATCATGCACCCGCTCGTAAGCAGCAGGTTCTAAATTTTTCAGGTCTAGCAAAAAAGACCTTGCATAGCGCATTTCTAGACTCACTAGGCGTTACCTTAACCAAAACTTGAGGGGCCACTGGCACTAGTACCGCTTCGCGTAATTCGTAATTCGTAATTCGTAATTACCATTGCGTAAGGGTTTTAGACATTTCATAAGAGTGGCCTATTTACGCCAAACTATACTAGCTCGAAAGCGCTGCTGAATCAGAAAAACATCAACAGTCGTACCGCTTCTTCATGGGTTAAGATATCCCACGGTTGCTGCGATCGCTTAACTTGTTGTATCGCTTTAAGCATATAAAAGTCACAATGTAAAGCTTCGAGAACGTCCCAAATTCTTTGCAAATCGTCATCGGCTAACTGCTCGATTAAGTGATGCATTCTCAGTCGCAGCAAATTCATAGGCCAATTTTTACCTACAACCCAACACTAAATAGTATTCCCACAAAATTAGCAAAGGTTAACGGCAATATAGCACTATGCTCAAGCTACGCTAAAATTTATTCGCCAAGCGTTGAGGGCAGAGGGGCAGAGAGCAGGGGGACAAGGAAAATAACCATGCCCAATTCCCAATGCCCCATTCCCAATTCCCAAATAACTATTTAATATGGTTGACTATCTAATTTTCTTAGCAATTTCTACAGCACTTTTTGCTCTATTCGGTTTGGGACTCAATTTACAGTGGGGCTTTACAGGGTTAATTAACTTTGGTCACATTGCTTTCATGACCCTGGGAGCATATACAACCGTATTATTAAGCTTAAAAGGCGTACCCCTATTGATATCAGCAATGGCTGGGGCAATTGTCGCCGCCTTGTTGGGTTTGATAATTGGTTTTGCAACTCTCCGCTTACGGGAAGATTATCTAGGAATTGTCACTATCGGTACGGGTGAATTAATTCGTTTGGTGGTAAATAATCAGGAATTACCTGTGGGTGATACCTGGGTTTCTGGAGCGTTTGGTGTGCAAAGTTATCCTATACCCCTATCCACAGAGCCGAATTTGTTTGTCAGATTACTAATGATTGGGTTGTTAACGCTATTAGCTGCTGTAACTTTCTTTACCTTATGGCAATGGATTCGTACTACTCAAATATCTCGGACTACTGATTTAGGCAAAAGGACAACTAACAAACAAGAATTTGTGTCGCGCTTGGCTGTGGGAATTGTATTAGCAGTTTTGGCAACAGCAATTTATATTTCTGGGGTAATTGGACTGTATAATTACAACCCAAAAGCGGGTTTGATGCTGGTGTTGCTGTTGGTTTTAGCATTTGTATACTGGCGCTTAGAAATTTTGGTGCGATCGCCTTGGGGTAGAATTCTCAAAGCCATCCGTGAAGATGAAGAAATTCCCAAGGCACTGGGAAAAAATGTTTTTTGGTATAAATTACAATCTCTCATGTTAGGGGGTGCGATCGCAGGTATCGCTGGTGCTTTCTTCGCTTGGCAACTCAGCGCTATTTACCCCGATAATTTTCAACCGCAAATCACCTTTGATACTTGGATTATGGTGATTTTAGGCGGTTCTGGAAATAACGTTGGCACAATCTTAGGTGCGGTAATTTTCTTTGCTTACGACGCGCTAACACGAGAAGTCTTACCTAGAATCGTCCCCCTTGATGAAGCCCGTTTGGGTGCATTTCGGATCATGGTAATCGGACTAATTTTGATGGTACTGATGATTTGGCGACCTCAAGGTATTCTAGGGAAAAAGGAGGAACTCACCCTTGGTAAATAACTATTCATCCCCGCTTCCCCTTTTGGTAGCCACTGGACTTTCTAAAAGCTTTGGTGGTGTCAAAGCAGTTAATGAGGCGAAAATCGAAGTTGCAAAAGGCAGCATTACGGGCTTAATTGGCCCCAATGGTGCTGGTAAAACCACTTTATTTAACTTACTCTCAAATTTCATCCGCCCAGATAAAGGACGAGTAATTTTTGATGGTGAACCCATTCACAATTTGCAACCATATCAAATTGCCCAACAGGGAGTAATCCGCACCTTTCAGGTTGCGCGGACTCTCTCGCGGTTGTCGGTGTTAGAAAATATGCTGCTGGCGGCGCAAAAACAAACTGGTGAAAATTTTTGGCAGGTGCAGTTGCAACCGCACGTTGTCGCTAAGGAAGAAAAGCAACTCCAAGAGCGGGCAATGTTCTTATTAGAATCGGTGGGCTTGGCAAAAAAAGCAAACGATTATGCTGGTTGCTTGTCTGGTGGACAACGGAAGCTGCTGGAAATGGGACGGGCGCTGATGACTAATCCCAAGTTAATTTTGTTGGATGAACCAGCTGCTGGGGTGAATCCGAGGTTGATTGATGATATTTGCAATCGCATTATCACTTGGAACCGCCAAGACGGGATGACCTTCTTAATTATCGAACACAATATGGATGTCGTGATGTCCTTGTGCGATCGCGTTTGGGTACTTGCCGAAGGGCAGAATTTAGCTGACGGTACACCCGCAGAAATTCAAACTAATCCCAAAGTTCTAGAAGCTTATTTGGGAAAATAAACTTATATGAAATGCCCAAGAAAATTAGAGAACTGAAAAGTTTATTACTGCGATCGGGGTTTACTTAATAAATCGGCAAAGGGAAGTCATAGCAAATGGATACATCCAAAATTATCTAAAGCTATTATCATTGCTGGTAAAGATGGTAGTGACGCTAAACTATATTTAGAAAAGCAGGTTAATGAAGCACTTGAAGAATTAAATAAGATAGAAACTGACGAACAAGAGGAACCAGAAGCATGAAATATACCATATTAATTCAATGGTCAAATGAAGATGAATGTTATGTAGTTTCATTACCTGATTTCCCAGATATTATGCAGCCTTGTACTGATGGAGACACTTATGAGGAGGCTTTAAAAAATGCTCAGGAAGTTTTAGAAATGTTAATCGAATCGTACTTAGAAGATGGTCAGCCTTTACCAGATCCACAAACATTAGGAAAGTCTTTAAAAGTGGCTTAATTGTCACCTTTAACTACCAAAAACATCTGACATTTCTATATTATGGATGTCATTATATTCTTGTGCGATCGCGTTTGGGTAATTGCCGAAGGACAGAATTTAGCTGACGGTACACCCGCAGAAATTCAAATGTAATCGTCAAGACCGGATGATTATGTCTTTGTATTTACTCTGTGTTCTCTGCGTCTCTGTGGTTAAATTAATTAATTTTTTTAAACCGCAGAGGCACAGAGAACGCTGAGAAAAAACAATCTTATTTTACAAGTCACCTTGAAAAGGCTAGTCCTAATTACGAATTACGAATTATTTTAATCTTCGTTATTTTCTGCAAAATTGACTTGCTCATAAAGGTCGCGCAATTCAATTTGATAATCAACTGTTTGCAGTGATAAAGTTGCAGATTCATGTTCAAGTTCAGTAAATGACCATTGACTTTCCGCAGTTTTTACATACTGCATCACGTGATACTGATATTGGTCAATTAAAATATATTCCTTGAATTCGGGAATAGAGCGATAATAAAGAAACTTATCGCCTTGGTCATAATTTTTAGTCGATTTAGATAAAACTTCAGCAATTAACATCGGGTTCATAACCGTTGTTGTGCTGGTTCCTGTATAAATAGGTTGTCCCTCAATCACCATCACATCAGGATATGTATGCTGCCGATAACGGGGTATCCATAAACGCACATCACCAATATAAACATCATAATTTTTACGCCTTAAAGCAATTTTTAAGGATGCAGCTAAATTCAACGCAATTTTATTATGATTTGTAGTGCCACCCGTCATCGGTACAATTTCTCCATCACGGTATTCGCTTTTATATTCTGCCTTTTCTTCAATTTCTAAATACTCTTCAGGTGTGTAATATAATTTTTGTGTTTCTAATTGCATAAAAATACAACCTATGATTTTGCAGTTTATTCATCCTTCATATCTATGTTGTACGCCAATAAACCCCATTCTCTCGCTGCATTAACTGATAGCCAATTAACTCCCGTCTCAGGGTGGCGCAATCAGGATGGTAGCGTTTGAGAATGTCATTTACTAGGCGTTCAGGATAGTTGACTCCTATATCAAACTGGTTTACCAACCACTTGAGAATAACTAGACGCTTTTTGCGACTAGCGGGAATTTCCTTGAGGTATTCGCCCTCGAAATAGTTTTTCAACACTTTGCTTTCCCAAGCTTCAGTATCTACATCCTCAATCAAAGATGCTATTTTCTCAGGTGTAAAAATTTCCTTGCTAATGCTTTGCAAAGCCTCACTATCCAATTTATATAGACGGCTATTACCTTCAGGGCGCATTGTCACCAAATTTAGCTCTTTAAGTTTCGCTAAATGATGCGATACCGTCGGTTCCTTGAGTTGCAGTAGTACCGCCAATTCTTCGACGCTGCACTCCTGATTTGCTAGGATACCTACAATCTTCAATCGGCTATCATCCGCTAATGCCTTGAAAAAGCGCAGTAAGATGGTAAATTGCTCTGGTTGCATAACTAACTTCTAATTAGACATCTATCTAATTAGAAGTATATCTAATTGAAAAGCTAAGATCCCCGACTTCGTAAAAGTTGTCGGGGATCTTATAGTTCAGTTTAACTAAACTGCTCCCCTGCATCCAGGTTAAATAACATTTGCAGAGTTTGCATACAGCGCCGTCTAGCTTCAACATCTTGCTGCGATCGCAACTGTACCATCGGATCGTGTAAAATTTTATTGACAATTCCCCGTGTTAATGCCTCAATCACCTCTTGATGTTTTTCGGCGAATTCCGAACCCAATCTCGACAAAGCTTTTTCTAGCTCTTGTTCGCGGATGGTTTCAACTTTATTTCGCAGACAGCTAATAGTAGTCACAGTTTCTAAACTGCGCCACCAAATATCAAAAGCTTCCACTTCTTCTTCTAAAAGTCGCTCGGCTTCCTGTGCAATCTTCCGACGGCTTTCGTAGTTTTGCGCCACTACAGCCTTCAAATCATCCACATTAAACGCCTGCACATTTTCTAGTTCATTGACATCCACATGAACATTACGCGGCACAGAAATATCAAATAACATCAGAGAACGCTGAACTTCTAAAACCATTTCCAACTTGGCGCGGTCAAGTATTGGCTCCGTTGCTGAAGTACTTGTAAACACCAAATCACTAGCGGCAATTACAGTCATCATTTCCGATAGCGGATGAATTTGGATCGGTTGTTGAGGGAACTGCTTTGTTAATTCCTCTGCACGTTCACGAGAGCGATTTACAATACTAATTTCCACAGCACCTTTAGAAAGTAGGTGTTGCACCAGGAGCCGTGACATTTTACCAGCACCTAAAATTACCACTCGGCAAGCAGCTAAATTTGCTACTTTTATTTGTGCTAATTCCACAGCTGCCGAACTAATAGAGACAGCGCCAGTACCAATACTAGTTTCAGTGCGAACCCGCTTACCAGCCGTCAACGCTTGTTTAAATAATCGATTCAAAATGGTTTTTATACCGTTATATTGCTGTCCCAGTTTGTGAGTAGTTTTCACCTGAGCCAGAATTTGACCTTCTCCGAGTACCAGACTATCTAAACCACCTGCTACCCGCATGACGTGCATCACTGCATCATCATGTAGCAGCATAAATAGGTGCTGTCGCAGAGAAAGCACGGGTAACTTACTATATTCCGCAAGAAACTGAGTTATTTCTCGGATACCTTGGTCTGCTTCACTGGTAACAATGTAGATTTCTAGGCGGTTACAAGTGCTAAGAATTGCAACTTCATCAATATGAGGATAGCTGGCCAGTTGAGCGATCGCACTTTCAATCTGTGGTTCTGGAATGCTCAGTTTTTCCCGGACTTCTACTGGGGCTGTTTTATGGCTTAACCCCACCACTGCTATATTCATTTGCTAAATCGTAGTTACTAGTTGGTAGTTGAAAATAGGGCATTGAGTCAGAATAGGGAATGGGGAATTTTTGTTTATTGGTTGGTAGTCTTTTCCAGCAACAAACAACAAATAATCACTAACTACTAACTACTAACTACTATAAGAATGAAGCATTTGGGTGAATATTTTTCATTTAT
Source organism: Nostoc sp. NMS2 (assembly GCF_017115105.1). GTDB lineage: Bacteria > Cyanobacteriota > Cyanobacteriia > Cyanobacteriales > Nostocaceae > Nostoc. The sequence continues at coordinate 29,571 of NZ_JABXKH010000131.1, forward strand.
ATTGAAAGATTTCTTTCCAAACGCTTCGCCCCTATTTTTATCATTCCCCATTCCCTAAAAATTAGTTCAGTTGCAGAGTCTTGGGTTCACCAAACATGTGAATTGTATCAACAAATCGAGCAGTTTTCGATTGGTTGGAAATTACCAAGCTTTGAGTTCTTGCTCCGCCGTTAAAGAAACGCACACCTTCCATCAGATTACCACCGGTAATGCCGCTAGCAGCGAACAGAACAGTTTTACCAGATGCCAGTTCATGAGCATCATAGACCTTATCGGGGTCATTGATATTCATAGACGTTAAACGCTCAATATTGGCTTCTCTGCTTTCTCCAATCAGACCTGTTTTTACTACTGCTGGATCGTAGATCAGTTGACCTTGGAAGTGTCCACCCAAAGCACGCATTGCTGCTGCCGAGATCACACCTTCAGGAGCCGCACCGATACCCATCAGCGCGTGGATATTAGTTCCAGCAAAACCACAGCTGATAGCTGCACCCACATCACCATCTGAAATTAGGGCGACTCTCGCTCCCGCCTCACGGATTTCTTTAATTAAATCGTTGTGGCGTTCGCGCTTCATGACCACGATCACGAGTTCTTCAATAGAGCGTTCTAGACACTCAGCGAGAATCTTCAGGTTTTCTGTTGCTGACTTGTTGATGTCTACCTTGCCCTTAGCTGCGGGAGGTGCTGCTAACTTCTTCATGTAAAAGTCAGGAGCAGCAAATAATCCACCCTTTTCAGAAATTGCCAAGACAGCCATCGAACCAGGTTGTCCATAAGCTACCAAGTTCGTACCTTCACAGGGGTCAACCGCGATATCAATTTCGATTAATTCATCGGGGTTACACAAACTACTAGCATTTGGTTGAGTACAGATACCAACTTCTTCTCCGATGTATAACATCGGAGCGTCATCGCGTTCGCCTTCTCCAATCACAATGCGACCACGCATATAGATTTTATTCATCCGCTCCCGCATAGCTTCCACAGCTACTTGGTCAGCGATGTTTTTTTCGCCTTTACCCATCCACTTTGCGGATGCGATCGCGGCTTGCTCTACTACTTCAATAATCTCTAACCCAAGTGTATTTTCCACAGAGTCTGCCCTCTCAACTGCTTGAATTTGCGCCGCTTTATCTGGCTATTTCAGTCTTCAAGTCTACCAAAGGGCGGATACACGTGGAAGAAAGTTAAGTTTTACTGCTAACTGGTTAGAAAAGTACCAGTTAGCACATCTTAATTTTTCACTCCTACAACTCCAGTATAAAGCGTGTTCAAAAGCAACTAAGTTAAGAACTAGCACAAATCGGTAGCAGTGTATATCTAGAACATTGCTTTTCTTCAGTGTTTATCTTTAGGTATAAAATAATAAAGAAAAAAGCTGATAAATTCACTAAAAACTGAAAAACGAGGCGGAGAGTAAATAGCTTGTCAAATTAAGAGGTTAATCGTGTTTATCGACTACATCACTCTCATGTTAATCAACATGGTAGCTGGATTATTTCTACTAGCTGACTATGTGTATCGCGGTATAGACAGTTACGATCAAAGACCGTGGATTCCAGGATTTGGAATTACAGGTGCGATCGCCCTCACAACTGGTTTACACATGAGTTTCACCTGGCCCGTTATTGGCAGCTTTAACATTGCCTTTGGTGAAACAAGTGTCTTATTTGGAATCTTGTTTATTGCGGCTGCAATCGCACTTGCTCAAGGTTGGGATTTATTGACAATAGCAGTTTACGGCTTCTTTGCTGGTGTAGTTGCGATCGTAGTGGGTATCCGCATCATCAACTTGAATTTGACAAAGCAACCGCTTTTATCGGGAATCGGCTTTATTTTAACTGGCTTAGGTGGTATTTTTGCAGCGCCAACCCTCTATTGGAAAACCAACCGAACCTGGCGGCTAATTGGCGTAGCAGTGCTAATAGTAGCCGCTCTAATTTGGGCATTGACTGGATATTTGTCTTACTGGAATCATTTAGAGAGTTTTCAAAAGTGGGTTCCAGCGCCGATGCGGTAAGCAATGATCTAGGCTAGAGACATAGTTAAAACCTTGCTTAAGAAAACTATGCTGGACTTTCTTAATCCCCTATTAAATCGCCATCCAGAGCGAGTTAAAGCCAACGTCGAACTTTACACGTGGCAAACTTGCCCTTACTGCATTCGTGCCAAAATACTGCTGTGGTGGAAAGGTGTAAATTTTACTGAATATAAAATCGACGGCGATGAAGCAGCCAGAGCTAAAATGGCAGAACGCGCTAACGGACGACGTACCGTACCGCAAATTTTTATTAATAACCAGCACATTGGCGGCTGCGATGACCTCTATCAGCTAGACACACAAAGCCAACTCGATCCCCTTTTAGCCCAAGCCGCTATTTAACAATAAGATTATCCCCTAAGATGAATTTAAACCTCACCGATGTTGAAACCTAGAGTTTTTTAAAAGATATACAGCAGATTGCAAGTAAGTGAGGTACAAAATCTAGGATTGATTTAATCAGATATTAAAGAGTTTCTACCTCTTCCCTCCTGCCTTCTGCCTCCTGCCTCAAAACCCGTAACTTTGTACTTCATGCAAATGAAAACTGCTGTATTTATGTAGGTTGGGTGGAGTGAAACGCAACCCAACATTATCACCAAATTTTATGTTGGGTTACGCGATCGCTGCACCCAACCTACAAAACTACTTTTTTGTAGGAAGGTGTATTAATACGGTTCGGTTAAGGTTTTTTGATGAAAATTCTAGATCGCAAAGACGCGATAAATCGCCGTCAAGACGAAAGACTGAATTATTGTAGAGACGGCGATTCATCGCGTCTCTTGTCTTAATCAAGGCAAGCATAATTTTAAAATTTTATATTGATAAGAAGATGCTAACTAAATACACAGAATATCTTATACATCAACAATGGATGAGTTGTGCCCTAGAATTAGCAAAAGTAGCAGGTGATGCAGGTGAAGTCCCTGTAGGTGCTGTTATCATTGATTCAACAGGCAAATTGCTGGCACAAGGAGAAAACAGAAAAGAACGCGACAAAGATCCTACCGCTCATGCGGAAATTCTCGCTCTCAAAGCAGCTGCAACAACTTTACAAAATTGGCATCTTAATGAATGTACCCTCTACGTAACTCTTGAACCGTGTCCCATGTGTGCAGGTGCTATTTTGCAAGCGCGTGTAGGACAACTTGTATATGGAGTAGACGATACAAAAACTGGCGCAATTCGTACAGTTATTAACATACCCGATAGTGCTGCTTCTAATCACCGTCTCCAGGTCATTGGAGGCATTCTAGAGTCAGCTTGTCGTGAGCAATTACAGGCTTGGTTTACCACTAGGCGGCGTAAGGTAAACTAACGGACAGAGGTAAAACTGTCCATCTAGTACGACACAACTCACGCAAGAGAATCTACGGTGTAACTAATCAGGCTTTTCGTTAAATTTTTACCCGTCAATCAGCTGCATCCGTCATGATGGAATTTTACTCTTCATCCGATCCCCGCCAGCGCCCACCAGCAAATGATCAGGTGGCTGGTACTACCTCAAAGGTTTCCCCTTGGTTAAGTCCTCTGGCATATTTATTAGGCCGTCACTGCCTATTACCATTATTCTTTGGGCAAATTAGAATAACCGGACAAAAAAATATCCCTACAACTGGGCCTATTATCCTCGCACCTACTCATCGGGCGCGTTGGGATGCATTACTTGTACCCTACGCAACTGCTGATTGTCGCAGAGAACAAGACCTCCGGTTTATGGTGACTATTGACGAATGCCAAGGTTTACAAGGCTGGTTTGTCAAACGTTTGGGGGGGTTTGCTGTAAATTCTAAGCATCCGTCAATCCGCACACTGCGACATGGAGTTGAGCTACTTCAACAGAAAAAAACGCTGGTCATCTTTCCAGAAGGTAATATTTTTCGTGATGGTCAAGTTCACCAGTTGAAACCGGGAATTGCTCGTCTTGCTTTGAGTGCTGAATCTAGTCATTCTGGGCTGGGAGTGAAAATTATACCCATAGGTATTAATTACAGCCAACCTTATCCAAATTGGGGTACAGATGTAAGTATTGACATTGGCTCACCAATCAGAGTAGCGGATTACATGAGTGGCTGTATAAAACACGATGCCAAAAGCATCACAACTGATTTAGGAAAGGCACTGCAACAATTAAGCCATCAAGAAACAAAAATTACTAATCACGCATTTGCAGAAATTACTAATTCTTGATCTCGTCAAAGGGCAAGAGTCCCAAGACAGGCTCTTAACCACTGGCCAATGACTGTGCATGATTAAGAAACTGCACGTTTTCAATGTTTGACACTAATTCCTAACTAGCTATATCCATCCTGAATTAAGTCACCAAAGATTTAGTGCTATTTTGCAACCTTTGAGGATGTATACATATATAGATTACTCTCTATTGACAGGATATTTAGCCAAATTGGCATTTTTTTGAGCAAATAGCTAATAATTGTCTGCAAACTACTGAATTGGTCGATAAAAAACATTTTTGCTACTTCAGTTAGATAGTTACAAGGTGGTTGCTAGTAAACCGATGATTGGAAAATCAGAGTAGTTAACGTGTTAACGCAGTCCACCGTAGTATCGCTCATCACGAGGATTTAAGTTAGTTACTATACAAGGGCAATGGGAACTCTATTAAAGCAATTTTCAGTCCTAAATCAGAGATACTTAGGATGTAACTTTGCTTTGTCCAAAACCAAAACAGAGTTAAGATACCCGAAGTTTCCATAACTTAGTATAGTTGTCGCACTAATTGATCCCATGAACACTGCTGCCGCTGTTACCTTGATGCACCGTACCCTTTTATCAGTCATAGCAGTCCTCAGCCTGCTATCACCTGTGAATGCTCAGGTATCACAGTCACCAGGCACTACCAGCCAACCACAACCCATTGACCCCAACGATCCCAATAATCTGCGCCCCATAACCCAAAGTAACAGCCTTTTGAGCATTGAAGGTGGCGATCGCTTAGTAAAAGAGGCAGACCAAGCCGTTTCTGCTCAAAACTACCCCTTAGCTGCTAAAAAACTACAAGAAGCACGTCAGGTTTACAATCAGCTATCTAATTTTTATCAAGAGTTAAATTCTAGCTTTTCGGGAATTGACAATAGAGTTTCTGATTCTCAGCGTCAAAAAGCTCTATTAACAGCCCAAAAGCGAGATGAAGCCACCTTTCAGCTAGCATTGGTACATCGGGCACAAAATCAGCCAGAATTAGCTGTGCCGTTGTTGGTTCAAATAATTAAGAGTCAAAACCCGACACGGGATTTAGGCAAGAAAGCCTATAAACAGTTGTTTGAGTTGGGTTTTGTTGATTCTCCCTATCCTAGAGAAGGTGGTAGTTCATCTTCCTCATCCCCAAAAAAATAAATTAAATTTTTGTTGCCTCTTTTTCCCTACCCTTATTTCCCTAAGCAATCCCTTGGGAATCCCCAGTGCTAGGATAGAGCTATCCGCCGTAGCCAAAACCTGAGCGTTTTCAAAAATACACCTCAGAGGCGGATTTATCTACAGCCTTGCCAAAACCTGAAGTTGGCACAGGCATTTACTCCATATCTGTTAATAATAGAAAAGTAAGTTTTTTCAGGAATTGCGATGATTAGTCCGCAGCAGGTTGAGGCAATGATCAAGGCGGAACTGCCAGACGCACAGGTTCAGGTGCAAGACTTGACTGGTGGCGGCGACCACTATCAAGTGACTGTAGTTTCATCGCACTTTGCAGGTAAAGGACTAGTGCAACAGCACCAGTTAGTTTATGGTGCGTTGGGTCAAGCTATGTCTACTGAAGCGATTCATGCCTTGGCGGTAAAAACATACACTCCCGAAGCTTGGCAAGCAACAGCAAGTTCCTAAAGTTAGGAGAGACGCGAGATTAATCGCGTCTGTACAAGAGTGAGGAGTTATAAAATTTTTAACTCCTCACTCATTATCGTTGAATGCAACATAGGAAACACAAATATCATGACACCAGAACTCAAAGAGAAAATTGATAACTTGCTACAACAGAACAAAATTCTAGTTTTCATGAAGGGAAACAAGTTAATGCCCCAATGTGGTTTTTCCAACAACGTTGTGCAGATTCTCAATACATTGGGAGTTCCCTTCGAGACGGTTGATGTTCTATCAGACTCTGAAATCCGTCAAGGAATTAAAGAATACTCTAACTGGCCGACAATTCCCCAAGTGTATATCAATGGTGAATTCGTTGGCGGTTCTGACATCTTGATTGAACTGTACCAAAAAGGTGAATTGCAGCAAAAGGTAGAAGTAGCACTAGCTTCTTAACTAATTCGTAATTCGTAATTCGTAATTCGTAATTTTTGGGTTGAATTCCCCAAATTTTGGAGAAGCACTCGCGTTCGTCTATAGGAATCCGATTTGATTAATGAACATACTTGTGTAGGGAGGGAATAGGGAACAGAAAAGAAGGGAGTTAGAGGTGTACTAAGTTTTTTCAGAAATCAAATATGAGTCCTATATATGTGATGCTTTTTTTAGTCGGGATCTAAATCCCGTCTGAAACAGTCTTGAAATTACGAATTATTTTAATGTCCTTGAAAGGGGAGAGAAATAGTGTCTCCCCTTTCAAGGGTTTTTTAATAAGTTTTTGACAAAAGTACTTTACCTGTTTTGGGCTTGATTTTATAGCTAGTCAACAATCCCCTCAGCCCTATATTGGCAAGACCAATATAGGGCTGAGGGGATGCGTTTAATCAATACAATATCTCCAAAATCTCACACCACGGCAACCCGTTGACCAATACAGATAATATGCTATAATAATCTGCGGTAATTAACGGTTACTATCAAGAACCAAGTAAATGGTACTTAGTAGTAATCGGGTTGTGGCTGTGGTTGCGGCACTGCAAAGTTTGATCCATCGTACAAGTAGCGGCTGGCTTCCTCTTCTAGGCGATGAATCAGATAAGGTTCAATGACGTTGCTATGTCGCAGTGCGGCTAGATATCCATCCAAATACATCCGCATATCATCCGTGCGATAACCGCGATTCCATAACTCGACGAAGGCGTCGGTGAGTCTTTGGTAATAGCGGATGGTTTGTGTGTCTTGGAGCATAACTGCTGTATTAATCTCTTTGGAATGAGAATTGTAAATGATTCACGCTCAAATGTGAAGTGTAATTTCACTTTGGCATTAATTCAAAGTCAACACATCTACTTTGGGTACTACCCCTAGCAGCTACAAGCTACTTTAATCCTATTCCAGAAAACATCGATTCTAGTTATCTGCTCAGTTATTTGTCTGATTTTCATATTCAATGGCCCAATTGTATTGGTGTTATATTCCTGGATGAGGGCACTAATTTCTGCGGAAAAAATCTACTTTTTCCATCAGGTTGAAAAGCTGTTGTATTAACGTTTAGCTGATTGGGTTATAAGTAAGTTGGTGCGAAAAAAACCAAGTATGTTACGAAACGTGAATAGGCTTAAAACTCTTACTAATGACCAATACATAGACGCGCCATAGGCTTCTTGCAAGGTAGGATAATGACAGCCTTTGCCAGTTAGCTTTAATTGCGCCGACCTAATTAGCTATTTCCCACATTACACCTATCTAAAAGCAGAATGTTAAGATACAAGAATTTTTGATACGTCTAACAATACTGCTGAGAAATTTAATAAAAATTTAATAATATTTCTAATCCCCTATCGGCAAGGCATAAATTAAAGATATTGCCACGCTTTTTATGAGGAAATGTAAAGCTAATAGCAGTTGAAGTAACAAAGGCTACAAAACCTTAGAGATGGGCTTGTTACTTTGAAAGTCATCAGACGCTAAGGGGTCTTGCCGCCGTGGGTTCGGTTTGTATAGAAATCATTGAGGGGAATCCCCATCTGAGGTCGTTGTTGGGTTGGCACTTGCAACAGCTGGAATACCGTGTGCATCAAGCTGCCAGTATTTATCAAGCAAGGGAAGTATTTTTAAGCCATCAACCAACACTGGTAGTATTGGATGCAGACCTGCCTGATGGTGATGGCATTGAATTTTGTCGTTGGTTGCATCGCCAGCAGCAGCCTCTAATCTTAATGCTATCTGCTCGTAATAGTGAAGGTGATATCGTCGCAGGTTTAAAGGCGGGTGCAGATGATTACCTAAGTAAACCTTTTGGAATGCAAGAGTTTTTGGCACGGGTAGAGGCACTAATTCGCCGGAAACGCACACCTACTGCACCAGCTTATTTGGATTATGGCACTTTGCAAATAGATTTAGTCCAGCGCCGTGTCCGCTTCCAGGGGGAGTTTATCGATTTAACGCCCCAAGAATTTAGTTTGCTATACGTTTTGGCACAAGCTGGGGGAGTACCTCTGAGTAGGTCGGAATTGCTGCGTCGTGCTTGGCCTGACGCTATCGATAACCCTCGTACCATTGATACTCACGTTTTATCGCTGCGGAAAAAGGTTGAACTTGACCCTCGCCAACCAAACTTGATTCAAACTATCCGCAATGTAGGATACCGTTTTAACATGGAAATTTTGAATACCAATATTTCACAATCACAAACAACAAAGTTAGCTCGAGAGAGATTTAATAATCAACGTTCAACACTTACTAGTAGTCAAGTTTGATGGGGAATTGGGAATTGGGAATTGGGAAAGTAAGATAACGACTCTTGATTTCTGTCTCCTGACCAATTCAAAATCTAAAATCCAAAATCTAAAATCTAAAATCGTCCTCAGTTTCTGCTTGAATTAAGTTTTCTCGTAATTCAAGCCAGTTTATCTCAGAGACTGTTTGATTTGCGGATAAATGACCTTGTTGTAGGTGTAATAATCGAGTACAAAACATTTGGGCTAGTTCCAGTTGGTGATTTACCATCAGAATCGTAGTTTGATGAGTTTGACTCAACTGGGTTAAGACTTGCATTAGATGAGACGCTGTACCAGCATCAAGGGCAGAGGTTGGCTCGTCTAATAATAGTATTTTAGGCTGGATGAGTAAGGCACGAGCGATCGCTACTAGTTGTCGTTGTCCGGCAGAAAGTTGTACCTCAGTTCGCCCTAACCATTCATTGGGAATGTGCAGTTGTTCTATCCAATAAATGACTCGTTGCTGAATTGTCTGTTTGGGCAAACCACGCAAAACTAAAGGATAAGCCAAGGCTTGCTGAACTGTCATCCCTAACAGCTTTGACTCTTGCAATACAAGTACAACCATCTGGCGTAGCTGGATGACAGGAATTTGGCGATATTCTTGATTTTCTAGATAGATTTTGCCACTAGTGGGTTCAATTAGGCGGTTGATGAGGCGTAATAACGAAGTTTTCCCAGCGCCAACTGGCCCTACAATGGCAATGCGATCGCCCTGAAATACTTCCAATGAAATATCTTGCAATATAGGATATCCTTGCTGATTTCCTGGAAGTTGGGTTTTCAGCTTTGTAAACAGATTAACTTGCTCTAGCCTGAGTGTGACCTTATTCAAGGGGAGTGGGGAGATGAGGGAGATGTGGTTCGACTTCGCTCACCAACCGGGAGATGAGGGAGATGGGGAAGATGAGGGAGATGGGGGAGAAATAACCAATGCCCCATGCCCCATGCCCGATTTTAAGTTAATTGTGTGGTAGTTAAGGCTGTAGCGATCGCCCAGCCATCGACCAATAGTAACAGCAGTGTGAATCCTAGTAAAATCAGGTACATCCACGGCTGTGCTAAAGGGCGAACATCTGTAGTATCAATGCCTGTCTTTGCTTGGACAATTTGCACGAAACGGGCAAATCCAGCTACACGCATTGGGAGTAAATAAGCTTTCTCATCCTGGCTGAGAAAGTAATAAACTAGCCCTCCTTGACCAGTGGTGCGCGGTTTTAACTCTTTCACCTCTGACCAAGGTAAAAACCAGCCTTTACGAAAAAATCGAGGCACCCAGGCAGGGTAAGTAACCTGAATTCCCTGGTCATCTACTATTACTTGTTCTGTCAATACGGCGTACAAGGCAACTAAGCCGATGCTAATCCCTATCCACAAAAATCCTGGGGGTACGGGTGCGGCTGTTACCTGCGATAAAAAAGGTAATGGGACTGTGAGTGCTATATATAGACTCAGCAGCGTTATCCGAATCAAAGGAGACAGACGAAAAATAGAAACTGAGATATTGGCTGAGTTTACTGTCACGGCTCAATTACAATGCTTTTTTTCATTGTAGGGCAGGTCTATGTCTTAGCTGGACTGTTGAAAATAAGGTATGACACTTTAATAATTCGTAATTCGTAATTCGTAATTACTAGTTCTTCAGGGTAAATACTTTTGCACTACAATCCAACCAGTAAGGGATACCCAGGTAAATCCTATAAACAGAATAATATTTACGCCGATGTGTAAGGGTCTAGCCCAAGACCGTCTGGCACTAATTTGAGTGGCACTGAAAGCAGAGAGCAAAACTAATGCTACCACTATCAATCCAGCAACCAAGTGTGACGAGTGACCTAAAGAACCAAAGTGCCCTAAAGTGCCAACAATACCGATCGCTAGCAATAGTAGCACTAAACTTACCATGCTGATCCCCATTAAATAGTGGAGCGATCGCACTTCCCTATTTCCGCCCATAAATGGCGTAAAAGGAAATTGTTGCAAAGTTCTCGCTCGAAACATCCAAACGCCTGTGATTGCTAACATCAGATATGCCAGCAGGGATAAACCCATCGACCAGGCCGCTATTTTCCACAACCAAAGAAATGAAGGCAGATTCATAAGAATGATTGTAGATGAGAGTGGGGAGATGAGGGAGATGAGGGAGATGAGGAGCAGGGAGCAAGGCAGAAGAGTTTTCCCCCTGCCCCCCGCCCCTCTGCCTCTTTTCCATGCCCAATGCCCAATATATAAAAAAAGGGCTGCTGAATTAGCAACCCTGAAATTGAGTCAAATTGTTTTTTTTAATCAATAGCTGCTAAACAGCAACTTGTAAGGGTTTTATACTATCTCCGGTGTTTGTATGAATTTGCTGCAACATTGCTTTGGTATTAATAGGGTCTTTGCCAAATGATGAGTCTGTATCAAACTCATCAGTACTGGGTTCGTCGAGCATCAGGCGATCGCACGGAATCTTATCTGATAAAATTGCACTTGCCATCATCCCTGTATGAATCTCCACTTGGCCTTTTCGCGGAGCTTCAAAAACTAAACGTTGTCCAGGGAAAACTACCCTTTCAAAGTACCAGTTGGGAATATTACAGATGCGAGCTACCTGTATTTTGCTCGTGGCATTAATGTAGCAGCAGAGAATTTTTCCCGATTGCTCTGGTGGTAGAGGATCTAATATTTGAGCCATAACTGCTGAGGAGCTTTACGCCACAATTTTACATTACACTAGCCAAGCCTAGCATTCACTGATCCCCAGTTGCTGTAACTGTGAATACCAACTGAGTCTTTGGAGATTATTTCTTCCTAAAGATATATCTGTAGTTATGAAAATTTTGTAATTATTTGTGGCTTTTTCGGAATTATACACTATGCACAAAAGTTTTTAATATTTTTTATTAATATAAGTAAGCTGGCATAAATAAACCAAATTATGTTACGAAACGTAAATTAGGCTTAAAGTCTTTACTAATGAACAATGACAAAGCACAAATGACAGCCCTTGCCAGTTAGCTTTAATTGCGCCAACCTACTTAAAAGCTTTAATTCTCTTAAGGCAGATCAGACGACGATCCCTTGCTTTTCGCCTAGCGAGGAAGTGAGTTTTGCCGTTTCATCTATCCCAGGATTAATAGGCTGGGATCATCGCTTAATGAATAAACTCAATGTTATGGTAAAGCTATATGAAAAATATCTTCATAAAGCCTATCTATAAATTCTATGTATGTTTTATGCATAGCAATTTTGGCGTTTCCTGCAATTGCTAACAGTAGTTTTCTCATTACCAGCAATCAAATGAAATGTCAAGCGCGATTGTGATAATTAAAACCCAATAAAACAAGCACATACTTTAAAACTGGATGTTTTTCTCGCTTTCTCCAAAGATTGGCAAGATGGAAGTCAAAACACAAATGATGGAAAATCGAATTCTTTACGTTCGCCTTCCTTGTAACCCCATCTTTCCTATTGGGGTTGTCTACTTGAGCGATCATGTCCATAAGCAGTTTCCTAATATTGAACAGCGCATCTTTGATTTAGGAACAGTGCCACCTTTAGACTACAATTCTGCTCTGGATCGCTGTATTGATGAATTTAAACCGACACTGCTAGTATTTTCTTGGCGGGATATTCAAATTTATGCTCCAGTTGGCGGACGTGGTGGAAACCCGCTACAAAACGCCTTTGAATTCTACTACGCCAAAAATCCTCTATTAAAACTACGTGGCGGATTCGGCGGTTTAAGAATCTTCATCGCTTACTATGTAGAGTTATGGCAAAACCAGGGCTTAATCAAACGCGGTTTAAAGCGTGCCAAAAAATATAATTCTAATGCCCGTGTAGTTGTAGGTGGTGGTGCAGTCAGCGTATTTTATGAACAATTGGGTAAAAGTTTACCCAATGGGACAATTATTTCTGTGGGTGAAGGGGAAACCCTGCTGGAAAAACTTTTAAGCGGCAAAGATTTTCAAGATGAACGCTGTTATGTTGCCGGAGAAACTCAACCACGGAAACGGCTGATTCACGAACAACCCACTCCAATAGAAAAAACAGCTTGTAACTACAACTATATCGAAACCATCTGGCCGGAATTTAACTTTTACCTGCAAGAAGAAGACTTTTATATAGGTGTACAAACGAAGCGTGGTTGTCCCCACAACTGTTGTTATTGCGTCTATACAGTTGTTGAAGGCAAACAAGTACGCATCAACCCAGCAGATGAAGTAGTTGCTGAGATGCGCCAATTATACGATCGCGGCATTCGCAATTTCTGGTTTACCGATGCCCAATTCATCCCCGCACGAAAATTTATTGACGATGCCATAGAACTATTGCAAAAAATCGTCGATTCTGGTATGACAGATATCCACTGGGCAGCATATATCAGAGCCGACAATTTGACACCAGAGTTGTGTGACTTGATGGCGAAAACTGGGATGAACTATTTTGAAATCGGGATTACCAGTGGTTCTCAAGAACTCGTGCGGAAAATGCGGATGGGGTATAATCTGCGAACCGTCTTGCAAAACTGCCGTGACTTAAAAGCAGCTGGTTTCAACGACTTAGTTTCCGTCAACTACTCCTTTAACGTTATTGACGAACGTCCCGAAACCATCCGTCAAACCATCGCCTACCACCGCGAACTAGAACGGATTTTTGGTGCTGATAAAGTTGAACCTGCCATCTTCTTTATAGGACTGCAACCCCATACCCATTTAGAAGAATATGCTTTCAAAGAAGGCATCCTCAAACCAGGGTACGATCCAATGAGTTTGATGCCGTGGACAGCTAAAAAACTTCTCTGGAATCCCGAACCCCTTGGTTCATTCTTCGGCGAAGTCTGCTTGCAAGCTTGGCAACAAAACCCCAACGACTTCGGGCGTGAAGTCATGAAAATCTTAGAAGAAAAGCTTGGTTGTGCCGACTTAGAAGCAGCACTTTCCGCACCAATAGAAACGAAAGAAAAACAGTTAGCGGGTATATCCTAAAAAACACTAATTCTAATTTTCTTCCCCTCTCTTTCTCTGTGTCCTCAGCGCCTCTGCGGTTATTTTTACCAAATCCCATGTTAGAAGGTTCAATCTTACAACAGCTAGAAACAGCCCATCGCCACACCACCAGGCCAATTCGATTCGGTGTTTACTACAAAAATACCTTAGTTGCCCTGTGCCACGCTCTCGAAGACCATATCTTAACCGACGACGGTACACCCCTAGTGATCACAGCCTTCCAACAGGGGAAATGGTATCTACAAGAAGCTGAACGATATGCAGACATCGCCCAGCGCAGCCGCCAAATTGCCATCATGGCCGCCTCTGAATCCGGCTTTGGAGAACATCCTACCAGCCTTCTACCCAATGTAGACTTAGTAGGATTAGATGCAGGCGATCCTGTGGCGCAGGAGTGGCACTTAATTATTTTATCGCCTAAATACACAGCAATGGTAATTTGTCAAGAATTATCAGAAGCTGATTATGGTAGCACTGGTATACCGACATCAGACTTAGAGCGCAAATTCTATGGCTTGTGGACATTTGAGCCAGAGTTAGTGCAAGAGACAGCAGAAATAGCGATCGCTCACATCAAAAAATACAACCCAGAACTGGCTAAAAAACTCACAGCCGATAAACAACAAATTGTACCGTCAATGGACAGATCCCAAAATTTAGGTGCAGTTGTTTCCCGTGTAGTAGATTATCTCCAGACTGGGCAAGATAATTTATCCATCCCCACAGCGCCTCAGAAACAAACCCTAGATCGCAACTTGGTTTCTAACGAAATCCAAGCCTTTTTGCGAATGGCGCAACTGATGGATATGGCAGATGTCAACAATCCAATGGCAGCTGCGGAAGTAGTAGTACTTGCTGAAGCGATCGCCCAGCTTTTGGATCTTCCCGCATGGCAGATTAAAAGATTGCGGCTAGCAGCTTTGTTACATCGCATAGATCCATTACAAAAAGCTGAAAGCGTACTCACTGGTGGTATATCCACACGCTACCAAGAAGATGCCCCCAGTTCCCCCTTAACTTGTCCCTTAGTCCCAGGGGCGCAAGTATTGCGAACCATGCCAAGACTGCGAGCAGTTGCCCAAATTATCACTCACCAAAGCGAGTGGTGGAATGGCACAGGAGAACCAGCAGGTTTAGCTGGAGATGAAATTCCTCTAGAGTCGAGGATTTTGGCATTATTGGCAGACTTTCAGTGGCGAGTCAATGAGCGAAAATCGTCAAATCAAAGCCGAGAACAGATATTTACTCAAGCGTTAGATGAGTGCAAACAGCAACAATCTAACCGCTTTGATCCTAAACTTGTAGATACCCTAACTTTATTAGTTATGGGTTTACAACAGGGACTAGACTTACCCATCATGACACCCAAAGTCAGCGCCGGCATCTGGATACTTGATTCCCAATGGGATAGCCAAAGCAAGATAAGTGAAGAGATTGGTAGTTACTTTACATGAATATTGAAGCCATTAGATTAGGAAAACTCAAACAACTTCCAGGGGCAAATTTAGAAGACGAGGAACTCTCCCGACTAGATTTAAGCCGGATTAATCTTGCTGGTGCTACCCTTGTCGGCACTAATTTTGCTGGTTCTAAACTCGAAGGCGGGCATTTGGAGGGAGCAAATTTGATGGGAGCAAACCTCCAAGCAACTGACTTGCGGGCGAATTTGATGGGAGCAAACCTGATGCAAGCAGATTTAACGGGTGCTGACTTGCGGGGTAGTAACTTGCGTGGCGCTAACTTGATGGGAGCAAGACTCAGTGATGTGTCATTGGTGGGTGCTTTCTTGAGTGGTGCTAATTTGATGAACGTCAACTTGCAAGGTGTTGATTTGCGCGGTGCTGACTTGCGCGGCGCAAACCTGACTGGGGCAAATCTCAAAGGTGCAGATTTGAGTCGCGCTGATTTGCAAGGGACGTTATTGAGTGAAGCAAACCTGGAAGAAGCTGACTTGAGAGAGGCGAATTTAGCAGGGGCGAATTTAACAGGAGCAAATTTACTCTGTGCAGAGTTAGAAGGTGCAAATTTGAGCGGCGTTAATTTGAATAAAGCCTGTGTGGTGGGTACAGTGGTTGAGACGCTTGCGTAAAGATTGCACCAAAAAACCACCGATGCCGATTATTTGTATTTTTGAGGACTACTCAGAATGACACCTGTCGCCGCCCAAGTCTCAATCACTGCAATCATTCTCATGTTAACCGCGATCGCAAATCGGCAATGGGAACAGTTCCAAGAACTGGAGGCAAATTTTGTATCCCAGTATGGCGTAGAGGTATGGCAAGAGGTTTTTAATTTCCGTCTAAAGCCAGCATTGGATAAAGATTCTGACAGATGGCTACTGATTCAGTGGTGTGGTGAAGGAATTATCTCAGTCAAAAATGTGGCGTAGGTGCGATCGCTTAATTTAGAATCTGTGCCAAATCCAACACAAACCCAGGTAGCACATCTTCTCCTGACAAACTAGTGGGGGATTGTAAAACCTCAACATCTTTACCTGGACGGTAAATTTCGACTCGCTGGTTTTGGGGGTCAATCAGCCAACCTAGACGTACACCATTATCAATGTACTCTTGCATTTTTTGTTGCACAGTCTTCAAGCTATCGCTAGCAGAGCGTAATTCTACGGCAAAATCAGGAGCCATTGGTAAGAACTTCGCCGGATCTGGGTTGAGGACTGCTAATCTTTTCCGACTTACCCAAGATGCATCAGGCGATCTGTTAGCACCATTGGGAAGCTTAAAACCTGTTGAAGAATCAAAAGCTAGTCCTGTACCATCAGCATCAGCCCAATACTCTACCCTAGCTGTCAGTTTTGAATTGCGATTTCCGCTTTCCCATCCAGTTGGCGGCATAATAATCAGTTCTCCCTCTGCTGTGCGCTCAAGGCGGAGATCACGATTATTCTGGCAGAGTTGGAAGAACTGGTCATCTGTTAGCTCAATGGTAGGACTTAAGTTGAGAATTAAGGCAGTCATAATTGCTTCTCAAGCTTGATAAATGTAGTTTAGCATTTGCTGTTGTAGTTCCTTTGACGACAGATGCGATCGCACGCTCGGTATGGGATACTAGAAAAATTTTTCAGAAGAGACTAATGATAGGTATTAAGATGCGGTTATAAACCAACTAATCTCGATAATTTTGAGATTCATCACCAAACCCACTGAATATTATAGGCATCAAAAACCGAATCACGACTAATCAAAAGAAGGGAATGATTCATCGCCTGTGCCACTAGAATACGATCAAA
The DNA here is from genome assembly GCF_017115105.1 of Nostoc sp. NMS2. Lineage (GTDB taxonomy): Bacteria > Cyanobacteriota > Cyanobacteriia > Cyanobacteriales > Nostocaceae > Nostoc. The sequence goes on from NZ_JABXKH010000131.1 coordinate 46,455, forward strand.
CGGATCTCGATGATGCAGTGGTAAATAACGGAATTGAGCAGTATCGGTAAAGGTAATAGGGAGAATCGTGATACCCGCAGCAATTAGTTTAGGTTCAATCTCTTCAAAAGCACCCTGTAGGGATAGTTTTCCAATGTTGAGTTTAATCGCCATTTCCCAAAGACTTGCAATACTAAAGAAAACAGCCTCAGCAGATTCAATCTTTTCTCTAGTTAATACTGGCAGGGTTGCATCATTCGAGACAAACCAGATAAAAGCATGAGTATCCAATAGTAATCTATTCATTCCACATATTCTTTCATATCTTCAAGCGGCTCATCAAAGTCATTAGGTAATGGTAGAACAAACATTCCTTTCATAGTTCCAGCAACGCGACGCTTGTTTGTCTGCTTTTCTTCGGTAGAGTTTTTAGCGTGCTTCTCTATCAAAAACTCAATCTAATGAAGCACTTCTGTCTGAAGAGACTCAGGGAGTTCTTCTAATTTTTCTAAAATGACTGGCTGTATCATTGTTTTTTCTCCTTGGCAATTTTTATGAAAAACATCACAGCTATATTTGTTTGAAGTGTTTTTAATGCTGTGTGCTGTAGCTGACACCCATGCAGTCATCTAGTACATTTTTGGCGATTTGCGATTATCAATATATTCTTGTGGGAAAATTTGCCTTCCTAATACCAATGCTTCTTGCCTTTCCTCATCTGTCATATAATCATCTCCCTTGAGTCCTTTCGGGGTGCGTTGAGGATTTCCTCCTGCATCTAAATATCGCTGACGTGCGATCGCAAATAATTCTAATATCCTTTGCGCTTGCTGCTGTTTAATGGTGTTAGATTGCTTCATCGTTTAATTAAAGACTTCCCCTAAGTGCGCTCTTAATTTATCGATATTATTATCCCATTCAGACATCAAGCTTGGACTAGACAACAATTTAGCTTTAGTGTCATACCAACCCCAGTTGGCTCTCATTTCCTTCTGATCAAGAGGAATACGGCTGGGATTGTTGAAATCAGCAATCCAATGAACCTTAACCCATCGGAAAATACCCCATGTACCTGTTTCCCATTGAGGTTTATCTTCACTTCCCTCATTAACCAGTTCAACTACGTGCGTCAAGTATCGGTCGTGATACCCATTTGGTTTTTGAGAAAGGATGATAAGAGATCCTTTTGGTAAGTAAAAGGCGTGAGTATCTACACCTATACCCTCTTTAAAGTTTAACTGAAAGTAAGCTCCAACAGGAAAACTTTCATACGCCCAATCTTCATCATCATTGACATTTTTTATATATTCCAAACGAGCTAAATCCATTATTATATAACCCTAAATATTTGTTTGATGTTGAATCTTTAAAAACCTTTTGGCTACACTCTGACACTTTGCCTAAATGGAATATTAATTAATGTAGTTTCTTTTTAGCCGAGATTTTATTTTTGTACAAGTTCATTACCCATTTTTAATTTTTCACTGTTCGCCCTCGTATCCACAAAGCTAGTACACTCATCAACAAAACCCCCATCACTCCTTGCAGAGGATTATTATTCACACCAGTTACCCAATCAGGAACTTGACCAGAATATTTCACTAATTTACCTACATTAATAATGTAGTAACCCCAAACTAAACCACCATGTAAACCAATTGGAAAACCCAAGCGTCCCCTCCGCCAACGCTTTCCCCATACTTGCGTTAACCCCAGCAGTACTAAAGCTGGAAATTGCGGCAGTGTATGAATAATTGCCTCCAAGGGTTTAATAAAGTGCAATGTAGCAAACGCAGTTGCATCTGTCCACAGTGCCACACGCAGACTGTAATCTCGTTGTAATTCATCTAGCAACCAGCCTCGAAATAATAATTCCTCAGCAAAACCGATGCCTAAGCCAACAAGTAAACCCTCTAAAATTACTTTCAGCAAAAAAACTTTCGGTTGTTGCCACACCAACCAACCCAACAAATTTTGTACCCCAAAAAGTATCAGAATATTAATTATCCCTAGAGCCAAGCCACGCAGTAAATCCACACCATTTTGGCGCGTGAATTCTAAGCCATAATATCGCAGAATTTGTGGCTGCTGGTAGACATATTTACCCCATAATTTCAGAAGAAAAATAAATACTGCATATAACAATACCAATGTCAATATACTTTCTAAGTTTGAATCATGTACTAGTAAGTATATTGGTGTAGCCAATGGCAACCATAGCAACAATAAAGTCAAAATAAAAGCACCCAGCCTAATAGGGGCAGGGCGTTCAGCTAAACGGACAGGGTTTTCTTTCATCCTAAATAAGTCAAAATAATTCGTAATTCATAATTACAATCAGTCTTAGCTCTGAACTTTTCACTATCTTGTTGTCCACTAAATTAAAAATTCAGTGCGGGTTGCTGTACTCTTTTGAATTACGAATTACGAATTACGAATTACGAATTATTTGACTATTCGTCAGGTTCAATTGTGCTACTTAAACCGTGACTAATCAAGGTTTCGCAATAGAACTCAGCGTGTTCCAGAGCGCAAGTAATGACTAAAGCTAGCCCGTTAGTATGGGCTTCCATCATGATGCTAACTGCTTGAGGTTGAGTAAGGCTTGGTACAGTGGCTATTAGTGACTGCACAACATGCTCCATAGAGTTGTAATCGTCGTTATGGAGCAAAACGCGATACCGAGGCGCTAGCTTACGGGTTGTGGAAGGCTTTTGAATAGTTTCAACTGACACGGCTCTTTGCTCTTTTCTTGTTGATTCACTACGACAAAATGTCTGTGTAGCGATCGCTTAACAGTTATTTACCTATTCTATAGTATTTCTGTTCAGATACTATGCTAGAAAAACCACTCTACTTAGTTTTGCGTAGCCACTTGTGAGGCAGATGTCTGAGACATAGTTGCCGTGAGAGTGCTACCCTAATCTTACAGAAGCTTCCTCAAACGTAGCGCATTTTCATTTTTTAAATTAAGGAAATTGCAAAATAATCCTTGCCCCTGCCCAAACTCCATAATCATGGACATTAGCTTAGATTTTCTTCAACCAGGACAAATTGTGTCTTTAGAGCATACCGACAGAAATCTGTATGCAGAAGTCATTCAATTTGTAGTTTCCCGCCAGTTGTGCTGGGTGCGTCCTTTATTAATGGTTACTTTGATTCAAGAATCGCCGCTAATTACCGATTTGCGAGATGTATCTGACTTGCTTTGGCCTGCCAAGTTATTTCGGCCAGCATTAGACACAGAAGTAATTACCTTCTTGAGTCAAGTTTTAGCAAAAGAACCAAAAACTGAACCTGACTCAGCCGCCAAGCAGCAACTTAATCAATTTATTCACCAACTGTGGCAAGCATATCAATAGGCATCGGGCAAAGGATATGACCGAAAAGGCAGGGGAGCAGGGGGCAGGGCGAAAGATATTTAGATTACCCTGCCTGACTATCTTTTCAGAGCAAGTAAATTTATTTATGCCCAAAAGTAAAAATATTTATTATGCCTACGGCACGCTGCGCGAACGAGATGTGTAACACGAGAAATAATACTTCCTTAGTTCAGAGCAACTACATTTATGTGTGTGGATTTCCCCCCTACTCCCTTCTCCCTGCCCCTTTTCCTCTTATTGACTAAAAGTTAGTTTATCATGTTTATCTGGAGCGCCAACACCCATATTGATGATATCAACTCCCTTCGCAACGAGTTCATTCTGCTTGTGGACAATTTCAGCAAACAAAAGGGAGGAATTTTTCTCGGCGTTTAGCGAACTACATGGCGATTGACTATGAATACACAATGCAGAGGGTTATTAGCACCGTTTACGCTATTCTAGCTATTTAAATAATCAACCTCATAGAAAAATACAAACAATAATATCGCCCTTATGATCGCACCTGCCTTTACTAAAACTTGTTTTACTAACTCGGAATTTTGATTACTTCAGTATTCATCAAATTCACTTGATATACCTCTATGCGTAAGCAGTTAGGAATATCCGAAGCTAGGAACCAACTTAATTCTACCAGCATCCATCTCGGACATTAATAATTCCAGAGCTTCGTAATCAACATCAGAAATGTAACCAAGTTCCGTCAGTTCTGAGTTGATTTCATTTTCTATCTCAGGAGTTAGTTTCTTAATGTCAAGAGCTTTTTCTACCAATTTCCGAATAGCGTACTGAGTTCTCATAAGTAATAATCCAACTGTAATATGATACTAACTACCCCGGATAACTCTAAGTATAAAAAGCGAGCTAAATACTAATTTCCTTGTGATATAGATCACATTCAATTAGTTAAATAGATAATTCGCTAGGACTCTGGCGTATGCCATCAGCAACGCTAAAGTGGGAGATTTAACTTACCGTTAAGACTTGGCTAAATTAGCTTGAGTTATAGACTAAGCAAGTTTTCTCAGCATAGTTACTGATGATTTGTTTGCTCTATGGCTGTCTATGTTGATTGTTTTTGAACTGAGATAAAAAAAAAGTATATATAAACACATTTTAACCTGGAATTATAACAATCTTTAAACAGAGATACTAAAGAAATAAAGATTCAGCAAAGAGAGCTAAGACGTATGGTCGATGCAACAGAATAGAGTTTATGTTCAAATAATCCTTAGCTTGACGCTTCAATAATTCTCAATAGGATGTAACTATGCAAGCAGTGCTTAACTATCCCAAGATTGCAGTCATTCGCCCCCAAGGGTGTTTGAATGCTACAAACGCCTTGGAATTTGAACGAGATATGACCACAGCGTTGGCACAAAATGATATTTCCATCTTGGTAGTAGACCTCGCCGCAGTAGAATCGTTAGACAGCGCGGGGTTGATGGCATTGTTATCTATACACAAACTAGCTCTTAGTTTAGGAAGGGGTTTCCGACTTTGTGCTGTTGCTCCGTCAATTAGAATTATTTTTGAACTAACGCAACTTGATAGAGTGTTTGAAATATTGGATGGTGAAGTTGAGTTAGCCGCAACATAAACTTTATGCAAAAGCACAAAGGTTCAGTTAAAAAGCGGACTTTATGTAAAGGAGTTATAAGTTACAACGATAAATTATGTTAGAAGACCTAATTAAATGCTAAAGTTTGGTTTGGGTAGCTGTAATTAAGGTGGCTAGAAGATAGCACAGTGGCTGTTGCAGTTGAGAAATTAATAACATCGGATATTTTAAAACCAGGGCGTTACCTTGGTAATGAGCGTTTAGCAGTACACAAAGCTTGGGATAAGGCAGCAATACGCTGGGTCTTAACCTACCCGGAAGTATATGAAGTCGGTGCATCTAATTTAGGGCACGTTATCCTATACAACATCTTGAATGCCCAACCGCGTCAATTGTGCGATCGCGCCTACCTCCCAGGAAAAGACCTGGCGGCCAAACTACGCGAAACTAATACGCCATTGTTTGCGGTAGAGTCAAAGCGATCGCTCACAGAATTCGACATTTTAGGCTTTAGCCTCAGTTACGAACTGGGTGCAACTAATATCCTAGAAATGTTGGATCTGGCTGGAATTCCCTTGACGTGGCAAGAAAGGCAGGGAAGCAGCACTTCGGCTACGCTCAGTGACCGAGGGGCAGAGGAGCAGGGGGGCAGGGGAGAATTTAGCGATACCCAGCCCTCCTATCCGTTGGTTTTTGCTGGTGGGCAAACAGCAACATCGAATCCTGAGCCTTACGCCGACTTTTTCGACTTTATCGCCCTTGGAGATGGAGAGGAACTACTGCCAGAAATTGGTTTGGTATTGGAAGAAGGCAAACAAGCAGAATTGAGTCGGCAAGAGATATTACTGGATTTGGCACAGATACCAGGCGTATATGTCCCTCAGTTTTACGACATGGCAGAGGATGGCTCAGTGCATCCTTGTCGCTCTGACGTACCAAAACGAATTCTGCGACGGGTTGCAACCCCTATACCAGCATATTCTATTGGGTTAGTTCCCTACGTAGAAACGGTACATGACCGCTTGACGATTGAAATTCGGCGCGGTTGCACTCGTGGCTGTCGCTTCTGTCAACCAGGAATGCTGACTCGGCCAGCACGGGATGTGGAACCCGATAAGGTTGTAGAAGCAATTGAACAGGGAATGCGGGCAACTGGTTACAATGAGTTTTCCCTACTATCTCTAAGTTGTTCTGATTATTTGTCCCTACCAGCAGTGGGGATGGAAATCAAAAATCGCTTAAAAAATGAAAACATTTCTCTGACTCTACCAAGCCAACGGGTAGACAGATTTGATGAAAATATTGCTAATATCCTTGGAGGTACGCGGCAAGGTGGATTAACTTTTGCTCCAGAAGCTGGTACTCAGCGGATGCGAGACATCGTAAATAAAGGTTTGACCAATGAAGAATTGTTGCGGGGAGTGAAAACCGCTTGGGAGCAAGGCTGGGATAAAATCAAGTTGTATTTTATGATTGGCTTGCCGGGTGAGACGGATGTTGATGTTTTGGGCATTGCGGAAACAGTCAGCTGGCTACAGCGAGAATGTCGGGGTAAAGGCAGAAAACCCCTAAACTTTAACCTGACAATTTCTAACTTTACGCCCAAGCCCCATACACCATTCCAGTGGCACTCAGTTTCTACCACTGAATTTAAGCGCAAACAAAACCTGTTGCGGCAAGAATTCCGTCGGATGAAGGGAATAAAGGTAAATTTTACCGATGTCCGCATTTCGGCAATGGAAGATTTTGTGGGACGAGGCGATCGCAATTTGAGCAAAGTAGTCCGCCGCGCCTGGGAATTGGGTGCAGGGATGGATTCCTGGTATGAAAATTTAGATCGAGCTTTTAGCGCTTGGGGAGATGCGATCGCTCAAGCCGATCTAGATTGGAAATACCGCCAAGTAGAAAATGGCGAATGGAATTTGTTTCACGCACAAGAGCAGAACAAATCGCCAGATGCGGAAAATACCCCACAGACGCGATTAATCGCGTTCCCAAGTACAGACGCGATTAATCGCATTTCTCCCCACTCCCTCGATACTCCCCTACCTTGGGATCATATTGATACCGGGATTGATAAAAACTGGCTCAAAGAAGACTTGCAACGTGCCTTAGCAGCCGCAATTGTACCCGACTGCTCTTTTGAAGGTTGTTCTCACTGTGGCGTATGTGGAACCGACTTTGGCCATAACGTCGTGATTGCACCACCTGTTATCCCACAATTCGCTGGCGAGTTTGTTCCCAACACAACCAAGGCACAACGACTACGAGTTTGGTTTGGAAAACAAGGTAACATGGCTTTGGTAAGCCACCTAGATTTAATCCGTCTGTTTGACCGAGTTGTGCGGCGAGCAGGCTTGCCAATTGCTTTTACTGGTGGGTTTCATCCAATGCCGCGAATTTCTGTAGCAACTGCATTGGCTCTAGGGGCTACTAGTAGTGGTGAAATTGCGGATTTTGAGTTAACTGTACCAGTGGATATCGATATTTTTCGAGAAGAATTGGTTCGGGAAATGCCCACAGACATACCTATATATAATGTGGAGCAGATAGATTTAAAAACTCCGGCAGCTACTCAACTGTTAGAAACCGCAGAATATTTAATTACCGTAGCAGCACTTGAAGAAACAACACCTATACAATGGCAAAACTGGATTGATACCATCAAAGCAAAAGATGAGCTTTGGTACGAGCATACAACAAAGTCAGGCAAGAGCCAGTTAATAAATCTGCGCGATCGCTTATTTGAACTGGAATTAATAGAAACCCACAAAGGCATTGCAGAATCTATATCTGTTATCCGTTATGTAGGTAGCTATCGCCAAGATGGTTTTCTATTGCGTCCTGAACAAATCCTGTTTATGCTAGGGACAGTGGCTAGTGGAGAATTTCAACTCCTACACATCCACCGCAATCGGCTAATTTTAGCGGTATAATCCCTGTAGGGCAGCTTGCTAGTAGTTGTCCTAACATGATACATCGTCGGAATTGATTTTTAGCAAGGTTGCGTTAGAATGGGGTGAAGAGAATTTTTCTGGCGCTGCATTGAATTAGCTGGTTCACTACCCTGGTGTTCAGGGGGCAAAAGCAAAGATATTAGAGTGCAACTTCTAGGATTTTATCCCAGACAAACTGAGGCAGATTAAAGAACACACTCTCTCTCTATAGCTACCTTGTGAATCAGTAACTAACAGCAGGCTCAGTTAGCTTCTCTAAATCCATACTTTTTCAACAACTGCTGAATGTCTAACCCCCAGTATTGCCCAAGAGCTAGTGCGTTACTCATCTAGAGTTGTTCGCCCTTGTTGTTACCGTAGGGTAAACAACTGCTGTAGGTTAAGCCAATTTGCAGACGTTCACCAGACGCGCAAAGCGCCGCTTAAAAGTAGGGTAGCAGCTGGCGTTGCTGAGTATAACCCTTAAGAATAAATCCAGGGAATGGAAAATAGAAATAGTTTCTTTTTCTTAACGACTTCAGTAGGTTACTCTCAAAAAAAGCTTCCTGAGTTAAAAACTCACTCAGGATTCAGAACTTTCAACTCAGAACTCTCTTCATTGAGAGGATTGCATTGCAAATCAACCATAGACGGTTGATTTAATTGCTTAAACATGCAGCCGTTCTGGAATAATCCGCCGTGAAAACGCTCTTAAGAGCGCCAATAGCTATTTAACTTAGAACATCAGGTTTGCGATTTTTATCATCAGTAGCGCCTTTTGAGGGTTGCAAGGGCAACAAAGGTATAACAAACCCCCAGACCTATTGGTGCTGCCAATTTTTGAGGAAATTGAATGCCAAAACAAATTATCATCGCGGAGCAGCACCAAATTGCTGCTGTCTTTTCCGAAGATCAAATACAGGAACTCGTTGTTGCTACCGGTCATCATCAAATAGGTGATATCTACTTAGGGGTAGTAGAAAACGTACTACCTGGGATAGATGCGGCTTTTGTGAATATTGGCGACCCAGAGCGTAACGGTTTTATTCATGTCACCGACTTGGGGCCATTGAAGCTAAAGCGTACCGCAGCAGCCATTACAGAACTATTAGCACCACAGCAGAAAGTTTTGGTGCAAGTAATGAAAGAGCCAACGGGAACAAAAGGGCCCAGGCTCACGGGTAATATCACCTTACCCGGACGCTACGTAGTACTGATGCCTTATGGTAGAGGGGTAAATTTATCCCGACGAATTAAAAGTGAAAGTGAGCGCAACCGCTTGCGGGCACTAGCGATTTTGGTCAAACCGGCGGGAATGGGTTTGCTCGTGCGTACAGAAGCCGAAGGCAAACCAGAAGAAGCGATTATGGAAGATTTGGAGTTGCTGCAAAAGCAATGGGAGGCGATTCAGCAGGAAGCGCATTCTACCCGTGCCCCAGCACTACTCAACCGAGACGATGACTTTATCCAGCGCGTATTGCGGGATATGTACGGCGCGGATGTCAATCGGATTGTCGTAGATTCCAGTACTGGTTTGAAGCGTGTCAAACAGTACTTGCAGAATTGGAGTGGCGGTCAAACACCGCAAGGATTGTTGATCGATCATCACCGCGATCGCTCCCCAATTTTAGAGTATTTCCGCATCAGTGCTGCCATTCGAGAAGCCCTGAAACCAAGAGTAGACCTACCTTCTGGAGGTTATATCATCATCGAGCCAACGGAGGCACTAACCGTAATCGATGTTAACTCAGGTTCCTTCACGCGATCGGCAACAGCTAGAGAAACAGTTTTGTGGACAAACTGCGAAGCTGCAACCGAAATTGCTCGCCAGTTGCGTCTGCGGAATATCGCCGGAGTGATTGTCGTTGATTTTATTGATATGGAATCACGACGTGACCAACTGCAAGTTCTCGAACACTTTAATAAAGGACTCAAAGCAGACAAAGCTCGTCCCCAGATTGCTCAACTTACGGAACTGGGTTTAGTAGAACTGACCCGCAAACGTCAGGGTCAAAATATTTACGAATTGTTTGGTGAAACTTGTCCCACGTGCGGCGGTTTAGGGCATACTGTGCGTCTGCCTGGAGAACTCGAAAACCGATTACCAATACCCGCAGAAACACCAGAGCGTGAGCGTTTTGTATCCCTACCTCACCGAGAACCACGTCAGCCAGCTGCCCGCGTCCCGGAACCACGAGAAAGAGAAACTTATGATGGGTTTGGGGAAGCATTTGAAGGCGACTCGGAATCGGCTAACCTAAATCTGATTAATCATCCTAGTTATCAAGAACTTAATGATAATAAGCGTCGTACCCGCACTCGCCGCAGTCGAATTGGCATCAATGGGTTAAACGGGAAAGATGAATCTCGGGTTATTGCCAATCCACTAGCTTTTGTCAACGAGCCAGATTTAGACCTTGATATAGAACCAGAATTAGGAGTTATACCAGAAATTCCCTCACCCACCCTTGGTAAACCAGGTTGGAATGAAAGAGTAGAGCGCACTGTAGAGCGTGCTAAAGTTATCAAGGCAGAACCAGTTAAACCAGTGGTAGAACCACCGGAGATTAGAACTGTAGAAATGAGCCTCCCAGAACAGGATATGTTTGCCTTGATGGGAATATCTCCCTTGGTGAAGTTAGAGCAAGAGGTTAAAAATACCAAATCTGTGATTATTAATGTGATTCAGCCTGGTCAAGTGCGAACGACTCCAACTGAATCCATCTCAGAATCACCTATTGCCCAAAAAGTAACACCTGAAGTAGTTGCAACTAAGTTACCAATACCAAAAGTTATTGAGCCAGAACAAAAATCTTTGATAGAAGAGACAACTGAACCATCTGAGTTGGCTGCCAATCCTTCGGAAAGCTTGTCTGCAAAAGCCTCCGTCAAAGCGATCGCCGATGAAAGTGATGCAAGCACCGCCAATGCGATCGCAGATGAAAGTGATGCCAACAGCGCCGCCACTGCTAGCCGCCGTCGCCGCCGTCGTTCCTCAGCGATCGAGGATAATTAATTTGCTTTATGGTAGAAACATCGCCAACGCCCTTGGAACAATCCAATTGGCTGGAGTTTTCTACCTTGTCAGAGATTCCAGGATTGGTTGCAGGTGTGGATGAAGTAGGGCGAGGCGCTCTATTTGGCCCGGTGGTGGCGGCAGCAGTGATCCTCCCAGATCATGCTTTGCCAATACTGATGGCAGCTAAAATTAAAGACAGTAAACAGTTGTCTAGTTCTCGGAGAACTGAGCTAGCACAGCAAATTTGTGGGCTGGCTATAGACTGGAAAATTGGGTTTGCTTCTACTGCCGAAATTGACAAGATAAATATTTTGCAAGCGACGCTGTTAGCAATGAAGCGGGCTGTACTGAAGTTAAAAGTACAGCCCGCACTATGCTTGGTTGATGGCAATCAGTCAATCAAAAACTTGCTATTGCCACAACAAACAATAGTTAAGGGGGACGAGCGATCGCTCACTATTGCCTCTGCTAGTATTGTTGCCAAGGTTTGGCGTGACGATCTGGTACTACGTCTAGCATTGAAATACCCTATGTACAACCTAGAGCGTAATAAGGGTTATGGTAGCCAACGGCATTTGCTGGCTCTGCAACAATACGGGCCATCGCCCCTACATCGTCAGTCTTTTCGTCCTTGCCAAATCAAAGTATTGAACACTGAGTGATTAAATGATTACTCAGGATTCAAGATTGGCAATTCGGTACTGTCACTGTCAAGTCCTCTATCTTTAGTTTGTGATATCACCCAGTTGCGATAATCAGCCAAAAGTTGATTTAATAACCGTTGCTTAACCGACAACAGCACGCTTTTGAGCAAACCATTACCAGTAGCTTCTAAAATTGGCTTAGGAGTAAAGGAAAATGGCGGTGGTAAATCCACCAGCACTTCTAAATCAGCCCTTCCTTGCAGACGAGTGCCAGTGCTAAACTCTTTGGGAGACAAATGTCCTTTTAAATTAAGGGCAAAGCGCTGGTTAATATACTCGAAACCCAGGATTTCACAGCCTAGCGATCGCAAATAAATTATTCCATTTGATTCTGCCCAAACTCTCATGTCTACAGTCGGTTGAATACTTAATGACATAAAAGTGAGCGGACGCATTTTCAAGCGAAATACTTCCTCGGAAAGCTGCTGAGTCCTGGTGTTGTCAGCCAAAGCCTTAACTAGACGTTGGGGCTGACGCAAGTAGTGCTGAATGTGAATAGGCTGCTCTGGAACAGCGATTTCAACCGATTGGGAGGCAGTAAACCGGGTAGCCATGAGCGGATAAAAATATCTGTCTTTTAATTTTAATATTTTTTAACAACTTAAATCTAATTATTAGAAAAGTACAAAATTATCGTTGCTTATCAGCTATACAGCATTAGCAAAAATTTGGTACGCTCATTACTATCTTTAGTACAAGAAATATAGATTAGGACTAGCCCCTTTTAGAGATAACAGTTTTTACCAAGAGTAAATATTGAATATATTTGCCAAAGCCAAAATATCATAATCTCTGTTTATACATTAGACTCACAACTCAAGGCTAAAGGCATGACTCTATCGATTGCACATTTAGGGCCTCCCGGCACTTACGCAGAACAAGCAGCTGTTCTTTATGTCAACTGGTTGATTAAAAGTAGGGGAGTTGAAGCTACGTTATCTCCCTATCCCACAATATCGCAGTCACTGCACGCCGTTGCTGATGGTCAAGCTCACCTAGCTGTTGTGCCAGTGGAAAATTCTATTGAAGGGAGTGTTACCACAACACTGGATACACTCTGGCAGTTAGATAGTTTGCGAATTCAGTTGGCTTTGGTATTACCCATTGCCCATACGTTAATCTCCTGTGCGTCTAGCTTAGATAAAATTAAAACTATTTATTCTCACCCACAAGCTTTGGCACAATGTCAGAGATGGTTAGAGCGATTTCTCTCGACTGTACAGATTATTCCCAGCAACTCTACAACCGAAGCACTACAGCGATTGGAGCAAGATACAACAACAGCAGCGATCGCTTCTAGTAGAGCGGCTCAACTCTACAACCTGCCCATACTTGCCACTGGTATTAACGACTATCCAGAAAACTGTACTCGTTTTTGGGTAGTAAGTCAGGGTGAGGCGGACGCTAGATACCAGACATCAACAACACCTACCAGTCATACATCGCTAGCTTTTAGTATGCCTGCTAACACACCCGGTGCATTAGTCAAACCTTTGCAAATCTTTGCTCAACTAGGAATTAACCTTAGCCGGATTGAATCTCGTCCGACGAAGCGATCGCTAGGCGAATATTTGTTTTTCATGGATTTAGAAGTGGATGCCAAGGAAGCACAAATGCAATCTGCTTTAGCAGAATTAACTACCCACACAGAAATTTTAAAAATTCTTGGCGCTTACAATGTTTTGCCGATCAGCGCTGTTACTTGAGAAGTTAAGAGTTATCAGTTATCAGCTAGGGACTACAAATTATAAATTGCCAATATTTTATTTTTTGTTATTTTTCCTAACTTCTAACTGCTGTACAGACGTGATTAATCACGTCTCTACTCATCACTTTTCGTTAAATGTGTCTTTGAGAACAGCGCGAGCTGCCAAGTGATTCCGAGTAGAAGTTAAAATTTCTGCTTCTCGCTCTAGACGAGTTGCAGTATCTTGCATTTCTAGCAATAACTGTTGCTCTGCGGCTACATTATAAAGATTACTCGCTACCCAATAAGATAACTCTCTTGGTAGGTCAGGTAAATCTTCTGGCAGTTCGATATTTTTTTCGGTTAATTTGGCTGATAGACGCACAACATCTTTCAGGAGTTGTTCTACTTCAGTTGACAAAGGTCGCAAATCTTTAGCCGATGGTTGGTCTTCAATCCACTCAACTAAGCCAACCATGTATGGCTTTTCACGAACATACTCTAATACACGAAATCTTTGCTGCCCTAAAGTCAACATCTTGATCCGATCGTCTGGCAGCCGTTGATGATGAACGATTTCTGCACAACAACCAGTGTTTGCAATTGTCCGTTTAACAGGATCGACCATCAAAACACCGAACCTGCGATCGCTCTCCAAAATCGTGTTCATCATGATTCGGTAGCGAAATTCAAAGATGTGTAGAGGCAATGGTCTAGTAGGAAACAGAACTACTTCGGGTAACGGGAATAGAGGTAGTTCACGAACTGCAATTTTAGAAGATGATGTCATTGTTGCCTTGGTATAAACTTAATCTTTAAAATTTCTTTTTCTCTGCTTTTCCCGTATTTTGTCTATATTCTATCATTTGTTTCCTAGCTAAATAAAAGCCCTGAGATATATTTCTTCAGGGCTATGTCACTATTTATACTAATGTCTTTTGTCATTTGTCCTTTGCTAATGACCAATGACTAATGACTAAATTAAAGTTTGACTTCGATATCTACACCCGATGGTAGATCCAATTTCATCAGGGCATCTATAGTCTTAGAAGAAGGCTGGTAAATGTCAATAATCCGGCGATGGGTGCGGGTTTCAAAGTGTTCCCGTGAATCTTTATCTACGTGAGGCGATCGCAGCACACAATAGATCCGTCGTTTTGTGGGTAAAGGAATTGGGCCTATAGCTGTAGCGTTGGTGCGGTTAGCTGTGTCTACAATCTTCTCGCAAGATGTATCTAATAAGCGTCGGTCAAAAGCCTGTAAGCGAATTCTAATCTTCTGCTGCTGTAGAGTTGCCATCTTTAATTTTCCAGGTTCTAGAGATTTTAGATTCTAGATTTTAGATTTTAGATTTAATCCAAAATCCAAAATCCAAAATCTAAAATTAATTAAGGGAAGAGAAAGGAGCAGAGAGGAATTATATCATCTCTGCTCCTTTGTTATGAGCAAAAAGGTGCTACTTGATAATTTTGGAGACCACACCAGCACCAATGGTGCGTCCACCTTCGCGGATAGCGAAGCGCATTCCTTGCTCAATAGCGATCGCGTTGATCAATTCTACTGTCATCTTGATGCGATCGCCTGGCATCACCATTTCTACTTCTTTGCCTTCATCTGAGGTGTAAGCTTTGATAGTACCAGTTACATCGGTTGTCCGTACATAGAACTGGGGACGGTAGCCAGCGAAAAATGGAGTCTTACGACCACCTTCTTTTTCTGTTAAAACGTATACTTCACCTTCAAATTCCATGTGAGGTTTAATCGAACCAGGTTTGGCAATTACCATACCCCGTTCAATATCAGCCTTCTGGATACCCCGGAGTAGTACGCCAGCGTTATCTCCAGCCATCCCTTGGTCAAGACTCTTCTTGAACATTTCAATACCAGTTACGGTAGTGGCGCGAGTATCTCTGATACCAACTAGTTCAACGTTATCGCCAACTTTGACTATACCCCGTTCAATCCGACCAGTGGCGACAGTACCACGACCTGTGATTGAGAATACGTCTTCTACAGCCATCAGGAAGGGTTTATCAACATCCCGCTCAGGAGTGGGGATGTAAGAATCCACAGCATCCATCAATTCGTAGATTTTGTCTACCCAAGGATTTTCACCTCTTTTGGTCTTAGGATTCTTGGTCATTGCTTCAAGAGCTTGCAGACCAGAGCCTTTGATAATGGGGATATCATCGCCAGGGAAATCATAGCTGCTTAACAGTTCTCTCAGTTCTAGTTCCACTAGTTCCAAGAGTTCTGGGTCATCCATCAAGTCTTCTTTGTTCAAGAAGACAACCAGACTGGGAACGCCAACCTGTTTTGCTAACAGAATGTGTTCGCGGGTTTGGGGCATAGGGCCATCGGTAGCAGCAACTACGAGGATACCTCCGTCCATTTGGGCAGCACCGGTGATCATGTTCTTCACATAGTCAGCGTGTCCTGGACAGTCTACGTGAGCATAGTGCCGACTTTCGGTTTCATACTCTACGTGAGCAGTATTGATGGTAATACCCCGTGCCTTTTCTTCTGGGGCATTATCAATTTGGTCGTAGCCCTTAGCTACAGCCTGACCCATAGCTGCCAAGGTCATGGTGATGGCTGCCGTTAACGTGGTTTTACCGTGGTCAACGTGGCCAACTGTACCGATATTGATGTGGGGTTTATTTCTTTCAAACTTTGCGCGTGCCATGAATGCTCATTTCCTTATTTTAACTAAGCGTTCCCTTTGCTTTTTGCAATGATAGTTTCAGCTACGCTGCGAGGCACCTCTTCGTAGTGGCTGAACTCCATCGTGAAGGTACCCCGACCTTGCGTTTTTGACCGGATATCAGTGGCGTAGCCAAACATACTCGCCAGTGGAACTTTGGATGTTACCTTAGCGAGTCCCTTTTCGGTGCTTTGGCTTTCAATCTGTCCTCGGCGGGTGTTTAGGTCGCCAATGACGTTCCCCATATAGTCTTCAGGAACTTCAACCTCAACTTTCATCATAGGCTCTAAGATGACAGGTGAAGCTTTCAGCACAGCCTCTTTCATCGCCATTGAGCCAGCGATTTTGAAAGCCATTTCTGAAGAGTCTACATCGTGGTATGACCCATCAATTAGCGTCGCTTTAACGTCAATCAACGGATATCCAGCTAGAACACCAGATTCGCAGCTTTCTTTCATCCCTTGTTCTGCAGGACCAACGTACTCTTTAGGTACTGTACCGCCAGCAATTTTGGAAACGAATTCAAAGCCAGTACCGGGTTCTCCAGGCTCCAAATTGATCACAACGTGACCGTATTGACCTTTACCACCACTTTGGCGGATGAATTTGCCCTCAACTTTGTTCACAGCTTTCCGAATTGTTTCTCGGTAAGCTACTTGTGGCGCACCTACATTCGCTTCCACCTTGAATTCTCGTAACATCCGGTCTACTAGAATTTCTAGGTGTAGCTCTCCCATACCCGCGATTACGGTCTGGTTTGTTTCGGGATCGACACGGACACGGAAGGTGGGGTCTTCTTCTGAGAGAGATTGCAGAGCTTTGGACAACTTGTCCATGTCGTTCTTGGTTTTGGGTTCAACCGCTACCGAGATCACAGGCTCAGGAATGAATAGGGATTCCAGAATTACTGGCGATCCATCATCACAGAGCGTGTCACCTGTCAAGGTGTCTTTCAATCCCAGAGCTGCTCCTAAATCACCCGCTCGCAGTTCATCGACATCTTGCCGATCATCTGCCTTCATGAGAACTAAGCGGGAAATCCGTTCTTTTTTATTCTTACTAGCGTTGAGAACGTAGCTGCCCTTTTTCAGGACACCAGAATAAACGCGAACAAATGTGAGGCGACCGTAAGGGTCAGCCATAATCTTGAATGCCAGAGCTGCTAGGGGTTCGTTGTCATCAGCCCGCCGCTCAACAGTATCGCCATTGGGCAGTAAGCCTTGAATTGGTGGTACTTCACTTGGCGCTGGCAGGTAATCGACAACAGCATCCAGCATCAACTGTACGCCTTTGTTTTTGAATGCTGAACCGCAAAGTACTGGTACAATTGTCCCTGCAATTGTGCCTTTACGGAGGGCAGTCCGAATTTCCTGTTCTGTAAGTTCTTCGCCCTCAAAGTACTTAGCCATTAAAGCATCATCGGTTTCTGCCGCAGCTTCTATTAGCTTGGTACGGAATTCGTCTACCTGCGCTTGTAATTCTTCCGGGATATCGGTTTCCTGGATATCAGTTCCTTGGTCATTAGCGTAAATATACGCACGTTGCCCTACTAGGTCAACAATACCTTGGAAGTCGTTTTCGCTACCAATTGGTAGTTGAATGGCGATCGCATTTGCCCGCAGGCGATCGCGGATTTGCTCGTGAACTTTATAAAAGTTCGCTCCGGTGCGATCCATTTTGTTGATAAAGGCGATCCGAGGAACTTTATAGCGTTCTGCTTGTCGCCACACTGTCTCAGACTGCGGTTGCACGCCGCCCACAGAACAAAATACTGCGATTACGCCATCCAACACGCGCATGGAACGCTCAACTTCAATTGTGAAGTCTACGTGACCCGGAGTATCGATAATGTTAATTTGATGATCTTTCCAACTGGTACTGATAGCAGCAGCAGTAATAGTAATTCCCCGCTCCCGCTCCTGCTCCATCCAGTCTGTGACGGCAGTTCCTTCATGAACTTCGCCAATTTTATGAATTATCCCAGAGTAAAATAATATTCTCTCTGTTGTTGTTGTTTTGCCCGCATCTATATGCGCCGCAATACCAATGTTGCGTACTTTATCTAGCGGGATCGTGCGTGCCACAGCTACCTCCTATAGTTTTTGCCTCATGATATCTTGTATATTACTCTTTGTTAAGATTCTATACTTTTACGGAAAACCGTCTTTTTTCGTAAATCCACGATATACCGCTTCGGCAAGGTGATATATCGCTTTTCTACTTAATAACGATAATGTGCAAATGCCTTGTTAGCTTCCGCCATCCGATGCGTTTCTTCGCGTTTGCGAATAGCATTGCCAGTTTCGTTGGCAGCATCCATTAACTCATTTGCCAGTTTGCTTGCCATTGTCCGGCCTGGTCTAGACCTGGAATATTGCACTAACCAACGCAGTGCTAGGGTAGTGCCGCGTTCTGTACGCACTTCCATTGGTACTTGGTAGGTTGCTCCACCTACTCGCCGAGCTTTTACTTCTACTAAAGGCGTGGCATTTCGCACTGCTCTTTCAAAGGTTTCTAAGGCACCGTTACCAGTGCGTTCCTCAATAGTTTTCAATGCTTCATAAACAATTCGTGCGGCAAGTGATTTCTTGCCATGACGCATGATTCGCCTGATAATCATGCTCACAAGGCGACTGTTATATACGGAGTCAGACGGAACTGGGCGCCTTTGAATAACACCACGACGAGACATACTTCACCTTTAATGCGGAATTGGCAACGAAATTATATGCTATCAGACACCGGAAACTAAAAGCTGTGGAACCCACCCCTCAGACTTTTTCAATTTTGTTTTCGACTGTTGCAGCAAGGCTGACCTATTGACTGCCAATTTTGGATTAGAGTTTTTGGTAGATGTTCCGACCACAAGGATTGGAAAAATCAAAAGTCTGTAAGCCTCATCCCCTTGTGGGTTCGACCAATCCAAAATTGCAAATCGCTCGACTGAGCGTAGTCGAAGTCTAAAATCTAAAATTCATGGACTTGCTACCTGCAACTAAATACTTAAGGTGACAAGATTCTAAACCTTAATGTCCAGATAAGAATTCTGCTGTGGGTTACAGCCTTCTCCTCAGAAATTCTACACTTGCTCGCTTAGTGTAGATGTAGCTTGCTTGATTTTTTTAAACAGACTTGAGCAGGTTTCATGACTGCTCTTAGAACACAGACCCTGATAGTTTTTTTGTCCTTTAGCGCTTTTTAAGATAGACGATTAACCGTGTTGGGTGCGATTAATCGCCTAATCCTATTTCTTCGCTTCTTTCGGACGCTTGGTTCCATATTTGGAACGCCCTTGTTTACGGTCTTTGACTCCGGCTGTATCTAGGGTGCCACGGATAATGTGGTATCTCACGCCTGGTAGATCCTTAACCCGACCGCCACGAATCATCACAACTGAGTGTTCTTGTAAGTTGTGACCAATACCTGGAATGTAAGCTGTGACTTCAAATCCAGATGTAAGTCTGACTCTTGCTACTTTCCGTAGAGCTGAGTTAGGCTTCTTTGGTGTGGTCGTGTATACTCTGGTACAAACTCCCCGACGTTGAGGGCATTGTTTCAGAGCCGGGGACTTTGTTTTCTGACGCGCTAGTTCGCGCTCATTACGTATTAGCTGCTGTATTGTTGGCATGAGTTACAGCGCGTAAAGCTGCTTATATGTCTAAGTTTTAACAAATCCTGATTATATCGTTTTTTAGTGTTTTATGTCAATCGTAATTTTTCCTTTATTCTTAGCAAATGATCGCTAATTAAGGACTATTGATTAGTTGTCGAGAAGGAATTGCCACACCCACAGGTGGCGATCGCCTGGGGATTGTGGAAGCGAAAACCGCCACCCATTAAGTCTTCTGAATAATCTAACCTCAAACCGTTGAGGTAATTTAAGCTTGTAGCATCTATGACTATTTGAATCTCATCCAACTTAAAAACCTGGTCGTCAACTTTTATTGCTTCATCGAAGGACATATCATAAAATAACCCAGAACAGCCACCTGGCTTTACTGCCAATCGAAACAAGACATTTGGCTGCTGCTTGGACCTGATTCGCCCAATTTCACTCGCGGCTGCTTGACTCAGATGAATCATGGAACTCGTTTTTTGCAATTGAATACCCCATTTTCATTTTACAGACAGATGGGTTAACTCTCGCTTCTCGAAAATTCCAAATTACCGAAGCCATAAGCGCGATCGCTACTACATTTATAGCACAACACGATTAAGTCCCCACCTTAACTAGGTAGGGACTTCTGGGGTGCAGTGGTTCGTAAAGACGGTTTGCACAAAAATCTATTCAGTTTTTAGATTAAAGCTTTAATCCTTAGTACGGGCATAGTCATCTTGGTAGCGGATAATGTCATCTTCTCCCAAGTATTCGCCATTTTGCACTTCAATTAACACCAAGGGAATCACGCCAGGATTTTCTAAACGATGAGATGTACATTGGGGTACATAAGTTGACTCATTATTGCTCAGTAATACTTCTTTCTCGCCACAAGTTACCCTAGCTGTACCAGAGACGACAATCCAATGTTCGCTGCGGTGATGGTGCATTTGTAAACTGAGGCGGTGTCCGGGCTTAACTTCGATGCGCTTAATTTTGTATCCACGCCCTTCTTCCAAAACTGTAAAAGCACCCCAGGGACGTAACTCAGTTGCAGCAACGCCCCTAGAAGTGATAGTTGAAGGTAGGTGTAGAGTGTCAGTCTGTGTAGTTTCTTGATATCGAGCCATAATTACCTCATTTGAAGACATAACAAACCGTCTGTACTCTTAACTATTGATAAAAAATCTGGCGCTATGTTGCAACCTTGAAAATCAGCAATTTTGTCGCACCTTGATAAAGATAACAAAATCAAACCTTATGGTGTAAACCATCACTATTAAAACTCTTAGGTTTACACTAAGTCTTCATCAAGCAAAGTGGCAGCTTGTTCTAAACTTTAAAAAAATATTGGGAATTGGGCATTGGGCATTGAAAAGAGGCAGAGGGGCAGGGGGCGGGGGGCAGAGGGGAAAACTTTCTCCCTTACTCCCTGCTCCCTTGCTCCCTGCTCCCCTGCTCCCTCATCTCCCATTCCCCATTCCCCACTCCCTCATGAACGTGGTTTCAGGAAAATACCAATTCCATTATGAACACGAGCAGCAGTACTAGGCGATCGGTCGAGTAGTTGCCCTCCTAAGTAAAGGCTGGTAGAACTACCGCCGTCCAGATTTAAGGCATCCACACAGCCCATCTGTTGCATTAATTGGGCATGTTCTGCCAATGTAGGCCCATAACCGCCGCCACGATTATGCACGGCAGTAATCATAAGAGTGCCTGTTGCAGTTGTACAAATACCGCTACGAATAGCCTTTTCTGCAATAAAGGCATTGCTGAATTTTTCGGCTTTGGCATCAAGGACAATTTGACGATTTTGGACTAATAGTGGCCCGGCTCCGATAATGTGGGGATAACGACTAAAATCAGTGGGAGCAGTACTGCTGGAAATACGTACTGCGCTTCCAATTGGTAACTGTGAGGCAGCACTGGCAGCGTTAGCACGTAAAGTTAGTAGGTAGCCATCCTGGGGAATGGGAATGGCTGTGCCACCAACTTTGCCACCTGGTAGCTGTTGAGTAATTTGGTCTTTTTGTACCACTAGGATAATTTCGTTATCCGTCAAGGGTGTGTAAGTTGCTCCCCAAGCTGGGGTGTAACGAGCAATGCCACTCTGGACGTAGCCACTATTAAGAAACAAAATTGGTAAGCGCTGGTTATTTGCAGTAATTAAAGTTTCTTCTAAGGTGAGACGACCGAAGTAAAATTGACCTGAATCGTTCCAAGCGATCGCACCCCGGTTAAGAATGGGGCCTGATAACCACTGATTATCCCGACGAATTGCACCCAATGGCAATCTATTATTGCGGTTAAAATAACCACCGTTAATTCCAGCAACTGCTAAGTAACGTTGTGCTGTTTGAATTAAGGGAGCAGTACCCCCAAGCCCATCAGGACTAGCCCACATAGGTTTCAGGGTTAGCCCAAATTTACGGAGATTAACTTCTAACCAAACCACCGGAAAGCGTTCTGTGCCCAAGTTGACATAATGCTGTCGCCAGCGCAATCCTGGGGCCCAAGTAATATCTCGTTCTTCTAGAGGATCGGGTCGAATATCGATAATCAGGCGATTGGGGTTAGCGACAGTATTAACTTGAGGCGATAGACCAAAGGGAACGCTTAGACTAATAATCGTTTGGTTTTTCACCACCTGCACTTGTCGAATAAGTGGTTCAGGGGCTGGTGGTATTGGTTGTGTTGGTGTAACTGGTAATAATTGTTTGAGCAGGTTTGGCAGTAATGTTGGTGCTGCTGGTGGTGGCTGGGGGGTATAGCGTTCTATCAAAACGGGATCGGCTATTCCATCCAGGGTAATTGTCCACTCTCGATTTGGCGGTGTAGTGGGTTTGGGGGTTAGTGTGTCTGGATCGGAAGATGCAGTTTGCGGTTTTGCGATCGCTGATCCTTGTGCAACTTGCCAAGGTGTTGGACGATCTAAATTGACAAGTATGCGAGTCTGTTGCAAAGGGGCACTCGCGGATGGAGGTTCCTGGCTCTGAACAATATTTGTGATTTGTGTTTTTGGGGTAGCAATCACTAAGGTGTTGCCATTAGTTTGGATTTGCCATCCAGATGTTTGAGCAAAATTAGTAATATCCAGATAGCGATATGCTCCTACTAGCCTAGTGGCTAAAACCAGTGGCGTTGTCACCGATGAAAACCACTGTATTGGTTGCTTCGCTGAATTACTACTGTTTAAGAAATTTACTCCGATTAATTGTCTAAATGGCCCATCACTGATGTAAGTTGTCACCTGACCAGCTTTCCTCTGTTGTTGTAACCAAGTTCCTGGTAAAGTACGACCATTGAGGGAAATTTGATTACCAGAGGATGCCACCCCTGTTAAAGGAGGTGCAGATGACTGGGAGATCAGTGGTTTGGTTTTTTTTGGCGACTCCTGAGCGTTGATAGCACCAGTAGTCGTTAAGCACAGTACTGTTAAAAGTATTGGTGACACAGTAGCCGGAAAGAATCTGCGATCGCTAATCCCTGATTGGCAACAACTCGGCATTTTTACCATAATTTACTAGGTACTTTTGAAAACTATCACCCCAAGGTATAAACTAACTAATTATTGGGAAATATTAAAAAAACATGAATTTATTTCTTAAAAAATATGGTATTATGTATATTGGCAAGTTATCTCTTTTAGACAGAAATAAATTTAGACGCTAAAGCCACTGCAAACAAGTGTTTTAACTGGCACTAATTCTAACCACACTATACACGGTAGTCTTGGTTATCAAAACTGGATTAAGATATTCAATCCTGACTGAACGTTGTACTTCAATTAGGTCTAGTGAATAGTAATATATAGCAACTGGTAAGCAGGAAAACTCCAGACAACAACAAAAATATTTGGGAATTGTCAAATGGGTATATATTGTAATACGCTGATTTTATTGCCGGATCGGGATGAGTTTGGCTTTAAAACATAAGACAGCATTCAGTTTTAGTTTTGTTTCAGGTGAGCCGAAATAGGCTCTGTGGGTAGCTATCGTGCATCTGGAAGAAGTGGATTGAAAAAATACTTAGCCTCAGAATATAAAAAAGAAACTGTCAGGGCAATAATTATGTCTTGGCTGAGGTAAATTGTCTGACACCGCATAAATACATAAAAAATACGCAATTATTTTAACACGGGTGAACTAAAAAAGTAAAACCGAAGTTAAAATTTTTTTTCCCTAAATTTCGGTGCTTATATATTTCTCCATCGTGGAATTTAGAAATTTTTCCCATAAGTAGTGGCAAAATTGGTAACTCAATACTTCAGGAACAGGGTATGAATAATCAACCGATGAATCAAGACCAGAAAATCACAGCAAATATCAACTCAAGAGATACCTATCAGGGGCAAAAGTGGTTAGTAGAAGAACGAGATGCCTGTGGTGTCGGTTTTATTGCTCATCGTCAGAATCATACCAGCCACGAAATTGTCGAAAAAGCCTTAGCTGCTCTAACTTGCTTAGAACATCGGGGAGGTTGTAGCGCCGATCGAGACTCTGGTGATGGTGCTGGGGTATTGACAGCTATCCCTTGGGATTTGTTCCAACAAGACTTTGCCCAAAGGGGGAAGGAATTTCCATCCACCAATAATATAGCTGTGGGGATGATATTTCTCCCACAAGACCAGGAAGCAGCACAAAAAGCTAGGGCGGCAGTTGAGCAAGTAGCTACTGAAGAAAAATTGATTGTACTGGGTTGGCGAGTAGTGCCAGTGCAATCTGATTTATTGGGTGTACAAGCAAGAGAAAATCAACCCCAGATCGAACAAGTTTTGTTAGCTTCTGTTGACAAAAACGGCGATGAATTAGAAAGACAGTTGTACATTACCCGCCGCCGAATTAGTAAAGTTGCAACCAATATCTCAGAAGAATTTTATATCTGCTCTTTGTCAAATCGCACAATTGTTTACAAAGGCATGGTGCGTTCTGCCGTATTGGGAGAATTTTATCAAGATTTAAAAAATCCAGCTTACAAAAGCGCCTTTGCTGTCTATCACCGCCGCTTTAGTACCAACACGATGCCCAAGTGGCCCCTAGCTCAACCGATGCGGCTTTTGGGTCACAACGGTGAAATTAATACCTTATTGGGTAACATCAACTGGATGATGGCACGAGAAGCTAGCTTGAATCATCCTGTATGGGGCGATCGCATCCAAGAACTTAAGCCATTAGTTCATATTGATAATAGCGACTCAGCTACCCTAGACAACGTACTGGAATTACTGGTGTGTTCTGGACGCAGCCCCTTGGAAGCTTTAATGATTATGGTTCCAGAAGCTTACCAAAATCAGCCTTCTTTACGTGAATCTCCAGAAATTGTTGATTTCTACGAATATTACAGTGGTTTGCAAGAAGCTTGGGACGGGCCAGCACTTTTAGTATTCAGCGATGGCAAAAAAGTTGGCGCAACATTAGATCGTAATGGCTTAAGACCAGCTCGTTACGTAATCACCAAAGATGACTATATTGTTGTAGCTTCCGAAGCTGGCGTAGTGGACTTTCCAGAAGCCGAGATTGTCGAGAAAGGTAGACTTGGCCCTGGGCAAATGATTGCCGTGGATTTAGTCAACCATGAAGTGCTGAAGAATTGGGAGATTAAGCAGCGCATTGCCAAGCAGCACCCTTATGGAGAATGGCTGCAACAGTATCGTCAAGAATTAAAGTCATTGATCGCTTGTACTGAGCAAACGTCATTAGCAAATGGCAATGGCAAAGGACAAATGACAAATGACCAAGGACAAGTAACAATTGACAAGCAAACCTTGCTGCAACTGCAAACCGCCTTTGGCTACACCACAGAAGATGTCGAAATGGTGATTCAGCAAATGGCGATCGCAGGTTCAGAGCCAACTTTCTGTATGGGGGATGATATTCCTTTAGCAGTGCTGTCAACAAAACCCCACCTGCTTTATGACTATTTCAAACAGCGCTTTGCTCAGGTGACGAACCCGGCGATTGATCCCCTGCGGGAAAAGCTAGTGATGTCTTTGAAAGTCGAATTGGGTGAACGAGGTAACTTATTAGAACCCAAAGCAGAATATGCCCGGAGATTGAAACTTGAATCGCCAGTGTTAACGGATGCTGAATTAGAGGCGATTAAGCTATCAGGATTTGCCACGGCTGAGTTGTCAACTCTATTTGCGATCGCCAACGGCCCTGAAGGATTGAAAGCCGCAGTCGAATCTTTACAAGCACAAGCAGCCGAATCAGTCCGAGCAGGTGCAAAGATTTTAATCTTAACCGATAAGATAAATGACGGTATCAGCACAGAATATACCTACATTCCTCCCCTTTTAGCAGTCGGTGCTGTACATCATCACCTGATTCGGGAAGGGTTGCGGATGAAAACATCCCTGATTGTCAATACTGCCCAATGCTGGAGTACTCATCACTTTGCTTGTCTCATTGGCTATGGTGCTGGTGCAGTCTGCCCGTATATGGCTTTAGATACGGTGCGTGATTGGTGCATTGATCCCAGAACCCAAAAGTTAATGGGGGTGCAAAAAATTCCTACCCTTACCGTAGAACAAGCTTTAGGAAACTATCGCAAAGCGGTAGAGTCAGGTTTGCTCAAAATTCTCTCCAAGATGGGAATTTCTCTGCTCTCCAGCTATCAAGCAGCCCAAATCTTTGAAGCTATTGGCATTGGTGGAGATTTAATCCAACTAGGATTTCGTGGTACAACTTCCCGCATTGGTGGTTTGAGTATTAGCGAACTCGCTGATGAAGTACTTTCCTTCCACGTCAAAGCTTTCCCAGAACTAACAACCAAGAAGTTAGACAACCTGGGCTTTGTGCAGTACCGTCCTGGCGGCGAGTACCACATGAATAGCCCCGAAATGGTCAAGGCGCTACATAAGGCTCTAGATGGCAAAAACTACGACCACTACGAAGTTTACAAAAAGCACCTCCAAGGCAGACCAGTAACGGCATTGCGAGACTTGCTAGATTTCCAAGGTGAGCGTACCCCAATTTCTCTAGAAGAAGTAGAGTCGGTAGCTGAGATTGTCAAGCGCTTCTGCACCGGTGGCATGTCTTTAGGCGCTTTGTCAAGAGAAGCCCATGAAACTTTAGCGATCGCTATGAATCGCATTGGCGGTAAATCTAACTCTGGAGAAGGCGGCGAAGATCCAGTGCGCTATAAAGTTTTAGATGATGTAGACGAGTCTGGTAACTCGCCAACCCTACCTCATTTAAAAGGATTGCGGAATGGCGATAAAGCCTATAGTGCGATTAAGCAAGTTGCGTCAGGACGCTTTGGTGTCACACCAGAGTACCTAGTCAACGCCAAAC
Organism: Nostoc sp. NMS2; assembly: GCF_017115105.1. Taxonomy (GTDB): domain Bacteria; phylum Cyanobacteriota; class Cyanobacteriia; order Cyanobacteriales; family Nostocaceae; genus Nostoc. The sequence continues at coordinate 73,321 of NZ_JABXKH010000131.1, forward strand.
AAATTGAAATCAAAATTGCCCAAGGTGCCAAGCCTGGGGAAGGTGGACAACTGCCAGGGCCGAAAGTCAGCCAATACATTGCGATGTTAAGGCGTTCTAAGCCAGGTGTAACGCTGATTTCGCCACCACCGCATCACGATATCTATTCTATTGAAGACTTGGCACAACTGATTTTTGATTTGCACCAAATTAATCCCAAAGCGAAGGTTTCGGTGAAGCTAGTTTCAGAAGTTGGCATTGGCACGATCGCGGCTGGTGTAGCTAAGGCAAACGCTGATATCATCCAGATTTCTGGACATGATGGTGGTACAGGTGCATCGCCACTCAGTTCGATTAAACATGCTGGTTCACCGTGGGAACTTGGTTTAAGTGAAGTGCATCGCGTTTTGATGGAAAATAGCCTGCGCGATCGCGTGATTTTACGGGTGGATGGCGGTCTGAAGAGTGGCTGGGATGTGGTAATAGGTGCATTGATGGGTGCTGAAGAATTTGGTTTCGGTTCCATCGCTATGATTGCCGAAGGCTGTATCATGGCGCGGATCTGCCACACCAATAATTGCCCCGTGGGTGTCGCCTCCCAGAAAGAAGAACTCCGCAAACGGTTTACGGGAATACCAGAACAGGTTGTCAACTTCTTCTACTTCATCGCCGAAGAAGTGCGTAGTTTGTTAGCAGGACTTGGCTACCGTTCTTTGTCAGAAATCATTGGACGCGCAGATTTGTTGAAACTGCGCCAAGAGGCAAAAATTACCAAAACGCGATCGCTGAATCTGGATTGTTTACTTAAACTACCAGATACCAGAGACAATCGTAGCTGGTTAGTGCATGAAGAAGTCCACAGCAACGGCGTGGTTTTAGATGACAAGTTCCTTGCCGATCCCGACATTCAGGCTGCCATTCGGGATCAGTCTACCGTCACCAAGAGTTACCCCATTGTCAATACTGACAGAACAGTGGGTACAAGATTAGCAGGAGCGATCGCTTCTCAATACGGTGACAGTGACTTTGAAGGACAAATTAATCTCAACTTTACAGGTAGTGTTGGGCAAAGCTTTGGTGCTTTCAACCTCCCCGGCATCATTTTGACCTTAGAAGGAGAAGCAAACGACTACGTAGGTAAAGGGATGCATGGTGGTGAAATCATCATCAAACCTCCAACTGATGCTGCCTATAACGCATCACAAAACGTCATAGTTGGCAATACCTGCCTCTATGGTGCGACTGGTGGTATGTTATTTGCCAACGGACTAGCCGGAGAGCGCTTTGCTGTGAGAAACTCCAAAGGCATTGCAGTGATTGAAGGCGCTGGGGATCACTGTTGCGAATATATGACTGGTGGTGTGATTGTCGTCCTCGGCAAAGTAGGACGTAACGTCGCAGCTGGAATGACTGGTGGATTGGCATACTTCTTAGATGAAGATGACTCATTTCGTGAGTTAGTCAACCCAGAAATTGTCAAAATCCAAAGGGTGATAACAGAAGTAGGTGCAAAACAACTGCAAGAGTTAATCCAAACTCATGCGGAACGTACTGGTTCACCAAAGGCAGAGAAAATTCTGCAAAACTGGCAAGAATTTTTGCCGAAATTCTGGCAGTTGGTTCCACCTTCTGAAGCTGATAGTCCCGAAGCTGATCCTGAAAAAAAAACTGAGTTCAGTTTAGTAAGCAGTCATTAGTAGCTGTAACCGTTCTCGTACTCTGTCAAAACCTCTTTGGATATTCAAGGTAGCCCCTGAATTAACTTCAATACAGTTCGATTAACGTTTTAATATTTTGAAGTTCCCCCAAACCCACGCTACTTGCTCATGACCCTCTTTTATTGCCTTTTTAAGGGGGTCGCCGCAGGCGGGGGGATTTTAATCGAACCGTATTTAGAATTTTCTCCTTAAAAAGCAATACGCTTGTGTTAGCGCCAAAAATCTTAAACTGCGTAGGTTGGGGAGCCACTGCGGTGGGCGGGTTTCCCGACTTGTTCGCGCAGCGTCTCCCCTTGGGAAAAGCAAGTGGCGTTTGAGGAAGGAAACCCAACATTTTCGATGGTAGGTTGGGTTTCACTTCGTTCAACCCAACCTACGATTATCCTTAACCCAAGCGTATTGTCTTAAAAAGAGGGTAAAGAGAAAAAAGATTCTCCTTTGAAAGGGGAATCTTCACTAACTGATTCAGAAATCATATATTTTCATTAAAAAAAATATAATTTTAATTTTTAGCCAATTCTTATTGACCAATTAACCATAATTAATAATTATTGCTTTTTATTAGCAAGCAACTTTTTGTCTGCATCTTCTATTTCTAAAAGTTCTGGAATAGTCACAAAGCGATAGCCTTGCTTTCTAAAGTTGCTAATAATTTCTGGTAAAGCTTGTACAGTTCTAGAACGGTTCCCACCACCATCATGCATCAACACAATCCCACCAGGTTTTGAATCTTTAATCACGTTATCGATCAACTTTGGTACAGGTGGTAATTTGTAGTCTGTGGAGTCAGCCGACCACATGATCACAGCATACTTCTGTCCTCTAGCATAAGCAGATAATCCATTGTGCAGCATACCACCAGGCGGTCGGAAGAGATTTGTTTTAGCGCCTGTGATTTGATAAATTAGGTCTGTTGTGCGATCGATTTCAAAAGCTGCTGCTTCTTGATTAAAGAAGTGATACCAGTGATGCCAAGTATGGTTAGCAATTACATGACCTTCAGTTACAATTTTCTTTCCTATTTCTGGATAATTTTTTAGGTTCTGCCCAACAACAAAAAACGTTCCTTTGATATTATTTGATTTCAGAATATCTAGCACTTGCTCTGTAGTGTCAGGCCAAGGGCCATCATCAAAGGTGAGAGCAATTACTTTTTCACCTTGAGTGAGTTTTGCCTCTTCAATTATTGCCCCTTGAAAACGTGACGGCAGAGCGTAGGATAGCCCTTTTGTTTGTGCTTCTTGCTGCCAACTTGTAAACATCGCCGCCTTTAATTTCTCAATGCGCTGCTGAGTTCCTACATTTGCAGCCACATCTTTGACATCTATATTTTGTCTACTTTGAGCCTCTGAAGCATTTGGTCTTAGAAGCATCATGAAAGCAAGGCTAAAAACACCACCTAAAGCAAGCAGTGCAATTAATATTCCTTCTGGCCACAGAAACGATTTATTGTTTTCCACCTCATAGCTCCTTCAAAGATCAAACCGTCAACCACGATTATGACGGTACGTCATAGCACATTTTTTTAGATATCTTAAATACCAGTCACTTTCTGGTAATTCTGAAAATTGGAATTGGGGCTAACGGAGATTTACAACAGACTATATGGCTTTAACTGAACCTACATACTTGAAATTTCAATGAGCGTTTACACAATACTTGGTACTGTTTAATATCAACCCATTCATAAAAGGCAAGGTCTGCATTTCCACATTCTTACCTCTAGCTCTAAGAAGGAGTACAATTAGATAATTAGCCACACCCCAAAATCCTCTTAATAGGAGTTCTGAATTAGTTTCTGTCTTTCACTTCACCGCGAAGGCAGCATTATCATTTCAAGTTTTATAGCTTTACAAATAAGATGAGCTAGACTGTCGCGCCTACAATTTGCAGTTTTCGCGGGCTGAAGTTGTTATCTTCAGACATTCTGACAGTAAAGTTGTAAATTATACAACTTAGTGAATTATTTGATTAACATACAAAACTACTTACAAGGGGCGGGGTATCTTTAAAGTGTTAGTTCTATTCTTGATAAGATATATTCTACTGCCTGCTGCTATTGCTTCCTTTTTAAGAAAAAGTTAAATTTTCAACTGACAGAATATTACCTTATACTTTCTATGGAATAGACCAGACGAAAATTGATTCAATATAGTTTCTCATTGCCAAGGGGCACTTATTCGTTAATGTAGATACTTTTGACCAATTTAGCAAAAATAATTTTCTCGGCAGTTTAATTCTATTTTTAATGCTGATACTTTAGCCTAAATTGCTAGTGACTTTTGTGTGTTAATGTTTTTCTCGATAATTAGGGAGATTTATATCTTAATTAATAGTACAATTTAATATGTACTGTTACCGTGTAATTACGGAAAAAGTCGCATATATAAGGTAAATTGTTAAAATCGCAATAATATAGGAATTCGCTTCGATTTCTGTTCGCGCAGCGTGGCGTAGCCATATTTACCTGCATAGGTAGGCAATGGTAAATAGGAAAGAAGGCTTTGTGTACTAGTTAAAGCTTGGAGAGAGAACCACAAGGAGGCTTAGATACCGCAAGGGATCTAAGTTAAGTGAACTCGTTGAACCAAGAATCCCCTCTCTAGCGAGACACTTGCGCGAACGGCAATAGCTGCGGGGAGTGTGAACTAATAACTTGCCTTATAATTGCAGTAATTAGAATTAGTATTCTTAATTATCGAGGAATCTTAATCATTCGCTTATATTGCCTTAAATAGGTCATCGTTTATTTGCAGTACTTTTACTTATGTTTGATAGATGTAATAACTGTATTATTTAATATATGTATGGGTTTATGCAGAACTTAGATTGTCTATCAGTATACCTTTTGAGTCAAAATAATCAAGGTATTTATCCCACTTCTGAAATTGGCTACAAATTTTTATGATTCCTCACGAAAGTGATGCAAAAGAAGAACGTGCGTCGTCAAAAGTATTGCGTAGTTGGCAAGAAAATCTGATTTTAATAGCGATCGCATTATGTTTAGCACTTCTGATCAGGACTTTTATTGCCGAACCCCGTTATATCCCTTCGGATTCGATGCTGCCAACCTTACATACTGGCGATCGCTTGGTAGTTGAAAAAATATCCTACCATTTTCACCCTCCCATAACCGGGGATATTATTGTTTTTCAGCCACCCGCAGAACTACAACGTCGGGGATATCCCAAAGACCAAGCTTTCATCAAGCGGGTTATTGGCCAGCCTGGTGAGGTAATTGGTGTTGATTCTGGCAAAGTCTATCTCAACGGTCAACCCTTAGCAGAAGACTACATTGCTGAACCACCAAATCAACCATATCAACCAGTGAAAGTCCCAGAAGACGAATTTTTTGTCATGGGAGATAACCGCAACGATAGTAATGACTCTCGCTATTGGGGCTTTTTACCCCAACAGAATGTCATCGGCCGGGCAACATTTCGTTTTTGGCCTCTCGATCGCATTGGGTTCATTTAATCGATTTTGGATTTTGGATACTTCGACTTACCTCGGCTTCGCTCGGCACAAGTCGCTCAGTACAAGTTTTGGATTTTAGATTTTTCCTTCAATTCAAATTCAAAATCTCAAATTAGCAGAGTTAGAAGTTATTTTAAAACTTCTAACTTATGGACTTCCAAGAAATAAATTATCCAAATAAACGAACCACAGAGGCGCAGAGAACACAGAGAGAGAAGAAATAGAGAGAATTTTTATGTCAATTTTGGGATGTTTTTTTATTTGGAAGTCCCTTAAAACCTTAAATAATACATCAGTTGAGCGATCGCATCACCAGGTAACTCCAATCGTCGTTGGAAATCAGCTAGATTACGGTAAGGCCCGGAGGATTGCCGATTTTGAACCACTGCTTGCGCTAAAGATAAATCTATAAATGGAATTTGTGCTAACTTTTCGACTGTTGCTGTATTCGGATTGACTAAATGCGTAGCACTTTCTAAAGATTCATGGTCATAGTAAATAAAATTCAGCAGAGGCTTTAGCGGTTCCAGACGCGGCGCTGGTATAGCCAAAGCCGCAGCGATATCTTCAATACAGTAAAATTTAACACCAGAATGCGAAAGTTCGACGAGCGATCGCGCTTGGTGAATTGACAAACCTGGTAGGCGTAACCAATCATCTACAGTGGCTTGATTAGCATCAATGCGAATACCTAATTTGGCCGCTATCTGAATTTCTTCCCCAGATTGGAGGCGATAGTAAGGATCGTTGAGGAGCTTGGCGCGGAGTTTTTGCAGCTTAGGGTTCAAAGGTAGCCAATTATTCATGTCCCTTACTTTAACCAATATTTGGGTCAAGTCCCCATCCCATAAGGGTTAATTCTAATGCGATTGGGGTTGAAATCCCCTTTTCGCTTACATAATTACGAATTACGAACTTGTACTGAGCGTAGCCGAAGTATTACGAATTACGAATTATTTAAGAAATCTGGTCTAGCAATTGGCGGCGCTTTTGCTCAAACTCATACTCTGAAATCAGTCCATCCTGACGCAAAGCATCTAATTCACGCATTGCGTCAGCCATCGCTCCTACCTGATTACTTACCTTTTGTGAGTTCCTTGTCGCTGACTTGCCTAGATTAAAATTGCGATCGAAAGCTTCCTCGTCTTGAGCTAAATACCAAACTCCCTCAATGGCACTAGCTACCTTGGGGATAGGTGTCCAGGAAAGTAATACATACAAAACACCCCAAAAAGGCTGTCCCAGATAGAATTTATGTAATCCTGAAATTGTCAGCGTGCCAGAAAAAGCTAAAACAGCAGCAACACTTCGACTTTTGCGCTTAGTCAACATATTTCTAATAAATCTACCAATACCACAGTTTCTACAATCAGACAGTCAAATAACCTGTCTTACCCTCCAGACTTTTAGATGAGAAATCCCACAGACAATTTAGTATTTGAAGAAATTTGAGTAAGTTTCACATGACTATGCATTGAGCTTTGATGCTAATTTTAAGTTTTTAACAGCTTTATTACTACTATGTCACAGACCTTACTACCGCCAGGATGGGTTGAAAAGCTTTGCGATCCTTACGCTGTGCTAGGAATTTCTGTGATTGCTGACGATCGCCAGATTTTCAAACGCTATCACACTTTAGCGAAGCTGCTACATCCCGATCGCCATGCCAAAAACTGCAATCCAGACCAAAAATTAGCAACGGCAATATTTAGCCATTTAATCAACCCAGCTTATGAACAACTGAAACATCGACAGAAGCGCTTGATTGCGATCGCTATGCTGCGATCGGATGCAAGGGTTTTGGAGCAGAAGCCTTTGTCTTCTCAAAGTGCCATAGCTCAGGAAATTATGGAAATGTCTACACCTGAAGCCGAATTGTTTTACGAAGAAGCGATCGCCTGTTATGCAGAAGCTCAATACAAATCACTAGATCAGTTTTATCAGGTGACGCAACAAATTACTATACTGAATTTAGTATACCTACGGTTGCATAAACCAGACCTCTTTCTACCACAAAAAGCTGTTCCCATAATCCCTGAAGTAGAAATCAAGCCAGTTGAATTGACATTAACTGATGTCAAACCAGTTTTGACAAACTACGCTCAACGTCACTACCAGCGAGCTACTGAGTATGTCAGGCTAGGAAAATGGGCCATAGCCGTTCAAGAACTGCGCGATGCCATCAAGTTAGAGCCAAATAACAGTGACTATTATGCCTTATTAGGTTTGGTACATCTCAAACAGAAATTTATGGGGATGGCTAGGGTTTACATCTGTCAAGCATTAAAACTAAACCCAAAAAATTCCCTAGCCTTAAAATACGCTCCCGAACTGAAAATTAAACTGGGTGAAAACACCAATCCTAAATCAATGGCTAAAGCTATGAGTATTGCGGCTTTATTAAGTCGGTTTACACAGCGAAAAGGTTCTCAAGTCAAGTGTTGAAATTTCGGTAACAAACCGTACTAAAACCGAAGCTTCGTCACTAGATTACTCACCTAGACTAAAATAATAAATAGAAGTAAAACTATTAAGCTACTGAGTCTGGGCGCTCAGTTTAATATAAGCAATATGGGATTCTTCGATTCTGAGATAATTCAGCAAGAAGCAAAACAACTTTTTGAAGATTATCAAGCGCTAATCAAGCTTGGTAACAACTACGGCAAATTTGACCGCGATGGCAAAAAGCTGTTTATTGAGCAAATGGAAGCCATGATGGATCGGTATCGCATCTTTATGAAGCGCTTCGAGCTATCAGAAGATTTCATGGCACAAATGACCGTAGAACAACTGAAAACGCAATTAGGTCAATTTGGTGTCACTCCGCAACAAATGTTTGACCAAATGCACCTGACTTTAGAACGGATGAAAGCCGAGCTAGAAAAACAGACTTAGTTAATTTTAGATTTTGGATTAATTGCCAATCCAAAATCCAAAATCCAAAATCCAAAATCCAAAATCCAAAATTATTGTGACTTGGGACGAGAAAACTGTGAAGGTGGCTTGAAGTTTTCTACAGGTGTGTTCTTAAGTGCCTTCTCCATAAAATCTTTCCAGATGGGAGCGACCATAACACCACCTGTTGCATGGTCAGCTAGTTGTCTGTTGTCGTCTCTGCCTACCCAAACCGCAGTTGTTAACTGTGGCACAGTACCAACAAACCAAATATCCTTTTCTGATGATGTTGTTCCCGTCTTACCGGCGGCTGGCCGACCGATAGCAGCACCTTTACCAGTACCTTCAGAAATTACCGATCGCATCACATCAATAATTGCTGCTGATGCCCAAGGATCGAGAACTAGCTGAGGCTTGGGAGTATTATCTAGCAATACGTTACCACTACTATCAGTGACACGGGCAATTACAGTTGGTGGTGACTGCCAGCCATAATTAGCAAAAGTCGCATAAGCACTAGCCATTTCCAGAGGTGTTACACCAATTGCACCTAGAGGCAAGGAAGTAACAGGTTCCATCGGACTCATAATACCCAAGGTACGACAAGTTTCGATCACTCTATTCATCCCTACAGCCTTACCAATCTTGATCACGGGAATGTTACGTGACTGGGCTAAAGCTGTGCGAATCGGCATCGATCCCCTAAAACTGTTATCGTAATTTCTGGGAAAGTACCAACCGTTACCATCTCGATAGCTAACTGGGGCATCTACCACCGTTGAATCTGGCGTATACTTACCAGTAGAAAAAGCAGTATAGTATACAAATGGTTTAAAAGAAGATCCGGGCTGGCGTTGAGCTTGAGTTGCACGATTGAACTCACTGGTCTTAGGATCTATACCGCCCACCAATGCTTTGATAAAATGTGTGCGCGGATCAATTGACACCAGGGCCATTTGGTTCTTAGATAATCCCTGATCTAAAAGTCTTTTATGCCACTTAACTACGGTTTCCTCTGCCATTATTTGGAACTTAGTATCAACTGTAGTTTGCACCCGCATCCCACCTTTGAGTAATGTCTCACGCCCAAACTTCTTAGCCAATTCCTGCGCTACAGTGTTGGTTACATAAGGTAGGGCACTACCTTGAAAAGATTTGATTCTACCAAGTTTTATTTCCTGCTTGAGGGCATTGTCATACTCTGACTGGTTGATCCAGTTTAATTCCAGCATCCGCCCCAGCACTTCTTTTTGTTTCTGTTTTGCCAGCTTCATGCTCACAAAGGGGCTGAATTCTTCTGGTGCTTGGATCAAACCCGCCATCATTGCTGATTCACCCAAGCTCAAATATTCTGATGACTTATTAAAGTAACTGCGGGCTGCCGTTTGTACACCATAATTGTTATGACCCCAATAAACTTGATTGAGGTACATTTCTAAAATTTGGTCTTTGGTAAGAATTTGCTCTAGCCTGATTGCCAGCACTGCCTCCGCTAACTTGCGGGTAAAGGCACGCTTTTGAGACAAAAATAGGTTTTTTACCAACTGCATAGTAACAGTAGAGCCACCCTCTTTGACTCCACCTGCTACAGCGTTAACTACTATAGCCCGGCCAACACCAGTGGGGTTAATACCGTGGTGATCGTAGAAGTGACTATCTTCACTTGCTAATACCGCCCGTTTTAAGTTCGGAGAAATTCTATCCAGAGGTACGACTTCCCGGTTGGCTTCCCCGTGGATACTCGTTAAAAGTTTACCTTTAACGTCATAGATGTAAGTTGTTTCTGAGGGAAAGAAGTTACGTAGCTGTCTTACATCTGGCAAATTACGGAAACTGATGGCTAAACCAACCAGTCCTCCGGCTACAATGGAACTTGCCAACATGGTAATTGAAAGCAGAGTGCCGCCAGTTACCTGACCAACTCCTTTCAAAAACTCAAAACCCGATGAAGCCCGACGTTGTGGCTGTTTATCTTCAAAAGTCCTAGAAGACGACACGGCGATTTCACTTCCTCACTTATAAATTTAACTGTAATTGATTGGACGAAGCAAGGCGGTTAATTTTTTGCAATTATAGTAGTTTGGCAGATGAGAAAGTGGATAAATTGCAAGTGTTTATAACCAACTTAACTTCTAGTGGGCAAAACATAGCTAATAATGATGAGTCTCTTAGTATGACGCAAGATTTTGCTTGGCTGCGTCGTGGTGTTGTAGAAGTTTTTCCACAACCAGTTGATGTTAACAGTGAAACTCTAGAAAAGCGTTTGGCAACTACAAACAAACCTTTGAGGATCAAGTTGGGGATTGACCCTACTGGTACTGATATTCATCTTGGTCATAGCATACCAGTACGAAAACTGCGAGCGTTTCAAGATGCTGGCCATATAGCAGTTCTAATTATTGGCGATTTTACAGCACGCATTGGCGATCCGACTGGGAAATCTGAGGTGCGTCGCCAGCTTACAGAAGCAGATGTCGCCCAAAATGCCCAGACTTATCTTGACCAAGTACGTCCTATCTTGGATTTTGACACACCAGGAAGGTTAGAGGTGCGTTATAACTCAGAATGGCTCTCTGGACTTAACTTAGAGAAAATTTTGGAGTTACTCTCGACGATGACGGTGGGGCAGATGTTGGCGAAAGAAGGATTTGCCGATCGCTATAAGAAAGAGAATCCGATTTTTATCCATGAGTTCCTATACCCGTTAATGCAAGGTTTCGATTCCGTTGCTGTTGAAGCAGATGTGGAATTAGGAGGGACTGATCAGAAATTTAACATCGCTGTGGGCAGAGATTTGCAGCGCCATTTTGGTCAAATGCCCCAGTTTGGGATGCTGCTGCCAATTTTGATTGGCACGGATGGGGTGCAAAAAATGTCCAAGTCTTTAGGTAATTATATTGGGTTGTCGGAACATCCGGGGCAAAAATATCAGAAGTTACAAGGAGTTCCAGATAATTTGCTGTCACAATATTTTGAACTGCTGACGGATTTACCTTTGGATAATCTGCCAGAAAATCCCCGCGATCGCCAAACACTTTTAGCATGGGAAGTTGTCAAGCAGTACCACGGCGAAACAGCCGCCCAAGAAGCAAAAGTTGCAGCCCAAAGTGGCGGAAAGGAAGGTACAGTTCCCGAATTTTCTCTAGCTGAGGTATCGCATCCGGCTAAATTAGCCTATATTCTCAACGTCACTGGCTTATGCAAAAGTACAGGGGAAGGTAAGCGAAAAATTCAAGAAGGTGGGGTGCGTATAGATGGCGATCGCATTACCGATGTTGATACTACTTTTGCCGATTCTGCCCAGTTACAAGGTAAGGTTTTACAAGTTGGGAAAAATAAGTTTGTGCGTTTAGTGCCTTAAATGGGAAGTAGGGAATCGCAAATGAACGCAGAGCAACGAGTTATAGTGCCTTTGGATGTGCCGGATGAACAAAGTGCGATCGCTCTTATAGATCAACTTCCGCAAGTGGTTTGGTGGAAAGTAGGCTTAGAGTTGTTTACCAGCACTGGCCCGAAAATTTTGGAAGTCCTAAAGTCCAAGGAAAAACGAATCTTCCTAGATTTAAAGTTTCACGATATCCCGAACACTGTCGCCGGTGCTTGTCGTAGTGCAGCTAAATATGGGGTAGATTTATTGACAATTCATGCGACATCTGGTATAGAAGCTCTCAAAGCTGCAACCGAGGCAGCACAAGAAGGAGCAGCCCAAGCGGGTGTAAAACCGCCTAAGTTAATTGCTATTACTTTGTTAACGAGCATTTCTACTAGGCAGTTAGCGTTTGATTTAAAAATTCCCCTAGAATTACCAGAATACGCTCTAGAAATGGCATTAATGGCTCAAGAGGCGGGATTGGATGGGGCAGTTTGTTCGCCTCAAGAGGCGGCACAGTTGCGAGAAACTTGTGGAGATGACTTTTTGCTAGTTTGTCCCGGCGTTAGACCAAATTGGGCAGAAAAAGGCGATCAAAAGCGATCGCTCACTCCAGCCCAAGCAATGATTGCTGGTGCAGATTATCTCGTAATTGGCCGTCCCATCACGGCTGCTACTGATCCGGAATTAGCCTGGAAGAGGATTTCTGAGGAGTTAACCACAGTGGCATGAAGTTAAGAGTCAGTGAGAAACTGGGAGACAGAGTGCAGGGTGTAAGGGAGAAAAATCTTGCCTCTTCGCTCAAGAAGAAAAATTATAGTTGGCTTTTAGCTTGTGGCTTCTGGGTTTTAGTATCAAATAGCCTTACTTACCCAGCGTTCTCGAAAAACCTCACCCCTAACCCCTCGGCGCTAGCAGAAAAGGAAAATGTCAACGACGGGGCGAAGTCTTTCTGTTCTGAGCAAAATTTAGAAACATTAACTATACAGCTACTCCAAGATTTACCTAGTTATACAAATCGCGCTAGTCAACGCGCCCGTCGCCTTAGCAGAAAAAGTGATATTTATAGTTATATGTTAGTGGCAGGAAGACCAGAGTTTACTCCTCTGCCCCTTAACCTGGAAGAATATAGTGCAGATGCGTCTAAAAGCTCTGCATCAGGAGTTGAGCAAGTTTTCTTTACTACCTTGGAGCGGCAGTACATAGGCAAGAAAGCGATCGAATTACAGGAGTTCCACTGGTTGTTGTTGACTAAAACTACAACTGGTTGGCATTTAGTAATGATGTTTTCTCAAACTGGTTCCAATTCAGCACAGCAGCCATTATCCCCGCCCCGCGATAGTAGTAATGGTACTGTTGCCCAAGGGGTTAATACTTGGTTACGCGATTGCCAAGCTGGAAGTGTCCGACGGATGCGTGCTGTAAATGGTGGACGATATCCCGCCCAGAACTGAAGTTATGGGCTGATAGCCAAAAAATACTCAACTACTTCTTGTGGGGTGGGCATCCTGCCCGCCTATAGTCCAATACGGTTCAGTTAAGAAAAATAGTAGGTTGGGTTGAGCAATAGCGAAACCCAACAAATGGTTAATAATGTTGGGTTTCGTTCCTCAACCCAACCTACACAACTCAACTACTTCTTGTGGGGTGGGCATCCTGCCTGCCCATAGTCCAAGGCGCTCATGTTGCCCACCCCACAAGATTGGATAATTTATTTGTTGAAAGTCCCCAAACGAAAAGCACTAAAAGTATGCTTTTGCAAAAGGGGGAAAGAGATTTTTATTACCCTTTTCCCTTTTCGCTACCTCTGCAAAAAGTCGATTTTGATCTCCATCAATTTTCGACCTAGATAATTGTTGTAAACAAAATAAATGTACATCATCTAACTAGCTTGTATCAGTGAAATTGCGCCTATGTCTTTGGGAAGATTTTCACCAAGTTTAGGCAATAAACAGCAAAAAAAAGCAGACATTATTTAAAAACGAAGGCTGGCTTTAATTTAAGCGTTGTAACTCCCATTTTTTGGCGATAACATAGAAATAAGTTTATTTCAAGCTTCTCAAACCGCCTTTGGCGTTAGTTTTTTATGGAGATTCAATTAATCAACATCGGCTTTGGTAACATTGTGTCTGCTAACCGAGTAGTTGCAATTGTCAGTCCAGAATCTGCCCCGATTAAGCGGATTATTACCGATGCGCGGGACAGAGGTCAACTGATTGATGCAACTTACGGTCGTCGGACTAGAGCTGTAATTATCACCGATTCCAGCCACGTAATTCTATCAGCAATTCAGCCGGAAACGGTAGCGAATCGCTTTGTGATTTCCCGCGATCATCAAACTGTAGATAATTAACAGTAGATTATTGCTACTCCTCTTTGTACCGCATCAGCAGTACGATGTGAATTAGATAAGTTTTCTGTCACCCTTGCTACATATTCCTTAGTCACTAGTGGACTTGGCCGGGAACACAAGACTAATGAATAATATCTATTGATTGATTCACATGTTGAGGGGATAATGCCAGTTTTACCCATCCAGAGTAGTGCTACCACCGAAGAATGCTTACATTTAGGCAGGTTGATTGTTTTGACTGGCCCTAGTGGGGTTGGTAAAGGCACTTTAATGCGATCGCTCCTACAACGTCATCCAGAACTTTATTTTTCCGTATCCGCAACGACTCGTTCTCCCCGTCCAGGGGAAATCGATGGCAAAAATTATTACTTTGTCAGCCGTAGTAAATTTGAACAATTAGTGGCTGAAGGTGAATTTTTAGAATGGGCAGAATTTGCTGGTAACTATTACGGCACTCCCCGTGAAGCTGTACTTAACCAAATTCAATCTGGCAAGTTGGTAGTGCTGGAAATCGAGTTAGAAGGCGCAAGACAAATTCGTGTTTCCTTCCCCAGTGCCCTGAGCATTTTTATTTTACCGCCTTCTTTTGATGAATTGGAGAAACGGATACGCGATCGCGCCCAAGACTCTGAAGAAGCGATCGCCCGTCGTCTACTCCGCGCCCAAGAAGAAATTCAAGCCGCAGACGAATTTGATATTCAAATCGTTAATGACGATTTTGAAACTGCTTTAAATGACATTGAAACGGTTTTGTTCAATTAAGGAGAGACGCGATTAATCGCGTCTGTACAGGAGTTAGGAGTTTAAAATCATAAATTCTAACTTCTAACTCCTAACTCTTCATTTCTAAATTAACCAAATAAACCTTGAATTATTCCCAGGTTACTAGTCAAAAAGTAGGCAACTACTGCACCACCAATACCACCAATCAAGAAAGAACTGGTAAAGTTGTTCCAGCTTTCTTTAGAGTTAAAAGCATCTACCGGGGGATTGGGTACGGTAACGCTAGGAAGTGCTTTAGGTGGATTGCTATTGGCATACAAGGATAGACAAGCGGTGAGCAAAACCACTAAGCCGATGGCTCCCAGTAACCCAGCCAAGTTAGCGTTAGCTGTATCCCGCAGTGGGCCCAATTTGGCGAAGGGGCCAAATAGCAAGTAGCCATGAGCCTGTCCAACTTCTAAACCGCGTCTAGCAGGAGACAGACCTGGACGATAGGCAGGTAAGTTATTAATGAACCACTTGCTCAAGGGAGAAGCATTAACCGGGGTTTCTAGATTGCCCAGTTGCGGATCGCGGAATGCAGGGAAAACAACTTCCCGATTTCTGGGATCGCTGGGGAGATTCTTTGATGCGTCTACAGCTTGTGCCATATTTTATGTTCGCCTCTAAATTTAAAATGGTGGCATTTTTATATTAATAATAATTGTAGCCAAAGATGTTTTTTGGCTAAGAAGTTTAGAAAAATTAATTTAGCTACTTTTAAAAGTGTGAAACTCGCGATCTGTAAACAGGATCACGAGTTTCAAAAAACTCTTTGTGCTGCCTATTCTGCTGATAACTCTGCTTAACTAAGCTGAATATATCAACTACATAATTTTAGGAAAAACACAAGAAATTTAACTGTGCTAAATCCCTTTTTCCACTTATGGCAGTGGGTGGAAAAGTAAGTCTGGGAAAAAGCGGTTGAATTCAATCAAGATACCTGCTGTGATTGTCAGCCAGATGGTAGCTGCCACAGGTGCTGTGGAAATAAACTTAATCAAATATGATGATTGATCGCCTTTGTCTGCCATGAATTTAGTCTCCAAAACGAATGAATTAGTTAAGCTGATTTAGCGTGGGGAAATGGGGATTTCTGAATCTTTGGCTGCTAATTTACCAGAGAGTAATTCTTGCACTGCTGCTGCTGGCCAAGCAAAGCCTGATGCCATTATGGGTAGTGCCAAACCAAGATCGATTTGGATTTCTTTGAGTTCAGTATCAGATTCCTTTTTGATCGCTTGCAAGTAGGCACGACCTACCCAGCCAATCCAACCGGCAATATATAGAAACAGAATGCTGGGGATCAAAAAGTCACCAGCCCGATCTAGACGACCATCAACAATTAAGTGGGGGTAGCCTTCAGGGCCGCACAGTGCCTGAGAATAACGCTCAAACCGCTTTTTTCCTGATTGGGGATCGGCGGTAGTATTACGGGCATTAGCTGCTAGCTCTTGAAAAGCGGGATTGTCCTTGCACGGTGTCAAATTAGCCCCTAAAGCTTGTGCTGGGGAGGCAAAATTGAACCAAAGACAAATCGCTAACATCAAAGCAAACAATCGTCGCATAGAGTTGTTTCCTTTTATTACAAAACAAGAAGTTCTTTGTACAAAACGAAGCGGCTTGTACAGTTGTTTATTTGCATAACTAGGAAGTCATCATACTCTTGGGTGGGAACCGAGTAAAGTTTAAGTAAATAAAAGTTAAAGCTTCTCAACCAAAATGGAGTGCCAAGTCTTGAGGGCTGAGTATAAGAATTGTTGTTGTAGGGTAGTAAAGAAGCAAGATTTTCTTTTGATTACTCTGGATTCCAGACTCAGCACTCGTTACTTGAAATGACAACCGTTTTAGCAATAGAAACCAGCTGTGATGAAACTGCCGTCGCAATTGTTAACAATCGTAAAGTTTGCAGCAGTATTGTAGCCTCGCAAATTCCAGTCCATCAGCAGTATGGCGGGGTAGTGCCAGAAGTCGCGTCTCGCCAGCACTTGGAAACGATAAATGTTGCGATCGCACAAGCCCTAGAGCAAGCCCAACTAGACTGGGGACAAATTGACGCAATTGCCGCCACCTGTGCCCCTGGACTCGTAGGAGCGCTTTTAGTAGGCTTAACTGCTGCCAAAACCCTAGCAATGGTACATAACAAGCCATTTTTGGGAGTTCATCACCTCGAAGGTCACATTTATGCAACTTACTTAAGCGAGTCAAGTTTAAATCCCCCTTTCTTGAGTTTATTAGTTTCTGGCGGACATACAAGCTTGATTTTCGTAAAAGATTGTGGTATATACGAAACGCTGGGGCAAACCCGTGATGATGCTGCGGGTGAAGCCTTTGATAAAGTGGCGCGATTATTAAAGCTGGGTTATCCGGGTGGGCCAGTAATTGACAAGTTGGCACAACAGGGAAATTCTCAAGCCTTTGCTCTACCAGAAGGAAAAGTTTCTTTACCTGGTGGGGGGTTTCATCGCTATGATGCGAGTTTTAGTGGGTTAAAAACGGCTGTATTGCGTTTAGTGCAGCAATTAGAGAAAGATGGTGGACAAGTGCCAGTGGCAGATGTAGCAGCTAGCTTTCAGGAAACCGTAGCGCGATCGCTAACCAAAAGAGCGATCGCCTGTGCCCTAGACTATGGTTTAGATACAATTGCCATTGGTGGCGGTGTAGCAGCTAATAGCGGATTAAGAAAAAACCTCCAAGCCGCCGCCATTCAACATAACCTCCGCGTCCTATTCCCACCTCTGAAATTCTGTACAGATAACGCCGCCATGATCGGCTGTGCCGCCGCCGATCATCTATCTCATGGTCATACATCGCCCCTCACACTAGGCGTTGAGTCTAGGTTAGCGCTGACCCAGGTGATGAAGTTATATCACTCTCTTGAATAGTCATTTGTCCTTTGTCATTTGTCATTTGTCCTTTGTTAGAGGATGTTTGAAAAGTCCTCTTGTTGAGATCAAAAATTTTAGATCCCTCTAAATCTCCCGATAAATTGGGAGACTTTGATTCCGGTTCCCCCCTTTTTAAGGGGAGCCAGCGCGGTCTTGGGGTCTCCCCCGCCGCAGGATGCGCGAAGCGCTGTAGTGGAGCGACTGGCGTGGGTTAGGGGGGATCTAAAAGTGCTTAAGTCACAGCGAAACACTTTTCAAACATCCTCTTAGTTGTAACCACCAATGACCAATGACCAATACTTCGGCTTCGCTCAGTACAAGTGACTAATGACTAATGACTAATGACTATCGACCGAATGCGATCGGCCACTTCATCCGGCTGTTCCAACATAGCCAGATGTCCGCAATTAGGAATTTCCAGAACATTGTCACCACAATATTGGAACAATCTGTGAAAGCTCGCTAAATGGCGCACATACTTGGGTTCCATAACCTTATCCTCAGCACCAGCCAAAAAATAAACTGGCTGCTTCAGTTGCGATACTAGCTCAGGTAAACGATTGATTTCTTCCTCCGTTGTGGAATCTAACAGAGTTCCTAACGCTGCCTCTGGGTCAGCCACAACGAAATCAATCAGCCTCTGACGTGCCCAATGGCGCTCTAAAGGACGAACTACACTGGCTCTAGTAAACAGCAAATCAATTAAAGGCACTTGGGACAGCCAACGTGGACGGACTTGCAAAAATTTCTGACCCGCCGAGCGAAACTGCTCAAAGGCTTCTTTGAGATAAATACCACCACCAGCGTTGATACAGATAACTCCCTTAACACACTCAGGCATTTGATCTGCTCCCCAAAGAGCGATCGTACCTCCCAAGGAGTGACCAATTAGCCAAGCACTAGTAATATTCAGCTGTTTTAGGAGAATGGCTAAATCCTGAGCATAGGCAGCAGGAGTATAAAGAGAATCGATTGGTGAACCAAGCACACTATTCGAGATGGGCATCAGACTTAGAGACGTTTGTGCCCGACTAAAATCGGTTTTTACTTGAGATTGGGATTCACCAAAACCCCGCAAATCATAAGAAAGGCACTGCAAATCATCTGATAGGCGGGAAATCACAGGTTGCCAATATCCACAGCTATTGAGCCAACCGTGGATAAATACTAAAGCGTGGGGGCAGGAAGTGGGAGCCGTTAGCTCGTATGCGTGTGGAACGCCCAAGATTTCAATAGTTGCCATACTTATATCGTACCCCGAAGGGCGGGTGCGACTAAATACGGAGTGCAAAGAGTTAGAAGTTATTAATTTCTAATTACGAATTACGAATTACGAATTACGAATTATTTAACTCATAACTCCTAACTTTTTTCATTTCCCCAGCAACCTCTGTCGCACCCCTTCGGCAATTTTGTGACCGAGATATTCAGGAATGAGGCTTTCATTCGGCCCCAACAAGTAGAGAATTAGCCGTGTACGCCCACGCCAAACCAATAAATTGGCATTGACTACCAGCAGGTCTTCCTGCCAGATGGCGTACATCACTTTGTAGAATAATCCTGGTTGATTATCGGCTTCAATCACTAGGGCAGGGAGATGAAAGACCGGATCGACATAGAACTCAGTTTGTACCTGCTCTAAGCCAGTATCAAGATTGAATTCTACTGCCAGCATCTCTTCTACCTCAAACCGACCTCCTAAAGCCTCGCGGATGGCGCGACAGACATTTTCTGCGGTTTTCTCGGTCAAGGCTTTACTACCACGAGATACCAACAATTTGATAAAAACTAACATTGGCGGACGGATCTGACCGTATAGACTGAGACCGTGAATAGTCAACCCATAAGCTGCTAGTACACCAAAAATATCGCTGAGGAGAAAAGACTGGTTACGGTAAGCAAAATGCAAAGCACTTTTACTACCTTCCGGTTTCAGTTCAATCACAGCGCGTCTAGTTTTATACAGACGGTAGGCTAGGCGCAAATTTTGCAGTTGAATCTCACTGCTGACGAATTGCTCATAAAACTGGGGAAACGCTCGGTTAAAGCGCTTTAGGAGTTCCAGTGTTGAAGATTTTAAACCAGAAGCCATTGTTAAGGGTAAGACTCGCTTGCTTTCATCACCTGGGGACTAGGGGCTGGGGACTAGGGAAGAATTTTCCCAAATACTCAATCTCTTGTATAAGTAAGTTGGTAGAAATAAACCAAATTATGTTACGAAACGTAAACAGGCTTAAAATCCTTACTAATGACAAAGGACAACCCTTGCCAGTTAGCTTTAATTGCGTCAACCTACTTACAATTCACTCCTAAGCTAACCTGCATTTAAGCTCTATACGAGCAATTGTCAGGATTTGGTTTTCCATATTAAATTTTGCATTTTAAGCAGAGGCTTGTGACCATCATAACTTCGGTGTCCAATTCCTTTAGCAAGTAAGAGGATGAAGTGAACAAGAAGTGATTTTTAATTTTGAATTAGTTTATATCCTGACTTTTGGGGAATTTCTCCTAGCCTTTACAACAAAATGCTAAAGTTGAAAATGATTGGTGTGAAACACGCTCTAAATAGCTGTTACCATTGCAAATCCCGAAAACAACCGAAAAACTTTGAGTGTAAGGGGTAGCAAATGGAAGTAGCTATGTTAAATGTGAATCAACACTCCTGAGAGTGGAAACCAATTTAGTTATACTACCCGAACCACGTTGGCATGGGTTTTTGGAAAACTTGGTTTAGTACTCCTGAATCTGTAGCGGCAACTAGGACAAACCCCTTTGAAGAACGTGTGGATGCTGCGGGCAACTCCAACCCTACCAGCATTAGCGAAGCTTCTTCAAAGGACACTCGTATCGTCTTCAGTACGGAGCGAGATATTGACCTGTATGAGCTAGAAGAACTCTGTGATGCAGTTGGTTGGTCGCGTCGTCCTCTAAGAAAAGTGAAAAAAGCTATTGAGCATAGTTTTCTTGTCGCCTCAATGTGGCAGGTGAGAGGAAACCAAAAGCGGCTCATTGGTTTTGCCCGCGCTACCTCAGATCACGCGTTTAATGCCACTATTTGGGATGTGGTGGTTCACCCAGACTTTCAAAGTCAAGGACTGGGTAAGGCACTGATGAAATACGTTCTCAAAAAACTGAGGAGTGAAGAAATTAGTAATGTCACTCTCTTTGCCGATCCTCATGTTGTAGATTTCTACCGGACTATGGGGTTTATGGCTGATCCAGAAGGCATTAAAGGCATGTTCTGGTATCCTCACTAGCGCTCAATCAAAATAAAACCCGATTTGCACAAGAAAATCAGGTCAAAGAAGAGGAAAGGGGGCAGGGGGCAGGGAGCAGGGGGGAGAACCCCATAAATAAATTTAGGGGCAAGAAAACGGACGCATTATTTCTCGTGCTACGCATCTCGTTCGCGCAGCGTGCCGTAGGCATAATAAATATTTTTCCTTTTGAGCATAAATAAATTTAGGGGCTTGAAACCCGAATGGCAGGGGAATTCCAGAATCTTTCTCCCCTGCTCCCTGCTCCCCTGCCTCTTTGGTCAAATGGTGAAAATCTATTATTTTGATGTAGTTTTGCTTTTTTTCAGCCGACAAGGGCGCAAGTGTATATCTTGTAGAACTAAGTCGGCAAAAAACCTTTATCGGTGTAAAAATCTAATCTATCTTGTTCTTGGCAAAGGAGAAAAAAGATTAGGTATAAGCCGGATTATGTGATATAGTGACTTTAATACTTTTGGTAAAGCGCGATCGCTTTGATGGAAAACTAAAACCTAATTCCCAAAAGTAGATGAGTATAACCGGGATGTAGCGCAGCTTGGTAGCGCGCCTGCTTTGGGAGCAGGATGCCGCAGGTTCAAATCCTGTCATCCCGATTTAAGTAATGTTTTTAATAGTTAAAGTAAATTGACAAGGTTTACTTGATACGATGTGCAATTAAATTGTACATTTTTACGGATAATAGCAATTTGCCTGTTATAGTTTTGGATTAACTGTTGAAGCCTAACAAGCAAATTTCATCCTGAAGCAGTAAAATATTCCTGATACTGAGCTTTGTATCGATTTGAGAAGATATTAAAGCAAGCGCAATGGAACGATTGATTAAGTAATAGCGTCACCCGATATTAGAGAAAGCCGATAGAATGGCATTTATCATATCCAAGGTCGAGAGACTAAGAAACTTTTCACCGTTTGAGAAGACATATAGCAGGCATCTACAGCATTTCGTGGTGAATAGCAAAGCGAAATTGAGAAAAACACAACTTTAGTACTGTCAATTTGTGAAAACGATACTATAGCAACCCTCAATAGCTGGGGAATATTGGATTTTGACCGTTGAAGCTTAACACTCAACCTCAACGCGCATAATGAATTTTTCCCATCTGAAATAGATTGCTATATAACTAAAGCTAGTTGGTGCTGTGCAAATCCAACCATTTGTTTAATTTAATTAGATTATTGATGCGAGGAGCAGTCATGAAATCATTTATTCGCTTGGGCGCAACATTGGGTATAGCTGGCAGTGTGTTTTTAGCGGGACTTTCAGGAATAGGCAATCTACCGGGAATAGCCAATCTAGAGGCGGTAGCGTTGCCACAAGATCAGATAGTGAAAAAGCTCCAAGAAGTACCTGTATTCACCCTCACTAATCCTAAAGGTGAATTCGTAGTTCTTTCGAGGAAAAACGAATCCAAGACAATCTCACAAGTGGGATTTTTTATTAGCAAGCAAGATGCTCAAAAATTCCTTGACAATCGGCTCAAAAAAGAAAATCCCCAATTGGCAAGCACCTTACAGGTAAGACCTTTATCCCTGGCAGACTACTATAAAATAGTCCAAGAAAGCAAAAAGAAATCAGACTCTGTAATTTATACTTTAGTACCGACGCAAGAACAAGTAGCTTCGGCAACAAGTATGCTGAATCAAAATGGTAAAAAAGGGCAGCAATTCAATGGGATTCCCTTATTTGTACCCAAATTTAAGAAAGATAATAGCTATTTGACGATTCCCCTGGCAAAAGGCAACGAGCGATTCATCCCGTTCTTTTTTGAAAAAGAGCAAGCAGTGGCTCTGTTAGACCAATTCAAAAAAGCCGTGCCAAAGGAAGCAGAAAACACTGAAATTCAGGTAGTGGATTTGTACGGTGTTATGGAGGCTCTCAATAGCAGTAGCGATCCTAGTATCAATAAAATTGTTCTGTATCCATCGCGGGAGTCCATCAGTTTTATTCGCTCGCTTGCGCCGAATCAATCACCAGCTGCCAAGCCTGCTGCTGCGCCCGCTCCGAAAAAATAACGGTTATGTACTCCAAGGTTGAGGCATGGGGGAGAAGCATCTGATAGTTTCTGGTTTACAACTTTGGCAGTGGCGAAATGCAGCTCTTGAAGCAGCGATCGCCACTGATGTGCCAACAATGGAGGTAGACTGGTTACTCTTAGAAGTTGCTGGGTTAGACCGCTTGGCACTGCGTTTGGAGTCTTTTAAAAACTGGCCGCAAATTCAGCTGCAATTACCTCTAGAAAAGTTAGACCAGCTATGGCAGAGGCGATTAAACGATCGCTTACCAGTGCAGTATATTGCCGGAGTGACACCTTGGCGTAACTTTCAAATCGCGGTGTCAAGTGCAGTTTTAATTCCCAGACCAGAGACAGAGAGCTTAATTGATTTAGCTTTAGCAGCCGCTAGCGGTGTGTCAGGACATTGGGCAGATTTGGGTACTGGGAGTGGAGCGATCGCTATCGGATTAGCAGATGTCTTGCCAAAAGCAACAATTCATGCAGTTGATTACAGTTTAGAAGCTTTGGCGATCGCCCGAACCAACGCCGATAATTTGGGTTTTGCTGACCGGATTAAATTTTATCAAGGTTCTTGGTGGGAGCCACTGGCATTTCTTAAAGGTCAGTTTAGTGGTATGGTGTCGAATCCTCCTTACATACCCACCAGTACCTTACCTACACTGCAACCGGAAGTTATTTACCATGAACCACATCTAGCTTTGGATGGTGGCAGTGATGGCTTAGATTGCATTCGCCATTTGATAGAAATTTCTCCTAGTTATTTGCGATCGGGTGGCGTGTGGTTAATTGAGATGATGGCTGGACAGGCGGATGCAGTGGGAGAACTTTTGCAAAATCAAGGTAGCTATTGTAAGATTCAAATTCACGCTGATTTAGCTGGAATTGAACGCTTTGCCCTGGCCTATAAAAGTTAGGAAATAGGGCATGGGGAATGGGGCATAGGAAAAATGCTCCATGCTCTATATCTGTAACTATAAAAATGACACAAGTTTCTTTAAAAAATCTAATAGCTGGCGCACGGGCTGGTTTTTTAGTGAGCTTTCCTACTGATACTGTGCCTGCACTTGCGGCGATACCAGAAAAAGCAGCATTAATTTTTGCGGCGAAGCAACGCAGTCAGGATAAACCTTTGATTTTGATGGCTGCTAATGCTGAAGATTTGTGGCTGTATGTTAAAGGTAGTGAGCATGAATATAAAGTTTGGCAAGAACTAGCAGGTAAATATTGGCCAGGAGGGCTGACGTTAGTTTTGCCAGCAAGTGAGCGCTTACCAAAAGTCATGAACCCTATTGATCCAACGACAATTGGTATTCGAGTTCCAAACAATGCGATCGCTCAAACTATTTTGGCGCAAACAGGCCCCCTTGCTACTACTAGCGCTAATTTTTCCGGTCAGCCACCTTTGCAAACGATGGCAGAAATTGAGACTCAGTTTCCCCAGATTTTGACTTTAGCAACGACAGAATGTCAGGGTGAAACAGCAGCAATGGGTATACCTTCCACCGTTGCTAAATGGACAGGGATAAATTGGCAGATTTTACGACAAGGTGCGATAAAGTTAGATATTTCGAGTGATAACCAAATATAGGTAGCTATAATGTTGTCTTCCTGATTTTCACAACAGAAAAATCTGGAACTTTAGTTTGTGCTGTTGTGATCTATTAACAAGTTAATAATTGCCAAATTATGAATTGGAGCAACTGGATATATCTAGGAGCAGGATTAGCACTAGGTATAAATTTTCGTCGGTTATTTGCGCGATGGCTACGCCCGCCGCAGGCATCGCCAAATATTTCATCTAGCTCATCCCCTGTAGCGCCATTAGAGCAAGAGGAGATGCCACCAATATCACAACAGCTACAGCAAACGCAGCTGGCATACTTTATGGCAAGGGAAATGAGCCAGTTTAAAGGTGGTTTTTTGGCACGAACTACCCATGAATTGCGATCGCCTCTCAATGGTTTGATTGGCTTGCATCAATTAATTTTGTCAGATTTATGTGAAGATCCGGCTGAAGAACGAGAATTTATCGGCCAAGCTCACGAACGAACACTGAAGCTGCTCAAGCTGATGGATGAAATTCTTACCGTTGCTAGAACGGAACATGGTACTAATAAATTAGATATTCAGCCCCGACCCTTAGCCCAAGTTTTGGAAGAGGTTCATAAATTAACTTATATGCTGGCGGCTAATCGTAATTTTCCCTTGCAATTGTTACCCGCCGATCCAGAAATTTATGTTTTGGCAGATTATCTCTGGCTCCGCCAAATATTGATCAGTTTAATAGACACTGCCATTACTCAAATGGAGGAAGGCAGCATCTGTATTTCCAGCAATATCTTACCTACAAATAGTTTTGTAAACATTTGGCTGGATGTTCCAACTCATGCTATGGCATCGAGCGAGCCGATTGATTTGCTCAAATCTGATGAGCAGCAGATCCAGATCGATCAAAAGGCTGCTCTTTCCCCAGGAATGAGACTATTAATCAATCAGACTTTAGTGGAAGTTATGGGAGGAAAGTTAGAAATCCTGCCTTCGACCATTGCTAAGGAACCACATCAGGAGATTACCAGATTACAAATCTCTATCCCCCTAGTGATTCCTGAAGCTGAACTTCTGTAGCCGGAACGAAAGCAAGATTAGCTAGATTGTGTAACACCATCGTAGTGGTGGTGTTGGTTTGAAAACCCATCTTTTCGTAGAAGCCCTGCTGGTGAGTAGTCATCAGGTAAACGCGCTCAACCCACCTCATGCGGGGATGACACAAAACGGTTTCTACTAACTTGCTTCCCAACCCACTACTTTGATACTCTGGATGAATGACAACATCCCAAATTGTGGCGCGATATATGCCATCAGATGTTGCTCTAGCAAAGCCAATGAGTCGATCGCGATCCGAGACATAAATGACTGGTTCACTGTTGGCAATGGCTATACCTAAATCTTCAATACTGCGTCCCTTTGCCCAGAAAGCTGAAACATTTAACAGTTCTTGGAGTTGATAAAGGTTAATTTCAGATTTGCGTTCGCTAAATTGAATCTGAGACTCGTTCATTTATGGCATCCACTTTTGGCAGTATCTTTGTATATTTCAGTCTAGGACTTAGCCCTTTCAAGGTGACTCCAAAAATCTCTTTTTTCTCTCTGTGTTCTCTGCGCGGCAGTCGCTCATGGGGGAAACCCCCAAGCCTTGCCTCTACGGTTTAAAAGTAATTTATTTAACCACAGAGTCGCAGAGAACACAGAGGTAAGGAATGAAAAGAGGATTTTTTGAGCCATATTTTGAGCCACCTTGAAAGGGCTAGTCTTAAAGTCATATTTTGCTAAAAATTGCTGTACGCGTATATGTATATGCAACAAGAAAGAAAAATTAATGACAAACCCACTTCCACAGAGGATGACTTGGCCCCTGTTGACGTATCCGATAAACTTGTTTTTCTAAACGTTGTTTTTCCGGCTGTGGTAGTCCAAATAAGATATTCCGACTTTGCCAAACTAAAACAGCAGCAGTCATCCCAATACAAAAGGCTAAACCGAAGGTAGACAGTGGATGGTAAAAGAGTCCATATCGCACCGCTACCCAGGTAAAATATTGTTGCCACAGAGAAATTTCTGCACGTAGACCCCACAAGCTAACAGGCGCAATGGTGAGCCACAAACAGCCGACAAATATCCACCTGCCGTATATTGTCAGCTTGTGTAACCTTTGTACTTGTTGAATAAAGGATGCGTCAGAGTTCTCAAATTCTGGATTAGGGATTAATGGTTCTTCAGGTTGATCCATAGAAGAATAAAATTCCAAAGCACGATCAATTGTGAAATACACACGAGTTTAACTATCCTGAGAACTGGCAGATGTATCAATCGGCTCTACGCTTTCTACCACTTGGGATTCATCCCTTTCTCGCCACCAAGTAAGGAGAGTACTGGCAATGAAAATACTTGAATAAGCTCCCATTGTGAACCCAATAATCAAAGCTAGGGAAAAGTTTCTCAGTGTTTCTCCGCCAAATAGAAAGATTGCAGTTAATGTCAGCAACACGGTTAAGGTCGTGTTAATCGATCTTGTCAGAGTTTGGTTAACTGCATCATCGACAATTTCGGCAATTGGGCGTTCAGGATTGATTTTAATGGTTTCCCGAATGCGATCGTAAATTACCACTGTGTCGTTGACCGAGAAACCTGTAATTGTAAGTAAGGCAACGATAAAAAGGCTATCTACTTCGATGCCCGCTACCAAACCCAAAATTGAAAAAGCCCCGACTGTGATCAAGATATCGTGAAATAGGGCAACGATCGCAAAGACAGCATAATCTAACTGGAAGCGGAAGCTCATATAGATAGTAATACCAATGAAGGAAACTATCAGAGCTAATAGTCCAGACCTCAACAGTTCTTTTCCCAAGGTAGGGCCAACGGAGTCAATTTGATTTTTTTGCGGATCAAAAACCCCAACTTCTTCGCTTAAAGCATTTTGCAACTTGGTGCGCTGATCGACACCCAAATCTTTTGTCCGAATTAGTACACCATTTTCTGCACCATTTTCGGAGATAAGTTGAATGCTGCTATCACCTAGTCCCTGCGCTTTTGCTACCTCCCGGACAGCATTGATATTAATTGGTTTGTCGCAATTGCCGGGTTTGGTGCAATCTCGGACAAACTGTAACCGTGTACCACCGATAAAATCTAAACCGGGGCGTAAGGGGGCGTGAATATTGGGTTGTTGCCAAGAAATCACCATTGAGATCATACCGGCAAGAATAATCGCAGCAGAAATAGTCCACCAAAGCGATCGCGATTTGTTGATACTCAGTTTCATTGAGTCACCTCTGCCTTATTCGATGTTGGCAGGTTTGGACAGAAAAGTTCTGTCTTCCGCAAGGAGGGAATTGAAATCGCCAAAAACAGCAATGTCCGACTACAAGTAATTGCGGTAAACATACTCACAGCCACCCCCAAAGCTAAGGTAAGAGCAAAACCTTTGACTAAACCAGACCCTAGCCAAAACAGGGCAGCACAAGCAATCCATGTAGTGACGTTGCTATCTAAAATACTAGAAAATGCTCGGTAAAAACCAGATTCTACAGAACGATACAGAGATTTACCCGCCCGCAATTCTTCTCGTGTCCGTTCAAAAATTAGGACATTGGCATCAACCGCCATCCCAATACTGAGGATAAAACCAGCTATTCCCGGCAAAGTTAGGGTAACGCCCAATAAAGCGAAGGTTGCCCAAGTTAAAAGGGAATAAATCACTAGTGATACATCCGCAATCAGTCCTGGTAATCGATAGTAAAACACCATGAATATTAATACTAAAGTCAGACCACCAACCCCAGCATAAATACTGCTTTGAATACTATCTTTACCTAACGTTGCTCCCACTGTCCGTCTTTCTGCGATTTCTACTGGTACGGGTAATGCACCACCACGTAGCTGTACACCCAAGTCATTAGCTTCTTGGGCGGTAAACCGTCCTGTAATCACGGCAGAGCCACCAGTAATACCTGCGGCAGCAAATTCTATACCCACAGTAGGAGCGCTGATTAGTTCATTGTCTAGAAAAACACCAATGCTCCGCCCAGTACCAGCAAGATTTTTCGTCAAATTGGCAAATAGTTCACCACCCTTTTGGTCGAAGCGAATGGTAACGTGCCAGTTGTTACCTTGAGTGGGTTCACCAGAAGCATCCTTGAGGTATTTGCCACTTAGTGGTGGATTAGTGCTTTCAAACAATTCTGCGATCGCTTGATTACTTTTTTGTAAATCTTCTTGATTCTTAGCTATTGCTGCTTTGTCAGTACTTTTTCTCAACTCTTCTTGCTTGACTTTCAATTCGGCTCTAGATGTTTGGAAAGCACGTAGTTGGATTTCTGTATTTTGCTTTTGGGTACGAAATTCTAACTGCGCCGTCCCCCCTAACACCCGTTCGGCTTGTTCTGGATCGTTAACCCCTGGCAATTGTACCAAAATTTTATCTGTGCCGACTGTTTGGATCACTGGTTCAGAAACACCCAAACCATTAATCCGACCTTCGACAACTTTCTTCACACCTTCCAATTCTCGTTCGGTGATTTTAGGAATTTCTGCTGATGGTTTTACCTGAATTGTTAGCTGTGAACCTCCCCGCAAGTCTAGTCCCAGGGGTATCGGAATTGTCGCAATCACCGTAAAAGCGGCAATTATCAGCACTAAAATCAAAATTAATAGCGATCGCTGTCTTTGCATACCATAACTCGCAACTGACAAACGCTATGATAGCGTTCTTTTGCAGCATCATGAGTTAGGATTCCCGCTTCACCGATAGGATTTTTACTGGTATAGGTAATGCACCACCGCGTAACTGAATGCCTAAGTCATTGGCTTGTTGTGCAGTAAACCGTCCTGTAATCACAGCAGAGCCTCCAGTAATCCCAGTGGCGGCAAATTCTACACCCACACTAGGAGCGCTGATCAGTTCATTGTCCAGGAAAACACCAATACTACGGCCAGTGCCAGCAAGGTTTTTCGTCAGTTCGGTAAACAGTTCACCACCCTTTTGGTCGAAGCGAATCGCCACATTCCAATTGTTACCTTGACTCGGTTGGCCATAGGCATCCTTGAGGTATTTGCCAGTTAATGGTGGATTGGTGCTTTCAAACAATTTAGCGATCGCTTGATTACTTTTCTGTAAATCTTCTTGATTCTTGACAGTTGCTGCTTTGTCGGTGCTTTTTCTCAACTCTTCTTGCTTGAATTTCAATTCGGCTCTAGATGCTTGAAAAGCAAGCAGTTGAGTTTCTGTATTTGGCTTTTGCCTGCGAAATTCTAACTGCGCTGTAGCCCCCAGCACCCGTTCGGCTTGCTGTGGATCGTTAACTCCTGGTAGCTGTACGAGAATTTTGTCTGCACCTACTGTTTTAATGACTGGTTTTGAGATGCCCAGACCGTTTATACGACCTTCGATTACTTTTTTAACGGCTTCCAATTCCCGTTCGGTGATTTGCGGAATTTCTGGTGTTTTTTGTAACTCAATAATTAGCTGATAACTTCCCCGTGAGTCTTGGCTTTGTTCCAATAGTGCGGGAATGCAAGAACTCAACGTCATTACCACGACTACCTGAGTTGAAATTAGGGCTAATAATGAGCTTTGTTTTTGCATACCATAACCTGCTTCGACTAAAGATTATGATACCGTACTATTACGGAGTTAAAAGTTATAAGTGAGAATTTTTACTCCTCACTCATAACTCCTCACTCCTAACTTTTAAACCCGCAACGCTACCATTTTTTCCACAGCTTCCACTATTTGCTCTGGTTGGATAATTGTCAGTCTTTCCAGATTGCCGTTGTAAGGTGTGGGGATATCTTGGGAAGAAAGCCGCAGTACTGGCGCATCTAATTCATCAAATAAGCGATCGTTTATTGAAGCGATTACTTCTGCCCCGATACCCGCAGTTCGCATGGATTCTTCCACAACAATGACTTTATGGGTTTTACGTACCGATGCGCCAATTGTATCAAAATCTAATGGCTTGAGGGATATTAAATCAATAACTTCTGGATCGTAACCTTGTTTTTCAAGTGTTTTTACCGCTTGCAGCACATGATGCCGCATCCGAGAATAAGTGATAATTGTGACATCCTTTCCTTGACGCACAACTTCGGCTTTATCTAGGGGTAGTAAATATTCTTCTTCTGGTAAATCTTCTTTCAAGTTGTAAAGTAAAACGTGTTCAAAGAACAACACAGGGTTATCATCGCGGATAGCTGATTTTAGTAGTCCTTTGGCGTTTCTTGGTGTGGAGCAGGCAACAATCTTCAACCCTGGCACAGCTTGGAAGTAAGTTTCTAAGCGTTGAGAATGTTCTGCACCTAGCTGCCTTCCTACACCCCCAGGGCCGCGAATTACCATCGGAATTTTGAAGTTACCGCCAGAAGTATAGCGCAACATCCCAGCGTTGTTGGATATTTGGTTGAAGGCGAGCAGTAAAAAGCCCATATTCATCCCTTCGATGATGGGACGTAACCCAGTCATGGCTGCTCCTACTGCCATACCAGTGAAGCTATTTTCGGCGATGGGCGTGTCTAGAATGCGGAGTTCGCCATATTTTTGGTACAGGTCTTTGGTAACTTTGTAGGAACCGCCGTAGTGTCCTACGTCTTCACCGAGAACGAATACGCTGGAATCACGGGCCATTTCTTCATCAATGGCTTCCCGTAAGGCGTTGAAGAATAGTGTTTCTGCCATTTAGACCTTTTAGTACGATTATGGTTTTAGAATTTTATCGTGCTGCTGTCGCAAATACGGTGAGCGATCGCACTTGTTAGAGATTGGTTTTTTTAAACGAACCGCCCCAAGCATAGAGCGAGTAATTGCCATAACTATATCAAAGCTATTTAATTTAGATTTTAGAGGTTTTATGAGCGATCGCCTCGCCCTCTGGCAAATCGGCTGATTTGCTTATGTAATAAAACGTAGAGCAAATGTATAAAGTAAACTTAATACTTCACGCTTGAAAGATAGTAACTTAACTGAATTTACGCCCGATTAAAAAATTTGTGGTAGCAATAATTTAAATATGCCTACTGTAGAACAATTGAAAACGTTGTTTATCTTAAGTTTTTGGGCTACTAAAATGTATTTACCTGTGTTTTTGGTGCGAATCGATGAACGAACAAAAAATCTTGTAATTCTCGCTGGTGAAGAAAATGAAATTATAATTTACCTAGACGGGAAGTGGAGATATGTATGAGTAAGCCAGATTTTATGACAATGCCCCGTGTCCAATTGCGTCAATATATCCTTGACCACAGAGAAGATGATGAAGCCTTTCAAACTTATTTAGATCGATTCACCTCTGAAGACGCTGTAATCTTCCCTGCGCCGCAATCAATAGATGATTTAGAAAACTTCCCAGAGTTACATCAACAGAACTTAGAAAGACTACGAAAGCAAGCTTAAGCCTTCTCCAACAAAACAAACGAAGCTTAAGTTAGACAAGAACTGTTGATAGAATTTAACGGAATTCCAATTTTAACTCCGCAAGATTTTCTAAGTCGTTATTTCTCAAATTCATAATTATAAGTTCATCAAACCAGTAAAATCGCCCCTCAATAATCATGTCATAATTCCTGACGCAAGCGTAGCCTGCACAACTCTTGGAGACGCTGCGCGTAGCAAGATCCCCGAAGTGGTACGGCAAGCTCAGTGACCATCGGAGACATCGCCATCCCTAAAACACCCGCTCAAAAGGTTTTTTCCGATAACGGCGATAAATATCAAAATCACTGTCCAAAGTAGCTATCGCAGCAATATCCAAACGCTCTGAAATGACGATCAAGGATAAATCTGCAAAATCCCCTGGTAAATCTCTGTACTGAGTATTCAACTCAGCAATGCGCGAAAAATCTTGCGGCAATAGTTGCTCACACTCATAGAGTTGTTTAGCAACATCTAGAAAAAACTCGTTTTGTGTACGCCAATCTAAGTTGAGTAACCATACCACTTCTGCAATACAAATGGGCGTAGTCACAAGCCTAGAAGTACAACTCTCAAAGAAGCGACACACCTGTTGGTGATACTGATCTCTGGCGCTGTAGTACGCAAACAAAAACCCGCTATCCGCGAGTATAAGCGGATAGTAGGTCATGGATGGCGCTTGTTGAGATATTGAGCGATCGCTTTTTTACGGTTTGAGCGTTCCGATAAATCCCTTGGTGCATCTTGCAGCAGATGTTCAGGGTGTCCACCCCGCCTCTC
Organism: Nostoc sp. NMS2; assembly: GCF_017115105.1. Lineage (GTDB taxonomy): Bacteria > Cyanobacteriota > Cyanobacteriia > Cyanobacteriales > Nostocaceae > Nostoc. The sequence goes on from NZ_JABXKH010000131.1 coordinate 105,801, forward strand.
AACCAAAGTTTTACCCGCTTGTAAGGTTAGCCAGCGTTCAGCAATCAAGCGTCGGATCAATTCACTCTTTTCCGTTTGCTCGTGAGCCAAGATATCAGCTAGCTGCCGTTCTGTTTCTTCATCCAGCCTGACACTGAGCATAACTTTTATTTGATTTGCAATACACGTATGACAAGTGTAACGCGGATTAGTTAATTTATTTTGAATTTTGCACCAGCCAAACCCAAAATACAAAGAATCTCACGTCCAAACACTAAAACACAACTCTGCGTCTGAAGTGCCTCTGCGTGAGAATTCTTAAATTCTTACTACTCAATCGCACACCTTACTTTAACCATCGCGCCGCATCTTTGGCATGATAGGTCAAAATCAAATCTGCACCAGCCCGTTTAAACCCAGTTAAAGTTTCCATAACCACCCGCTCTTCATCAATCCAACCATTGAGAGCCGCAGCTTTCACCATCGCATACTCACCAGAAACATTGTAAGCCGCAACTGGTAAGTTACTAGCTTCCTTCACCCGCCAGATAATATCCATGTATGCCAAGGCTGGCTTAACCATGAGCATATCAGCCCCTTCAGCTATATCCAATTCAATCTCTTTAATTGCTTCGCGGGAGTTACCTGGGTCCATTTGGTAAGTTCTTCTGTCGCCAAATTGCGGTGTTGAATCTGCTGCATCCCGAAATGGGCCATAATAACCCGAAGCATACTTAGCAGCATAAGACAAGATCGGCGTATCTTGAAATCCGGCTTCATCCAAACCCTGGCGAATTGCTTGCACAAATCCATCCATCATCCCCGAAGGCGCGATGATATCAGCACCGGCTTTCGCTTGCGAAACTGCTGTTTTCTTCAACAATTCCAAAGTTGGGTCATTTAAAACTCGTCCTGTTAAATCACCAACTTGCAGATAACCACAATGACCGTGGCTGGTGTACTCACATAAACAAGTATCTGCAATTACAATCAAATCTGGCACTGCTGCTTTTACCGCCGTTGCTGCTTTTTGGACGATACCGCAATCATGCCAAGCGCCTGTTGCATCTACATCTTTATCAGCCGGAATACCAAATAAAATAATAGAAGGAATTCCTAAGTCGTAAACTTCTTTTGCCTCTTCAACAATTTTATCTACCGAAAGTTGGTAGACTCCGGGCATGGATTTCACCTCATTAGCGATTCCCTCACCTGGTACGGCAAATAATGGGTAGATTAAATCGCTTGTTGTTAAAACAGTTTCACGAACCATCCGGCGCAGTTGAGGATGGGTACGCAGACGACGGGGGCGATGTGTAGGAAACATAAAATTTTATGAAGAAAAACAACGCAGATGGACACAAAATAAAGCGTCACAAAAGCAGGTTAAAATTTTCCTGCCGTCAGACAGACTACAAACAGTGCTTAACTGTCCTTTGCCCTACTCTTAATCAAGTTGTGGGGCAATTTTGTATTCTACAGCTTGGTTGCACCTATCCGACGGACTAGGAAAAAAACAACATAATAAGCAACTCAAAATTTAAGACTGTCTGTTGGGAAAATCGTGGTGAATTGAGGGTGGAAATTTAAACGCAAAGTAGCGCAGAGGTAAACGCAGAGAATTTGATACGAATTAATGAAATGTTGTACTTGGTAGCAAATAACTGACAATTACCAATGCCCAATTTCCCATGCCCTGTTTGGCCAATGATCATCTGTGCTAAAAAACTCGGAAAATGTAGGGATAACGGAAGGGTATATCAGGATTGTTGAAAACTCCGATGAGCGCCCAAATTGTTAATCCCCAGTGTAATAGATATCCCAGACCGGCTAGTGGGCCCAGCAATAATAGAGGAAACAATAACCAACCGAATATAAAAAACAGCGCTCCCAGAATTGCACCATAAAACCAGACATTAAAGTGGAAATTGATGGATTCTTTGGCGTTTTCTTTAACAACAGGATCGTCAGATACGAGCAGTATGGCGATAGGTACACCTACAGATACTAATGTTGTGCTGAAAAAAATGGCTCCATGCGACAAGGCTGATAGAAGCTTTCGCTTGTCTGTGTCGTACATTGCTTTCTCCTCTTTAGTTAGATTGTTGGTTACATTACGACCCTATCACGAGCATCGTTGTCTTAAGATTAAAAGACTTACTAGAGTCAGAAAAAAATTAAGCTAGCTAACAAACAAATACAATTATGTCTACTGAACTTCAGTCTGAACTTATTCAAGCAGTTGAACTTCGCCGCAATTTTGCGATTATATCTCACCCCGATGCGGGTAAAACGACACTAACTGAAAAGCTACTCCTGTACGGAGGTGCAATTCACGAAGCTGGAGCGGTTAAGGCGCGACGGGCACAGCGTAAAGCTACCTCTGACTGGATGGCGATGGAGCAACAACGGGGTATTTCTATTACTTCCACGGTCTTGCAATTTGAATACCGGAACTGTCAGATAAATTTATTAGACACTCCTGGACACCAAGATTTCAGTGAAGATACTTATCGCACTCTCGCCGCCGCCGATAATGCAGTGATGTTAATTGATGCGGCAAAAGGTTTGGAACCCCAAACTCGCAAATTGTTTGAAGTGTGTAAGTTGCGCGGTATCCCGATTTTTACATTTATCAACAAGCTCGATCGCCCAGGCAGAGAACCTCTAGAATTATTGGATGAAATTGAGCAAGAATTAGGATTGCAAACCTATGCGGTAAATTGGCCGATTGGGATGGGCGATCGCTTTAAAGGTGTTTTTGACCGACACATGCAACAAATTCACCTCTTTGAACGCAGCGCCCACGGCAGCCGAGAAGCCCGTGATACGATAGTCGAATTAGGCGATCCGAGAATAGAAGAGCAGCTAGAACAAAGCCTGTACTACCAACTGAAAAATGATTTAGAACTGTTAGAAGGAGTTGGGCCAGAGCTAGATTTGCAGCTGGTACACGAAGGCAAAATGACACCTGTGTTCTTTGGTAGCGCCATGACCAACTTCGGGGTAGAGTTATTCCTCAAGTATTTCCTCGACTATGCCCTCAAACCCGGTTCTCATTACAGCAGTGTTGGCGAAGTTGCCCCTACATACCCGGAATTTTCGGGGTTTGTCTTTAAATTGCAAGCGAATATGGACCCGAAACACCGCGATCGCGTTGCATTTATCCGGGTCTGTACTGGTAAGTTTGAAAAAGATATGATGGTGAATCACGCCCGCATTGGTAAACTTATCCGTCTATCTCGCCCGCAAAAACTTTTTGCTCAAGAGCGAGAATCGATTGATGTGGCTTATCCTGGCGATGTGATCGGTTTGAACAATCCTGGTGTTTTTGCGATCGGGGATACAATTTACACGGGACAAAAGCTCGAATATGAGGGGATTCCGTATTTTTCGCCGGAACTGTTTGCATCTCTGAGGAATCCCAACCCCTCGAAGTCTAAACAATTCCAAAAAGGCGTTGCGGAATTGCGAGAAGAAGGTGCTGTACAAATTATGTATTCAACTGATGAAGCCAAGCGCGATCCAATTTTGGCGGCGGTGGGTCAGTTGCAATTCGAGGTGGTACAGTTTCGCTTACAAAACGAGTATGGTGTAGAAACCATATTAGATTTATTACCCTACAGTGTCGCCCGTTGGGTTGAGGGTGGTTGGGAAGCATTAGAAAAGGTGGGACGAATATTCAATACCACTACAGTTAAAGACAGCATGGGACGACCAGTGTTGCTATTCCGCAATGAATGGAATTGTCAACAGTTACTGGGCGACCATCCAGAGTTAAAATTAAGCGCGATCGCTCCAGTATTTTCTAGTCAACAATCAGTGGAGGAATGAAGAAGAATACAGAATCCAGAATCCAGAATTCAGAATTAGTCCTACAGGAGATCCAACTGAATTCTGACTCCTGACTCCTGACTTCTGAATTCAATCTTTATCCTTCACTTGACAAGCAAAACTCGGGCGCGGTTGAGTTCCACGGCATCCGAGGTTCGCGCTTTTGCACAAACGTGGATCACCTAGAAGAGATTGGAGTGCCAGAATTTGTATGCCTTCACATGCCAAACCGTCTTTGGAGGCTGGTTTAGTTGCCCTCAAGCAGGGAAATTACCAAACAGCGATCGCCCAACTAGAACCTATTGCTAACAGCCAAAACAATGGGACTGCTAGCTTACAAGCTCAGGTTGGTTTAGTGATGGCTTATGCTCGCACTGGCGAAGTTCCCAAAGCGATCGCTATTTCCCAGAATCTCATTGAGAGTAACAATCCGCAAGTTCAAGAGTGGGCAACACGCGCTCTCGAACACCTGACAAAACGGAAAAAACGCGATCGAGAATCAAAAAATGTCGAAACTGGATTTGTTGCTTTTGATAACTCAACTCCAGATCCTCCTCCAGATTCTCCCCCAGTTCCCCCCCCGGTAAATCCTACATTAGAGGAAAAGCCAGAAGAACAAGTAATAGAAACCAAGAGCAACGACACCCCGGCGATGGTGCCACTACCTAAACTCAAAGCTACGGTAGCTACACCATTACCACCGCCGACTGCACCTCTAAACGGTTTCATGGGTTCTGTTACCCGCACCCAAGCTAAATTATTCGGTGTTATTTATTGGCGACAAGCACAACGCGCCAAAGCATGGCAACCCCTACATAAACCAAAATTAATTCCCTTGCGGCTGCTGACAGCAGGAACATTCATTGCCCTGTTTTGGGTGATGCGAGAAATCCTCAAGTTAGCAATGGGATTCATCAACTTGACTTTAGTCAAACTACCTTATCTGGAGCCGTTGCAGCTTTTATACCGCGACCCTACTAAATTGTTGCTCATAGTATTGGTGATTTTGATCGGAGTATCACCTTGGTTGCTGGATCTGCTACTGGCAAACTTATATGGTCAGCGAGAATTTCCCAAAGATGTATTAAATACTCATAGCCGCGAAGCTGTGCGGGTACTACAACGCTGTTGCCAACAGCGCCACTGGCCCTTACCCAAACTGCGGATTTTACCAATGGCTGCACCAATTATCCTGACCTACGGTAGTTTACCACGTAATGCCAGGATTGTTGTGAGTCAAGGGCTATTAGAGCAACTGGCAGATGATGAAATCGCTATTATTTACGCCACGCAGCTAGGGCATATTGCTCACTGGGATTTTGCTGTCATGTCTTTGTTGCTGCTGGTGACACTACCAATCCATAAGCTATATCAGCAACTGTCGGAGTTGGGAGACAAGATATCAGCGAAAATTTGGCGCTGGCCGGTGACAATTACGGCTAGTCTAGTTTATGGAGTTTGGGCTTTACTGACTGGGACTGGATTGTGGTTGTCGCGGTTGCGGCTTTATTATAGTGATCGCGTCGCATCTGAAATCACCGGTAATCCCAACGCCCTGATTCGCGCTTTACTCAAAATTTCCATTGGCATTGCAGCTGATATCCAAAACCAAGAACAGACCAGTTGGCAACTGGAAAGCTTAAATCTCCTGACACCAGTTAGCCATCAACAGAGCCTTTCTTTGGGCACTATTGCCAGCAATTTATCTTTTGAATCATTTTTGAAGTGGGATACTGCCAATCCCTACCGCCAATGGTTTACGATTAATAATAGTCATCCCTTGATGGGCGATCGCATCGAACGCCTGTGCAAAATAGCTCGTCACTGGCATCTAGACACCGAATTACATTTTGCAAGCGAACCATCACAGGTTGAGCGTCAGTCTTTCTTATTACAAATCGCTCCTTGGTTGGGAATCCCTTTAGGAGTTCTGTTTGCAGCTTTGGTCTGGCTAACCTGGCAACTAGCATTCGTACTCAAGTTTTTAAATCTAAAGTGGATATATGAAGATTGGTCTTTCATTACAGGCTGCCTTCTAATTGGCTTTAGCATCGGTACAGTCATGCGGATTAATTCTTTTTTCCCCGACATCAAATCTGCCACTGTGCAAACTGAAGACTACCTACCCAACCTATTAGCTGACCCTTCTGCCTTACCTATTGATAGCGTCAGCGTGCGTCTGGCGGGCAAACTATTAGGTCGTCAAGGCACTAGCAACTCCCTAGCGCAAGATTTAATCCTCCAATCCAGCGCAGGTTTAGTGAAATTACACCACATTTCTTGGCTAGGACAGTCAGTGAATCACCAGGATCTCATCGGTCGGCAAATTATCGTCACAGGTTGGTTCCGGCGAGGAGCAACACCTTGGATCGATGTCCAAACCCTGGAAACTCAAAGTGGTAAAACCATTCATAGCCCTCATCCCATCTGGTCTACTTTTTTGGCAGTTGCAGCACAGGCTTGGGGCGCATACGTTTTTCTTACTGGTTAGTCATTGGTCATTAGTCATTGGTCATTTGTACTGAGCGTAGTCGAAGTATTGGTTATTTGCAAAGCACAAAGGACAACTGACAAATGACAAACCAAAATGTAAACAAATGTTGCAGGTTTTATTTTAAAGTGTTACATTTATTTACACAAACAATAGCAACCAACATAACTAGGCACTACAGCTTAGTTATGAATTCGGATGCTGTTCCCCCCCTCCATACTTTTTATCCTCCCAACACAGCAGGAAATCAACCAGCCACCGGCTGGTTTTTGTTTCAAATTATGCCCCCTTGAATAAAAAAATGTGTTTTATGTTACGATGCAGTAATACTAACGTTAGAAATGTATGCGCTAAACTAGCTACGTAGAAAATACCGTGGTACTGTAAGGAATGGTATTTGATTCTGCGAAGAAGGCATGGAAGAAAGCGTGTACTTTAGCAGGCAATAGGCTTATTAAATTTACAATTCTTAGAATTAAGGTGTTATTAGCTCACCATTGTGTGGGCCTTTGGATTAAACAAGCTTGATCCCGACGAAAAACTGTATTGTATAGGTTGACAGTTTCGAGCAAAAAATTGGTTGATGGCAGTCTTGGTCAATAGCATCTATTTAAATTAAAAGCCAAAGCCAAGTGATTGTTTTCTCGCCTTGCCATGTTCATTTAACTCTGGAGGTATAGTTCATGTCTGTTCGCCTATATATAGGTAATTTGCCTAAAGAAGAAATCGATCGTCAAGATTTGCAAGCAGTTTTTGCAGCAGAAGGTGAAGCTGTAACTACTAAATTAATTAAAGACCGCAAAACTGGCAAATGCCGTGGTTTCGGTTTTCTTACCGTCAACAATGACGAACAAGCTGATGAAATCATTGAAAAGTATAATGGTCAGATGTTTAAAGACACTGCCATTAAGCTAGAAAAGGCATTACCTCGGACAAAGGGTGAAGAGGGCGACGAACAAGCTGCTCCTAAACCAGTTACTCTGGCTGGTAGTAGCACGCCCACTCCTAGCGTTAATAGAGAAGGTAGCCGTCGGGAGAAAAGCTCTAAAAAGCCCCGTCGTGGCGGTGGTGGTGGCGGTTCCCGCGAAAACAGCACAACAACAACTACCGATTCAGACGCTATTCGTCCAGATCCTCGTTGGGCTTCGGAATTAGAAAAGCTGAAGCAGATGCTAGCTGCACAAACTACGAACTAATCCTTAAGGGAGAGAAATTAAAAATTAAAAGTCAGAATTTTTTGATTTTTAATTTTTAATTGTTGATTATCACCTGGCTGCTTAGTTAAAAGCTACTTGCAGCTATTTTTGTAAGTGCATATTGAGACAAAGTAACTTGTATCGAGTTGCTGTTAAAGTCTGCTTATAAAAAATTAAGTTTTTGCGATTAGACGGATTAAAAACGCAACTGAACCTCGTCTACCTTGAGAACCGTAGTTTTGTAGGTTGGGTGCAGCGATAGCGTAACCCAACATAAAATTTGGTGATAATGTTGGGTTGCGTTTCACTCCACCCAACCTACATAAATATATCTTTTAAAAAACTCTAGGTTTCAACATAGATGAGGTTTAAAGATGAGTGCGATCGCAGGAATTATCTGGATTTGACAAGTTATAGTTAATAGTGGCTAGCTTCATCCTGCCAAGAGAACCAGAGGCGCGTAGGCACAGCCCGCCGTAGGCATCGCTCTCCAGATAATTTACACTCAAGGTAAGACCGATCATTTGCAGCTTCTGTTATGTCCTCAACTCTAGATTCTTTGCCACCTGCGCTTGCTAAAATTGTCCAGCGCTTTCAACGCGCTTCCGAACCGAAGCGGCGCTACGAACAGCTAATCTGGTATGCTCAGAAGCTCAATGAGTTCCCAGAAGCTGAGAAATTACCCGAAAATAAGGTTCCTGGCTGCGTGTCTCAAGTTTATATCACAGCAGCCTTGGATGATGGAAAGGTTGTATTTCAGGGCGAGTCTGATTCCCAGTTAACCAAAGGTTTAGTAGGGCTTCTAGTTGAAGGATTGCAGGGACTAACACCAACTGAGATTGTCCAACTTACCCCAGATTTTATTCAAGAAACGGGCTTAAACGTTAGTCTGACACCTTCCCGCGCTAATGGATTTTACAACATTTTCAAAACCATGCAAAAAAAAGCATTGGAATGTAAGTTAGATTTGCCTAGCTAAACTTGGTTATTGGTCATTAGTCATTAGTCATTAGTCATTAGTCATTTGCAAAGGACAAAGGACAACTGACAAATAACGTACAACTACCAAAATTTAGTGTCATGTCAACAAATTTATTATCTACCTCTGCTGCTACTGCTTTTGGTGGAATAGTTCAAGAATATCTCTGGAACTGGGAAAATCAGCAATTGCGTGTTGTTTATGAAACCCTCGGTAAAGGTTCACCGCTATTGCTACTACCATCTTTCAGTAGTGTCTCGACACGTTCCGAAGTAGGCGAACTTGCTAAATTACTAGCTCCTAATTTTCAAGTTGTAGCCTTAGACTGGCCTGGATTTGGTGAATCTTCTCGCCCTAGTTTAAATTACCGACCGGAAATATATCAGCACTTTCTGGAAGATTTTGTCAAAGCTGTTTTTAATACTCCCATTACTGTAGTTGCGGCTGGTCACACTGCTAGTTACGTTTTAAAATTAGCCCTTAAGCAGGCTGCTTTCTCAAAAATTGTATTGTTAGCTCCTACTTGGCGTGGGCCTTTGCCGACAATGGGGGCAAGTCAGCAAATAGCTGGTATGGTGAGAGGATTAGTGCGATCGCCTATACTTGGTCAAGCTCTCTACAAACTCAACACTACCCAATCTTTCTTAAGTTTTATGTACCGCCGTCACGTCTTTAGTGACGCGGCTAAAATTACACCCAGTTTCATTGAGAAGAAATGGCAAACAACTCAACAACCAGGAGCGCGATTTGCATCTGCTGCCTTTGTAACTGGTAATCTTGATGCTGTACACGCACAATCTGATTTTCTGGAACTTGTGCAGTCTTTAACCGTACCGCTCATGGTAGTAATTGGGGAATCGAGTCCCCCAAAATCACGAGAAGAAATGAACGCTTTGGTAGCCTTATCAGGAGTGATAAGTGTTGTTATTCCTGGTTCTCTGGGACTGCATGAAGAATACCCAGCAGTTGTTTTAGAAGCAATTCAAGATTTTTTGTTATCCCCAGAAAATTAAATCTTCACACCAAGAGGTAAAGATTGTAAAAATATTGGTCAATAAATTCTTTTAAACCGCAGAGGCGCAGAGAAACCAGTGCGTTGGGGAGCCACTTGCTCATGGGGGAAACCCCCATGAGCAAGTGGTGTCGGGTTCCCCGACTTGAAGCAACTGGCGCGACACAGAGAGAGAAGCAAATGCAGTTCTCGCACTTTTTTCTATCTGCGCTCTCTGCGGTTCGTTAAAAAGTAGATGCCTAAAAATAAAATGTTTCTTGATTAAATTATGTGATGATGCTGAAATCAAAAATAACAGTAAGTTCGCACAAAAATATAAAAAGATTTATCATGGGCGATAATGATTATCTATAAGGTGAGATAAGGGGAATTTAGAGTATGGTGGCTGACGTAATCAACAATTCAGTTCCCGTTACTGTTCTTACAGGCTACTTGGGAGCAGGTAAAACGACTCTACTCAATCACATCCTCACCTACGAACACGGCAAAAAAGTTGCTGTGATTGTCAATGAATTTGGGGAAGTGGGTATTGATAATCAATTGATTATCGATGCCGATGAAGAAATATTTGAAATGAATAATGGCTGTATTTGTTGTACAGTGCGCGGCGATTTAATTCGCATCATTGGCAATTTGATGAAGCGGCGGGATAAATTTGACCATTTAGTAATTGAAACAACTGGATTAGCCGATCCAGCACCAGTAATTCAGACATTTTTTGTGGATGAAGATTTACAAAGTCAATTGTCTCTAGATGCAGTGGTGACAGTCGTAGATGCCAAGCATATTTGGCAGCACTGGGATGCAGACGAAGCCCAAGAACAGATTGCTTTTGCCGATGTAATTTTACTTAATAAAACAGATTTGGTAGCGCCGGAAGAGTTGGATGAATTAGAAAAACGGATTCGGGCGATGAATGCGATCGCAAAAATCTACCGTACCCAAAATTCTGAACTAGGGATGGATGCTTTATTAGGTGTCAAAGCCTTTGATTTAGATCGTGCATTAGAAATTGATCCAGATTTCTTAGGCGAAGATGCCCACGTTCATGATGAAACTGTGTTTTCTGTGGCTTTAGTAGAAGCAGGCGCAGTCGATGGAGAAAAATTAAACGCTTGGATTTCGGAGTTACTGCGTACCCAAGGCCCAGATATATTTCGGATGAAAGGCATTTTAAATATTGCTGGAGAAGATAATCGATTTGTATTCCAGGGAGTACACATGATATTTGATGGCAAACCCGATCGCCCCTGGAAAGCAAGCGAAACCCCCAAAAACGAACTAGTTTTTATTGGCCGCAATCTTGATGCAGCCCAACTCAAGCAAGATTTTCTTGCGTGTCTAGCTTAAAAGGGTATTGCAGACTGGGGATTTCCGAAAAAATAAAATATTCGTAGGTTGGGGAGCCACTGCGTTGTCCGGGTTTCC